>JBJHCC010000004.1:0-153625 GCA_050485825.1 Gammaproteobacteria bacterium
GAGGTGAGAGGTGAGAGGTGAGAGGTGAGAGGTGAGAGGTGAGAGGTGAGAGGTGAGAGGTGAGAGGTGAGAGGTGAGAGGTGAGAGGTGAGAGGTGAGAGGGGGCAGGGCTGGGGATGGGCGGTGGGCTTGGTCACCGGGGTCTCCGGCACGGGACCCTGTCGGCGGCGGCGGTATACTGGATCCGGTTGAAATCTGTGGAGCAAGGCCATGACCGACACCTCCCGCCGCGAGCAGTTCATCGAATCCCTGAAAAAGGGCCTGGATGAACTCAACGAGGAGTTGGCGCGCCTGGAGCAGCGCGCCGGCCAGGCTCGAGGAGAGCTGGAGAAGCAGTATCAGGCCCAGCTGGCAGAGCTGCGCGAGCAACGCGCCGAGATGAAGGGCAAGCTCGCCGACATTCGCGCGGCCAGCGAAGCGCAGTTCGAAAAGCTCAAACTCGAAGCCGAGCATGCCTGGAAAGCCTTCCGCAACTCGGTGCACTACTTCCAGTCGCACTTCAAATAGCGCCAACACACTCATGGCCTACCCCTATCATCGCCCGCGCCGCTTGCGGGCCAGCGTTTTTTCCCGTCGGCTGGTGCGTGAAACCACCCTCAGCCCGGACGATCTGATCTATCCGGTATTCGTGCTCGAAGCGCCGACCGGTCGCGAACCGATCGCTTCCATGCCCGGCATTGATCGGCTGGGACAGGAGGGGCTGCTCAGCCTCGCCGAGGGCTGCCTGGAAATGGGCATCCCGGCCATTGCCCTGTTTCCGGTAATACCGGCTGCGCGCAAGAGCGCGGACGCCGCCGAGGCCTGGCGGCACGACGGCCTGGTCCAGACCACGGTATCCGCGCTGAAAGCGCGCTTCCCCGAACTCGGCATCATCACTGACGTGGCGCTGGATCCCTATACCAGCCACGGGCTTGATGGCCTCATTGACGAGACCGGCTACGTGGTCAATGACGATACCGTCGAGGCGCTGGTTCAGCAGGCGCTCAGCCATGCCCGTGCCGGCGCCGACGTGGTCGCACCTTCGGACATGATGGACGGGCGCATCGGCGCCATTCGCGAGGCGCTCGAAGCCGGTGGATTCCACAACACCCTGATCCTCAGCTATGCCGCCAAATACGCCTCGGCTTTCTATGGCCCGTTTCGCGACGCGGTCGGCTCGGCGGCCAGCCTCGGCAAGGCGGGCAAGGAATCCTTCCAGATGGACCCCGGCAACAGTGACGAGGCGCTGCAAGAGGTCGCGCTGGACCTGGAAGAAGGCGCCGATATGGTCATGGTCAAGCCGGCCCTGCCCTATCTCGACATCGTTCGGCGGGTCAAGGACCGCTTCGGCGTGCCCACCCTGGCTTATCACGTCTCCGGCGAGTACGCCATGATCAAGGCCGCCGCCGCCAACGGCTGGCTGGACGGCGACCAGGTGATGCTGGAATCGCTGCTGTCGATCAAGCGCGCCGGGGCTGATGCCATCCTGAGCTACGCCGCGCTGGAGATCGCCGAGCGCCTGCGACGATGAGCGATCGGCCATTGCAGCTGGCGCTGTTCGGCGATCCGGTCAGCCACAGCCTGTCGCCACGGATCCACGGTTTGTTCGGCGAGGCGCTGGGGATGGCCGTCGAATATCAGGCGGTGCGCTGCCAACCGGCCGAGCTGGGCCAGCTTCTTGATCGCTTTGCCAGCGACGGCGGCACCGGCGCCAACCTCACGCTGCCGCTGAAGTATCTCGGCATGCGCGCCTGCCGCTCGCTGGATAGATTATCGCGCCAGGCCCGCGCGGTGAACACGCTGCGCTGGCAGGACGGCGGCTGGGTCGGCTACAACACCGACGGACTGGGTCTGATCACCGACCTGGAGCGTTTGGGCATTTTGGTCAACGATGCCCGCGTGCTGGTCATCGGCGCCGGTGGTGCCTCGGCTGGCATCATCGGCCCTCTGCTGGGCGCGCGGCCGGCGGCCGTGTGCATTCTGAACCGCCATGCCGATCGCGCCATCGAACTGGCCGAGCGCTTCGAACATTTGGGTCCGGTGCGGGGCGGCGCCCTGGCGGAGGGGCCGGGCGGCCCGCCCTGGGACCTGCTGCTGCAGGCCACCAGCCTTGGTCATCAGGGCGAAATCCCGCCGCTGGATCCGCGCTGGCTGAACGCTGGCGCGAGCGTCTATGACCTCAATTACGGCGCCGCCCACCGCCCGCTGGCCAAATGGTGCGCACAACACCAGCTGCCCTGCCACGATGGACTCGGCATGCTGGTCGGCCAGGCCGCGCTGGCCTTCGAAATCTGGACCGGACGCCGGCCCGAGATCGGGCCGGTGGTCAAGGCGTTGAGGTAGCAGGTCAAGGTTTCAGGCTAACGACCTTTCACCTTTCACCGCCCCTAACTGACCACCGTCACCGGCGTATGCGTATGCCGCAGCACCTTGTCGGAAACGCTGCCCAGCAGCAAAGCGCCGATCGAGGACTGGCCGCGGCGGCCCATCACCAAGAGCAGATCGGGAGCGTCAGCCAGATAGCCGATGATCTCTTCCGCGACATCGCCGATTCGGGCCACTTCCTCGATGGTCAAGCCCCGATCGCTGAGCTGTTCGCGGCTGTCCCGAAAAACGCGGCGGGCCGAGCGATCGCGGATCTCCTCCAGTTCGGCGGCACTCAAGCCCAGCGCACCGGCGATGTCGTTACTCATCAACGGGAAGACGTGCAGCAGCACCAGCGGCAGCTGCATGCTGTCGGCGAGGCGCGCCGCGACGCGGGCAGCCCGAATCGCACCATCGGAACCATCGACGGCGACAATGACCTTGCGAAATGCTTTCATGACCTGGGTTCCTCGATACGGGTTCGGTCCCATAGTATCGCCCGGCCGGAAGCGGAATCGAAAGCCGATCAGGCCCGGCGCGGACAGTCAACGGACTCGAAGCGACGCTGTTCGTCATCAACGATCAGCGCCGTCAGGCAGCCGCCCCAGACACAGCCCGAATCCAGGCAGATCACGCGGCCATCGGTGTAGCGGCCGAGCAGCGACCAGTGGCCGAAGATCAGCGTCCAACCGGCCCAGTCGGGATGCAGGTGCTCGTACCAGGGCCTGAAACGCCTGGGCGGGCTTTCCGGATTGCCCTTGGACACCAGGTCCAGCCGACCTGAGGCGTCGCAGAAACGCATCCGGGTAAAAACGTTGGTGATGGCGCGCAGCCGGCTGTAGCGGGGCTGCTTGGGTCGCCAGCGCCGCGGCCGGTCACCGTACATGTGGGCAAAGAATTGATCCGCATCGGTCAGCAACGCAGACTCCAGCTCTCGTGCTCGGGTCTGAGCCGCCTTCGGCCCCCAGCGCGGATCAACCCCCGCATGGACCAGGGCCAGACGCTGTTTCTTGCTCTTCCACATCAGCGGCTGGGCCTGCAGCCAGGCCAGCAGGGCGGCACCGTCCGGCGCGTCAAGTATGGCTTCGAACTCCAGATTCTTCTTGCGCACGCGCGGATAGTGGTGGGCATAGGCGAGCAGGTGCAGGTCGTGATTGCCGAGCACGCTCATGGCCGCCTGGCCGAGGCTTTGAATCAGGCGCAGAGTCTCCAGCGACTCGCCGCCGCGATTGACCAGATCGCCCGCCATCCGGAGCTTGTCACCGGCGGGATCGAAGGCGATGCTGTCGAGCAGGCGCGCAAGCGCCGATCGGCAACCCTGCACGTCGCCGATGAAGATTTGCCGGCTCATGGCGCGCGATTGTACCGGAGCGCAGGTGCTGACTGGTGTGGCAAACACCCCTGGTGCCGCGCGGGCTCCTGGTCCAAGAGTCAGGACGGGGCGGAAGGCGCCGGCCGCGGCACGACGGTGACGTCCGCCACCTCGGATACCTCGCCAAGCAGCCGATCAGCCACGGCGGTTGCGATTTGGTCGGCGTCTGTCAGGCTGAGCCGGCGATCCAGCAGAATCTCCACATCGATGAAAGTCTGCCCGGCCATGCTGCGCGAGCGCAGCCGATTGACCCCGCGCACGCCAGCGACACCCCGGATAAGGGCTTCAAGCTCGCGTTGCCGCGCCACCGACAGCCCGGTATCAACCAGCTCGGCCAGGGCCTCGACCAGGAATCGCCAACCCATCCGCGCGACCAGGCCGGCGACGACAATGGCGGCGACCGCATCCAGCCAGGGCCAGCCCAGCAAGGCGCCGCTGACCCCGACCAGCACCACCACCGACGACAGCGCGTCGGAACGGTGATGCCAGGCGTTCGCCGCCAGCAGCGGAGAATTCAGCCGTCTGGCCACCCCCAGGGTGTAGCGAAACAGGCATTCCTTGGCCAGCAGCGACAGCGCGGCGGCCAGCAGCACAAACCAGGCTGGAGACAGCAGGCGTTCCGGGTCGAGCAGCCGCGCCGAAGCGTCGACAACAAAGCCGCCGGCGACCAGCAGCAGCAGTGCGCCAACAAGACCCGTAGCCACGGTCTCGATTCGACCGTGGCCATAGGGATGGTTGTCGTCGGCATCCTGGGCGCCCCAGCGCGCCGCCGCCAGCACCAGCCCGTCACTGACCAGATCGGAGGCCGAATGGACGCCGTCGGCGACCAGCGCCTGCGACTGGCCGATCCAGCCGATGCCAATCTTGGCGACCGACAGCAGCAAGTTGACCAGCGCGCCGATCAGGGTCACTCGCCGTTTCTCAGGCCAGCCCCCCAGGCCAGCAGCCATCGCGCGATCCGACGCGGACGGGCTCACGGCCGATCGACGCGACGAAAACGACAGAATGTCAGCGTCCAGGCATTGGCCGCATCAGCCGGACGTACGCTCATCTGCTGCAGCTGCCAGCTGCCGAGGGAGACCGCCGGAAAACGCGTGTCGCCGGCCAGGTCCGCGTCGATCAAGGTCAGCTCCAGCAGCGCCGCGCGGTCAATGGCCTGGGCATAGATCTCGGCACCGCCGATCACCATCACCCGCTCGACCGGGGGGCACAGTGACAGGGCCTGGTCGAGGCTCGCGGCCAGGGTCACGCCGGCCGGCAGCCTCGGCCGTCCACGGCTGATCACCACGTTGAATCGGCCCGGCAAGGCGCGGCCGATCGAATCGAAGGTCTTGCGCCCCATCAGCACGGGATGACCTGAGGTGATGCGCTTGAAATGGGCCAGGTCGGCCGGCAAATGCCAGGGCATGGTACCGTTCAGGCCGATCACCCGGCCGCGAGCCATCGCCGCAACCAGCACCAGCTCAGGCTTGCTCACGCCGGCAGCCCCGCGCGCTGGTCAGTAACCGGCCGCGAGACGCTGGCGACGAAGCATCCAGTCCTGAAGCAGTGCTTCAGCGAGGCTGACCCGCATCGGCTCGTAGCGCTCGATCCCGTAAAAGCGCATCAGTGCCGCGACCAGAATCAGATTACTGACTTCGGTGGCGGCAAACTCACCGCCGATGTCCTGGTCGGAGCGGCCGAGCTGGCGCGCCAGCGCCGCCTCGACGGCCGCGCGCGTAATGACCCGGCCGCCACCATCGGCCACCTGCTGGGCAACGCTGATCGCCAGCACACCGCCGACGCCCACCACGGCGGCCTGCTCGCTCATCAGGGTGGCGATGGTGTCAAGCCGGTCGTGCCGGGCCAAGCGCTCGGCCAGTTCGGCCAGGCGTCCGGCTTCATCGGCGCTGATCGGATTCGGGGAGTATTGGTTCGTCGAGCGCTCCAGATCCACCAGCGCGGCGTGCTTGAAGCTCACGGAGGCCAGCGGTGAACTGTTGATCCGGGGCGGCGTGGCCGGGTCGAACGACCAGATCAGCTGCTGGCTGGCGGCGCCGATATCCCAGACCAGCAGGGGGCCGTCGAATTCGGGACGCGCAGCCCGGACCAGATCAAAGGCCAGCCGCCCTTCCTCGCATTGGGAAATGATGCGCACGTCCAGCAGGTGCTCATCGAACCAGCGATCGACCAGGCCCAGCGCATTGTCCGCCTCGCGAAAAGCCTGGGTCGCCACCCCGATCCGAACCGACGGCTGATACGGCTCGGCCAGGCTCAGCAGCTCGGCCATTGCAGCGCTGCCCTCGGCCATGATCGCCTCCGAGAATCGGCCGCCGCCGTTGCGGGCCAGGTCATCGGCGTAGCCGACCTTGCGACTGAGCGTGAGCCGGGTATCCAGCACCAGGCCGGCGCGCGGATCGACTTCGGCCACCAGCATCCGGGTTGTGCCCGAGCCGATATCGAACACCACCAGAGTGACGGGGCCGTCGTCGGCCTGCGCCGTCATCGCCGCCGCGACGATCCAGGCTGTCAGCAGGCCGGCCAGCGCGCGCCGTGCCACAGCGGCCGCGATCAGTCGCGGCGCGTGGTTCGAGCCAGGACAGGTCACTGAGGGCCAGGCGCGCATGCGTTCAGACCGCGATGGGCGCCCGGATCGGTGGATGGGATTGGTAATCCAGCAGTTCGACATCATCAAAGACGAAATCCTCCAGGCGACGACGCAGCGGATTCAGTCGCAGGCGCGGCGGCGGCAAGGGACTGCGGGCGAGCTGCTCATCGACCTGGTCGAGGTGATTGAGGTAGAGATGCGCGTCGCCCAGCGAATGGACAAAAGCGCCCGGCTTCAGATCGGTGACCTGCGCAACCATCAGCGTGAGCAGGGCGTAGCTGGCGATATTGAAGGGTACACCGAGGAAACAGTCGGCCGAGCGCTGGTAGAGCTGGCAGCTCAACCGCCCGTCGGCCACATAGAACTGAAACAGGCAATGGCAGGGCGCCAGCGCCATCCGGTCGGCCGCGACATTGTCCTGCGGGCTCAAGGCTTCGTCGGGCAGATCGGCGGGATTCCAGGCCGAGATGACGTGCCGCCGCGAGTCCGGCCGGTGCCGGATGCGCTCGATGATTTGCTGGAGCTGGTCGATGCGGCGCCCGTCCGGGGTCGGCCAGGCCCGCCACTGCGACCCGTAGATCGGGCCGAGATCGCCGGATTCGTCGGCCCACTCATCCCAGATGCTGACGCCGTGGTCCTGCAGGTAGCGGATCGAGCGCTCGCCGCGGATGAACCACAGCAGTTCGTGAATGATCGACTTGACATGCAGGCGCTTGGTCGTGACCAGCGGAAAGGACTCCGCCAGATCAAAGCGCATCTGATAGCCGAATACCGACAGCGTGCCGGTGCCGGTACGGTCGGATTTGCGGCTGCCGTGATCACGCACATGGCGCAGCAGGTCGAGATAGGCCTTCATCGGCCGCTCCGCCCGGCCACGACCATCAGGCCGACGCCGAGCAGGATCATCGGCAGCGACAGCAGCTGACCCATGGTCAGCCAGTCCAGGGCGATGAAACCCAGATGCGCATCGGGCTCGCGGAAAAACTCGGCAATGAAGCGGAACACGCCGTAACCGGCAACAAACAGCCCGCCAATCTGGCCCGCCGGCCGCGGCCGCGCGGAAAACCACCAGACAACCAGGAACAGGGCCAGGCCCTCCAGCAGCGCCTGGTAGAGCTGGGAAGGATGCCGGGCGAACGTGTCCAGGCCGCCAGCCAGGTACTGTTGATAAAGCGCCTGCGAGGTTCTGCCGCCGGCCTGGATCGACTCGGGAAAAATCACCGCCCAGGGCACATCAGTCTGCCGACCCCAGAGCTCACCGCCGATGAAGTTGCCCAGCCGGCCGGCCGCCAGGCCCAGCGGGATCAACGGCGCGACGAAATCACCCAGGCGCAGGAAGCCGCAACCCAGATGACGCCCGTACAGAAAGATCACCAGCAGCACGCCGATCAGGCCGCCGTGAAAACTCATGCCGCCGTCACGAATCCGGAACAGCATCAACGGGTCGCCGAGCAGATCGGCGAACGCATAGAACAGCACATAACCGATGCGGCCGCCGGCAATCACCCCGATCACCCCCCAGAACAGCAGGTCGGCGACCTGCTCGGGTTTCAGCGGCGCATCGGCGCGCGCCGCCCGCAGGCGGCCAAGCAGCCAGAACTGTCCGAAAGCCACCAGATACATCAAGCTGTACCAGTAGATGGCGAAGCCGCCGATCGAGAAGGCGACCGGATCGATGCTGTGGTAGTAAAACTGGGGTTCCATGGCGTCGCGTCCTGATCCAATCAGAAGCCGGGCAGCAGGCGCAATACTACCCCTTTCAGGTAGCGCGTTTCCGGAATCGCGGGGTGAACCGGATGATCCGGGCCCTGCTCCAGGCGCATCAACAGCTGCGGATCACGATCGACATGGCGTGCGGCCTGGCGCAGGGCATCCTCGAAGCGCTCGACCGGGACATGAGCCGAGCAGGAGCAGCTGACCAGAAGCCCGCCCGGCCGCAGCAGCCGCATCGCTTTCTCGTTGACCCGGCGATACGCCTTCAGCGCGGGCTGAAGGTCACGCGCGCGCGGTGCAAAGGCGGGCGGGTCGACGATGACCACGTCGAAGCGACGCCGCTCTGCCAGCCAGCCGTCCAGGGCCTTTTCCGCATCTGCCTTGAGAGCCCGCACCCTTCCCTCCAGACCGTTGGCAGCCGCATTGGCCCGGATCGTGTCGACCGCCGGCGCCGAAGAATCGACGCAAGTCACCTCGGCCGCGCCGCGCGCTGCCGCACCCAGGCCCCAGGCACCGTGATAGGCATACAGATCGAGCACCCGGTCACCGGCCTTGAGCAATGGCCAAAGGCGCTCGCGATTGGCGCGCTGATCAAAGTACCAGCCGGTTTTCTGGGCAGCCCTCAGTGCGACCGAAAAGCGCAGGCCGGACTCCTCCACCGTCACCTGCTCGGGCAGCTCGCCCGGGCCCGGCACGATCTCGCGGGCCAGGCCTTCAAGCTCTCGCACCGCCGCATCATTGCGCCACAGCATCCCGGCCGGGGCCAACAGATCGGCGAGCGCCGTCTCGATCTCGACGCGAAGCGCATCCATGCCGGCGGTATTGAGCTGACCGACCAGCACATCGCCAAAGCGGTCGAGCACCAGGCCGGGCAGTCCGTCGGCCTCGCCGAACACCAGCCGATAGAAGGGTTCGGCAAAGCAGCGCTCGCGCAGGGCCAGGGCCTGGCCAATGCGTTCGCGAAACCAGCGCTGATCCGGGATCAGCCCGGGTCGGCGGCTGATCAGCCGTGCACAGATCAGCGAATTGGGGTTGATCAGCGCCGTGCCGACCGGCCGGCCGTTGCCATCCATAAGGTCTGCCACTGTGCCGCGCGGCAGGGATTTCAGCGGCGAGCGCTGGCTGTCCACCTCGTTGCCGAACACCCAGAGATGGCCGGCACGCAGGCGACGGTCTTCCCTGGCTTTGAGAATCAGAACCGGTCGGTCGGACATGACTACGGGACGGGATCGGCAGATGCGGAAATCAGCCGCTACTGTAATCGCTTGGCGAGGCGGATGGGTGACCGGCGCGCGACCTGGCCGCGGTTGCTGCGGTGACATCGCTGGCTGCTTCCACGTAGAATCCCGGGACCATGAGCCTGCCGCTGCCCAATATCCATGCCGTCGCCAGCATCGTCCTGGTCGTCGCCACGCTGATCGCGCTGACCCGTGAACAGTGGCGCCGCGAGACGGTCGCCCTGGTCGCAATCGCGGTGATCGCGCTCACTTTCGAGCTGTTCCCGTATCAGCGCGCCGACGGCAGCACTGTCCGCTCGGCGGACTTTTTTCTCGGTTTCGGCCACCAGGCGCTGATTGCGGTCTGCGCCCTGTCAATTCTTGGCCAGGCCCTGCTGCGCACCGGCGCGCTGGAACCGGTGGGCCGCGCAATCGGCTACTTCTGGCGCCAGTTCCCGCGCCTGGCGCTACTGCCGACGCTGCTGATCCTGATGCTGCTCAGCGCCCTGATCATCAATATCACCGTGATGATGGTGATGCTGCCGATCCTGCTGGGCATCGCGATCAGGGGCAACCTGTCGACGTCCCGAATCCTGCTGCCGGCCGGCATGATGACCATTGTAGGCGGCATGAGCACCACCATCGGCACCTCCACCAATCTGCTGGTACTCGGCGCCTCGGTAGACCTCGGCGTGGCCGCTTTCGGCGTGTTCGACTTCTTCCTGCCGGCACTGGCCGCCGGGGTGGTGACGGCCGTCTATCTCTGGCTGCTGGCGCCGCGCTTGCTGCCGGACCGGCAGGCCCCGCTGCAATCGCCGGTGAAGCGACTCTATACCGCCCAGATCCGCCTCAATCGCAACAGCGAGGCGGTGGGGATGAAGCTGACCGAGGCGATCGAACGCTGCGGCTCGAACTTCAAGGTTGAAAAGATTCAGCGCGGGCCCGGGGTATTCGTCACACCGCTTCCCGATGTCATCCTCAAGGCCAGTGACCGAATCACCACCACCAGCACCCAGGAGGCCCTGCGCGACATCGCCTCGACGCTGGGCGGCAAGCTCTATTCAGGCGATGTCGAAGTCGACGCAACGCATCCGCTGGCGGGCAGCGATCAGATCATCGCCGAGGTCGCGATCACGCCCAACTCGCGCCTGCTCGGCGTCCGGATCAGCGAGGCCAGGCTGCTCGGACGCTACGGCCTGCGTCTGCTCGCCCTGCATCGCTTCAATCGTGAAGAGCAGAGCCGCTCCAAGGCGCTGGACAATGTCGTTCTGCGCTCGGGCGATGTTCTGCTGGTGCAGTCAACGCCGGAGCGCCTGGAGGCGATCAAGGATGGCAGCGACATGCTCGTGCTCGACGGCAGCATCGACCTGCCGAAGACGCGCAAGGCGCCGGTGGCGATGGGGATCATGCTCGGCACCATCGCCTTGGCGGTCAGCGGCGTCCTGCCCATTGCGCTGGCTGCGCTGCTCGGCGTGCTGGCGCTGCTGATGAGCCGCTGCCTGAGCTGGCAGGAATCGATGCAGGCCATCTCCCTGCAGCTGGTGATGGTGGTCGTGGCCAGCCTGGCCCTGAGTTCCGCTCTGATGGCCACCGGTGCAGCCGTGTGGCTCGCTCAGCTGATCGCCTCGGTGGTCGGTGATGTCTCGCCGCTGGTGCTGGTGGCCGGCGTCATGCTGGGCATGGCCATCCTCGCCAATCTGATCACCAACTACGCCGCCGCGATAGTCGCCGTACCGGTGGCGATCAGCCTGTCGCAGCAGTACATGCTGCCGGCTGAACCGCTGGTCCTGGCGATTCTGTTCGGCGCCAACCTGAGCTTCGCCGCGCCCGGCGTTTACAAGACCAACCTGCTGGTGATGAACGCCGGCGGCTACCGCTTCAATGATTTCGTCCGGGTCGGCGTGCCGCTGATGGTGATCCTGTGGCTGGTGCTGAGCGCCCTGCTCGCTTACGCCTACCGGATCTGAGCCCCGCTGGTGATCCAGAAACCGATCAGCCGCGCCGCCTGCTTTTTGCTGCTGGCGCTGGCCCTACCTGGCAACGGTCTGGCCGCGCCGCGCGTCATCACCCTGGCACCGCATCTGACCGAGCTGGTATTTGCTGCCGGCGCTGGCGACCGGCTGGTCGGCGTGGTCGCCTGGAGCGACTACCCGCCGGAAGCGAGCGGACTGCCGTCGATTGGCGATGCCTTTCGCTTTGATCTGGAACGAATCCTCGGGCTGGAACCGGACATCATCCTGGCCTGGGCCGGGGGGACACCGCCGGCCGCGGTTGCCCGCATGATCGAACTCGGACTGCGGGTCGAATGGGTCCGAACCGCCAGCCTCGCCGACATCGCCAACGCGATCGAGCTGCTGGGTCACTGGACGGATTCCGAAGCGCAGGCCCGGGCCAGCGCGGAGCGCTACCGGGCCGCGCTAGCGGCGCTGGCGGAACAGGCACCCGCTGGCACCGGCAGGCGGGTGTTTTATCAGGTCGCCGCCCGCCCGCTCTATACCCTCGGTGGCCGCCACGTGATCAACGAAGTCCTGGCCCTGTGCGGCATGGAAAACATTTTCGCCGCGCTCGATACCGAGGCCGCCGTGGTCGACATGGAGGCGGTGATCAGCGCCAGACCGGCGTTGATCCTGATCAGCCAGGAATCTGGCAACCCCGACCCGGCCGCCATCTGGCGAGACAGCGGCCTGCTGCCGTCAGCCACGCGCGTCGTCGAGGTCGACCCCACGGCGCTGATCCGGCCAACACCCCGTATCGTCGACGGCATCCAGGAACTCTGCGCCATCGACTGACCGAGCGTTCGGTGCGTCCGGCCACCCGTGGCGCAACCTTGGCGAGTCCCTCAAAGCGGATTCAGCGGCCAGAAGATCGGGATGACCAGCGTCGCGGTGATCCACATCAGAATATTCATCGGCAGCCCCACCCGCACGAAATCCATGAAGCGGTAGCCGCCGACCTGATAAACCAGGGTATTGGTCTGATAGCCGATCGGGGTGGCAAAACTGGCCGAACCGGCAAACATCACCGCCACCACGAACGGCCGCGGATCAAGGCCCAGGGCCAGGGCCAGACCGGCGGCGATTGGCGTCAGCAGGATCACCGCGGCATTGTTGCTCATGATCTCGGTCATCACCGACGTCATCAGGTAGATCAAGGACAGCATCGCCACCGGCCCCAGCGGTGCCACCCATACCGCCAGCTGGTCGGCCAGCAGCTGGGCCGCGCCGGAGGTCTGCATCGCCGTCCCGATCGCCAGCATGGCGAAAATCAGCATCAGCAGCGACCACTGCACCGAACCGTAGGCTTCCTCGGTGCTCACGCAGCCAGTGGCCACGACCACCACGGCCGCGATCATCGCCAGAACCACGATCGGCATCACCTCCAGACCGGCCAGGATCATCACCAGCGACATCGCGGCAATCGCGATCCAGGCCTTCTGGCGCCGATAGGCCTTCACTTCCGGCAGCGACAGGCTGGTGAACTCACGGCTCTGGTACGCCTGCTGGAGACCGCGCGCCGAACCTGCCACCAGCAAGGTATCACCGCTTTGCAGGCGCTGCGCCCTGAGATCGCGCGCCTTGCTGCCGCGCGCCCGATGCACGCCGATCACCTCGATGGCAAAGCGCTGGCGCAGGTCCAGCGAACCGATCGGCTGATTGATCAGGCGCGAGTCGGGGCTCACCACGACTTCAGCCACCTCGCGCGAATCGCCGGAGGCCAGGGCCTCACCGTCCTCTTCAACCAGACACTGATCCCGCGTCAGCAGGTCGCCCGTCACGGTCAGCGACATCAGCTCATCGAGGGTGGTTTCAACCAGCACCTGGTCGTCGGGCCTGAGCACGATGTCCTTCGGTTCACCGCGCAACGCAAAGCCCTGGCGGGTGACGCCAAGCAGCCGCGTACGCGGATCCCGACAGAGCCGGGTCTCACTCAGCCGCCGCCCGTCCAGATCGGAATGCGCCGACAACACCAGCTCGGTCAAAAACGGGCGCTCGCGCAGCGTCTGCTTGAGCTCGCCGGACTCATCGCTGATTGCCGGCAACAGCCAACGGCCGGCCAGCAACAGGAAAATCATGCCCACCGCCGCCATGATCAGGCCGGCCGCGGTGATCTCGAACATGCCGAATGGCGCCAGCCCCATGCCCTGGGCAACGCCGTCGACCAGCAGATTGGTGGAAGTACCGATCAGGGTGCAGGTGCCGCCCAGTATCGAGGCATAGGACAGCGGGATCAGCAGACGGCTGCCGGGAATGCTGCTCTGGCGCGCCACCGCCAGCAGGATCGGGATCATGATCACCACCACCGGCGTGTTGTTCATGAAGGCGCTCATCGCCATCACGCTGATCATGGTCACCAGCATGGTGCGCAACCAACTGCTGCCACTCAGGGTGGCGACCACGCGCCCCATCGAATCAATGACTCCGGTTTTCTCCAGCGCCGCGGAGATGATGAACATCGCGCCGACGGTAATCGGCGCGTGATTGCTGAACACACCCAGCACCTGGTTGGGACTCAGCACGCCCGCGATCAGCAGGGCGACCACGCCGATCATGGCCGTGACGTCCGGCGAGAAACGCTCGCGAACAAAGGCAATGAAGATGGCACCGATGACGATCAGGACGAGAGCCGCTTCAAGAGTCATGACTGCCGGATCAGGATAGACAGGGCGCTAGTGTACCCCGCGACCGTTGGCGGGCTGCCGGATGGACCGGGGGGCGTTTAGCACCGGAAAAGAGCGGGCCCGCCCTGAAGGCGGGCCCGGACAGAAGCGCCGACGGCTCAGAGTGATCGAGCGGGCTCGCGCCAGGACAGCAG
Source organism: Gammaproteobacteria bacterium (assembly GCA_050485825.1). Lineage (GTDB taxonomy): Bacteria > Pseudomonadota > Gammaproteobacteria > Xanthomonadales > Wenzhouxiangellaceae > Wenzhouxiangella. Next base: position 14,045 of record JBJHCC010000004.1, read on the forward strand.
GATGCGCGCCAGCGCCGGCAACAGCAGCATCGCGCCGATCATGTTGAAGATGAACATGAAGGCCAGCAGCACGCCCATGTCGGCCTGGAACTGCAGGGCGGAGAACAACCAGGTCCCGACACCGACGGCCAGCGTGATGGCGGTGAAAAACACCGCCTTGCCGGTCAGCCGCAGAGTGCGAAGATAGGCTTCATCCAGGCTGTAACCTTCCTGCAGGAAACTGCGCATTCGGCTGAAGATGTAAATGCCATAGTCGACCCCGATTCCCACCCCGAGCGCGACAACCGGTAACGTGTTGACCTTCAGCCCGATTCCCATGAAGGCCATCAGCGAGTAAGCCAGATAGCTCACCAGGACCAGCGGCAGCACAATGCAAAGCGTGCCCAGCAAGGTGCGGAAAGTGATCAGGCAGAGAATGATGATCGCCGAGTAGACATAGATCAGCATCGGTGTCTGAGCGGCCTCGACCACTTCATTGGTCGCGGCCATGACACCGACGTTGCCGGTGGCCAGGCGGAACTTCAGGCATTCCTCGCAGGGCTCATCCTCGCTGGTGATCATGTCATCCATGACATCACCAGCACCGGCGAAATCGAGACCTTCGACGAAGATTTCCGCGCGCAGCTCGCGCACACGCTGCACCACGCGAATGATGGTCTCGGCCTTGTGATCCTCGGTGAACACCATGATCGGTATCGCGCTGCAATCATCGTTGCGCAGCCCTGTCGCTGTCTCGACGTCCTGCAGGTTCTGGCGCATGATGAAGGCATTGCGCGGCAGGATCTTCCAGCGGATGTTGCCTTCGTTCCAACCCTGATTCACCATTTTGGCGATCTGGGGCAGCGACACCACTTGCTGTACGCCCTCGACATTCGACATTTGCCAGGCGAAGCGATCAATCGCCTCCATCACGGCAAAGGATTCGGTGCAGGCCTCCGGCACGGTCTCGGCGATGATCGAGATCAAGTCGGTGCCGAGTGAAAAACGCTCGGCAATCAGGTTCGCGTCCTGGTTGTAGCGGGCATCGGCGCGCAGCTCGGGCACACCGGGCTGGGAATCGCCAATCTGCATGTCCTGCGCCTTGATCCAGGCGAAGCCGAACAGCACCAGGCTGGCTGCCACGGTAGCCAGCGCAACGCGCGGTCGGGTAAAGCTGGCGATGATGGTCCAGATCAGGCTGGTCTTTCGACCCTGCTCGTACTGACGCTGGCGGAATCCCTCTTCATCCCGCAGCCGCACGTAGGACAACAGGATAGGCAGCAGCACCAGGTTGGTAAAGATGATCACGGCCACACCGATGCTGGCGGTAATCGCCAGTTCCTGGATGATCCGGATATTGATCAGCAGGATGGTCAGGAACCCGATCGTGTCACTGAGCAGCGCGATCGACCCGGGCGCCAGCAGGCGCGCGAAGGTGCGCTTGGAGGCCTCGATGCTGCTGACGATTGGCACGCTGGACAGCGGGGTGTTGTCCTGGGCCAGACCCACCGGCGAGTGTCCGCCGAACAGCTTCTCGGCGTTCCAGCCGCTGATCATCTGAACACCGTGACTGACCCCGATGGCAAAGACCAGGAAGGGGGTGAGAATGTTCATCGGATCAATCCCGAAGCCCAGCAAGCTGAGCAGCCCCAGCTGCCAGATCACCGCGGTGACCGAACAGACCAGTGGCAGCACCGTCAGCCAGATCGACTTCGAATACAGCAACAACAGCAGGGCGGTAATGACAAAAGCGACGCCAAAGTAAGCGACCACCCCCCGGGCGCCGTCGGCGATATCGCCGACGATCTTGGCGAAGCCGACGATATGAACCGTGTGGCGCTCATCCTCAAACTCGGTCCGAATCGCTTCCAGGCGACTGGCCACATCCTGATAGTCCAGCGACTCGCCGGTCGAAGGGTCGCGCTCCAGCAGGTTGGCCCAGACCATGGCGCCGGAGAAATCCTCAGCCACCAGCCGACCTACTTCGCCCGAGGCGACGATATTGGACCGTACCCGTTCGAAAGACTCCGGCGAGGGAAAGAAATCGGCCGGGATGACGTTGCCGCCCGCGAAACCGTCTTCGACGATCTCCACAAAGCGGACATTCGGGGTGAAGATCGAGCGCACGCTCGCCCGGTCGACGCCCGGAATGAAGAACACCCGGTCGCTGACTTCCTCAAAGGCTTCAAAAAACTCGGGCGTAAACATCTCGCCGTCACGAGCCATCAAGGCCACCATGACCCGATTGGCACCGCCAAACTCGCGCTCGTACTGCATGAAGGTCTGCATGTACTCATGGTCCAGCGGCAGCTGCTTCAGGAAGCCCGCGTCAACGCGTAGCTGAGCCATGAAAAACAGCATCGCCAGGGTGCCGACCGTGAACACGACCAGAATCAGCGGCCGAATGCCGAAGACGGCATCGGCAATGCGCCGGGTCAAGGTATTGGCTTCACTCATGGATGACACCCCTCTGGCCGGCCAGAATCATACGGCCGTCACTGGTGAATACAACAGCTGAGAACGTGCCGCCGAGCCGGTCCTCGCGAAGGCTCAGGCGGCGGCTTTGCGGGTCGAAGCTCAGGCGCGCGGCGCCGGCGCCGACCATGAACGGCCGCCCCTGCGGATCGAGCGTGCCGCCCTTCAGGCTCGAACTCAGACCGGTATCGAGAATCTCCCAACTGTGTCCGAAATCGCTGGAATACTGGACATGGCCGCGCAGGCCAAAGGCGAGGATGGAACCCGGCCCGGCCGGCAGCAGCCCGAACATCGAGCCAGCATAGGGGAAACGGAAAGCCTCCCAGGTCTCGCCGCCATCTTCTGAGCGGAAGCCATAGCCGCGCTCGGCAGCAATCATCTGGCGACCGTCACCCAGATCCAGAAAGGCGTTCAGATGACACTCGAGAAACTCGTAACAACCCCGGTCGAAATCGCTCTCGGCATCGTACCAACCCTCGTTGTCGCTGCCGAATTCGTCGTCGCCGAAATCGTCATCGCCGAAATCGTCGAAGCCGAATTCGTCGTCGTCCATCGCCGCTCGGGCCGCTTCTTCCCAGTCGATGTCCTCTGAGGTCACCAGCTCGCCCATCTCGACGACTTCCCAGTTCCGCCCGGCGTCTTCGGTGCGCATGAACAATCCGTAGGCGCCGACCGCAACGCCTCGATTGGCGTCAAAGAAGTGCACATCAAGCAGAGGCTTTTCCCACTCCGGCTCGAAATGCTGCAGAGACCAGGTTCGGCCCATGTCACGACTATGAATGATGGTGCTGTCATGGCCCACGGCCCAGAGACGACCGCCAGCAAAGCTGACCCGGGTCAGGGTTGCGCGAACCGGCACGAACTCGGCCTGTTCCCACTGCCGACCATCGCTGGAAATCAGAACGTGGCCACGCTCTCCGACCGCGACCAGACGCTGTCCGGCCTGAACCACATCCAGCAGCAGCGAGCGTGCAGCGAGGCGGGCCGGCTCGGCCGGCTGCGGCTCCAGGTGCGGCTGCGCATCAACATGCGTTCCTGTCAGCGCCAGCAACAGCGCACACGAGCATAGGACACCCCGAAACATGCTCTGACCTCCATCGTCTGTCAGTATTCACCCGGCAACGAATGCGAACTGCTATCCGCTGCACGACTTTTGTGGCGCCTGTCCGCCACTGCGCTGGCTCATCGGTCAGGTCGTCCCGGCCAGGTATCAACCCGGGTATGCCTTGAACGACCGGATCAACGATGTCAACCCCGCGCTCGCCGCGGAGTCCAAGTCAGCTGCCGCCGACCCACCGTAGGCCAGGCCTGGTTGGGAACGATGGACGAGCCCGACCGAGCGGGCCCGTCCGTAGCGACGTCGATCAGCGCAGGCCGCGGGTACGAAGCGCCTGCGGCGTGTAGTTGGCCGGGCTCAGACGCTCGGTGAACACGGCGACGCGTTCCTGATTGTCGATGCCGTTGGCAATGTAGCGCCCCGACTGAAGATCCATGGTCGACTCGATGGTTGCCCAGTAGGTCGGGACGTCATAGAAGTTGATGGTATGGGCTTCAGACACGCGCCACAGGTTGCCGCGCTGATCGTAATGATCGATGGCTGCAATCTGAAAGGTATCGGCATCCAGATACATGGTGCGACGGGCGTTGATGTGGCGGGTCCCTTCGCGAAGCGTGGCCTCGACTACCCAGACGCGATGCAGCTCATAGCGCAGATGGTCCGGGTTCAGATGGCCGGGCCTGACCAGGTCTTCCGGCTGCAGGCTGCCGCTATGCGCCTTGTAGGAGTTGTAGGGGATGATCATTTCGCGCTTGCCGACGATCTCCCAGTTGAAGCGGTCCATGGCACCGTTGAACATGTCGGTCATGTCGTTGGTACGCAGGCCGTCAGAGGCCGTGCCGGGATTGTCATAGGCGACGTTGGGTGCGCGCCGGACGCGACGTTGACCCGGGTTGTAGATCCAGGCCTGGCGCGGTTGGGCAATCTGGTTCAGGGACTCATGGACCAGCAGGATGTTGCCGGCCAGGCGCGCCGGAGACTCCACTTCCTGGAAGAAATACAGCAGGATGTTGCCGGTATCTTCAATCGTGTTGCCTTCGATGTAATAAAGGCCGAGGAACTCCTCACGCAGCCGGATCAGCTGGAAGCTGCCGCGAACCGTCGGCACCACCTGATTCCAGTAGCGAATGCCGCCGGTACCCTTGTACTTCATCTTGTGGTTCCAGATCAGCTCGTAGGCATTCTGCGGCAGCGGGAACGGAAAGCCTTCAGCGACATCGGCAACGCCTTCCCCGCCAGCCACCAGACGACCGGTGCGCGCATTGCGCTTGGTCATTTCATAGATGCGATCGGTGAATGCGGCGCTGCGGCGGGTTGGATAGACGTTCAGGCGGAAGGTATCGGGATAGCGCTCGAAAGCCGCCTTGTGACCGGCTGTCAGGCGATCGGCATACTGCTGATAATTGGCTGCGGTGATCGTGTACAGCGGCTCATCACTGGCAAAGGGATCAGGATGGCGATCGCCCGGCTGGAAGCCGGACGGCCACATGTCCCGGGTGATGCCCCCGGTCCAGGCCGGAATGGTTCCATCAGCGTTGCCGGCAACCTCCGAACCCATCGGGGTCAGATCGCCGCCCAGCCGGTCGATATTTTCCGGCGTGCGCGGAATGATGAAATCGGCGACTTGCGGGGGCGGCACATCGTTGGCCACGGCTGTGGTCGCGACGACCGCGGCCAGGCCGGCAGTCAGGCTGGTGGTGAGGAAGGCCAGTGCCGGGAGTGCGGCCTTCACGGTCAGTTGCTTTGAATTCATCGGGTCCTCTTTGGTGGCTAGCGAGCCATCTGGATGTAACAAACGGTCGATCGATTCAGGATCGAAGGTACCGATCCTGCTCGAGCGCTTTTAGTGATCAACGTCTGCCGCGGGTACGTAGCGCCTGCGGCGTGTAGCTGCTTGGACTCAAGGGCACGTTAAAGGTATTGACCGGGTCCTGATTGTCCAGCCCGTTGGCGATGTAGCGTCCCGACTGCAGATCCATGTGGACTTCAATGGAAGACCAGTAGGTCGGCACATCGTAGTAGTTGATGGTATGAGCCTCGGACGCTCGCCAAAGTTCACCGCGCCCGTCATAGTGATCGATCAGCGCGATCTGGTAGGTATCTTCGTCCAGGTAGTAGGTACGGCGCGAGTTGATATGGCGAAACTCCGGCCGCAGGTTGGCTTCCACCACCCAGACACGGTGCAGCTGATACCGCATGTACTCCGGATTGAGATGGCCGGGGCGAATCAGGTCGTCAGGACTCAAATCGCCGCTGTGCGCACGATAGGCGTTGTAGGGAATGTACATTTCACGCTTGCCGACGATCCGCCAGCTGAAGCGATCCATGGCGCCATTGAACATGTCGGTCATGTCGTTGGTGCGCAGACCGTCCGAGGCGGTGCCGGGGTTGTCGTAGGCCACATTCGGCGCGCGCCGGACGCGCCGCTGACCGGGATTGTAGATCCAGGCCTGGCGCGGCTGAGCGATCTGATTCAGCGACTCGTGGACCAGCAGGATGTTGCCGGCGAGTCGCGCCGGCGACTCCACTTCCTGGAAGAAGTACAGCAGGATGTTGTTGGTATCCGCGATGGTATTGCCTTCGATGTAGTACAGCCCCAGAAGCTCCTCGCGCAGACGGACCAGCTGGAAGGTGCCGCGGGTGGTCGGCGCGGCCTGATTGCTGAACCGGGTGCCGCCTGTGCCCTTGTACTTGAGCTTGTGGTTCCACATCAATTCGTAGGCGTTCTGCGGCAATGGAAACGGGTAGCCCTCAGCGACGTCGGCCACCCCTTCCCCATTCGCGACCAGACGGCCGGTCGACGCATTGCGAATGGTCATCTCATAGATGCGCTCCGGGAAGGAGGCGCTGCGCCGCGTCGGGAAGACCCGAATCTGATAGCTGTCGGGGTAGCGCCGGAAGGTGGCGATCTGGCCCACCGACAGACGATCCGCGTATTCTTGGAAATTCTGGCCGGTGATTACATAGAGCGGCTGATCGGCAGCAAAGGGATCGGGATGCCGATCACCGGGCTGGAAACCAGCTGGCCACATGTCGCGGGTAATGCCGCCGGTCCATTCCGGAATTCGACCGTCGGCGCTACCGGCCCGCGTTGATCCCATCGGCGTCAGATCGCGACCCAGTCGCGCGATGTTCTCAGGCGTCCGCGGCAGTACCGCGTCGACCGCCTCCACCGCCATCATCGTTTCAGCGGCAGCCGCGAGCTGGGCCGGCGTCACCGCCGGGGCGGCATCAGCATCGTCATCCGCAGCCGCCTGAGTCGCTGCCAAACGCGCCGCCTCGGCCCGCTCCGCCGCGGCGGCAGCCTCGGCGGCACGCTGCTGAGCCTCAGCCTCGGCGGCCGCCAGTTGCTCGGCTACGGCAGCCTCGCGGCGAGCCGCTTCGGCCTCGGCGGCAGCGCGTTCGGCAGCGGCCTGGCGCTCCGCGGCCGCTTGCTCGGCGGCTAGTCGACCGGCTTGTTCAGCCGCGGCACGTTCGGAGGCCTCAGCCTCCAGCGCGGCTCGCCGCTCCGCCTCCCGACGCTGTTCATCGGCACGCCGCTGTTCCTCCGCAGCCGCCTGTTCAGCCGCTTGCCGGCGCTCCGATTCGGCAGGCGCTGCCGCGGAGGGCCCGGGATCAGCCTCGAAGCGATCGGCCGCCACCTGCGGCTCGGCTTCCGGCGCCTGCTGCGCAGTGGGCCAGGCGCCGCAGGCCGTCAGCAGCCCGAGGGTAACGGTGGCGACCGCGCAGGCCCGCCAATGAGAGGACATGCTTTCGGCCATCGTTTGAGCCCCCCGTGTCAGAACGAATAGCTGACCGAAGCCGAAACGAAGTCGCGGTCTCTCAGCAGATTGTTGATGCCGGCACCGAAGAAGCTGGTGTAGGCAAAATCAAGCCGCCAGCGGGCCTGAAAATCGAAGCTCACACCGGTAGTCACCTGCATGCGCCCCTGGATGAAGTTGCCGCCGGGGCCGGGAGACACGCCCTGAACATCGTGATTGAAGGCCAGACGCGGGCTCATGTTCCACGGCGTGCCAAACACGTTGTTGTAGGTCGGCACCAGCGCCAGCCGGTAACCCCAGCTGAATGCGGTGGCAAATCCGTCCTCGGTACGAACAGGGTTGCGCGAGGTACCGCCTTCCAGGCGGCTCGGGCCGCCACCGGTGTCGGTACCCGGGCCTTCGAAACGCAGGACATCGCGACCCGGCAAGTTCCAGACATGGGTGGCCCCGACTTCGGCGACGATCGCGACCTGGTCAGCACGGACCCAGTTGTTCGGACCGAGCACATTGGTAAAGGTCATCTGTGCCTGCGAGACCTTGCGGCGCTCGTAGCCGGGAATGAACTCACCCGGCGCGTACTGACCCAGCTGGCTGCGGAAGCGCTCGAATTCGTTCGGCAGCACGGCGTTCAAGGGCGACAATCCAGCAAACAGCAGTTCGACGTCGTCGATCTGCAGCGGCACATTGTTGCGATAGCTGACCTCACCGCCGACCGACCAGCCGAAGGCGTTGGTATTGAAACTCAGACCCCAGAGATTGATGTCTTCCGGATACTCGACGATGACCCGCCCGGTGGTGACATCGGGGCTGGTGACGGCCTGCCCCGACAACACCGGCAGGCGGCTGTGATAGCGCAGGTAATACAAACCGAACTCGGTGTCGTTCAGCGCCGGCGCGAAGTAGCGGAAGGCAACGCCCCATTGACCGCCATTGCGTGCCTCGTTGTTGGCGGCTCTGGGGAAAGCTGCGCTACAGCCCAGCGCGACCAGGTTCGGCGGCAGCCCGGTATCGCTGGCGGCGAAGTTGCCCTGGCGACAAACGGGGTCATAGAGGTCGGCATTGCGGACCGGCTGCGGCACCAGGCCGAAGTTCAGCATGGCGTAGCGACCACCGGCGGTGGCGAAGTCATTGGTGGCGAAAAAAGTCCCCACCGGCTCGGCCTCCACGGCCTCCCATTCAAACATCGCCACCGCTTCCACCGACAGATTGTCGGTCAGGCCGAGGCTGGTCCAGAGCATATTCAGCGGCAGGAAGGCATCCCGCAGCTCGGCGCCCGCGGTACGCAGCGCGGTGATGTCGACCGGGTTGATGGTATTGATGCCGCCGGCGATGAAGGTGCTCTCGCCCCAGCTCACCACCTGCCGGCCCAGGCGCAGGCTCAGCGGGCGGTCACCGACACTGAAGTTGCCGTAAACGAAAGCATCCAGCAGACGCGCACGCTCTCCGACCCGATCCTTGGCACCGGAGGACAGTTCGTCCATGCGGTTCAGGGTGAAGTCGTAAAAGTAGTTGCCGCGCACGAAGGCGCCCATGTTGCGGTAGGTCAGATCCAGCTCAGATGTGATCCGCGCGGCGTTGAAAATCGGATCCCAGCGGTCGAAGTTCAGGTTGCCATCGTCGGAGTTGGCCGAAAAGCGGCCGCGGGCAGCGATCTGATTGGCCAGCGGCTGGCCGCCGATGGTCGGGTCGAAGTGCGCCTTGGCAATCAGCGCATCGTCCCGACTCTGGGTCCGGAAGCCGACGCCGTAGGACAGCGTGGTGTCGATGTTGATGTTGAGGTCGCCGCTGGAAATGTTCAGCGCCTGGGCCTGCTGCGCCGACAGGGCCAGCCCGATGGCGCAGGCCAGCAGACTGGGACGCACACAGCGCCGGGTCAGATTGGATTCGCGAGTCATGTTCTGTTCTCCCTGTCAGTCTTGCTGGACGATGGACGGATTGCCAATCACGACGGCCGCGCCGCCGGAGACCACCATGCTGGCGGCCTGGCCCTGCATTTCAGCTGTAGCCGCCATCGAGGCCGCCGGGCTCAGCAGTGAGCCGTGGTCGCCCGCAATCATGCGCACAGCACCGCGAATACCCATCGGGTCCTGGGTCGTCGTGCGGATTGGCGCCAGGCCCATCACGCCGATCAGCGGCTCGGTCCCGGACAGCGGCGCTCCGGCCACTGCGTTCGGAACCACGGCGTCGCCCGCCACCTGCTGGAGAAGAACGCTGTTGGTCAGCACCGTGCTGGCGCCCCAGTTGATCGGGTCAGCGGCGTCAAGCACGGTCTGGGCAATCAGGAGGAACTGGAAAAAGTCGGGCGTGTTGGGCTGGACACCGGCCGCCTGCAGGCCGGCGCGGATACGCGGGCCAAAGGTTTCGGAGCCGTTCAGCAGGTTGGCAATGCCGCCGCCAGGGACTGACAGCACACCGTTGCTGACGGTGGGTTCAACGGCCAGGAACGGAATGCCGACCATGGCGCCCAGCGACAGACCCACGAAGTTGATGTCGGAGGCGTCGAAATCACCCAGCCCGTCGCCGGTGATGTCGATGCTCGGAATGTTCAGTGCCAGCACGGACAGATCGGCCTGCGCCTGGCGCAGATTGTCGCGCGAGGTCAGCAGGCTTTGCAGATTGATGAACCAGCTGCCCGAGGGATCGATGTTGCCATCCGGCCCCGGCGCGCCAGTCTGGTTGTCCTGCAGATCGAGATTGAAAGTCCGCTCGCGGGCGATGGCGCCGAAAGGGGTATTGCCGATGTACAGCGGGCTGGTCTGATTGGTGATGCCGTGCAGCGGCAGGTCGATCGCGATCACGGCATAACCCTGCGAGGCCATGGTGTCGGCCAGGGCCAGCATCTGGCTGCGGTCACCCGTGATGCCGTGCTGGAAGATCACGACCGGCCAACCGGCGGCCGGGCGAGTCCGTCCGGAAGCTGCGTTCGGCACGGTCATCAGCACCGGCACCCGCTCGCGCGACCGCTCGACCGGAATCGGGTTGGCGACGGTGATATTGGTCGAATTCGGGTTCAAGCCGAGCTGATTGAACGGCGGCACGTAGGCGCCGGGCGCAGCTCGCCAGAACTGGGTCAGCGGCGCAGTGGGGTTCTCCGCGGTCGGTGCACCCAGGTAATAAGGCAGTTCGGTAACGCCGATGTAGAGATTGGCGATGCCCGGCGATGCCCCTGGCGGCAGCACGTCAGCCGTGGTCAGACAGACACCCGGAGCGACGCAGGCCTGGGCGATCTGAACGCTGGTCGGCTGGGCCAGCGAGCGGACGACGTTGAGTACCGGCGTCACGGCCTGGGTGGTGGCGGTGAAGGACAGCACGATGTCGTTGCGGTTGATGCCGCGCGAGGCCGCGGCGGCTTCCTGGGCGTTGATCAGCTGGCGCACCGGCTCCAGCGCGGCTGCCGTGGCGTTGGGCAGCAGCGGCTCGGTACTCTGGCCCTGGGCGTTGACCAGCGGCTGGGTGCGCTTGGCCAGATTGTAGGTCTGGGCCGGGGTCGCGGCATTGCCGGCGGTGTCGCGGATGCCGTTGGTGACGACGGCCATGTAGCCGGTCATTTCCTTCAGCGGCCGCAGCGGGATGATCGCCACGGTGCGGCCGGTCGGGTCGGTCGGCGCCACGGCGGCAACAAAATCCTGGCCTGGCACCAGCTCGCGGTTGATGCTCTGCACGGCGATCGTACCGAACACGAACTGGACTTCGAAAAAGCGCACCGTGCTGCCCGGAATCACCGTGGCCGGGTTGATCGCCTGCGAGAAGCTGAAGGTCCAGGGCGTGACCGTGCTGAAGCCGTCCAGGGTGCTGAGCGCCACGGCCGGGTCACCGAAGTTGGTCGGGTCGGCGACCGGCGGATTCAGAGTGAGGTCAGTGGAGCCGGACAGCAGCAGGTTGTTCGGAAACGGCAGGATGCCGGCCGACGGATCGAACTGGGCCGTCATTACTCCAGTGACGAGACTTCCGTCCGGATTGGTCGCCGGCTGCTGCGGCGTGGCGCGGTCCACGCCGGATCCGCCGCCACAGCCGATGAGCCATAGCAGCGAAAGCAGCAGAGCCAGTTGCAGGCGTACTTTCATTTGAGGTTCTCCCCGAAGCTTTTGCTTTGTGGTTTGGATACTGAGGGGTATGGTAGCGACCATCCCCGCCTTGGTCCGTATGATATGAACAGAATCTTAATTTTTGCAAGCCAACAGCCTTGAGCCTCCACGCCCATGCAAACTGACTCAAGCGCGGTGACGGCGCCCGTCTTCCTGATCGCCGGACCGGTTGTTGCCGGGCTTGTGCTCTGGCTGTGCCTGCAGTTCGGGCAGCTGCCGGCTCCGGCAGCGTTCACCGCGGCGGTCACGGCCTGGTGCGCGCTGTGGTGGCTGACCGAGCCGGTGCCCATTCCGGTGACCTCGCTGCTGCCGATCGCGCTGCTGCCGCTGGCCGGCGCGCTGACCCCGACCCAGGTCGCGGAGAGCTATGGCAGCCCGCTGATCCTGCTGCTGCTCGGCGGTTTCATGCTGTCCGGAGCGCTGGCCGCCTGCGGCGCGCACCGGCGCCTGGCGCTGGGGATGATTCATCTGTGCGCGCCACTGGGGCCGCGCGGGCTGGTGATGGGCTTCATGCTGGCCGCCGCCGTGCTGTCGATGTGGATTTCCAACACCGCCACCACACTGATGCTGCTGCCGGTCGCCCTGGCCATCCTCGAGGACGAGCGCTTTCGGCGCCTGACCATTCCGCTGCTGCTGGGGATGGCCTACGCCGCCAGCCTCGGCGGCGTCGGCACCCCGATCGGCACCCCGCCCAACCTGATCTACATGCAGGTGGCCGAGGACCAGTTCGGCGCCCAGACCTCGTTCCCGCTGTGGATGAGCTGGGGCCTGCCGGTGGTGATCCTGTTCCTGCCGCTGATGTTCCTGTGGCTGACCCGAAACGTTGGCGGCGGCGCCCTGCCGTTGCTGGAGCGTCCCGGCGCCTGGCGCCCGTCTGAGCGCCGGGTGCTGGCAATCTTCGCGATCACGGCGCTGCTATGGATGACGCGCACCGCCCCGTTCGGCGGCTGGCAGGCCGGGCTGGGGCTGCCCTTCGCCAACGACGCCTCGGTCGCCATGCTGGCGGTGGTCGCGCTGTGTGCGATCGGCACCGGCGAGCGTGATCGGCCCGGCCGCCTGCTGGACTGGAACATCGCCGGCAACATCCCCTGGGGGGTGCTGATCCTGTTCGCCGGCGGCATCACGATCGCGCGCGCCTTTACCGAGACGGGATTGAGCGACAGCCTGGCCACCCATCTCACCGTGCTGGCCCAGCTGCCGCCCTGGCTGATGGTGTTAAGCATTTGCCTGGGGGTAACCTTCGTCACCGAAATGACCAGCAACACCGCCACTACCGCGCTACTGATGCCGCTGTTGGCGGCGACCGCCGTGGCCACCGACCTGCCGCCCGAGCTGTTGATGGTGCCGGCCGCGATCAGCGCCTCCTGTGCCTTCATGCTGCCGGTGGCCACCGCGCCGAACGCGGTGGTCTACGGTTCAGGCCGAATCAGCGTGCGGCGCATGGCCGGCGAGGGCCTGGTGCTGAACCTGATCGGCGCCGTGGTCATTACCGCAGTGGTGATGTTCCGCTTTTGATGGCCGTTCGGCCTCAGCGCTCGAAGGACCGAATCCAATCCTCGACCACGCCGTCGAGCACGGACAGCGGCATCGAGCCGTTCATCAGCACCACGTTGTGGAACTGGCGAATGTCGAAACGCTCGCCCAGCCGGGCCCGGGCGCGCTCGCGCAGCTCGAGAATCTTCATCATGCCGACCTTGTAGGCCAGGGCCTGACCGGGCCAGACCAGATAGCGCTCGATCTCGCTCTCGACATCGCTCAGCGCCATGCCGGTTTTCTCGACCATAAAGTCGATCGCCTGCTCGCGGCTCCAGCGCTGGTCATGCATGCCGGTGTCGACGACCAGACGGACGGCGCGGAACTGCTCGGCCTGGAGACGACCCAGATTGTCGTAGGGGTCGTCCTGGAAGCCGGCCTCCCAGGCCAGCTGCTCGGCGTACAGCGCCCAGCCTTCGGCGTAGGCGGTGAACGGCAGCATCTTGCGGAACATCGGCACGCCGCGGATTTCCTGCTGCAGGGCGAGCTGGAAATGATGGCCGGGCGTGGCCTCGTGGTAGGCCAGGGTACGCAGGCCGAACTTCGGATGCTCCTCGACGTTCTTCAGCTTGGCGAAGAACACCCCCGGCCGCGAGCCGTCCAGCGCTGGCGGCATGTAGTGGGCCGCGGCCGCACCGTCTTCCTGGTATTCGGGCGTTCGCCGCACCTCGACCGGGGCGCTCGGTCGGACGTCGAACCAGTCATCCAGGCCCGCCTCGATCTCGACGATGATGTCGCGAAAAGCCTGCAGGATGGCCTCGCGACCTTCGTCGGAGTCCTCGAACAGGAAGCGCGGGTCGGCGTTGAGCGTCTGCATGCGCTCGCCCACCGTGCCCTCGCAGTAGCCCTCAGCGCACAGGATCTCATCCATCTCGCCCTCGATCCGCGCCACCTCGGCCAGGCCGATGGCGTGGATCTGGGCCGGGCTGTAGTCGGTGGTGGTATGCCAGCGCGCGGCCCAGGCGTAGTAGGCCTCACCATCGGGCAGGCGCCAGACGCCGTCATTGCTGTGGGTGCGGCTCAGCAGCGCCGATTGGTAGGCGATCAAGGTTTCATAGGCCGGGTAGACATGGCGGCTGATCGCCTCGGCCAGCTCACCTGGAAGGCGGGCGCGGCGCGCGGCCGGGAAATCATCCAGCGCGTCGACGCGGGCGAGCAGCTCGACGTAGAGCGGATTGTCGGTCACCGGCTGGGCGATGAATTCCTCCATCGACTGCAGCGGTTTCTCGATCGCGAAACGGGGCGCGACCACGCCGCGGCGCTCGCTTTCTTCCAGCAGCTCGACCGTGCCAGCGAAGGCGGCGGGGAAACCGGCCAGGCGCTGCAGGTAGAAGTCGACATCGCGTTCGTTGCGAATCGGATGAAGCTGGAGCATGAAGTTCGGCAGGCTGGTGTGGATGCCGAACATCTGGTGCACCGGGAAGCTGTGCCAGGTCCAGCGCCGGCCCTCGACCTGCTCGGCCAGGAACCACTCGAAGATGTCGTAAGACAGGGCCTTCTGGCCATCGTAGCGGCCGCGGTCATAACGGCGCAGGGTGGTCAGGCTGTCGTCGACCCACTGGTTGAGCGACTCGACCCGGGCCACCGACACCTCGTCCAGCTCGCCCTGGTAGAACTTGACCGGCAGCGGATCGAGGATGCCGATCATGGTCAGCGCCTGCGGGCTGTTGAGTCCGAATTGCAGGAAGGTCCGCTCGAAAAACAGGTTCAGCGTGACCGGCTTGAACCAGACGACATTGACGAGCAGGGCCCCAGCCAGCAGGATAAGGGCCGCTGCCCCCAGTGAAAGCCATTTGAAAACTCGCTTGATCATCGACATTCACCAGCTGGCCGCGACAAGGAATTCGACAGCCTAGCTGTCCCGGCCCGCCCCTTACACTGCCATAAGTCACGAGCCCGAGCCCAATCACCATGGACGCCTCGAAACACCCGCTTCGCGCCGCCTTCGGGCCCGGCCTGCTGATGGCCGGCGCCGCTGTCGGCGTTTCCCATCTGGTTCAATCGACCCGGGCCGGCGCCGAATATGGCCTGGCCCTGCTCGGCGTGGTCATTCTCGCCTGCGCGCTCAAATATCCTTTTCTCGAGTTCGGGCCGCGCTATGCCGCCGCCACCGGCGAGAGCATGATCCGCGGCTACAAGCGCCTCGGCGACTGGGCGCTGGGCCTGTTCGCCCTGATCACCATCGGCACCATGCTGATCGTGCTGGCCGGGGTGACGGTGGTCACCGCCGGCCTGGCCGGCCTGGTATTCGGGATCGACGCCACGATCACCCAGCTGTCTTTCGCCGTGCTGGTCGCCTGCATCGCGGTGCTGGCCCTGGGCCGCTATCAGGGCCTGGACCTGATGATGAAGCTGATCGTCGGCGCGCTGACGATATCGACTGTAGCCGCGGTGACGCTAGCCTTCGGCAGCGGGCCGGACTGGGGGGCGATGAGCCCGCTGGCCGGCTGGGACCGGGTCTGGACCGCCGCCGGTTTCGCCTTTCTGCTCGCCCTGCTGGGCTGGATGCCGATCCCGCTGGACGTGGCGGCCTGGCATTCGCTGTGGACCCTGGAGCGGGCCGAGCAAGTCGGCCAACGCCCCAGCGTGCGCCATGCCCTGATCGACTTCCGCTTCGGCTACATCGGCGCGACCGTGCTGGCCGTGCTGTTCCTGCTGCTGGGCGCGCTGGTCATGTACGGCGGCGAGCAGTTCCCTGAGGGTGCGGTGGCGTTTTCCGGTGCGCTGGTCGATCTCTACGCCCAGGCCCTGGGCGAGTGGTCGCGGCCGCTGATCGCGGTGGCCGCCCTGACCGCGATGTTCTCCACCACGCTGGCGGTCAGCGACGCCTATCCGCGCGCGATCCGCGAGTTCATCGAGGTCGGCGGCGTGGCCGACGAGAACGACCCCGCTCCCAACCTGCACCGCGGCCGGTTCGTCAGCGCGCTGTTGCTGGTGACCATCGGCACGCTGATCATCATCCACTACTTCGGCCAGCGCTTCACCCTGCTGATCGACTTCGCCACCACGGTCTCCTTCCTGGCCGCGCCGCTGATCGCCTGGCTCAACATCCGCCTGCTGACCAGCGAACACACCCCGGCCGAACACCAACCCGGCCGCGGCCTGCTCGCCCTGGCCTGGGCCGGCTTCGCCTTCCTGGTGCTGTTCTGCCTGATCTGGATCGGCTGGCGAATTCTGGGTTAACGGCCCTTCTTCTTCGGCAGATAAAGATCAGTGATGGTGCCCTCGTAGACTTCGGCCGCCATCATGATCGACTCCGACAGGGTCGGATGCGGATGGATGGTCAGGCCGATGTCTTCGGCGTTGCAGCCCATCTCGATCGCCAGCGTCAGCTCGCCGATCAGGTCGCCGGCGTGCAGGCCGACCACGCCAGCGCCGATCAGGCGGCCGGAAGCCTCGTCGAAGATCAGCTTGGTAAAGCCCTCGGCGCGATCCATGCCCAGCGCGCGACCGGAGGCCGCCCAGGGGAACTTGCCAACGCCGAACTTCAGGCCTCGCTCCCGGGCCTGGGCCTCGGTCAGGCCGACCCAGGCGATCTCGGGGTCGGTATAGGCCACGGACGGGATCACCCGCGCCTCGGCGGCGCGATTGTGGCCGGCCGCAACTTCGGCGGCGAGCTTGCCTTCATAGCTGGCCTTGTGGGCCAGCATCGGCTGGCCAATGATGTCGCCGATCGCGAAGATATGCGGCTGGCTGGTCCGGAGCTGGCCGTTCACTTCGACGAAGCGCCGCTCGTCGATCTTGATCCCGGCCTTGTCGGCGTCGATCCGGTCGCCGTTGGGGCGCCGGCCGACAGCAACCAGCACGCGGTCGAAGTCAGCCGCGCTCTCGCCGTCCGGACCCTCGAAACGGGCGCTCAGCGCCGTCTCGCCCGCCTCGACCCCGGCGACCTTGGTCTTGAGCCGGAACTCGACGCCGAGCTTCTTCATGTGCTGATGAAGCGGCTTGACCAGGTCGGCATCAGCGCCGGGCATCAGCTGCTCCTGCAGCTCGACCACGGTCACCCGTGAACCGAGGGCGCGGTAGACGCAGGCCATCTCCAGGCCGATGATGCCGCCGCCGATGACGAGCAGGCGCGGAGGGATATCGGCCAGGGCCAGCGCGCCGGTGGAATCCATCACCCTCGGGTCATCCCAGGGGATGCCGGGAATCTCGATCACCCGCGAACCGGCGGCGATGATGCACTGAGCAAAACTGAGCGAGCGCCGGCTGCCGTCTTGCTCGACCTCGATCGTGTGCGGGTCGCTGAAGCGCCCGACACCGTGGACCACTTCGACCCCGCGCTTCTTCGCCATCCCGGCCAGGCCGCCGGTCAGCTTGCCGACCACGTCGTCCTTGTACTGGCGCAGCTTAACCAGATCGATGTCGGGCCGACCGAAGCGCACCCCGTGCGCGCCCAGATGATCGGCCGCATCGATGATCTGGCCGACATGCAGCAGCGCTTTCGACGGGATGCAACCGACATTCAGACAGACCCCGCCCAGGCTGGGATAGCGCTCGACCAGCGCGACCTTCAATTCCAGGTCAGCCGCCCGGAAGGCGGCCGTGTAGCCGCCGGGGCCGGCACCGAGCACGATCAGGTCGAAATCGAAAGCATCGGTTTCGGGTTTCCGGTTTTCGGTTTCCGAGGCGGGCGCAGCGGACGTCGAGGCCGACTCCGAAGATGGGCGGCCGCCCGACGTTTCGCGCTTCCCACTCCCCTCTTCCTTCTCCCCCTCTCCCCCGTCATCGTCGCCACCAGCGACGATGACCGCAATCACATCCCCCTCGCCCACCTCATCGCCTTCCCTGACCTTGAGCTCGACCAGTTCGCCCGCCACCGAGGCCGGCACCTCCATCGTCGCCTTGTCCGATTCCAGGGTGATGAGCGATTGCTCCTTCTCGACCCGGTCGCCGACGGCCACCAGAATCTCGATGACCGGCACCTTGTCGAAGTCGCCGATGTCGGGTACGCGGATTTCCTGTCGTGTGCTCATATTCAGTTTCCGTTCGCAGTTCGGTTGCGATTGACAGCGATACCAACAGGTCCGCTGCCGTGCTCGCCGTCTTGGTAGTGACTCGAAGCACTTAAACCTTTAGCTCGCAAAGCAGCGAAGCAGCCAAGAGGACACAAGTCATTTTTGTCTGACTCAAAATCTTTGCTGCTTTGCTGCTTTGCGACCTCAAAGGTTCGAGAGCCCGATTCAAACACCTCGAATCCATCGCTCGGTCATTCTGCGACCAGGCGCAGTTCGCCGTCGCGCTGGGTCAGTTCAAGCTGGCGCAGAAAGCTCATCCCCAGCAGCACGGTGTCGTGGCGGCCGGGGTTGATCGCGGCGCGCACGTCACGCTGGACGATCTCGCCCAAGCGGACCTCGTCGAGCGTTGTCATCCAGCCCTGCACCGGCCCGGCCGCGGTCTGCAGGCGGATCGGCGCCTCGCGTCGCAGGTCCATGCGCTCGGCCAGCGCCTCGGGCACCGACACCAGCGTCGCACCCGTGTCGACCAGGAAGGTCACCGGCCGGCCGTTGATCTCGCCAGAGGCGACGAAATGCCCGGCCCGGTCGGCCTGCAGGCGCACCTCGATCCGACCGTCGACCAGCGCGCTCTGGACCTGGCGATTCGGATTGCGCTGCTGCTCGAGCTGGCCGGAGAAAAACCAGGTCAGCAGACCCAGCAGCCCAAGCGCTGCAACCAGCATCATGCCGAAGCCGGTGCGCTGCGGATCCTCGCTCACAGCAGCAGACGACGCAGGTCTTCGAGCTGCTCGGCCAGAAAACGGCTGAAGCGCGCCGCGTCGGCCCCGTCGATGACGCGATGATCATAGGACAGCGACAGCGGCAGCATCAGCCGCGGCTGGAAGGCGGAGCCGTCCCAGATCGGCTTCATTTCGGCCCGCGACACGCCCAGGATCGCCAACTCGGGCGCATTGATGATCGGAGTGAAAGCGGTACCGCCGATGCCGCCCAGGCTGGAGATAGAGAAGCAACCGCCCTTCATCTCATCGCCCTTGAGCTTGCCCGCGCGGGCCCGCCCGGACAGATCGCCGAGCTCCTGCGACAGCTCGATCAGGCCCTTCCGATCACAGTCGCGGAGCACCGGAACGACCAGGCCGTTGGGGGTGTCGACGGCCACACCGATATGGAAGTATTTCTTCCGGATCAGGGTCTCGCCGTCGGCCGACAGCGAGGCGTTGAACTGCGGGAACTCGCGCAAGGCCGCGACCACCGCCTTGATCAGAAACACCAGCGGGGTCATCTTCGTGCCGGCCGCTTCGGCCTGCTTCTGGCTGGCCTTGCGGAAGGCCTCCATCTCGGTGATGTCGGCCTGGTCGAACTGGGTGACGTGCGGAATCGAGACCCAGTTACGGTGCAGAGCAGGCCCCGAGATGCGCTTGATCCGCGACAGTTTCTCCTCCTCGATCTCGCCGAATTTCGAAAAGTCCACCTTCGGCGCCGCGGCCACGGCCAGGCCGCCGCCGGCCGCCGGCGCTTCCATGCGCCGCTTGACATGCTGTTTGAGATCGTCCTCGCTGATCCGGCCCTTGCGCCCCGAACCCGTGACCGCGTTCAGATCCACGCCCAGCTCGCGCGCCAACCGCCGCACCGAGGGCGATGCATGCGGCAGCGAGCCGGGGTCGTGGTCCATTTCGTCGTAAGGAACCGGCGGTGGCGGCAGGCCGTTCTCCCAGCCCGGGACGGGCTGAGGGTCGGTTTCCGGTTTCCGGCTCCCGGTTTCCGGCCGGGGGGCTTCGGCCGATGTCGATGTCGATGTCGCTTCCGACGATTTCTGGCCGCCCGAGGTTTCGCCGTCGACCGCGTCGGGCCGACCCGCCCCGTCGCTCTTCCCTCTCCCCTCTACCTTCTCCCCCTCTCCCCCGTCGTCATCGCCGGAGGCGACGGCGATGACCGCAATCACATCCCCCTCGCCCACCTCATCGCCTTCCTTCACCTTGAGTTCGACCAGCTCACCTGCGACCGAAGCCGGGACTTCCATCGTCGCCTTGTCGGACTCCAGCGTGACCAGGGACTGGTCCTGCTCGATCCGGTCGCCGACGGCCACCAGGATTTCGATCACCGGCACCTTGTCAAAGTCGCCGATGTCGGGTACGCGGATTTCCTGTCGCTTGCTCATATCGAGATTCCGTTCGCTGTTCGATTGTGACTAACCGGGGCGCCCAAAGACCTTTCACCGGGCCTACTGTCGCGAGCCAGACTGGAGAGCACTTAAACCTCTTGGGTCGCAAAGCAGCAAAGCAGCCAAGAAGCACAAGTGTTTCCGTTTATTTTCTTTGCCTCTTTGCCTCTTTGCCTCTTTGCTGCTTTGCGACCAAAAGGTTCAGATGTCCGATACCGTCTTCACGGTGAGTCGATAGCCACTATCCCGAAGACAAAACCCGCCGCGGTCATACCGTCAGCGGCAGCGGTTTGTCGGGGTCGATGTCCAGCGCCTGGCGCGCCTTGATCAGGGCCTCGTCGGCGAAATGACCCTGTCGGTTCAAGCCGACCAGCGCGGTCCAGGCGATCTGCTTGCGATCGACTTCGAAAAAGCGGCGCAGGTTCTCTCTGGTGTCCGAGCGGCCAAAGCCGTCGGTGCCCAGCACCAGATAGTCGCGCTGCGGCACGAACTCGCGCACCTGGTCGGCATAGACGCGGATGTAGTCGGTCGCGGCCACCACCGGCCCCGGCCGGCCTTCGAGCAGGCCGGTGATGTAGGGCTGGACCGGCGGCTGATCGGGGTTCAGGCGATTGCGGCGGCTGGCGGCCTGGCCGTCGCGGCGCAGTTCGTTGAAGCTGGTCACCGACCAGATATCCGCGGCAATGCCGTACTCGGCGGCCAGCCAGTCGGCCGCGGCGATCACTTCGCGCAGGATCGCGCCCGAGCCCATCAGCTGGACCCGGGCCTGGTCGGTGTCGGTCGTGCCCAGGCCGGAGTCGCGCAGCAGATACATGCCCTTGCGAATGCCGTCCTCGCAGCCTTCCGGCATGGCCGGATGGGCATAGTTCTCGTTCAGGACGGTGATGTAGTAGTAGACGTCCTCTTCCTCCGCGACCATCCGCCTGAGGCCGTCCTGAATGATCACCGCCAGCTCGTAACCGAAGCTGGGATCGTAGGTGATGCAGTTCGGGATGGTGCCGGCGAGGATATGGCTGTGGCCGTCCTCATGCTGCAGTCCTTCGCCGTTGAGCGTGGTCCGGCCGGAGGTGCCGCCGATCAGGAAGCCGCGCGCGCGCATGTCGCCGGCGGCCCAGGCCAGGTCGCCGATGCGCTGGAAACCGAACATCGAGTAGAAAGTGTAGAACGGGATCATCGGCAGGCCGTTCGAGGCGTAGCTGGTCGCCGCCGCGATCCAGGAGCTCATTGATCCCGCTTCGGTGATGCCTTCCTGCAGCACCTGCCCTTTCTGATCTTCCTTGTAGAAGGCCAACTGGTCAGAGTCGACCGGCTCGTAGAGCTGACCGAACGGCGCGTAGATGCCGATCTGGCGGAACAGACCCTCCATGCCAAAGGTGCGGGCTTCATCGCAAATGATCGGCACGATGTGCGGCTTCAGCTTCGGATCGCGCAGCAGCACAGCCAGGCAGCGCACGAACGCCATCGTGGTGGAGATCTCGCGATCGCCCGAACCCTTGGTGATCGACTCGAAGGCGGCGACTTCTGGTACCGGCAGCGGCTTGGACTCGACCCGACGCTGCGGCAGGAAGCCGCCAAGCGCTTCCCGCCGCGCCTTCAGATAGCGCACTTCCTCGGAGTCCTCGCCGGGGTGGTAATAGGGCACCTCGGCCAGCTGCTCGTCGCGCACCGGCACCTTGAAGCGATCGCGGAAGTAGCGCACGCCATCGTCATCCAGCTTCTTCTGCTGATGCGAGATGTTCTGGCCCTCGCCCGATTGGCCCAGACCGTAACCCTTGATGGTCTTGGCCAGAATCACGGTGGGCTGGCCCTCGTGATGGACCGCATTGTGATACGCGGCATAGACCTTGTGCGGATCGTGGCCGCCGCGATTGAGCCGCCAGATGTCCTCGTCGGACAGATCGGCGACCATTTCCTTCAGCTCGTCATAAGCGCCGAAGAAGTGTTCGCGAACATAGGCGCCGTCGCGGGCCTTGTACTTCTGGTAATCGCCGTCCAGCGCTTCTTCCATGCGCCGCCGCAGCAGGCCCTTGTGATCGCGCGCCAACAGCGGATCCCAGTAGGATCCCCAGACCACCTTGATCACGTTCCAGCCAGCGCCGCGGAACACGCCCTCCAGCTCCTGGATGATCTTGGCGTTGCCGCGTACCGGGCCGTCCAGGCGCTGCAGATTGCAGTTGACGACGAAAATCAGGTTGTCGAGCTTTTCGCGGCCGGCCAGGGCAATCGCGCCCAGCGACTCCGGCTCGTCACTCTCGCCGTCGCCCATGAAGCACCAGACCTTGCGCTTGTTGGCCTTGACCAGCTCGCGGTTGTCCAGGTACTTCAGGAACCGGGCCTGGTAGATCGCCATGATGGGGCCCAAGCCCATCGATACGGTCGGGATCTGCCAGAAGTCCGGCATCAGCCAGGGGTGCGGGTAGGAGCTCAAACCCTCGCCGTCGACTTCCTGGCGGAAGCGATCGAGCTGCTCGGCGCTGATCCGGCCCTCGAGAAAGGCACGGGCATAGATACCGGGCGAAGAATGGCCCTGGATGAACAGCAGGTCCGAGCCGTCGGAATGATCGGGGCCCTTGAAGAAATGGTTGAAGCCGACGTCATAGAGTGTCGCTGCCGAGGCGAAGCTGGCGATGTGGCC
Source organism: Gammaproteobacteria bacterium (assembly GCA_050485825.1). GTDB lineage: Bacteria > Pseudomonadota > Gammaproteobacteria > Xanthomonadales > Wenzhouxiangellaceae > Wenzhouxiangella. The sequence continues at coordinate 36,686 of JBJHCC010000004.1, forward strand.
GCCCAGCTCGCCGCCTCGACGCGCCGCCCGCACCACCATGGCCATGGCGTTCCAGCGGATCAAGGCCTTGATCCGCCGCTCCAGCGCGCCGTCGCCCGGCTTGGCCGCCTGCCGGTGCGGCGGAATGGTGTTGAGATAAGCCGTGGTCAGATCGAAGGGCAGATGAGCGCCCGAACGACGCGCCAGTTCGACCAGGCGCTCGAGCAGGAAATGGGCCCGCTCCGGACCGTCGCGATCGACCACGGCGCTGAGCGCCTCTAGCCATTCGCGCGTTTCGGCAGGATCGACATCCTGCGGATGAGGGACTTGTTGAACCATGGCTAGGCTACCCGATCCGTTCCATTGTTATCGTCGGGCATTGTAGCCCGGCATGCCGGCGGACCCCAAGCCGATCGCCCGGGCCCGTCGGCGCGCCCGGCGCTTTGGTCAGGCTTCGCGGGACGCCAGGCCGCGTTCGTACTGCTGCGCGTCGACTACTGCAATGGCCGTCATGTTGACCACCCGTCGCACGGTGGCCGATGAGGTGAGCACGTGGGCCGGCCGCGCGACACCCATCAGCATCGGCCCCAGGGTGACCGCCTTGCCGACCACGCGCGCGAGGTTGAAGGCAATATGGGCAGCGTCCTGATCGGGCATGATCAGCAGATTGGCGGCGCCCTTCAGCCGCGAATCGGGAAAATCACGCTCGCGGATCACCGGCATCAGCGCCGCGTCAGCGCGCATTTCGCCCTCGACCTCCAGCTCCGGCGCCAGCCGGCGAATCAGGCGGAAGGCGCGACGCATCTTGGCGGCCTGGCTGTCCACATGGCTGCCGAAGGAAGAGTGCGAGACCAGCGCCACCTTCGGCGTGACTCCGAACATACGCACCCGCTCGGCGGCCATGATGGTCAGCTCCGCCAGCTGCTCGGCGGTGGGGTCAGGATTGACATGGGTGTCGCAGACGAACAGGGTTTCGGAGTCGGTCGCCATGCAGGACAGGGCGCCCAGGGTCTTGCAGCCGGGCGCGAGGCCGAGCACTTCGGTCACGTACTTGAGCTTCTTGTGGTACTGGCCGACCACGCCGCAGATCATCGCGTCGGCCTCGTCCCGATGGACCATCAGCGCGGCAATAACGGTGTTGCGCGTGCGCACGATGGCCTTGGCCGAGTCCGGCGTCACGCCACGGCGGCGGGTGATCTGATGAAAGGTCTGCCAGTACTCCTTGAAGCGCGGATCGGACTCGGGGTTGACCAGCTCGAAATGCTCGCCCGGCCGTATCCGCAGGCCGGCCCGCTCGATCCGCATCTCGACCACGCTGGGACGACCGATCAGGATCGGCCGCGCCAGCGCGTCGTCGACAACGGTTTGAACCGCGCGCAGCACCAATTCCTCTTCGCCTTCGGCAAACACCACCCGCCGAGGATCCCGGCGCGCGGCGTCGAAGATCGGCTTCATCACCAGGCCGGTGCGGTAAACGTATTGGCTGAGCCGCTCCCGGTAAGCGTGGAGGTCCTCGATCGGGCGCGTGGCGACACCGGATGCCATCGCTGCCGCGGCGACGGCCGGGGCGACCTGAACGAGCAGCCGTGGATCAAAGGGCTGGGGAATCAGATAGTCGGGGCCGAAGGTCGGCACTTCGCCGCCATAAGCCGCTGCCGACACGTCAGAGGCCTCCATCCGCGCCAGCTCGGCGATGGCGTGCACGCAGGCCATCTTCATTTCGTCATTGATCGCCGTGGCCCCCACGTCCAGCGCACCGCGGAAGATGTAAGGAAAGCACAGAACGTTGTTGACCTGGTTCGGGAAGTCGGACCGGCCGGTGGCAATCAGCGCGTCGGGGCGAGCTTCGCGGGCCAGCTCGGGCATGATTTCCGGCACGGGATTGGCCAGCGCCAGGATGATCGGCCGCGCCGCCATCGCCTTGACCATCTCGGGCTTCAGCACGCCCGGCGCGGACACCCCGAGAAAGACATCGGCGCCGCCGATCACCTCGCCCAGCGACCTTGCGGGCGTATCGACGGCATACTGCGCCTTGCGCCCATCCATATAAGTGTCGCGGCCCTGGTAAACGACGCCCTCGCGGTCGCAGACCACCACGTTCTCGCGCCGCAGACCGAGGGTCACCAGCAGGTCCAGGCAGGCCATGCCGGCCGCGCCCGCGCCCGAGGCGACGAGACGGACGTCCTCGATGCGCTTCTGGGCCAGCATCAGACCGTTGATCAAGGCCGCGGCGGTGATGATGGCCGTGCCATGCTGGTCGTCATGGAAGACCGGAATGTTCATCCGGTGCTTGAGCGCTTCCTCGACCTTGAAACACTCCGGGGCCTTGATGTCTTCCAGATTGATGCCGCCAAAGGTCGGCTCCAGGCTGGCGATGATGTCGATCAGCTTGTCGGGGTCCTTTTCGTTGATCTCGATGTCGAAGACATCAATGCCGGCAAACTTCTTGAACAGCACACCCTTGCCTTCCATCACCGGCTTGGCCGCCAGCGGGCCGATATCGCCCAGACCCAGCACGGCGGTGCCGTTGGTGATGACGGCCACCAGGTTGCCGCGAATGGTGTACTCGCGCGCGGTGTCCGGGTCCGCGTGGATGGCCTCTGACGCGGCCGCGACACCGGGCGAATAGGCCAGCGCCAGGTCCTTGGCGGTGGTCAGCGCCTTGGTCGGATAGATCCTGAGCTTCCCCGGAATCGGCTGCCGGTGATACTCCAGGGCCTGTTCCTTGAACTTGTCTCTGTCAGGCATGGCTCAGGCTGGAAGCGGGTGAAAGGTGAAGGGTGAAGGGTGAAAGGACCCGGCGCGGAGCGGGCCCACGCCGGGTCGATCAGGCCTTGCTCAGGTGCCTTCCTCTTCCTCGTCCCACTCGCCCAGTGCGGCCAGGCTGTTCATGCGGGCGCGGTGCAGCAGCACCTGCTGGGCCTTCTCGCGATTGGCGCTGGGGTTGGCGGCCCAGGTCTTGAGGCATTCGGCCTGCAGCGCGCGGCCGTAGGAGAAGCTCAGGGGCCAGGGCATGTCGCCCATTTTGTTCATCGCATCGAGGTGGGCGGTGGCTTCGACATCGCCCTGCCCGCCGGACAGAAACACGACGCCGCCCGTGGCCGCGGGAACGGCATTGAGCAGGCAGTCGACCGTGGCCTCGGCCACTTCCGCCATCCCGGCGCGATCCTCCGCCTCGCTCCCGGAAATCACCATCGAGGCTTTCAGCACGCAACCCTCCAGCATCACGTTCTGCTCATAGAGCTGGTGGAACAGGGCCTTGAGGGTGGCCTCGGTGACATCGAAGGACGTGTCGAGGTCGTGATCGCCGTCCATCAGCACTTCCGGCTCGACGATCGGTACGATGCCGGCTTCCTGGCACAGCGCTGCGTAGCGCGCCAGCGCATGGGCATTGGCGTCGATACAGGCGCGTGAGGGAATGTCCTCGCCGATCGTGATCACCGCCCGCCACTTGGCGAACTTCGCTCCAAGGCTGGCGTACTCGGCCAGGCGCTCGCGCAGGCCGTCCAGACCTTCGGTGACCTTCTCGCCGTCGAAACCAGCCAGCGGCTTGGCCCCGGTGTCGACCTTGATGCCGGGCAGAATGCCGGCCTGTTCCATGAGCTTGACCAGCGGCGTGCCGTCCGGCAGCTGCTGCCGAATCGTTTCGTCATACAGAATCGCGCCGGAGATGAAGTCGCCCAGGCCCGGGGCGGTCAGCATCATCGCCCGGTAGTCCAGCCGATTGGCCTCGGTGCACTCGACGCCGACGCTATCGAAACGCTTCTTGATCGTGCCGCCGGATTCATCAATCGCGAGAATCCCCTTGCCCGGGGCCACCAGGGCCTGGGCGATTTCCACCAGCTGTTCGAGTTTGTCGGTCATGATCGGGCTCCGGCGATGCAGTGCGAGAAGGTCAGTTGCGTATTGTAGCCAGCCGAGAGGGGGAGTTCGGAGGAGATTCGGTGACAAATGAGAGGTGAGAGGTGAGAGGTGAGAGGGGAGAGGGGAGAGGGGAGAGGGGAGGGGAGGCGATGCGGTGACAGGCGCTGGGGCGGCAGGTACGGAACTGCAGAGGGAAGCGCCGGGCAAGCTCAGCCCATTCATGGGACTGCGGGATTGGCGCCGATCGCAGAATTGACTTGACTAAGTTAGGATGTACAACTTAAGTTAGCGTCACTTACTCCACCGGCGGCCATTCTGACGCCGGCCGCCCCGGGCCTGGATCGAATCGCTCGGAAGCCACTGCCATTGCTCTTCTTGAAAGGCTCCAACCCATCATGAACCGTCAGCAACTCCTTCAGGACTACGGCCCCTGGGCCGTTATCACTGGTGCCTCCAGCGGCATCGGCTTGAGCTTCGCCCGGGCGCTCGGCGAGGCCGGCTTCGATCTCGTGCTGATTGCGCGCCGCGAGGCGGTCCTGGCGCGGATTGCGGCACAACTATCAGCGGAGCAAGCGATCCGGACCCGGGTAATCGCCGCCGATTTGTCCGAACCGGATCAACTCGCGCGGGCGCTGGCCGGCAGCGACGATCTCGAAATCGGCCTGTACGTGGCCAGCGCCGGGCTCGGGGTGGCGGGCGAGGTGGTCGACAGCGACGGGACGGCCGAGCTCGACATGATCGATCTGAACTGTCGGGCGCTATTCGCCGGTTGCCAGCATTTCGCGCGGCGGCTGGCGGCGCGAGGCCGCGGCGGCATGATCCTGTTGAGCTCCCTGGTCGCCTTCCAGGGCGTCGCCCGCTCCGCCAACTATGCCGCGACCAAGGCCTATGTGCAGACCCTGGCGGAGGGCCTGAACCGTGAACTGGCCCCGCGCGGCGTCGATGTGCTGGCGGTGGCGCCCGGTCCGGTCGATACCGCGTTCGCCGAGCGCGCGGGCTTGCGCATGCGGGACATGATTTCCGCTGATCTGGTGGCGCGAGCAAGCCTGCGCGCCCTGGGCCGGCGGATGACGGTGCGTCCGGGCTGGCGCAACGCCCTGCTGCAGGCTGGGCTGGCCAGTCTGCCCAGGCCGATCCGGGCCCGAATTCTCGAGCAGGTCATGGCCGGCATGATCGCCCCCTCCGCGGCACAGGAGACACCGTTGTGAAGCCTGCCAGCAGCGGAAACGGCGTGCTCGCTCGGCGACTGCCCTGGCTGCATACCCTGCTCTCCTCAGCCCTGCTGCTGGTCGCTGGCTGCACGGTCGGCACACCCTGGCCGCGCATCGACGCCACGCCGATCGACGATGAAGAGCGCCCGGTTGTGCTGGTCCTGACCCATGTGCGGCTCGAGCCCGGCAACCGAAAACCCTTCGACCAGGCCAACCGCCGGGTGCTGGCCAGCATGAAGGGGCAACCGGGGCTGCTCGGCTTCGCGGCGAGACGACAGGTCTTTGGCCATGAAGGCTGGACGATGAGCATCTGGACCGACGAGGCCTCGGTCAGCCGTTTCGTTAGTAGCAGTGTGAACTGGGAAGCGATCAGGCAGGCCGAACCTTCGCTGATCGCGGTCACCACCCGCCGGCTCACCATGCGGCGACCTGAGCTGCCCGCCAACTGGGCCGAGGCCCTGGCCTTGCTGGAAGGCGCCGGGGCGCGAGACTATTGAGGGACATCCCGGCAGGGCAATAGCCGGATCACGGCCTCATCGCAGGATTGAGCGGCCGACCTCGAGCAGGAAGTCCCAGTCCTGGTCCCGCGTGCGCGAGGCCTTGTTCTTGCAGTCGATGGTCAGAAAGGCGTGCCCATGCACGAACGACCACAGCAAGTAGGCGCGCTGCTCGACCTGTTCCCGCTCACAGGCCGGCCCGAGATAGCGCGCCGTACTGTCCACCAGCACGGCAAAGCAGCGGCGACCGCTGTCGAGCAGTTCGGGCGCTTCCTCCTGCCCCTGGGCCGAGCCGAAGGCCAGCCGGAACAAACCGGTCTCGAAGCGGGCAAAATCGATATAGGCCTGGCCAACGGCGGCAACCGCTTCCAGCGAGCCGACCGGATACTGGTCGGCCGCTTCCTTCATGTTGGCGGCGAGCCGGTCCATGGCCGCGGCGGCGACGCCGACCAGAATCGCATCGCGATCCTTGAAGTGCTTGTAGGGCGCGGCGCTGCTCACGCCCGCCCGGCGAGCGGCCTCCGAAACCGAGAAGCCTTCCTGACCATGAGCGGCAATCCACTCGGAGGCGGCCGCGATCAACTGCGCGGCCAGGTCGCCGTGGTGATAGCTGGTCTTGGCGCGGATCCCGGAAGCCGTCGTTTCGGCCGAAGCCTTGCTTGCGCCCTGCGACATCTGCCCTCAAGCCACGCCCGATTGAATGTCTTGACGATGGTAGCACTTCACCGCAGCGGCACGCTTCGAGCTGAGTCGCTGCGCCACGAATGCCGGCCCACCAGCGCTCAGACCTGGAGAATCTTCAGCGTATTCGTCCCGCCCAGCACGCCCATCTCGTCGCCCATGGTCAGCAGTACCCGGTCACCGGCCTGGACGTAGCCGGATGCGCGCACGCGCTCCAGGGCCAGGCGCAGCATGTCTTCGCCGCGGGTCTCGCCGTGGGCGAAGAACAGCGGCTGGACATGCTGGAACAGGCGCATGCGTCGCAGCGAGGCGCGGTTGGGGCTCAAGGCGATGATCGGCGCCGGCGAGCGGACCCGGCTCAGCCACTGCGCGGTCGAGCCGGACTCGGTCATGGCGATGATCGCCTTCACCGGCAGGTTGTTGGCGGTCATCATCGCCGCCATCGCGATGGCCTGGTCGGTGCGCTCGGCGCGGACGGTGAGCTTGCGCGCCGGGACATGGGCCTGGACGTGGCGCTCGGCGCCTTCGCAGATCCGACCCATGGCCTCGATCACCCGCACCGGATGACGGCCGACGGCGGTCTCGGCCGACAGCATCACCGCGTCGGTGCCGTCGATCACCGCATTGGCCACGTCCAGCACTTCGGCCCGGGTCGGGATCGGGCTGTCGATCATCGACTGCATCATCTGGGTAGCGGTGATGACAGCCCGGTTCTGATCCAGCGACATGGCGATGATGCGCTTCTGCAGGCCGGGCAGCTCGGCCTCGCCGATTTCTACCCCCAGATCGCCGCGCGCCACCAGCACCGCGTCGGAGGCCTCGATGATCGCTTCCAGATTGTCGATCGCCTCGGTGCGCTCGATCTTGGCCACCAGCGCGGCCTGGCCGCCGGCCCGGCGCAGCAGGCTGCGGGCCTGCTCCATGTCGTCGGCCGAGCGCGGGAAAGACACGGCCAGGTAATCGACCTGCCAGTTGGCCGCGCGCTCGATATCGGCCTCGTCGGCCTTCGACAGCCCCGGCACCGACAGCCCACCGCCGCGCAGATTGACGCCCTTGCGATCGGACAGCGTGCCGCTGGTCAGCACCCGGCAGCGAATCTCATCGCCGACTACGGCCTCGACGCTGAGCGCCATCAGCCCGTCGTCGAGCAGCAGCTCGCTGCCGGGGCGCACATCCTCGGCCAGGCCCAGATAGGCGACGCCGACGCCGTGCTGATCGCCGGGTTCGGGATCGGGCCGGGCAAACAGGCTGAAGGACTGGCCGGCCTCCAGCTGCACCCTGCCCTCGCGAAAACGCTCGATCCGGATCTTCGGCCCGGACAGATCGCCGAGCACCGCGACGTCGGTATCCAGCTCCCGCGCCGCCGCCCGCACCATCCGGATCCGGCGGGCATGGGTATCGGGATCACCGTGCGAGAAATTCACCCGCACCACATCGCAGCCCGCGGCAATCAGGCGCTCCAGCACCTCGGGCTCATCGGTGGCGGGGCCCAAGGTGGCGACAATTTTGGTTCTACGTTGCATGTGCTTCCGATCTCCGACTCACTACCGCGGCACGCCGACGCGTGCCCGGGGCCGGATGGTACGGCAGGCTTCAGCCGGGGGCAATCAACTGGGCTGCTTGGCGTCTGGCCAGGCGTCTTCGAAGATAGTGGCCTGATCGAGTTGCAGCTTCACGCTGGCCAGCTCCACCGCTTCGCCATGGTCGGCGGCAACCAGCACCCAGGAATCCCCGGCATCGCGCCGATAGCGCTCGACCCGGCCGCTGTCGGGATCGACCAGCAGGTACTCGACAAGCGAAGGCAGGCTGCGGTAGGCGGCGAACTTGGCGCCGCGGTCGAAGGCTTCGGTACTCGGCGACAGCACCTCGACGATCAGCACCGGCGCGGTCTTGAACAGCGGGCGTGCCTGGTCTTCAGGATCACAAACGACCATCACATCCGGATAGAACCAGGCGTCGGCCGTGGCGACAGAGAGCCTCATGTCGGCGATGTAGACCCGGCAAGGGCCGCCGCGAAGCTGGGCGCGAAGCGCAGAGGCGATGTTCAGGCAGATGGTGACATGCCGATCGCTGGCCCCGCCCATGGCAAAGATCTCGCCGGCCACGAACTCGTGCTTGTCCGGCTGCTGTTCTTCCCAGGCCAGGTAGTCCTCCCCGGTAAGAACTGAACGCTGTGGTTCGGCCATCGCCAATCTCCTGCGCACCGAGCGCCATCATACCGGTTTGCGCCGGCCAGCAAAATCCAGGCCGGACGACGCTTCCGGGCCGACGGCGCCGCGCTCAGGTAGTGGTCCTTCAACCTGACGTTAGGATTCAGCGTTCCTGTGGCGCTTCGCTGCAAGGCGCGCCGCGCAGGGAATGGCCGTATCCCTTGCCAAGCGGCGGAACGCAGCAGCGGGGCGCCACAGGGGCGCCCGAAGGGTTGGCCTGTCAGCGTCCATGGCAGCGTTCCGGCTCTTGTAAAGAGCTTGCGGCCATTCACGGTGAGCCGCGCCTTGCCCTGAACGCTGACAGACCAACTGAGTCCTAACATCAGGTTGAAGGACCACTAGTACCAAGCAGCACGAATCCCGTCCAATAATAAGGATGCGCGGTATCGGGCTGACGGCGGACCCAGCGCTGGGTATGGGCCAGCGCCTCGGCGGGCGACAGCGATTCCTCCAGCAGATGGAAGTAGAAGCGATCCATGAAGCGCGCGGTGCGGGCGTCATCGATCTTCCACAGCGAAGCCAATACCTCGGCCGCACCAGCGCTCAGGAAAGGTCGGGCCAGGCTGAGCGCGCCGCTGCCGGCAAGAATCCGGCCGTAGCCGGTTTCACAGCCCGACAGCACCACCAGATCGGCCTGCAAACGCAAGCCGGCGATTTCAGACGGCCGCAGGAAGGCCGGGCCGGCGGCGGCCTCGCTGGCCAGCAGCAGCGATGACAGCATCGGGTATTGCAGATCAACCAGGCCGTGGGTGGCCAGATGCACGATGCGGTAGTCGGACAGGCCGCCCGCCAGCAGGAACTCGCGCGAGGCCTCAGGGCCGGTCCGAAGACGCAGCGGCATTCGCCCACTCGCCCGGGCCGCGATCGCCTCGGCTTCGAGGCGGGTGCCGGGCAGCTCGGCCAGGCGCTCATCGCGCAGCAGGCCGGCCAGCAGACTCTGTTCCGGCAAAACAGCCACGGTCCCCTGCCCGTCGGTCCAGCCCGGATCTGCCAGCAGCAGCATGGCCGACGCCGGTGGACGGAGCCCCGAATCCATCGCGGCAGAGCGACCGCCGCCGACCATGCGCAGCGCATGCGTCTCGACCAGCGGTCTGCCCTCGTCCGCGTTACCCCAGTGCAGCAGGCCGAACGGCAGCCCGTGCAGCACATCGTCGGCCTCGATCAGCACCAGCCGCTTGCCTGCCAGGTCCGGCGCGGCCGCGCCCAGCAAGTCCCTGCCCAGACGCTCGGCCTGAGCCTGAATGAAACCCAGCGCGCGCCGCGGATGCCGCAGCCAGTCCTGCAGCGCCGCGACCTCGGCGGCCAATTCCGCCGGACGCTCCAGGGATTCCAGCCGGCTACCTTCGCGGCTGCTGATCCAGAGCAGCAGGCGATCGTCGAGCAGGAAATAGCTCAGCCGCAGCACGTCGTCCGGCCAATCATCAGTCGATGACTCGGCAAGCCAGGCCGGCTCGGCCATCCGCTCCGCCTGCGCCATGGCCTGCAGGGCCGTTTCGACACCGTCCAGCTCGCGCTGCAGCGCCAGCAGCCGAGCTTCGGCTGCAGCGCGATCATCGCCGCCGCGCTGGTCCAGCCGCGCCCGGTGCAGGCGATCCAGCAGATCAGCCCGCGCCTCGATCAGATCCCCGCGCCCAGCGTCATCGCCAGACGTCTCCTGCATCGCCATCGCTTGCATCCGGGCAGCCGCCGCCAGCGCCCGAGCCTCATCCGGCCGACCCGCATCCACCAAAGCCCCGACCTGGCGCCGATACGCCGAATGCAAGCGGGCAAACAGCTCAGCCTGGCGCAGGGCCGGCAGCGCCGAGCGCCGCAGACCCTCGGCCAGCTCAATGGCGCGATGGTTCACCTCGATCGCCGCACTTCGATCCAGCTGCTCCAGCACCTGGCCGAGCAGCTCCAGCGCCTCGAACTCGGCCAGCGGATCATCGACCGCTCGCAGTTCCTCGGCCGCCTGCAGCAAGGTGTCGCGGGCGGCATTCAGCTCGCCGAGCAGGAACTGTTTCTCGCCGATTCGTCCAAGTGCCAAAGCCGCCTCGATCGGGCGCCCCAGCTCGACATACCGAGCTCGAATCTCGCGCTGTCCCGCCAAAGCGTCCGGACCGGGGTTGGCCAGGAAGTGCGCCCGCGCCAGGTCTCCGGCAACACGCAACTCGCGATTGACACTGCCAGCGCGGGCCGCCAGTTCTGCAGCCCGTTCCAGCGCGACCACAGCGGCCGAGTCGTCGCCCTGAATAACCAGCAGTCGGCCGAACTGAAGCCATGCATCGGCTGCTGCCGCGAAGTCCTCCAGCTCGATCGAAACGGCATGACGGGCATGAGCCAAGGCACCCGCCGGATCGCCGAGCCGCAGATACAAGGCCGCCAACTCAGTCAGCGCCTCCACACGCCAGGGATGCTCCCCGGCCGCTTCAAACTGATGCAACGCCGTGGTCAACTGCCACAACGCCTCGTCCAGACGCCCACGAGCACTCAACAGCTGAGCGAAATTCAAACGCGCCCTGGCCAATACCGCCGGGCTAGGCACATGGGCCTCCAGCGCCATGTAATTGCGCCAGTAGCGCTCGGCCAGGTCGACCTGACCCTGCTGGCGCAGCACCAGGGCCAGATTGCCAAGGGTATTGAGTGCGCTCTGAACATCCGCCGCCGCCGGCTGCTGGCCATGGACTGGCACATCGAGGCCGGTCACCGGTCGGCGTAGATCCAGATCACCCTGAAAGATGCTCAGCGCTGCCTCATACCGGCCCACCGCCTGTGCCAGTTCATTGCGGCGGGCGTGAATAAGGCCAAGATTGTTGGCGATGGTGGCCACTCCAAAGTCATCGCCCCGGGCCTGCTGGATCGCCATCGCCCGCTCGAAATACGCGACCGCCTGATCGAGCTCACCCTGGCGCCAGGCCACCAGACCCTGGCCATTGACCGAGGCCGCGAGAGCAGCCGGATCGTCGAGCTGTTCAAACAGGGCGGCCGAGCGAGTGTAGTGAACATAAGCCTCCGCCAGCCTGGCGGTGCCCCGAAAATAGGCAGCGGTCTCGAAGTGGGCCAAACCAAGTACCGGCAGCACGACCGGCGTCATCACAGAGACCGCTTCCAGGTTGCCGATCACCTGGTGATAAGCCTGCTCGATCTCTGCGCCATCGGCAGGCGCGCCAAAGTAGGCCGCCAGGCGCCGGTCCTGGGCCCGGACCAGGGCATCGACCGCATCCTTCGGCAACTCGACCGGACAGACTTGGAGCGCGACTTGGCCGGGTCCGACCGGCTGGCCGGTCGTGGACTGAAGGCTCACACTCGCGCCGGGCTCCGGGGGCGGAAGCAGATAGCGCCCGTCATGCCCCAGCCAGCTACCGGCGCGCAGCCTCACTTCACCGGTCTCCGAGCGGTACTCGGCGATGGCATCGACGCCCTGATTGAGGGCCAGCAGGCAAGGCCCGGGCGTCTGGTGCCAGCGCTCAGGGGAAACAACGGGCTGCCGATCGGCCTCCGCTCCGGCCTGCGACGCAGGCAGCGCCACCCAGACGGCCAGCGCAGCCGCCTTCAGACAGGAGGGGAGCGAGCGAGACTGGATCTCAGTCATCACTCAATCCCGCTTGCAGCGCCTAGTCGTTGCCGCTGCCCGTGCCTTGGCCGTCGTTGGGGGGGACCAAGAACACGACTTTGCCGTCGGCGTCCACCCGACACTGTCCGGAATCCGGGTCGATTTCGCACCGCGTGACGATTTTCCAATGAAGCAGGTCTGGATAGAGCTGACTATTGCAAACTCGCACTGCCTCCTCCTTGAGATATCCATTCGACTGGCGCTGAAGATATAGCTCACAATCGCGATCCGAGGCGGGGACGCTGCGGCCACGAATCTGCTGGACCGAAAGTGTCTTCAGCGCCCGCCTGTCTTCGTTCGGGGGATCGTCCAGATAATGGATAACAAGCAATGGGCCCATGCTGGTCTGGCTGTGCTCATCATCGGCAATGGTCTGGCCGCCGTCATCAATAACACCAAAGAAGGTGTTGAGATAGCGTCCATTGTTCTGAACGAAACTCAGTGCGACAAGCCGGGGGCCGTCTGCATTAGCCGCAGGTCGCGGAATCTCTCGAATTGAGATTCGGTCCCCCTCTCTGAAGTCCGCTGGCCGCCAACACTCCTTTACCCACTTGGAGTCTTCGCAGCTGTTGTTTTCCCAGGCCATTCGAAGCAACTCCGGCATAGTGCCGGACAACAACTGCCCGGCGTCACCCATGGGGCTCGCCTCCTCCGACGGCTCAGCCAAAGCCGCCATCGAAATGCCCATACCCAGCACAAACATCAGATACGCCTTCATCGCCAGCCCTCGTTGTTGATGTCAGTCAAACAGCGGCGTTTCTTTTCAAGGAAAGTCCGCCACGATACGATCCGCCTCGTCCCGAACTTGCAGCCTGACCGGCCGCTCACCGGGCGGCAAGAATACCGTTAGGTAGCCGCGTGCATCGGGTCGCAGTCCAACCCAGTCATGCCGACGCCGTTCGGTTTCGACACGCAAAGCAAACGTTCCCTCACCGCGAGCCGACACATCGACCTCGATCAGCAAGCCATCGTCGCTGGCCCGGTCAGGCAAAGGTGTGCTATCCGGTGCAATCAAGGCGCGCTGGGTTTGCAGAGTGATGACCTGAACCCCCACGGACGGCTGCGCGCCGGACTGCAGCTGCAGCGACAGATCGTGCAGCCGCACCCCCAGGCCCACGACCATCATCGCCAGCCCGCCGGCAAGGACATAACCGCCCCAGAGCCAGCCGGCCCGTGCGGGGCGGTATGTCTTCTTGCCGCTGGCCGGTTCGGCCTCGGCGCCCTTGAAACCCTGCTTCAGCAGAGCCTCGGCCTGAATGCGCTCGAACAGCTCGGGATCCTCGAGCATGTCCAGCTCAAGCTGGCGCGTCGCCTCCTCGTCCAGCACCCCACGCAGGTAATCCGCGATCCGCTCGCTGCGATCTTCCTGCCTGCCACTCATGACCTCATACCGTCGTGCTTCATCGGTACCCCTGTCGTGTCGACGACGAATCTCTCACCGGTCGGAAAGAAGGCGACTCGCCCGGCTTTCAACGATCTGCCGAAAGCGCTGGCGAGCGCGAAAATGAATACGATCGAAATGGGCGGCGGTAATCGCAAAAGCTGCGCACAGCCGCTCCTTGGACTCCTCGCCCAGGTAAAAGCGTCGCAGCAACTCCCGGTCGCGCGGCTGGCTGAGCTCGGACAGCAGCTGGCGCACGATGGCGCCGAGCTGATCCCGGGCCACCAGGTCCTCAAGCAGCGGCTCATTGACCGCGACCAGATCGAGCAGATCCTGGTCGGGGTGGGTGTCGCGGCGGTAATAGGTCCTCGCCTCCCCGCGCGCGAGGTTGATCGCGGTTTGGTGAAGAAAAGCGACCAGTCGGTCCGGATCGTCCAGCCCCTGCCCGCGCAGCCGCTGAATCACGACCAGCAGCGCCTCCTGGGCCAGATCCGCCGCCAGCGAGGCTTCGCGTACATGACGACGCAAAATGAACTCGAGCTGGCGGCCATAGCGCCGGACTAGCGCCTCCTCCGCCGCCCGATCACCTTGACCGATCCTGAGAGCCAGCTCCGAAGCGGCCTCCCCGCCCCGAGTTTGGTCGTCCATGTTTCTCCCTTGCAGGGACCGCCTCCACTCGGCGATCCCCGACCAATGGCTCAGACTGCTTGATCCATCCCCAATCGAAATCCTAGCACGCCGATGTTGCCTCTTGAAGGCGAAATCCGTCCGGCTGAGCGGCGATCCTCAGGACGTGGACGCGCTCTTCAACCAACCGCGTCGTTTGGCCCGCAGCGAGAACCAGAGCAGTACGGCACCGATGGTGAAGATCAGAATGGGGAACGGGACGGCTTCGGCGGCGCCGATGCGGCCGATGGCGTCCATCACGAACAGGACGTAGACGAACTGGATGATGACGAAGACCAGCGACAGGCCGAAGGCGGTCACTGCCCAGCCGCGGCGCATCAGCAGGCCGATGGCGCCGGCGAGGCCGGAGAAGACCGAGACGCCGTAAACAGTGAACAGCCAGGTCGGGCGGGCCAGGAACAGTTCGCGCTGGGCTTCGCTCATCTCGGCCAGAGCGGCTTCATCGGTGAGCGGATCCATGATGAAGGCCATGACGCCAAAGGCCATCCAGACCAAGGCGAGCGCGGCGACGATCCAGTACCAGCGTGGCGGCATGGCGGCTTCCTCATTCAGTGGCAGCGGGGCCTTCCGACGGCTTCCATCGGTCGCGCGTCCGGAAAGACCGTCGACCCATTGTCGACGGGGCTCCACGATCCTGCAAGTGCCGTCAGGGGGTTAGGCCCAGCGCTGTCGCCGGGAAGCGAGTTCGGGCGGGTGAGCCTGATTGAATCAGGCGCCGACTGATCTCAGCGCCCGGCCGTTTGCATCCGGTCGCCGCTGAGCTGGAGGTCGCGCCAGGGGTCGAAGCCGTCGTTGTTGGTCATCAGGTAGCTGCCGTCGTTCAGGCGCCAGGCGTTGCGGTAGTGCATGGGCAGCTCGATCGGCTCGCGGCTGACCGGATCCACCCAGGTCTGGACTTCGCGCATGGCCTGGCTGTGCTGATGGCTGCCGCGCTCCATGCTGGCGATGCGGCTGTTGTAGCTGTCCCGATTGAGGCCGCCGATGTAGTTGATGGTGTCCATGTTGATGGCGTGGCGGTCGGCCGCGCCCTTGGCCTCGATCCCTCTGAGCGCCGCCATATGCCGGGATACTTCCGCCCAGTAGGCGGGATCGAGCCGCAGCGTGGCGCCGATCGATTCGACGCGGGCAAAGTCGAGCTGTCCAGCCGGCGCGCTGGCGGCGAAGACCGGCAGCGCCATTCCGCTGATCGTCTCAACTACGGTATCGGGACCGCCGAAAGGATCGGGGAAAGCCATCTGCGTCCGGTTCACCATCAGGATGGTGCTGATCGCCTCGCGTCTTTCGACTCCGCCTTCGTGGTGGGCGAGGAGCATCTGGCCCACTTCGGCATGGGACGCGGTTCGGATGCCCGAAACCGCGAGCAGCTGCTGCTCCTGCTGCTGGAGCATCTGGGTCAGCGCGCGGCTGGCCCCAGCATCGAGCTCGAAGTCCAGCACGCGTGAACCGGGGCGATGATGCTGAGCCCAGGCCTGCAGGTAGTCAGCCACGCGGGTGAACGACCAGTCCGGGCAGCCGCCCTGGTTCATGTCACCGGCAAACATGGCCGGTGTCGTATGGGACCAGGCTTCGGCCGGCGCAATCTGCAGGCGTTCGCGGCCATCCGGCGAGCGACCCTCCCACTGGATGCGCTGGGCCCGGCCGTGGCACAGGGTTTGCGCCCACTCCACCGTGCCGCGGTCCTGCCAGTCGGCCGGGATCATCAGCGACAGGGCGGTCATCGGCCGGCCGAAGTAGCCGGGGTCGACGATGCGGGCCGGGCGCAGCCGGATCACACCTTCGGGCAGTCGGCCGTGCGCGACTGGCTGAGCAGCCTGGCCGCTGTGGCCCTGCATTGCCGGAGCCGCGCTCCAGCCGGGCTGACCAGCATTGGAGGCTTCGCCACAGCCGGCCAGCACCAGCGCAGCGACCAGGAACACAGCATGAACTCGAACGGTTTCCATGGCCATCACCAGCCGTTGCCTTCAAGGACGACGTGCTGCCGGGGTTGCGCCTGGGCCTGACCGTATTGGGCGCTCATCTGCGCCATGGTGTTCCAGGCTTCCAGGCCACCGCGATACCACAGCACGTTCTGGTAGCCGGCATTGATCGCCCGCAGCGCGGCGTTGTAGCTCATCCAGCAGTGGACGCTGGAGCAGTACAGAATCAGCGGCACATCCTTGCGGCCGCCGGTGAGACGCTCCAGCTGCTGTTCGAACTGGCGCTGGGTCCGGTCATTGAAGGCGCCCCCGGCCGAGGCGGAGACGGCATCGACCGCGTTCGGCAGGCGCTGCTGGCCACCGAGCACATCGAGGACCAGCACCCCACCCTGTGGGTTATGCAGCAACTGCAGCACTTCCGGTGTGGTGATGACGCGCCCGCCCGGGATGCTGCTGGGAGTGGGCCCACCGAGATTGCCGTTGTTCAGGCGGTTGGTCGGCGCGACGCCCATCTCCTGGGTTTCCATCCGCACCAGCTGCTCCAGCGGGTTGCCCTGCGGCTGTTGGGGCTGCTGGGGCCATTGGCCCTGCGGCTGCGATTGGCCCTGGCCCGCCGGCTGTTGCGGCCACTGCCCCTGCTGCGGGGCTTGCTGCGGCCACTGGCCGCTCTGCGGTTGCGCCTGGGGCGCCGGCTGCTGTTGCGGTGCCTGCGGCCAATGTCCCTGGGGCTGCGACTGTTGCTGCGGCTGCTGCGGCCACTGGGCCTGCTGTTGGGCCGGCGGCTGACGCTGGCCGAAGCTGTCCTGCGCCTGTGCGGGCAGCACGGTGAACACTGCCGCCATGATGACGGCCAGCAACATCATGATCGAAGGACGGGACGGAAACATGGCGAATCTCCTGGAAACCTAAGTGGACTTGCCAGAAGACGCGCCAGGCGCGGCCAATTCGGATCATCGGCGAGGTGAGTCTGCCCGACCGCCGCTCAGATCGGGCGGGACCTTAAGGGTTCCTGATTACGTACCTGACTCAGCCATGCTTTCGGGGCAGAGGTCCTTGCGCATCAGGCCATCGGTTTGTCGACCGCCCTATCGGGCGGCCGATGCCCTGCAGTGCTCGGTCCAGGCGGGGTCCACCGAACTCGCTCCGCGCCCTTAACGGGCGCTCCGCTCAAACACCGGCGGCCCTTTTTCCGCCTGGCCCTGCGCGCTTCGGCTGCACCTCAAAGGCCTGAAGCACAAGGCCCTCTGACCGATGGCTGAGTCACGTACGTAATCAGGTAAGGGTTTGTCAAGGCGCCAGCAAGGGAGCAGCGGCCTCGATTCGGGCCACCAGATGGGCCGCCGGGCGGCCGGCCTGACGCAGGGCTTCAAGGTTGGCGTCGATCAGGGCACGGGCCTGCTCGCGTTCACCCAGATGAGCCAGTGCCAACCCCAGACAAACCTCCGAGGCGCGCCACATCGGATGGCCCGCCGACACCAGACTGCGGGTGATGTCCAGCGCCTCGTTGCAGTCATCGCGGGCGGCTTCGGCCTCGCCACGCAGCAGCTGCAGTTCAGCGCGATTGCGCAGCAGCGAGGCGTAGGTCCGCCGGTCGTAAGCAGACTGCGGCTGGTAGGACTGGTAGCGGCGAAACAGGGCCTCAGCGTCTTCATATCGGCCAGCCTGAGTCAGGGCGGCGGCCAGCACGCCGCCGGAGGTGACCGCCGAACCCGACAGCTCGCCAAACAGCTCGGCCTTGCCCCGCACCGCGTCCTCAAGCGGCTCGATCGCCTCGGCCGGGCGCCCGGCGCTGAGTAGCGCCAGGCCGTATTTATGCGCCGCGCCCACCGACTGGTTGTGGACCGCTCCGAAGCGGGCCTGCATGCGTCGATACACGCTGTCCAGCCGCGGCAAAGCCTCGTCGGCGCGGTCGAGGGCGATGAGCGCGTTGGCCACCTGAGCCTCGGCCAGCCAGGTGAACACGTCCTCGTCTCCCAGCGCTTCCCGGCGCAGGGCCAGGCCGCTCTCGGCCGAGGCCAGCGCGGGCTCGGGCTGGCCCAGCCGCAGCAGGGCCAGGGCCTGCCCTGAATACAGCCGGGACAGCTCCTCACCCGGTGCCCCGGGCTCGGCCGCCAGCCTGGCCAGGGCCTCCGCGTAGCGGCGCCGCGCCTCCTCGAAGCGGCCCTGCGAGAACGGCGCCCAGGCATGGGCATCGACCACCCTGAGTCGGGTCGGATCCAGCGGCGGCAGCTGCGCCGAGTCGGCCATCAGGCTGTCCATCATCTCGGCGAAGCGATCGTTGCGCTGGGCGGCGTTTTCGACCATGGCACGGGCCATGCGCGCCCTGAGGGTCCGCGCATCAACCGGACCATGCGCCTGCTGCAGCTGGTCGATCGCGCTGTCCAGTGCCAGCTCGGCGACCTCCAGCCGACCCAGGCCGCTCAGCGCCTGACCAAGGCTGAGCAGCACTTCGCCGGCCACCGCCGGCTCGCCGCCCAACTGCGGCTCGACCCGGACCAGCGCGTCTTCAATGACCGTGCTGATGGCGCGGTTCGGATCCGGCACGGCGTAGGGGTCGGCGCCGCGAATCAGGTCCTCGTTGAGGAAGCGGTTGATGGCCACGCTGATCGCCGCCTCGCGCTCGGCCAGGGCCAGCGCCGCCTCGGCCTGGAACTGGGCCTGCCGCGCTTCGCGGTAGAAGCCGAGGCTGACCACCGATGCGATCAGCAGGACCGCGGTCAGGCCGGCAAACAGCCGGTTTCTGCGCGCCTGGACCTCGGCCCGCTCGATTGCCGTCTGGCGCGCCTGCTCGGCCTGTTCGGCCGCAAGGCGCTGCGCGCGACGCCGGGCCAGGCCGCGCAGACGCCGGGCCAGTTCGCCGGCATCGCCGAGACGGCGCTCCGGATCAACATCGGCGGCCGCGGCAATATCCTCGCGCAGCAGCGGATCCTTGATATCGCGCTCCCAGCCGGGCGCCAGGGGTCGCTTTGGATCGCCAACCAGGGCCTGGTAGAGAATGACGCCCAGGGCGTAGATGTCGCTCTTCTGGGTCGGCACCTGGCCGGCCACGACCTCGGGCGCCAGATAGCGCGGGGTGCCGGAACTCGAACCGCCATCCAGACGCGTGCCGGTGAATCCGAGCCGGGTGATGCCCAAGGCGTCGATCATCCGCCGGTCGCTGAGGGCACCGATGCCGAAGTCGGCCAGACAGACGCGGAAGCGGCCACCACCCTCGCTGCGCAGCAGGATGTTGGCCGGTTTCAGATCCTTGTGAACCACGCCCAGCGCATGGGTCGCGGCGACCGCCTCGCAGACCTGAGCCACGGCCTCGATGCGCTCGGCCAGGTTCGCCTGGCCTGCGATCCAGGCCGTCAGATCACCGCCGTCGACCCATTCGGCTTCGGTGAAATACGGCGGCTCGTCAAGATTCCAGTCCAGGATACGCACCACCGGCGCATCGTCGCCCAGACTGTCGTGCAGCAGTCGGAACAGCGTGATCTCGCGCTTCAAGGCAGCCAGGTTATGGGTATCCGTGGCGAACTTGAACACCCGGCGATCGCGGGTTTTGACCTGCTCGGCCTGCCAGACGAGGCCGCGGAACTCAGGGTCCAGCGCCCGCACCAGCCGCCAGTTGGCGCGGAAGGGCACCATTGCGCCCGGCGTCGGCACGAAGTGCTCCGGCGCGTCGCTCGAAACCTGCTCGACCGGAACCCCAAGGCGATACCCGAAGCCATGCGCGGTGCGCACGATCCGCTGGCCTTCATCACCCAGGCAGCTGCGCAGCTTCATCACCGCCTTCGACAAACTGGCGTCGGTGACGATGCGGCCGGGCCAGATCGCCGCCAGCAATTCTTCCTTGGTCAGGGTTTCACCAGGACGGGTGAGCAAGTGCAACAGCAGCTGCCGGGCCTTGGCCTCCAGCGGTACGGCCCGACCATCGATGCGCAACTCGTGGGCGCGCGCGTCGAACTCCGCGTGCGCGAAGCGATAAAGTCCCTCGGCCTTGCTGTCGTCTCCGTTGGCCATGCCGAATCCCGTACCCTGCTTGGTCGGACTCCAAGAATACCGCGATTCAGTCGTGCAAACCGCTGAAAAAGCGAGGAATAAATCCTTCACCATTGGTCATCAAAAAGGAATGACTGCGCGCGCGACGTGAGCGAGGATTCGGCCCGTCATCCTGGAGCCTTGTCGTCATGCGCATCGTCTGCTTGTTGCCCATCGGTTTGTGGTCGGGCGGTTTGTTGTCAGGCATCAGCGCTGTGGCTGGCCCGGTCGCCGAGCTCGACGCGCTGCGGCTGCTGATCGGCGACTCGCCTGCGGGGGGGCGCTGAGATGCCCGGGCCGCAGGCCGCACGATGGCTGCTGGTGCTGGTGTGGATGACCGGCGCCGCCACGGCGGCCGCGCAGAGCGCCAACGACGGCTTCAATGTCGGCGCCGGCGCCGAGGTGCGTGCGATTGCCGTGCAGCCCGACGGCAAGCTGCTGGTCGGCGGCAGCTTCACCCAGTTCGGCGGCCAGACGCGCCAGCGCCTGGCCCGGGTCAACTACAACGGCACCGTGGACAGCAGCTTCAACATCAGCGTCAACGGGCCGGTCAACGCCATCGCGGTCGACGCCAACGGACGCATCGTCATCGGCGGCGAATTTACCCAGGTGGCTGGCCAGCCGCGACCCTTTCTGGCCTGGATCAACCCGGATGGCAGCCTGGGAGGGCCGGTGACCGCCCCCAACAATGTCGTCCACACGATCATTTCTCGCGGCAGCAATCGATTTGCCGTTGGCGGCGACTTCACCCAGGTCGGCACCAGTACCGAGCGTCGCTTCCTGGCCGGCTACCGCATCGTTACCGTGGGCAGCCTGGATGACTTGCTTGAGGACCCCCTGTTCCGACCCAGCGGCATCAATGGTCCGGTGCTTGCGCTGGCACGCCAGCCCAACGGCCGCATTCTGCTGGGCGGCAACTTCACCCAGGTGGCCGGCCAAACGCGAACCCGCCTGGCCCGGCTGATCCCCACTGCCGACGGCACACCTGAACTGGACGCCGGCTTTGCAGCGACCGCCAACGGCGTCGTCCGCGCCCTGACCGTGCAGCCCGACGGTGATGTCGTGATCGGCGGCGATTTTTCGCAGTTGAACGGTCAGAACCGCGCGCATGTCGGCCGGGTTCGGCATGACGGCGTCATCGACGCCGGCTTCAACCCTGGCGCCAACCAGCCGGTACGAGCCTTGGCCGTTCAGGAGGACGGCCGCGTGCTGCTGGCCGGCGAATTCACCAATGTCGGCGGCCAGACCCGCAATCGCATCGCCCGGCTGCAGCGCAGCGGCGCCCTTGATACCGGCTTCAGCCCTTCGATCGGCAACAACGTGCTGGCTCTGGCGGTGCTGTTCGACGGCAAGCTGGTGCTGGGCGGGACCTTTACCAGCGTCGCCGGCCAGACCCGAAACCGCATCGCCCGACTGTACCCGGACGGCCGGCTGGACCAGAACCTCCAGCTGAGCTCCAATGCCAGCACCATCCGCGCCGTCGCCGTCCAGCCGGACGGTCGCATTGTGGTCGGAGGCTCGTTCGATACCATCGCCGGCCAGACCCGGCGCGGCATCGCGCGCCTGCACCCGGACGGCAGCCTGGATTCCAGCTTCAATACCGGCAACGACGCCTACGACGTCCACGCCATCGCCATCCGCCCCGACGGGCGGATTGTTGTCGGCGGGGTCGGCATCGTCGCCCGCCTCAATGCCAACGGCACGCGCGACAACCAGTTTCCGGCGGCCACCGTGGCCGGTACTGTGCACGCCCTGGTCGCCCTGGATGACGGCGGCGTGATCATCGGTGGCCCGTTTACCCTGGTCAATGCTGCTCAGCGCAGCGGCATGGCGCGCCTGACCAACTTCGGCCAAGTCACCTCATACAATCCAAACCCCGAGTTGGGGACGGTGTTTACCCTGGCCTTGCAGCCCGATGGGAAGCTCCTCGTCGGCGGCAGCTTTCAACGAATCGCTGGCAATGGTTGCCACGGCCACGCCCGCTTGACGGCCACCGGCGCGTTCGACGCCATACTCAATACGCAGATCGCGCCTGATGTCCGCGCCATCACCCTGCAGCCAGACGGACGGATTCTGGTCGGCGGCGGCTTCGCGACCAGCGGTGGCAGTACGCCGGACAAGCTGATGCGCCTGGAGCCTAACGGTACCCGCGATTTTCAGTTCTTCCAGGGCGGAACGATCCGGTTTGCCTCCGACCCGACCGGCCAGTTCGGGTCAGTGCGGGCCCTGGCCGTCCAGGCCGACGGCAGGATTCTGATCGGCGGGCAGTTTGATCGGGTCAGCGGCCAGACCCGACGCAATCTGGCGCGACTGAATCCCAACGGCAGCCTGGACACCAGCTTCAATGCCGATGTCACGCCTGTCGGCACTGGCGAGGTGCTCAGCCTCGCCGGGCAGCGCGACGGCAAGTGGCTGGTGGCCGGGACTTTCAGTGAAGTGGGCGGGGCCGGCAGGCTGCACCTGGCGCGGGTGCGTTCGGACACGACCGGCAGTGAGCGCATGCTCGTGACGGACGGTGAGCTGCGCTGGCTGCGCGAGGGCAGCGCGCCGGAGGCGGCGTTGCCGCCGCGGCTCACCCTGTCGCTGGACGGGCAAAGCTTTGCTGCGCCAGGGACCATGCAGCGCATCGACGGCGGCTGGGGGCTGCCCGGCTTCGCAGCACCGGACGCGGCGTACTGGTTGCGGATCAGCGCGCCGACACATGACGGCGGCAGCTCCAGCACCGGCTGGCTGGAGTCGACCCGCGGATTCGGGCCGCTGATTCTCACACCGCTACCGGATCCAATCTTCTCGAACCGCTTTCAGTAGTCGGCGACGAATGCCTTCGAGCGTCTGGAATGAGCATGCAAAGACAGCAGTCGATTGACGAACAGACGATGAAATGTCCCCCCCGATCATTCGGAGAAAAAGGAATGAACTTGCCGAGCCTATGCGCCATCGTGACCTCATCGTCCCGCGCGAGCGGGGGCGAACGGGCCGCAGCGCCCTGTGCTTCGACCCGCACCGGTGAGCGACCGCGCCGTATCGCAGACAAAGGCCCAAGCAGGCTGGGACTGTGGGTCAGGCCAGGACTGATCCAGCGGGTCGCGCGGCCGGTAAGGCTGGCCTTGTTGTGGGCGCTGCTACTGTCGAACACAGCCATCGCCCAGAGTGCCGACGACGGCTTCCCCGATCTCGGCATTGTTTTCGGGGGCGGCACTGCCATCGTTGACCGCGTGCTGCGCGAACCGGATGGCCATTTGCTCATCGCCGGGCAGTTCAGCGAGGTCAGCGGCCTGTCCAGATCCAGTATTGCCCGGATTCGCCCGGATGGGCAGATTGACCCCGGCTTCGCGCCGGTCGTCGATGGGCGTATCCTGGACGTGCTCCGGCTGCCGGACGGTCGCATTGTGATCGGCGGGCTCTTCACCATGGTCAACGGACAGTCGCGCACATATCTGGCGCGACTACAGGCCAACGGCACGCTCGACCCCAGCTTCCTTGCCAACACCAATGCCACCGTGTTCGCGCTGGCGCTGGATAGCGCCCAGCGCTTGCTGGTTGGCGGCGCATTCTCGGAGATTCAGGGCGTGCCGCGAACAGGCATTGCCCGCATCGAGGCCAGCGGCCAGCTCGATCTCGCGTTTGCCCCGCAACCCAACGGCGGCGTCACCGCCGTGCTGGTTCAGCCCGACGGCCGGATTGTGGTCGGTGGCGGATTCACCCAGATTGCCAGCGTCAACAGGCAACGCATCGCGCGGCTGCTCGGCAATGGCGCGATCGACTCGGGCTTCAACCCGCCCGGCGCAGACAACAACATCATCGGCTTGGCCCTGCAAGCCGACGGCCGAATCCTGGTCCACGGTTTCTTCGAGGAAATCGCCGGATCCCCGCAGAAGTTCCTTGTCCGCCTGAATCGCAACGGCAGCCTGGACTCGAGCTTTCAGGTGGCATACGACGACTTCCAGACCGTCGCTCGAGTCATGCCATTTCCCGACGGCAGGATTCTCGGGATGGGCACGGCTGGCACCATTGCCGGCATCGAGCATGACGGCCTGTATCTGCTTTCACCCGAAGGCGCGCGCGACTTTTCATTCGACCCCTCTCTCGGCGGACCAGTGGTTGATGCGATTCGCCTGCCCGATGAACGCGTGCTGATCGCAGGGGCCTTTACCGAAGTTGGCAACCTTACCCGGCGCGGACTGGCCCGACTTGACCCGGATGGCTTCCCTGAGCGCACATGGACGACGACGGCCAACGATGCGCCGTTCACGACGGCGTCGATACCGGACCATCGAATCCTGATCGGTGGCCGCTTCGCTCAGATCAATGACGTGCCCAGTCCGCGTCTTCAGCGCGTGTTGCCCGATGGATTCGTGTCCAGTCTTGGCCTCGGCGCGTCCAGCACCGTGCGCGCCTTTGTCGTCCAGGCCGACGGCGGCATCATCGTCGCCGGCGCCTTCGATACCTTTGGCGGCCAGACCCGGCGCCGCATTGCCCGCATTCGCGCCGATGACACTCTGGACCCCGACTTCAACCCCAACGTGATCGGCTCGATTCGAGCCTTGGCCGAGCAAGCGGACGGCAAGCTGCTGCTCGGCGGCATCTTCAGCCAGGTCGGTGGCCAGGCGCGGGCCAGACTGGCCCGAATCAACACCGACGGCAGCCTGGATGCAGG
Source organism: Gammaproteobacteria bacterium (assembly GCA_050485825.1). GTDB lineage: Bacteria > Pseudomonadota > Gammaproteobacteria > Xanthomonadales > Wenzhouxiangellaceae > Wenzhouxiangella. Next base: position 61,384 of record JBJHCC010000004.1, read on the forward strand.
CTTCGCACCGAACCCGGACGGCGAGGTACGTAGCCTGATCTCCGATACCAGCGGTCGCATCCTGGTCGCCGGCAGCTTTGGACAAATCGCCGGCCAGGAACAGCCGCGCCTGGCCCGGCTGTTGAACAATGGCAGCCTGGATCCGGGTTTCGCCCCGGTGATCGACGGCGAGGTGCGAACCGTGCTGATCCAGCCCGACGGGCGGATTCTGATCGCCGGCGCCTTCACCCAGATCAACGGCCAAACCCGGTTGCGCATCGCCCGGCTGCTGCCGAACGGCAGTCTCGACACCGGCTTTCAGGCCGTCGTCTTTGACGATACGGTGAACTCGATTGGCTTGCAGGCCGACGGCGGCCTGATCGTGGTCGGCCAGTTCGAAGCGGTCAACAGCCAGCCTCGGGCACGGGTGGCGCGACTTCGCGCCAATGGCAGCCTTGATCCCGACTACATCGCCGATGCCGACGACATTGTCTACTCGGTCGCCATTCTGTCCGACGGCAAGGCCCTGCTGGGCGGCGAGTTCCTCGATATTGCCGGCCAGCCACGTCAGCACATGGCGCGCCTGAGCGCGCCTGATCCGGTGACCCAGAGCCTGGTGCTGGACGGCAATCGAGTCCGCTGGCTGCGCGGCGGCAGCGCGGCCGAACTGGCCCTGCCCCCGCGCCTGGAATGGTCGCTGGACGGAGTCAACTTCACGCCGGTCAGCGCCAATGTCATGAGCCGGATCCCGGGCGGCTGGGAACTCGACGGCATCGCTTTCCCCGGTCCCGGCCATTACACCTTCAGGGCGGTCGGCACCGTCCGCGGCGGCTTCGCCAACGGCTCGGTCGGCCGGATGAGCTACAGCGCCGGCTTCCCGGCCGACCGAATGCATGCCGATCGATTCGAATGAAACCCTATCCCGAGGGATCGACCAGGCCGCCAAAGGGCCCAGTCACCACCAGAAGTCACAGGAGCACCGCCACCATGCGCATCATCGTTGTGATCATCATCAGCCTCTGGCTCAGCACGCCTGCGCTGGCCGCCCCGATCAGCTATCAGGGCCAGCTCCGGCAGCAGGATCAGCCCTTCTCCGGTACGGCCAATCTGGAATTCCGCCTGTTCACCGCCGCCAGCGGCGGCAGCCAGGTCGGACCGGTCCAGACGCGCAATGGCGTCAGCGTGCAGGAGGGTCTGTTCCAGGTCGAGCTGGATTTCGGGGCCGGCGCCTTTGACGGCAGCCTGCGCTTTCTCGAAGTACGGGTCAACGGCACGGCCATGAGCCCGCGCCAGGCGGTGAGCTTCGCCCCGCAGGCGACCATCGCCAGCACCACGGTCGCCGGCGCCATCGGCAGCAGCCAGATCAACCCCGTTCAGGTGCAGCAGCGGGTGACCGGAACCTGCCCGGTGGGCCAGTATGTCCGCTCCGTCAACCAGAACGGCACCGTGGTCTGCGGCGCTGACGACGCCGGCTGGGGCCTGGCCGGCAACGCCGGCACCAACCCGAACAACCAGTTTGTCGGCACCACCGACGGCCAGCCGCTGGTGCTGCGCTCCACGGCCGGTGTTGGCATCAATACCGCCGGCGTGCGCGGCATGCTGACGGTGCGCGGCCCGGATGACTTTGAAGCCGGGCCAGTGCTGCATCTGTCAGGCAATAGTCCATCGCAGTTCGAGTCCGGTCGCATCCGCTTCGTCAACGGCACGGCCGCCGGCAACTATCGCGGCTTTTACCTGCACTACGATGGCGCTGGCAACTTCTTTCACATCGGCGGTCGCGACTCGACGAACCAGGATCCGGCCGAGGATCGGAACATCATCACGATACGGCGGAGTCTTCCCAATCGCGTCGGGATCGGAACAAGCACCCCAGCAAGAACACTGGATGTAGCGGGAACTGCCAGGGCCACCGAGGTCACCGCGAATAGCATCGGCGTCGGCACCGAGGCGCCATCGGAAGCGCTGGATGTAGTGGGCAATATCGGCGTGACCGGCGGGATCAAGTTTGGCGGGACGGCTCACTACCTGAGCTTCCACGGGCAGGGTTTCAGTGAGCTTGCGGGCGCCACGGCCAACCAGACGACCTGCACTTACACCGCCAACGGAATCACCAAGATCATTCTCTCCCTTAACGACTGCCGAGCGCATCACAATGTCCATCTGCCGCAAGGGGCGCGGATTCGCCAGATCGTGGTGCGAGCCACCGACAACAACGACGAAACCTCCTGCGGGGTCCATTTGAGACGCGCGAACATCCTCAGTGGGAGCGCCGCCACCAGCTTGATCGGCAGTGCGTTCACGACTGTGCCGTTCAACGGCGGCCTCACCACCGTGTCCAGTCCGCAATTGAGCCATACGGTGAACAACGAGGCTCAGTCGCTGTTCCTGATGGTGGAAGCGGGACAGGGCTGCACGATGCACAGCGTCCGGCTCGAGTACGAGCTGCCGAATGGCTTCAGGCCTTGATGAGCCGGGAGCCTTCGCGGCGGCAGCGCGCTCAGGTTCAGAGGTAGGCGATCCAGCGGCCGGCAAACAGCGCGCTGATCCAGACGGCCAGCGACAGCGCGGCGGTCAGTTTGAGCACGGCGTTGGGTGCGGCGCCGGCGCGCAGCGCCGGCCAGGCCGGTTGGAGACGGGTGACGGCGACGTTGAACAGGCCGAGGGCGATCAGCCCCAGCTTCCAGAGAAAGGCCGGATTGCCCAGATAGTGGCTGGGCTGGACGCTGAACAGGCCGAGGCCCGTGAGCAGCGTGGCAGCCAGGCCAAGGCCGGCCAGGCGGCTCAGGATCGGCGCCAGCTCGATCAGGCTGAGACGCGGAAACAGTCCGAGCAGGCGCAGATCAAGGACCAGAATGGAACCGATCAAAACGGCCAGCGCCAGGATATGACTGGCGCTGAGCCAGGGGTAGATCGGCCCGATCAGCTCCGCGGCGCCGGCCAGCCAGTGGTCCAGCCTGGCGCCGAGGGCGTCGATCTCAGTCTTCCCGCAGCAGCTGCGGGTAGAAGGTGTACTGCTGGCCGTCGATGGTGATGCGGACCGCCTTGATCAGCTTCTCGTCCGCATCGCGCGAGCGGTGACCGCGGACCAGCACGGTGGCGCCGACCTCGGTCGAGTTCTGGTCAAAACCCGCATCGGCGGTCTGGCGCGGGTTGCCCAGATCCACCTGCCAGCGACCCTCGTCCTCGGTCTCGATCATCAGTCGCGGATGCGGCGGGCCAACGTAAATCTCGGTAATGGTTCCGGTCATCTCGGTCTGCTCGTCCTCGGCCCAGGTCCAGCCGTGGTGGGCCTGAGCCAGGCTCCAGCCCAGCGCCAACAGGGCCGTGGTGATCAGAATCTTCGCAGTGTTTGAGCGCATGGATAATCTCCGGTTGAGGTTGCCTTGAGCGTTTCGGCAATACCAATGTGGCAGTGCCGTCAGTGCTGCGATGTTCGAGGGTAACTGATGCGGGTCCGCATTGCATGAACGGCCAGGCTGCGCTGGCCGTTCATGCGCCCGGATGCCGGACTGCATCCCGAGCATGTGTTCAGAGGTTCCCTAATCGCAGGGCATGCCCGCCGCCGACCATTGCTGGATCAGCAGGCGCCACTGCTCGATATCGTTCGGTGGCGCGGTCGGCAGGCTCGGATTGCCGAAGGGCACGCGGCCGTCGCCGACCGCCCAGAGCACCAGCCGGTCCTGGGTCATGTGTTCCAAAGGCGTATGCCCGCTGACCGGCTGGCGGGCCAGCTTGCACAGGGCCGCGTCGCTCAGGCCGCGGAAGTCGAAGGCGGCCGGCGCCGACTGCCAGCCCGGATCGATGCTGCCGGTCGGCGGCAGCAGGCTGCTGCTGTGGCAGCTGCTGCAGTTCGTGCCGGCATTGACGACCGGATGGGAGGCCGGCAGCACGCCGGGAGGATCGTCGCTGACGCGGCGGAAGTCGGTCGCCGCCACGGCGTGACAGGTCACGCAGCGTGGATGCTGGAAGGTCGGCGCGAGCTGCTGGCTGAACGAAAAACCCGGCGGATCGGGCGCGGGTTCGAAGCGGCTGCGGAAGATCTCGTCGACCAGTTGGACATCGATACCGAAGGGACCGGACAACTCGCTGCTGAGGTTGTCGCCGCTAGAACTGGCCATGGCGACGAAGCGTGTGAGCGTACCCACCACAACATCCGGCGGCAGCGCCAGGCTTCGAGTCACCCATTGCTGGGCGTCGCCCTGGGCATAGTCGACGACACCGAGGAATCGGATGCCCTGCGCGTTGCTGGAATCATCAGCGAGAAAGATCGAGACTGACAGCGGATAGAGAACGCTGCCCGGCGCGGAGTCGACGCGGAAACGGATCTGCAGGGCATGTCCGACCGGATCGTAGCTGGACTGTGCCGGATCGATCTCGGGAAAGTTCTGCAACCGGTTCGGGCCATCATCCGCGTCGCCGGGATCCTGATCGCGACCACCCGGACCGAGATGAACGCCCTTGCCGGCGTTGCCCCAGGTCTCAGCGCTGGCCAGCCTGACGCGGGCGCCGCCGGACTCAGCCAGATTGAAGCCGTGGCCGGCGTTATGGGCAACCTGGGCAGCCGTCACCACGTCGGATTGGCTGCTGGTCTGGGCATAGCGAACCCCGTCGCCGCCATTGGCGCAAACCTGGCCCTGCGGGCCAATGCCCACCCGAACCCGGCGGATAACACTGAGGGTTCCCAGGATCCTGATGCCGTCGGCCGCTGCATGACAGACGTGACTCCAGCTGTCCGCGTCATTGCCACCGATGACCAACGAGAGGGCCGAGCCGGTCGCATAAATGCCGAAGCGACTCAAGGGGATGGGCTGGCCGTTCGGCATGACCCCGACGAAGTTGCCCAGCGCCGCGCTCTGGGTGCCGGCCATCACGATGCCGTCCTGGCTGTTGCCGATGACGTTGTGCAAGCTAACATCGTTATCGACGCCGTAGCTGTTGGCGCTGCCATCGTCCAGCAGACCGACCAGCTCGATGCCGATCGCGGCGCCATCCGGGGTCACGCCGATTCGATTGGCTCTCAGGTCGTTGCCTTGAGACTGCGAGTTCAGGCGGATACCGTATTGGGCATTGCCAACGACGTTGCCTGTGAGCTGATTGCCTTGATTGGTTACCAGGATTCCCGTCGACACAGCGCCGTTGTGGCCTTCCGGGCTGCGCCCGATCCAGTTGCCAACGATCTCATTGTCATCGCCCGAAACCTGGATGCCCGTCCGGTGACCACCGATCACGTTGGCCAAGCCGCCGACGCTGTTGCCGTCGCTCATGATGAACAAACCGATATTCGTGTCTGTGTCTGGCGCCAGGACGGCGCCATCCGGCAGCAGACCGACGTGGTTGCCGAGCACGGTGTTGCCGCTGCCATGCGATACCAGGATGCCGGCGTAGTCGGCGTATCCGATTTGGTTACCCAGCACCGTGGGGCCGCCGATGGTGACTCCGCTTGCCATGCTGTAAATGCCAAGAGAGACAGGGTGGGGTTGCTGGTCGGAATCGAAGCCGATCCGATTGCCCGCAACCAGCCCGCCGTCGACTTCAGGTTCCACCACAATCCCGAACAGAAAGTTGCCGACTCGGTTGTCCTGAATCTGCAGGAAGCCCCCGGCGTTCCGAACGATGACTCCAGCTCCCAGCGAGTCTGGTTGAGCCAGACCCGAGGCGCTCAAACCAAGCAGATTTCCGACTATCTGGTGGCCGTCACCGGCTTGAATCTCGACCCCGTCCGGGAAGCCGAACGCCAGGTTACCCTGCGACGCCGATCCCACTTGATGGGACTGACCATTGATTGAGATCGCGGTGATGCCTTCGACACCATGAATGTCGACCCCGTTTGCGGTCAGACCCAGGTAGTTGCCTTGAATCTGGGCACCGGTCGACTGCATGCCGGTGGCGATCCCAATCGCCGTAAAGCCGATGACATTGCCGTCCTGCGAACCGCTGCCCCCGATGACGGTATCGGCGCCACCGGTGAACAGACCGAGCATAACGGGATGCGCGGCATGATTCTGGTCAATGCCAATTCGGTTCCCTCGGATCGTGACTTTATTGACATCGTTGGAAACGGCAATGGCCATCGCACTATTGCCTACCGAATTATTCGTAACCAGGTGGCCGGAACCTCGCGTCAGGGATACACCATTCATTTCCACACCGATCGGCGCGCCCTCGGCATTCATTCCGATCCGGTTGTCCCGAATCGTGACCTGGCTGGGGTTTAGGGACAGACTCGGGTCACCGACCACGATCCCTTGGCGAAAATTGGACAGGGCAATGTGATTGCGGCAGTTCGGGTTGCCGACGGTGACCTGGCTGCCCAGCACCTGAACCCCGACATTTGCACCATCGAGGACCGCCGACCGATCCGCATTGACGCCCACGTCGGTGCACTGCATCAGGGTGCCGGCGCCATCGATTCGGATTTCACGACCGAGATTGCCGGCCACCTGATTGCCGGCAACAATCGTCGGCAGGCCGATGCCCTGGGTCTGGAAATCGCCGATCCGGGTGCCCGTCCCCACCCCGGTGCCGATGTAGATGCCGATGCCCTGGTTCGGCACCACCGCAGTGCCGGTGCGGTTGGTGCCGATCCGGTTGCCGGAGACAATGTTGTTGTTGCCAGCCATGATGCGGACGCCGTCCTCGGCATTGCCCGAGATGACGTTGCGAATGTTCAAGCCGAACAACACGGGCGCATGGCCAACTCGATTGCCGCCGCTCGAGATCAGGACGCCGTGGCCGCCGTTCGCGCGAGCCGAGTTGCCGCTGGCGTTGATGCCGATATGGCAGCCGACCACCTGATTGTCGGGACTCTGGATCACCACGCCGTGAGACGGCATGGCGTAGATCGCCAGGCCACGCAGAATGCTGCCCCCGGAGCCCGGCGCCAGGATCAGGCCCGAACCGCTGGCCTGGTCATCGCCGCGGATGATTACCCTCGGGATCAGGCTGCTGTCGAAATCGGGGTGGGTCAGCCCGTCGATCAGCACCGGCCGGGTGATCGACGGCAGGCTGCTCTGCGGAAAGAACATGCTGGCCGAGGGATTGCCGGAATTGCGCGGAATCCAGCTGACGAAGCCGATCGTGCTCTGTCCCGTCGAACCCAGATTGTTTACGGTCTGGATCGCGGCGCGCAGCGTGCATTCCTGCACCGGCTGGCCCTGATCGTTGTTGACCATGTTACCGGTCCAGCACACTCCCGCGGCCAGTCCCGCGATTCGTCCCTGGTCGGCCAGCGAGTTGACCAGCAGCTGGACCGGCTGCTGGGCGAGCGTATTGGCGCTGATCAACAGTAAAAGCGATCCACAGAAACTCGGCATTCTCCACAACACGATTCGCTCCCCGACAAAGCCCTGATTCAACAAGAAATTCGAGGCTCAGGGTGGCGCTGCACCGCCTTCAAGTCTTGAAGTTTTTCTGAAGAGTTCCTGAAGAATGCTTGACGCCGCTGATCGAACCCTGCGCGCCGGTGCCGCTGCCAAACGGCACCCGGCGCGGAGCGGTGTGGATTTACGACGGTCCGGACGGCATGTTCGCCGACAGCTTCCAGCAGGCCGGCGAAGCGACGTCGTCGAGCAGGGTCAGCGCGGCTCGGCCAGGCCAGCAGCGAAAAGCCACCGGGCGGTGTCGGTGAACTGGTGGAACTCGACCAGGCGGCCATCGGCCATGCGCCAGACATGGGCAAACGGCGCTTGCAGCGTGCCGCCTGATAGGTTGTGGACGCCGCGGTACTCGCCGAGCACGACAACATGATCACCGCCGTCGATGAAGCGCAGCGGCTCGGCGGCATAATCGCTCCAGTCCTGGCCGAGGGCCGCGAATATCTGCTGCATGACGGCCTCGGGCCCATGATGGACACCGCCGTACGGCAGGGTTTCGGCTTCATGCCAGACGATATCCGGGGCCAGCAAGGCCATGACGGCGGCCATGTCCCCGGCTGCGGCGGCGGCGTAGCCGGACTGGACCAGGGCGAGGTTGGCGGAATCACCCTCGTTGGCCGTGGCAGGGATTGCAAAAAGGCCTGCGACGAGCAGGGTCAGGGCGAGCGAAAGCGGCTTGTTCATGGTTCAGTCTCCGTTTCAGGCAACAGCGGCGGTCATCCCCGGCAGAGCGGCCATGGCGGCGATCGCCGAGCTCAGGGCGGTCAATTTCATGAAGTTGCGGCGTTGCATGGGACTGGACTCCGGGGCTTGAACGCCGATTTCGGGCGCGAAAAATGCGCTTTCTTGAGGGGTTAACGGGATTCCAGCCGATCAGGGGTCAAGCCCGCCCGCGGATGCGCGAAGGGCCATTCAGACCGGGGCGCGAGCGCGATCGGCGGTCGAGACGCTTCGGCGGGCGGCGGCCATGGCGGCCTCGAAATCGGTGAACAGCAGCGGCTCGGGCAGGCGCGGCGCGCGCAGGCGCAGCAGCTGCTCGCGCTGGTCGGGTGAGACGACGACGAAGGACGGAATCCTGCGCTCGGCCAGGCGGCTGACCATTTCCTCCAGCACGAACTGGGCCGACAGGTCCATGAACGGCACGCGGGCGCAGTTGAACACGACGGCGGCGGTGTCCATCACCTGGTCGGCGCGATCCAGCAGCCGGCTGGCCGAGCCGAAGAAGAAGGGGCCGTCGATGTCGATCACACGGACCCGATCCTCCATCCGCCCGGAGACGCCCTGGTCTTCGCTGCGCACCCCGATCCGGGTCTGCTCGCTCAGGCGATGGATGATCAGGCCCATCGACAACACGACCCCGGCTGCCACGGCTACGATCAGGTCCACGAATACGGTCAGGCCAAACACCGCCAGCATCACCACGACATCCGCGCGCGGCGCACGCGGCAGCAGCTTGAGCAGTCGGTAGTCGAGAATGTCGATGCCGACCTTGGTCAGAATCCCGGCCAGCACGGCCAGCGGAATCTGGCTGGCCAGAGGGGCCGCGCCCAGCAGCAGGGCGAGCAGGAACAGGGCGTGGACGGCGCCCGACAGGCGCCCGCGGCCACCGGCCTTGATGTTGACCACGGTGCGCATGGTTGCACCGGCACCCGGCAGCGCGCCGACGAAGGCGCAAGCGAGGTTGCCCAGACCCTGGCCGATCAGCTCGCGGTTGGGCTGGTGGCGGCTGCGGGTCAGCGAATCCGCGACCAGCGAGGTCAGCAGGCTGTCGATGCTGCCGAGCACAGCCAGGGTGGCGCCCAGCACCAGCACGGTGGTCCAGGTTGCCAGCGAGAAGCTGGGGATGATGAGCTCGGGCAAGCCGGTTGGAATGTCGCCGATCACCGGCACCTCGAAGCCGGCCAGCACCGATAGCGGCGTCAGCAGCAGCAGCGCCAGCAGCGGCGAGGGCAGCACCCGGCTGACTCGCATCGGGGTGGCGAAGACAATCAGCAGGGCAAGGGCCGCCAACAGCGCCGCCTGGCCGTTGATCGCGGCGAGTGTCGTCGGCAGCCGGGCCAGAGCACTGAGCGGCGAGGCCACCAGCTCAGCCCCCAGCAGCGGTGCCAGCTGCAGCAGCACGATGATCGCGCCGATGCCGCTCATGAAGCCGGACACGACCGGATAAGGGATGTAGCGGACCAGTCCGCCGGCGCGCAGCAGGCCCAGGCCAATCTGGATCAGGCCGGCCACCAGCACGGCGGCCATGGCCAGCGCGATGTCGCCGCCGACGGCGATCAGCACCGAGGCGAACAGCACGGTCATCGGGCCGGTCGGCCCCGAAATCTGGGTGCGAGTGCCGCCGAACAGGGCCGCGATCAGGCCCAGCACGATCGCCCCGTACAAACCGGCAATCGCGCCGGCGCCGGACGCCACACCGAAAGCGAGCGCCAGCGGCAAGGCGACCACGCCGGCAGTCAGCCCGGCGAAGACGTCCGCGCGGACCCGGGACGCTGCGGGCAAGGCGCTCACCGATTCCGCCTGCCGCCGACACAGCCGGCAAGCCGATCGGGCCGGAAGCGCTGCTGGCGGTAATGGTTGGCCGGACTCATGCCGACCAAGCTAACTTGCGCTTATCGCCGCCGCAATTCGCCATTGGTCCAAGCTGGCGCAATCGGCACGCTCTGACGTGCAAGGGGACATCGCGGGCGGGCCACCGCGGAGGACCGGGGCAGCCGGCAATCGTATCGCCGAATCAGGCCGCTTCGGCCGTGCCCTCGGCGATTTCCTCGGCCGTGGCAGCGCGCACACTGCGTACGGCAACCCGGAAATGCAGGACCTGTCCGGCCAGCATGTGGTTGCCATCCACCGTCACGGTGTCCTCGGCCACGTCGCGGACGACCACGGTCATCGGGCCCGCGTTCGACTCGGCGCGGAAGCTCATTCCCGGCTCGAGACGGTCGATGCCGGCGAAGGCCTCGCGAGGCACGTCCTGAACCAGTTCGTCGCGATAGGGGCCGTAGCCGTCTTCGGGCTGCACCGCGACCTCGAGCTCGGCCCCGGCCACCTGGCCGTCGATCGCCTTCTCCAGGCCCGGAATGATGTTCTGATGACCGTGCAGGTAGACCAGCGGCTCGCGACCTTCGGAGCTGTCAATGACCTGGCCCTGCTCATCGGTCAGCGTGTAGTCGATGCTGACCACGCTGTTTTCTGCAATCTGCATGGCAATCCTTCCATGATCTTTTGAAAAAGTGAACCGCCGAGCATACCATGGCAGTTCCCGCACTCGCCTGGTCTGGTCCTGATGAAATTCGCTTTCGGCGCCCTGCGCCCCTCGATCCGCCGTGTCGCCGGACGGGCTGTTGCTCGCCTCGGCCCGATGCTGGGATTGCTGATCCCGATCGCGGCCAGCGCCGGCGCCGTCGAACGCGACGGCCTCAAGCTCAGCGCCGAGCTGGCCGGCGAGGCGGGTGGCTTCATCCTGATCTGCGAGGCGGCCACCGCCGGCCGCGAGCTGGGAATCTCCGAGCTGGCAGCCTGCAACGCCATGGGCCGGGAGTTTCTCGACCTGCTGGCCGAAGATGGACTGGAGCTTCGCAGCAGCGGTCAGCCGTTCGGCGGCTTCGCGGACCTCGCCCTGGCCGGTGCGGGCTCACCCTGGCGCCTGGTCAGCCCCGCCTTCGGCGAGCGCTGCGACCCACCCGAGTAAGTCGTTCGCCTCCAGGTCGGTCGTCGAGACACCGAAGAGAAAATCTCTGGGTCGCAAAGCAACCAAGCAGCAGAGCAGCAAAGAAGACCGAAAGGCTGCCTGATAGTCTTTGCTGCTTTGCTGCTTGGCGACCTAAAGATTTTTTCTAGTTCGACCCAACACTCGACTATCCGATGGCTCAAAGATCGGCCAGGTAGGCCGGGCCGCCGAGCTGGCTCATCTGGCGCTGAATCCAGCGCTGGCGCTCCTGGACATGGGCGGAGGGCTCTGCGACGCTGAACCGCGTCGGCGCCGGCAATACCGACGCCAGCAGGGCGGCCTCGGCGGCGGTCAGCGCGGCGGCCGGTTTGCCGAAGAAATGCTGGCTGGCGGCTTCGACGCCGAAGATGCCCTCACCGAACTGGGCGATGTTCAGATAGACCTCGAGGATGCGCTGCTTGCCCCAGGCGGTTTCGATCAGCACCGTGAACCAGGCCTCCAGTCCCTTGCGGGCCATCAGTCGGCCCGGCCACAGGTAGAGGTTCTTGGCATTCTGCTGGCTGATGGTGCTGGCGCCGCGCAGCGGCCGACCGTCGCGATGCGCTTCGATCGCCCGTCGGATCTCGTGGGTGTCAAAGCCGCGATGCTGCGGAAAGCGCTGATCCTCCGCGGCGACCACGGCAATGGCCATATGCGGTGAAATCTGCTCGAAATCGACCCAGCGGTAATCCGGACGCTGGCCCGAATCAACCCAGGCCTGCGCCATGAAGCTGCTGATCGGCGGCGCGACCCAGCGCAAGGGCAGCACCAGCAGCAGCGACAGCAGGCACCAGCCCAGCAGCGCCAGGGCGAACCAGCGCAGCAGTCGACGAAGGAAACCTGGTTTGCGGCGCTGCATGGGGGGCCGATAGTAATTCAATTGCAGCCGCAGCGCAGCATCAGCCGGGCAAGCCGCCGGGTGAACGGGTATCGCATCCGGCTCCAGGTCGACCCCGCCGAACGATGCCAGAAGTGCAGTCGGCCGCTATGCGACTCAGCGACCAGGCGCGATCGTGGCTGTCGCTGGCTGTCCTGCCTGCCGGATGATCTCAGCTCGAAACTGCCGGAGCCAGCCCTGCACTGTGGCAGCCTGCTCGGGCCCCAGGCGGAACAGCAGCTTGCGCCCCCAGGACTCGGCCTCGAGCCGCTCGGAAGCAAACTGGAGCCGACCCTCCCAGGGCAGGACTTCGATCGGCAGATCGACTCGCGGCGTGCTCAGCAATTGGTCGATGATGTCGATCAGGCGATCATTGAACCAGGGCTCGCGCTCGCCCAGTTCCTCCCAGGCCTGCTGGAACAGCGGGTAATGGCGGGCATAGTGCGCCGCCGCGTCGGACGGGGCAACGGACTGGAGCAGGCCGACCAGTCCGGCATACCGCCGGGCGGTGGCCTCGGTCCAGAACAGCCTGTCGTCGCCGTCGCTCACGGCCTGCGGCGCGCCGGCCAGCAGGCTGAGCGGGCGCATCTCCACGGCCGGCGCGTCGCCGTCCAGGCTGTGCACCATCAGCACGACGTGCGGGATGATCCAGGGCGGCTGCAGCCAGCGCCCGGTCGCCTCCGGGCCAAGCAGCGCCATCAGGTTGGCCAGCGCAAGCGGGTCGCTATCCGCCAGCGCAGGCAGGGGCTCGGGGGATTCGGGGACCCAATCGGATGCTGCGCCGCCCTGGTCCGGATCGACTGGATCCGGCGCCAGCAGCGTCAGCGGCTCCGGATCAGGCGCGGATCCGGGCAGCGGATAGCGGGGCTCGGGCTGCGGCTCCTCCACACTGAAGAAGTTCGGCGCCGGCGCGACAGGCGCGCGCTCGGGCGGCTGAGCCAGCCACCAGACGCCAGCCAGCGCCGCGATGAGCAGAACAATCGATATCGCGTAGCGCATGAACTGAACAATCGCCGATTGAAGTCTGCCGCTGTGACCACGGCGCCTTCGACTGGTTCGCTCAGTTAGGCAGACTGCATCCCTGACTGAGCAGCCAGCTTGACCCGATTGGCGAATGCATCTGGATTTAGCTGGAAACAGATAACCGGCGGCCCTATACTTTGAACGGGCAGCGCAGGGGGATATTCTTCGCAATTCTTGATCGCAATTCGCCATGATGGTTTGGCGGAATCAACTCTTAGCCGCATACTCCCAAGGATTCGAAGCAGCCCGCCTTAGATACTCTGATGTCTCCGCAGCCAACAACACTGATCGAGAGCGAGCGCCGCATTGGGAGTTCGGGGTCCTACCGCTATTCCCATCACCAGGGCAAATTCTTTTCGCACTGGCTGACCCTGCGTAGCCGAGACGAGGCCGCTGTGGCGCGCGCCTTGTCGGGTGCGCGCGTCGATATGAACCCCCACCAGGTCGATGCAGCCCTGTTTGCGCTGAAGTCACCGGTGGCGGCCGGGGTGCTGCTCGCTGACGAGGTTGGACTGGGGAAAACTATTGAAGCCGGGCTTGTACTAGCCCAGTACTGGGCGCAGAAGCGGCGGAAACTCCTGCTGATCGTTCCCGCTACTCTGCGCAAGCAATGGTCCCAGGAGCTTGAAGAGAAATTTCAGCTCCCGTCGCTGATTCTGGAGAGCAAATCGTTCAATGAGCGGCGCCGCAGCAGCGAAAGCAACCCCTTCGAGGCCGAAGACGCCATCGTGATCGCCTCCTACGAGTTCGCTGCCAGCAAGCAAGAGTTCCTGGCGGCCGTGCCCTGGGACTTGGCCGTACTCGACGAAGCCCACAAGCTGCGCAATCTCTACAAGGGCAAGGCAGCCGCCAAACGGGCAGCCGCACTGAACGACGCACTGCTGGATCGACGCAAGGTGCTGCTCACCGCCACCCCGTTCCAGAACTCCCTGATGGAGCTGTATGGCCTCATCTCTTTCATCAGCGACGAATTCTTCGGCAGCCAGCAGGCCTTCCAAATCCAGTACTCCGCGGGCAGGAGTTCCGAAACTCGCTTGAACGACCTCCAGCGTCGCTTGCGCCCGATCTGCCACCGAACCCTGCGGCGCCAGGTTCAGGCCGAAGGCGGCATCAATTTCACCCGCCGCTTCTCCATCACTCAGGACTTCACGCCGTCCGACGAGGAATTTGAGCTCTATCAGCTCGTCTCTGCCTATCTTCAAGACCCTTCGATACTCGCGATCAAGCCGACCGCCAGGCATCTGGTGACCCTGGTGGTGCGCAAGATTCTGGCCTCCTCCAGCTTTGCGATCGCCGATACGCTGGAGACCATCATCCGGCGCCTCGAAAACAGCCAGGCGCTGACCGCAAGACAGATCGAGGACTACGAAACCGCCGATGAGCTGAGCGATGAGCTCGAGGCTGATGCGCCCGACGATGACAACCCGTCCGGCGAGTCGCTGCAGGCCGAGCTGTTGTGCCGCGCACAAGAGATTGAAAGGCTGGTCAGCTATCGCGATTTGGCGCGCCGCATTCAGAGCAATCGCAAAGGCGAAGCGCTGCTGCTGGTGCTGAGTCGGGCGTTCGAGATGGTCGACAAGCTGGGCGGTCAGCGCAAGGCGGTGATCTTCACCGAATCACGCCGCACCCAGGATTACCTGCGCGGCCTGCTGGAGGCCAACGGCTACGCTGGCCGCACCGTGTTGCTCAACGGCAGCAACGCCGACACTGACTCCAAAGCCCTGTATGCCGATTGGCTGGCGCGCCACGAAGGCACGGCCATGATCTCGGGCTCCCGCACTGCGGACATGAAGGCGGCGCTGGTTGAAGCCTTCCGCGGCGAGCGCGACATCCTGATTGCGACCGAGGCGGGCGGCGAAGGCATCAACCTGCAGTTCAGCTCGCTGCTGGTCAACTACGATCTGCCCTGGAACCCACAGCGAGTGGAGCAGCGCATCGGCCGCGTACATCGCTATGGACAGAAATGCGATGTCGTCGTGGTCAACTTCGTCAACCGAAAAAACCGGGCCGATGAACTGGTTTTCGAACTGCTGGACAAGAAGTTCAAGCTGTTTGACGGCGTTTTTGGCGCCAGTGACGAGATTCTCGGGGCCATCGAATCCGGCGTGGGCATCGAGCAGCGCATCAACCGGATCTACCAGGAATGTCGCGACCCGGCCCAGATCGAGGCCGAGTTCGCCGAGCTCCAGGCCGAACTGGATGAGAGCATCGCGCGGCGCGAGGACAGTGCCCGCCGCGCACTGCTGGACCACTTCGATGAGGATGTAGTCCGCAATCTACGTTCCCGGCGAGAGGGCATGCTGCGCCAGTTGAACCAGTACGAGCAGCAGTTCATCCGCCTGGTCGCGGCCGAGCGGCCCGCCGCCTGTATCAGCGACAAGCTGGTCCAGCTCGAGGAGGGCCGCTTTGCCGTCAGCTGGCCGCCGGCCCGTGATGCGCATGCCGGTCTGCTGCGCCCGGATCACGGCTTGGGCGCCGAACTATGCAGGCAGGCGGCCACACGGCCGACGCCCGACGGCACCCTGCATTTCGATTATGCCGGCCTGGATGCTCAGCTGGCTGACGTCCGCCAGTGGCTGGACTGTCACGGCCGCCTGCGCGTGGCCTTGGTCACTATCGAGACCGCCAGCGAAACCCTGGAGGAACTGGTCTGCAGCGCTGTTTGCAGTGATGGTCGCAGCTTGCCCGACGACACCGCCGAGCGACTGCTGGCCGTGCCGGCGCGCTTCGAGCCCCAGTCACGCCTGGCCGAAGATGGCGCCATGCCCGCCTTCGACGCCGCAGTCGCTCGGGTGATGGCGGAGGCTGGCAAGCGCAATGAGGAATGGTTTATGCAGGAATCCGAGCGCCTGGATCGCTGGGCCGAGGATCAGCGCCTGCTGCTCAAGCACCAGGTGGACGAACTGGATCTGGATATTCGCGACGCCAAGCGCAGCCTGCGCAAACTGGACACCCTGGAAGAAAAGGCGCGACTCAAGCGAGAGATCAAGCGCCTGGAGCTTCAGCGGGACGAGGCCATGTTGAGTTACTACGAGAACCGAAAAAAAATCGACCAGCGCCAGGACGAACTGCTGGACCGCGTCGAGGCGACCTTGCGAATGCAGCATAGCGTGGAACTGCTGTTCGAGGTCGACTGGACGCTGACGGAGGGCATGACATGAGCACCTCCAGAGAGCTTGCAGACCTGCTGTCGCAGATTCGCTTGGGCGAAGACAGCCGAATCGAGTTCAAGCGCATCCTCATCGAGGACGGCAGGGTCAAAGGCCCCAACGCCGAGAGCCTGTGCCAGGAAATTGCCGCCTTCGCCAATACCATCGGGGGGCGCCTGATCCTGGGCGTGGACGACAAGAGCCGTGCGGTGCTCGGGATCGAGTTGGACCACCTCGACACCGTCGGCACCTGGGTTGAGACCAACGTCCAGGGCCGGATCGATCCTGTGCCTGTGATCTACCTGCGGCGGACGGCCGTACCGGACCGGAGCGGGGTGGAGCGCATCGTCCTGGTGGTGGACATTCCGCGCTCGCTGTTCGTCCACGCCGTCAACGGGGCTTACTTCCGCCGCCAGGGCAGTACCAAGGTGGCCATGCCGCCCAACGAGCTGCTGCGCCTGATGCAGTCGCGCCAGCGTGCCGGCACCTTGGGGTTCGACGAGATGCCGGTGCTGGGCTGCCGGCTGTCCGATCTCTCGCCCGAACTCTACGCACGCTTCCTCGGCAACACAGAAGAACCCGCAGAGTTGCGGCTCCGCAAGCTCAAACTGCTGGTAGACGGCGAGCCAGGGGACGAGTGGGTCAGCGTGGCTGGCTGCCTGATGGCCACCGAAGACCCGCGGCATTGGCTAAGCCACGCCTACGTGCAGTGCGTCCGCTACCTTGGCGAAGAACGCAATGCCGAGCAGCAGCACGACGCGGCCGATCTGAGCGGCCCGCTCGATCAGCAGATCAATGCCGCCACCGCTTTCGTTCTGCGCAATATGCATGTGGGCGCGCGGAAGAATCTGGGGCGAATCGATGTTCCGCAGTTCGACGCCCAAGCGGTGTTCGAAGCCATCGCCAATGCCGTGGCGCATCGGGACTACTCCATGGCGGGTGCGCCGGTGCAGGTGCATCAGTTTGCCGATCGCCTGGAGATCACCTCGCCCGGTGCCTTGCCGAACTCACAGTCAGTCGAGTCCATTGCCCTGCGCACGGCCACCCGCAATGAACTGCTGACCAATCTGCTGGCTCGTGCCGCCGCTACCGTGGAAGCCGTGGGCCGGGCGCGCGTCATGGAGAAGCGCGGCGAGGGCGTCCCCCTGATCCGCGCCCGCACTCTTGAACTCTCCGGACGCGAACCGAGATTCGAAATGTTGGGCGACAACGCCTTGCGCGTCACCCTGTTTGCCGCCGATCCGCGAACCAGTCCGCTGGCCCGTGGCCGCTTGGGCGACCGCGAGCGCTTCGAGGATGACCCTGAACGTGACTGAAGCCCGATGAGCCGCACGCAAAAGCTGGAGCTGAACTGGATCGGCAAGGACGAGCGCCCGCGCCTGGAGCCGCGCATCCTGCTCGAACAGCCGGAACTGAGCTACCACGCCCGCCACCGAGTCAGCGAAACCGACCGCTTCGACAACCTGCTGATCCACGGCGATAACCTGCTCGCGCTCAAGGCCCTGGAGCAGGCGTTTCGCGGCCAGGTCAAGTGCATCTTCATCGACCCGCCCTACAACACCGGCAGCGCCTTTACCCACTACGACGACGGCCTGGAGCATTCCTTGTGGTTGTCGATGATGCGCGATCGGCTGGAACTGCTCCGGGAACTGCTCAGTCCGGATGGGTCGATTTGGATCACGATTGATGACAACGAAGCGCACTATTTGAAGGTCTTGTGCGACCAGATATTCGGGCGCAGCAACTTCTTGGCGTGCGTCATTTGGAATCACAGCGTTCAATCGAAAGGATACTCTGGGAAGTTTTCCGTGCACCACAACTACGTGCTCTGCTATCAGAAGACTTCGTCCTTCGCGTTGCTCAACCTCCCCAGGCAAGAACAACACAACGTCAATTATTCGAATCCAGATGATGACCCCCGTGGGGCATGGCGTTCAGGCGACGTAAGGAACTCATTGGTGCGTCGAAACTTGATGTATGACATTGAAACACCAAGCGGTAAATTAATTCGTCATCCACCGAAGGGGTGGCGCTTCAGTAGGGCAACCTTTGAGCGTGAATTGGCGGAAGGAAAAATCGTTTTTTCGGACGATGAGACGAGAATAATTCGGAAGATCTACCTCGCTGACCAGCAAGGCCGAGTCCCTGAGTCCCTTTGGTTTCCATCGGATGTTGGAACGACGAGGGAGGCGAATGCAGAAGTACGAACATTCGTGGAAGGCGATTTTTTCGATACACCCAAACCAGAACGCCTTATTGAAAGAGTGCTCCTCTTGGCGACTGAGCACGGCGACCTCGTCCTTGACTCCTTCGCCGGCTCTGGCACCACCGGCGCCGTCGCGCACAAGATGGGCCGGCGCTGGATCATGGTCGAGCTGGGCGAGCAT
This sequence comes from Gammaproteobacteria bacterium, assembly GCA_050485825.1. Classification (GTDB taxonomy): domain Bacteria; phylum Pseudomonadota; class Gammaproteobacteria; order Xanthomonadales; family Wenzhouxiangellaceae; genus Wenzhouxiangella. The sequence goes on from JBJHCC010000004.1 coordinate 79,878, forward strand.
TGCCACACCCATATCGTGCCGCGCCTGCGCAAGGTCATTGACGGCGAGGACCCCGGCGGCGTCACCGCCGCGACCGACTGGAAAGGCGGCGGCGGCTTCCGCTACTACCGCTTGGCGCCCTCGCTGCTGCGCGAAGACGCCTTCGACAACCTGGTCATCAACCCCGAATACCAGCCGGAAATGCTGGCCGAGGCCGTCTGCAAACTGATGGGCTACACCTATGCCCCCAGCGACCGCCACTATTGGCAGCACGGCCAGGCATCTGAGTCCGATTTTCTCTACGTCACCACCGCCTCGCTCACCCACGAGCAGCTGCGCGCCTTGAGCGAAGACGTCGGCGAAGATCGCACCCTGCTGATTTGCTGCAAAGCCTTCCGCGCCGACCCCGACGCCTTCCCCAACCTCACCATCCAGAAAATCCCCCAGACCGTACTCCAGCGCTGCGAATGGGGCCGCGACGATTACTCCCTGCGCATCGCCGAACTGCCGCCCGCGCCAGAACCAGACCAAGCCGAACCCAAAGCAGCCCAGCCCAAAACCGGCCGCAAGAGCAAGCCCGCCAAAGGCACCACCGGCGATCTATTCGCCCCAGGAGACAAGTCATGACCGACTTCCCCGGCGCACGCTGGTGGCGCTTTGACTTCCACAATCACACGCCAGCGTCTGACGACTATCGCGGCGATCGTTCCCGCGCTGATCGCGAATGGCTGCTGGACTACATGCGCGCCGGCATCGACTGTGTCGCCATTACCGACCACAATTGCGGCGATCAGATCGACAGCCTGCGCGCCGCGCTTGCTGCCTTGGATGCCAAACAACCCAAGCACCCGGACTACCGGCCCTTGACCCTGTTTCCCGGTGTCGAGATCACCACGGCCGAAGGCCTGCACCTGCTGGCGCTATTCGATATCAACGAGCCGGTGGACAGCATCAGGCGCGTGCTGATTCGCGTTAACTGCCCGAAAGCGGGCAGAAACCATGAGAAACAATGCGGGAAAAGCGCGCTGGACACCATTGAGGCGGTTCGCCGCGAAGGTGGCCTGGTGATCGCGGCGCACATTGATCGGAAAAACGGCTTGTATGAGGCACAAGCCACTAAGGCTCCGAGCGGTGAGCTGGTCTACAAGCCAAGGATCAAGCCGCGAACGCTGGCGGCTATTCTCAAACAGATTGATGCGGCGCAGCTGGTGGATGAAGCCAGCCCTGGCATTGGCGGTCACCTACCGGCCCTGCGCAAGCGTGTTGCCATTGTGGCAGGCTCAGATGCGCATAAGCCGGAAGAAGTTGACTCAGCCAGCACCTGGGTCAAGATGAACCGCCCGGGTCTTAGTGCGCTGCGGCTGGCATTGCTGGACCCTGACGGTAGCGTCGAGCGCTACGACACTGGCGCTCCGGAAAGGAACACCACGCCGGCGCTATGGCTCGGTGAGCTCAGCGCATCGAACTTGAGTCGCCGCCGCGATCCAAACATCGGACCACTTACCGTCCGCTTCAACCCCTGGTTCAACGCCATCATTGGCGGCCGCGGAACGGGCAAGTCTTCCATCGTCGAACTGCTGCGAATCGCTCTGCGCCAGGATGTTCATTTGTTGGGCGAGTCAGATGGCGCGCTGAGACAAATTGCCGACACCTTCAAGAGCTTTGCTACACCAGATGATGGCCGGCAAAGCGGTGCGCTCTTGTCAAACTCATATCTAGAGCTGATGCTCGGCAAGGATGAAGCGCGTCTCAAGTTGACTTGGGGGCAAGCCGCCGGGCTCACAGCGGTTGAGGAGTGGTCGGAAGGTCAGTGGACAGCGGTTCCGGAGGCGATTAGCGATAAGTATGTACGCGCGCGCTTCCCCGCGACGATTTTAAGCCAGAAGCAGATCTTCGCTTTGGCCGAACAACGAAGGTTCCTTCTTAAGCTGATTGATCGCACACCTGAAGTCAATCAAGCCGAGTGGAAGCGGCGCGATGAAGAGGCCAGGCAGCGCTTCTTCGCTCTGCGAGCCCAGGCCCGCCAACTGATGCCGGACTTGAGCAACCGGCCCAACGTAGAGGCGGAGCTGCGCGAGACCGAACGCAAGCTCAAAGCCCTGGAGTTGTCGCATCATGCTGACAGTCTGAAAGACTATCAGCGCGCTCGACAGCAGCAGTCGGTCCAGCAAAATCTGATCCAGCAGTGGCAGCGCGATCTGGAAGTTGTCCAGATAGCCGCCAATGACTCTGATCTGTTTATCCGTATCGACTTTGAGGGCTTCGATCCCGAAGACCCGGAAGAGGCGGCATTCCTCCAGGCCGTGGCAGAGATCGAAGCCTCGCTGCGGCAGGGGTTCAAGGAAATCCAGCAGACCATAGAGCGGCTGCAAGAAACGGTGGGAACCGCCCAAGCGAAATTCGAGGCGCTCCCGCTGCAGGACCGAATCACCCGCGCGCAGGCGGCCTATACAGCCTTGCTGGACACCCTAAAGGCACAGGGCGTGGATTCACCGGATCAATATGCCGGCCTGGTCGCACGCAAGCAGTCGCTGCAAAAACAGCTCCAGCGCCTCGACGAAAGGCTCGCCGAGCAGCGCGGCTATGAAGAGCAGGCACAAAAAGCCCTGAATGAACTGATTGCACTGCGGCAAGAGATCACTGAGCGTCGCAGTCGGTTTATCGACACGATCAATCAAAACGCCAGCGACCGTATTCGCCTGACACTCAGGGCTTTCGGCTCGGCGAGCGATGCCAGTCACTCCTTTCGTGAGTTGATCAAGCAACCGACGGCGTTTACAACCGATATCTATGAACCACTTGAGGGTGATGTGTCTCGCGGGGTGATGGCGCGTTTGTATTCAAGCCCAGCCTTGAGTTTTGTCGAAGAGCTGTCCACCCTCAAGAAGGAAGTTCTTGCTATGCGGCTTGAGCCGCAGCGCCATACAGACCTGCTTGGTGAGCCTATTAATGGAAAGCTCCGCAAGCATATCGAAACCAAGCTGAGCGACCGCGACCTGGATGAGCTGCTCGCCTGGTTCCCTGAAGATGGTTTGGACCTCGCCTTCCGCCAGGAAAACAGCTGGCGCTCGGTTGACAAGGCTTCCGCGGGGCAGAAGTCCGCCGCAGTACTGGCGCTGTTGCTCAGCTTCGGCGATGAACCGCTGATCGTCGACCAGCCCGAGGATGATCTGGACAACGCCATGGTGATGGAGCTGGTGGTTGATCAGATCAGGCGCAACAAAACCCGCCGACAGTTGATCATCGTCACCCACAATCCGAACGTGGTTGTCAACGGCGATGCCGAGTGGGTAGTTCCCATGCGCTTCCGCAATGGGCAAATCGAGCTTGACCCGGAGGGTGTCGGCGCGGTTTCTGATCGCGGCACTAGAAAAGCCATTTGCCGGATTATGGAAGGCGGCGAACGTGCCTTGCGCATGCGCTACAAGAAGATGCTGGAGGAGCTGGAATGAGCTGGCAGCTCTCGAATGAAGAGTTGATCCAGAAAATTGCGCTGGGTGAGGATTCGCATCTGGAGTTAAAGCAATTGGTGTTTCGCGGCGATAGCGATCGGCCCAGCGATCCGCGTCCTGATGGGTTGGCGGATGAGATTGCCGCCTTTGCCAATAGCCGCGATGGAGGCGTTCTCGTACTGGGTGTGGATGATGGCACTCGCCGCATCCTCGGCATACCCCGTGCTCGTCTGGCGGCCGTTCAGCAATGGCTTGATGGAATCGTCAATGACCGCATCAAGGGCCCGCCCCGACTCGTGTCGGTCATCTTCGAGGCTGAGGATGACAGTGGTCAGCAAAAGGCGCTGATCCGCCTGAATATTCCGCCCAGCATCGAAGTACATCGCAGTCCGGGTGGGCACTTCGACAGAAGTGTTCATGGTAAACGCCCGATGACACAAGAGGCGCTTGCCCGGCTGCTTCAGCAGCGCAGTCAGGTGGGGCTGATTCGATTCGAGGAGCAAATTGTGCACACAGCAACTTTTGCGGACCTTGATCCGCAGCTGTGTGAGCGCTACCTGGTCGCCGGCCAGGGTGCCCCGGAAGTGCAAATGCGCAGACTGCATTTGGTTCGCGAGCACTCGGGCCTTATTCGTCCAACCGTGCTTGGCGTGCTGCTATGTGCGCGAGAACCCCGGCATTGGGTCAGGGGTGCCTGGGTCCAGGCCGTCGCCCATCGCGGGCTCGAGAACGACCCTGCAGATCAGGTGGATGCGGCGGACTTCACGGGCCCGGTCGATGCTCAGATATTGGATAGCCTGGCATTCGTGCGTAAAAATATGAAGGTCGCTGCCCGGAAGGAGCCAGAGCGTGTCGATGTGCCGCAGTTCGCCGAGCGCGCGGTGTTCGAAGCCATAGTCAACGCCGTAGCTCATCGCGACTATTCGATGACTGCGATGCCTGTCCGCGTGTTCCTTTACGCCGACCGGCTGGAGATTGTGTCACCAGGGGCGCTGCCGAATTCGATGACCCTCGAAAGCATGAGAAGCCTTTCCCTGCCACGTAATGAATTGTTGGCCAGCATGTTCGCGCGATATATCCCTGTGCCCGAATCCTATCAGGCGCGGGTGGAGCGCAGAACCTTGATGGATGTTCGAGGTGCAGGGGTGGAGATTATTGAGAAGTCGACACTTGAGCACTCGGGGCTGCCCGTGCATTACGAGCAAGTGGATCGTTTGGCGCTTCGGCTCATCATACCTGCTGCAGATCCCATGCGAGTGCCTTCTGAATGAGCCGCGAAGTCCGCCAGCTTTGCGCCCGCATGAGCCTGCGCCAGCCGCAGGCACATTCGCTGGAGATTCTGGCTGAGGTGCTGGAGCGGATCGAGTTGGGCAAGGATGCCGATATTGCGGCGCAGTTGGCTGCGGTCCAGGCGGTGTTTCCGCATGTTGAAGATTTCGAGCGCGAGTTCGCCTCTTTGTGCTTTGCCCTGGCCACCGGCGTGGGCAAGACCCGGCTGATGGGCGCTTTTATCGCCTATCTGTATGCCACCGGCAAAAGTCGGCACTTCTTCGTGCTGGCACCCAATCTGACCATCTATGAAAAGTTGAAGTCAGATTTCGATCCAGCCAGCCCGAAGTATGTGTTCAAGGGTGTGACCTGGTTTGCGCAGTCGCCGCCGGTCCTGATCACCGGCGAGAACTATGAGACCGGCGTTGGCGTGCGCACCGAGGCTGTTGCGTCGATGACGTGGAGCCCTCAGCTATTCGGCGCGCAAACGGCTGCTCAAATCAACATCTTCAACATATCCAAGATCAATACCGAGGTCCGCGGCGGCAATGCGCCCCGGATGAAGCGCTTGCAGGAGTACATTGGCGAGAGCTACTTTGACTATCTGGCGGGTCTCGACGATCTGGTGCTGCTGATGGACGAAGCGCACCGTTACCGGGCCAGCGCCGGCGCTCGGGCAATTGCCGAACTGCGCCCGATTCTGGGCCTGGAGCTGACCGCCACGCCGAAAACCATCGGTGCCCGGTCGCAGCCGTTTCGCAATGTGATCTACCGCTACGGACTGGGCGCGGCGCTGGCCGATGGCCTGGTCAAGGAACCGGCGGTGGCGACCCGCAAGGACTTTGATCCGGCCTCCGTTTCGGCCGACGAGCTGGAGCGAATCAAGCTGGAGGACGGTATTCGCTACCATGAGTATGTCAAAGTCGAGCTGGAAACCTACGCCGGGCAGACGGGCCAGCGCCGGGTCAAGCCCTTTATGCTGGTGGTGGCGCAGGACACCGCGCATGCGGCGCGGGTTCGAGCACTAATGGCGTCCAATGGCTTCTTTGAAGGGCGTTATCGCGATCGGGTGATCGAGGTCCATTCCGCCCTGCGCGGTGAGGAGTCCGATGAGGCGATGCAGCGCCTGCTCGATGTCGAGAAAGATGATTCGACCGAGGTGGTGATACACGTCAACAAGCTTAAGGAAGGCTGGGACGTGAGCAACCTCTACACCATCGTACCGCTGCGCGCGTCGGCCTCTGACATTCTGACCGAGCAGACGCTGGGGCGCGGGCTTCGTCTCCCCTATGGCAAGCGCACCGGCGTGGCGGCTATCGACCGGTTAACCATCGTGGCCCATGATCGTTTCCGCGAAATCATCGACCGCGCCGGCGAAGAAGATTCCATTATCCGTGAACGGGTCTATATCGGTGAAGGCGGCGATGTGCCCGAGCGCGCGCCGCAGGCTGGTGTGGCCCTGTCGGGGGTCTACAGCGCGCTGACTGGCGAGACTTCTCACATTGGTGGCACGGATATCGCCTCAATGCAGTCCGACGAGGTCGGCGCCTACAGCATTACCGATCCGGCAGACCAGGAAATTGCGCGCGAAGCCTTTCGGGTCGTCCAGCGGTATGAGCGGCTGCCGTCGCTAGCCGAGCTCACCACGCCTGAGATCCGTGCCAAGGTGGCCGAGGAAGTGACGGCGCTGATGCAGCCGAGGCAAGTCGCGCTCAGCCTCGATCCCGAGCAAGCCGACCTTGACAAACGTGTTGCCCGGGTAGTCAACCGGGTCACTCAGGCAGTTGCGGAGCTGACCATCGAGATTCCGAATGTGGTGCTCATTCCAACGCGTGAGGTTACCTTCGGGTTCCGAGATTTTGACTTGGCCCAGCTGTCCCGAATCGCCTATCCGCCCGTCTCAGAGCAGTTGGTGGTGCAGCAGCTTAGCGATAATGCGCGCGACTTGGTCGGCTGGCGCGGGCAGACTGCGCGCGAGCAGCGGCCGGAAGATTACATCGTCGCCCGGTTGATCGATCGCGACGAAATCGATTACGACGCCCACGCCGAGCTGCTGTACAAGTTGGCTCGCCAAGTCGTGGCCCGACTGCGTGAATATCTCCCCGACGAGACCGCTGTTGAGAACGTGCTGATCTACTACCGGCGTCAGCTGGCCGAGTTCATTTGGTCGCAAATGCAGCAGCATCTGTGGGAAACGCCAAGCGACTATGTGCCCAGAATCACCCGTGGGTTCAGCCTGTTGCGCCCGCTGAATTTCAGCCTGCCTGCCGGCCAGGTACCTCGACCATTCCGGCAAGCTGTTGCCAGGGGCGAAAGCATTCGCTCGCTCGTATTCGGGGGGTTCCGAAAGTGCTGCTACGACCTGCAGCGTTTTCAGTCGGCCGAAGGAGAGCAGCGGCTGGCGATTCTGTTGGAGGACGACAACGAAGTCCTGCGCTGGATGAAGCCCGCACCCGGCCAATTTCAGATCGAATGGAAGAACGGCCGCGCCTATGAGCCTGATTTTGTGGTCGAGACGGTTCGGGAAAAACTACTGCTTGAGCCGAAGGCCAGATCGGAAATCGAGGATCCAGACGTGCAGGCCAAGGCAAGAGCTGCCACCCTCTGGTGTCAGCATGCCAGCCAACATGCCGCCGGGCATGCGGGCGGAAAGCCTTGGCGCTACGCCTTGGTGCCGCATGACGCCATTCTTGCCGGCGGTACAGCGACCGGGCTGGCAGATCGCCATGTCCTCCTGAGCCAAACCGGCTAGACCTACTCAGGGCGGCACTGGCGTGACCAGCTTTCGCAGCGGCTGGCGCCGGCCGCGGGCCAGCGAGCGCCACGCCCATTCGGCCGGGCCCTGGCGGAAATGGCACAACCAGAGCGGGCTCCACAGCAGCAGCACGACCGTGATCGGCAGCGCCATCAGAACACCGCCGGTCAGGCTGGCCTGGCCGCCGAGGCCAAGCCCCAAGGTCGAGAACAGCAGCAGGCCGAATACGGTCTGCAGCAGATAGTTGCTCAGCGCCATCCGCCCGACCGGGGCCAGCCAGCTCACCGGCCAGGCCAAGCGCTGGGCCAGCAGCAGAAAGCCGGCGGCATAGCCCAGGGCCAGGCTGGGCACGCCGACCGACACCAGCAGCGAATACCAGAGCCCGGAGGCTTCGAGATCGTAATAGGCGGCGGTGTCACCGAAACCGGCGCGCAGGGCATTGATCGGCAGGCCGATAGCCAGACCATAGACCAGCACGCGCTTCAGAGCCTGGCGCTGGGACGATAGCTTTTCCAGCCAGCCGGAGCGGCCGATGGCGAAGCCGATCAGAAACAGGCCGAGTACCCGGAACGGCCGGCCGGTGAACAACAGCTCCGGCCAGCGGCCCATGATCGCGCCGCCCAGATTGTATTGAAACCACTCGCCCAGGCTGCCCGTCGACATCGCGACCTGAACCTGTTCCATGAAGGCCGCCCATTCCGCGGTTTGCTCCGGCGTGCTCGGCGCGCGTGGCTCGGTCAGCAGCCACATCAACAGGTACTGCAGCACCGGCAGCGCCAGGAAGATGCCGGCCCAGATCAGCAGGCGCGGCAGCGACTGATTGCGGAACAGCAGCAGGGCGAAGCCCAGCAGGGCATACAGCAGCAGGATGTCGCCAAGCCAGATCAGGGTATGGGCGAGGCCGATCGCCACCAGCACGCCCAGCCGTCGCCGGTAGGCCGGCGCAATGGGCTCGCCGCGCCGCGCGGCACTCTCCATCAGGATGGCGAATCCGAGCCCGAACAGCAGCGAGAACAGGGCGTAGAACTTGCCCTGGAACAGCCAGCCCAACAGGAACTCGGCCCAGGGATCGAAGGACGCCAGCGCCAGGCCGGCCTGGCGCTCGGCCGAGAGCATGAAGTGCCGGCTGTGCGATTCCATGTTGGCGATCAGAATGCCCAGCACGGCAAAGCCGCGCAGGGCGTCGATGGCCTCGTGACGAGCCGACTGCGGCAGGGAACCTCGCACTTCGCTGGACATGACAGGGACTCGTGATGACTGATCGAATGAACGAATTCGACGCGATCCCGGGGTCACTGCCTTCGCCGGCCCGGGCGCCGACCTGCACACTGACGGCGCCTATACTGCGCCCTGGCCTGCCGGATCAACAACCCCCCAATGAGCGACAACCGCGATAAGCCTGACTACACCCCGCCACGCGTCTGGACGCCCGATCCCGACATGGGCGGCAAGTTCGCCAGCATCAACCGGCCCACGGCCGGCGCCACCCATGAGCAAGCTCTGCCGGTCGGCAAGCATCCGCACCAGCTCTATTCCCTGGGGACACCGAACGGACAGAAGATCACCATCCTGTTCGAGGAACTGCTGGCGCTCGGCATCGAGGAGGCCGAATACGATGCCTGGCTGATCAATATCGGTGAGGGCGAGCAGTTCGGCTCGGGATTCGTGGCGATCAATCCGAATTCCAAGATTCCGGCACTGGCCGACCACAGCGTCGACCCACCGGTCCGGGTATTCGAATCCGGCGCCATCCTGCTCTACCTGGCCGAGAAGTTCGGCCGCTTCCTGCCGCCGAGCGGTCACGCCCGGACCGAATGCCTGAACTGGTTGTTCTGGCAGATGGGATCGGCGCCCTATCTCGGCGGCGGATTCGGCCACTTCTATGCCTACGCGCCGATCAAGATCAGATACGCCATCGACCGCTTTGCCATGGAGGCCAAGCGCCAGCTCGACGTGCTGGACCGCGAACTGGCAGGGCGCGAATTCATCGCCGGCGACGACTACAGCATCGCCGACATCGCCATCTGGCCCTGGTACGGCCAGCTGGTGCTGGGCCGGCTGTACGAGGCCGCCGAGTTTCTGCAGGTGAAGGACTACCGGCACGTGCTGCGCTGGGCCGAAGCCCTGGACGCCCGCCCGGCGGTCGCGCGCGGCATTCGCGTCAACCGCCCCTCAGGCCCGGATCACACCCGGGTTCGCGAGCGCCACTCGGCAGCCGATTTCGATCGCTCACCAGCAGGCTGAGCCCTCATTCAGGCTACAGAGCGGTGTTCGGTAAGCTGCCCTGTCGCCCAGGATCGCAAAACCTACTGGGTCGCAGAGCAGCAAAGCAGCGAAGATAGGTCCAGGCGCTTCAGGCCAGCGGTAAATTTGTGACTCGGAGGGCGTCAGAGCGCGGCTGTTCGCTTTTGCCTCGGTCCGACGTTTTCACGCGCATGGGATAGCACTGCCAGGAGAACCCCATGCTCAGCTCAGCCGCCTATCGTATCGTGCTGTCATGCGCGCTGCTGATGCCGTCGGCCGCTCTGCTCGCCACCGATCGCCTGGTGAGCCCCGGCGGCAGCGATACCGGCAACTGCAGCGTGCAGGCCTGCGCGACCATCGGCTATGCGATCACTCAAACCAACAACGATGACCGCATCGTGATCGCGGCCGGTACCTATACCGAGTCGATCGAGATTCCGCGGCCGCTGACCCTGGCCGGGGCCGGGCAGGCCTTGACCATCATCCAGGCTCACCCCGAACCCGGCATGGCCAGCAGCCGGGTGGTCCGGGTTCCGCAGGGTATCGTCGCCCGCTTTGAGGACCTGACCATTCGTCATGGCGTGGCCACGGCTGGATCGCCGGCCAATCGTGGCGGCGGCATTTACAACGAGCGCGGCGAAGTCCACCTGACCCGCGTGCGGCTGAGCGCCAATCGTGCCAGCGTCGGCGGTGGCCTCTACAATTTCAATCTGACCACGGCGACTGTCGGTGGCGAGCATGTGCTGATTGATGTCGTGATCGACGGCAATCTGGCGACGTCTTCCGGCGGCGGGGTGTTCAACCAGAATGTCGTTGACGCCAGCTACCAACGCGTCCTGTTCGAGAACAACACCGCCCAGGCGAGTGACGGCGGTGGTGGTCAGCGCAATTTCGCCTCGAATCCCCGGCTGGAAGACGTCCAGTTCATCGCCAACAGCGCCGGCGAAGGCGGCGCCATGAAGAACACCAACGCCAGCAGCCCCATCCTGCTGAACGTCCTGTTCGCCGGCAACAGCAGCACCAGCCATGGCGGCGGCCTGTACAACCAGCAAACCAGCGACCCTGAACTGACCAACGTGGCCTTCCTCGGCAATCGCGCCCAGCTTGGCGGCAGCGGCGGCGGGATGTTCAATACCTCCGGCAGCCAGCCGCTTCTGACCAACGTCACCTTCAGCGGCAATCGGGCCACCTCCGGCGGCGCCATCCGCAATACCTCCGTCAGCGACGGCGGCCTGCCCGAGCTGCGCAACGTCATCATCTGGAACAATCAGGACGACACGGGCGTGGGTACCCTCAGCGCCTCCATACGGCATGACAACACCACGCCCATGACCATCAGCTACAGCCTGGTCCAGTCCTGGAATCCGCCCGGCACGGGCAACCTCAACGGCAACAACCCGCTCAACAACCCGCGCTTTCAACTGGCACCCGCGCCCGAGCTGGCGCCGCAAACCGCGGGCAATTTGCGCCTGCGCGATGGCTCGCCGGCCATCGACGTCGGCTTCGATACTTACGTCAGCGGTATAACAACTGACTTGGGTGGCGCGCCGCGCATCCAGGGCAGTGCGGTCGATCTGGGTGCCTACGAATACGACCCGCCGCTGTTCCGGGATCGCTTTCAACTGCCCTGAAGCTCTCGTCAAGCAGACTTTGGCGCGGGGCTTCCTGCGGTCATTGAACCGGCATGCCAGTGGGCACGCCGGCTCAATAAGCCTCAGGCCAGGTCGAACAGCAGAACCTCCGCCTCGATATCCGTGTCGAGCTCGATCCGGCTTTCATCGACGATGGCCGCGCCATCTCCCTCGCGCAACTCGTCACCGTTCAGACGCAGGATGCCTCGGGCAAGATGCAGCCACAGCCGCCGACCGGCTTCGATGTGGTAGGTCACAGGCTCCCCTGGGTTCAGGACACCGGCGAACATCTTGACATCCTGGTGAACCTTGACCGCGCCGTCGCTACCCGCTCGATCGGCGATCAGCCGCAAGCGACCTTTGAGCTCATCGGGCTCGAAGCGCCGCTGCTCGTAGCCGGGTGGTATGCCCTGTTCGTCCGGAATGATCCAGATCTGCAGGAAATGCACCGGCGAGCTGCTGGACGGGTTGTATTCGCTGTGGGTCACGCCAGTCCCGGCCGACATGCGCTGGACGTCACCAGGCACAATGATCGAGCCGTTGCCCATACTGTCCTTGTGTTCCAGCGCGCCCTCCAGGACATAGGAGATGATTTCCATGTCCGAATGACGATGGGCGCCGAAGCCGGCGCCCGGCGCGACGCGATCGTCATTGATCACCCGCAGCGCACCGAAGCCCATGTATCGGGGATCGTGGAAGTGGGAAAACGAAAAGGTGTGGTAGCTGTCGAGCCAGCCGAGCTGACTGCGTCCGCGTGAATTGCGGTCTCTGATCACGATCATTCAAGACTCCGTCAACACATTTGCTTGATCATTACGTACAGGACTCAGCCATTCATTCGGGCCAGAGGGCCCAGTGGCCAATCACGCGCGCGCCTTGTACGAGGGCGCCAGAAAATGTTCAACCCGGGGCGGCGTCAGCCCCCGATGAAACTGGCGCACCCGCTGCTGGACATCGGCATCGTGCCGGGTGGCGCGCTGATGCTGGCGCAGATGCTCCGACCAGCTGGACACCATGAACGACTCCATCCAGATGCGCGGCTCTGAGGCATCCTGATAAACCCCCCAATCATGTGCACCATCGCGAAAACGCTCGCCTGACAGTTCATGGATGGCCCGCAGGAAAGCGCCGGTATCCGCCTTCTCGATTTCGTAGCGGATGATGACGACCACAGGTCCACGGTCGAGATGCCCCTCGAAGTCCGGAGAAACCACAGGATCGGCCCAGCTCATGGCCGGTGACAGGTCCAGTTGCTCGCCCTGAGCCAGGCGGGCGCGCCAGGTTAGCGGGATGGCGACCACGGCGCCGGCCGCCGCGATCAGCAAGGCGGTCGATATCGAAGCTGCGGCGGCCACCTGACCCCAGGCCGCCGAACCCACAGCCATGCAGCCAAAGAACACCATCAGAGTAATGGCCAGCCCGCGCGCGCGCACCCAGTTGGGCAGGGCGGTCTGCGCCGAGACGTTGAGACTGGTCAGAACCGCGATCCAGCCCAGCCCACCCAATACCGAGGCCATCAGGGCAAGGCTGTTGCTATCGGCCAGACCCAGCATGGCCATCGCGACAGCCGTAATGACCGTGCCGAGGCCGGTCAGCGAGTTGGCATCAAGACGGGCGCGGATTCGAGGCAGCAGCAAGGCGCCGGAAACCGCGCCTGCACCTATCGCCGTCAACATCAAGCCATAGATTTCAGCACCGCCGCCAGGCAGGGCACGGGCCACCAGCGGCAACAGCGCCCAATAGGCGCTGGCGAAGCTGAAGAAACCAAAGGACCGAATCAGCGTGGCCTTCAGCGGCCCATTGTGGGCGGCATGGCGCAGGCCGGTCAGCATGCTGCCGAGCAGGGGCTCGGGCGGCAGCTGTCGTTGCGGTGCCGCCGGCGGCTTCCAAAGCAGCAGTGCCGCAAGAATGACCAGATAGCTCGCTGCGTTCACCGCAAAAGGCGCCGCCAGGCCGACCCCCACGATCAGCGCTCCGGCCAGGGCGGGGCCGATGGCGCGGCTGATGTTGATCCCCATGGAATTCAGCGCGATGGCCGGCTGCAGATTTTCGCGCGGCACCAGGCTTGGGACGATCGCCTGCCAGGCGGGTGCCATGAAGGCCGCCCCGGTGCCAACGGCAAAGGTAAACGCCAGCAGCAGCGCTGGCGTCATCAAGCCCAGCGCCGTCAGCACGGCCATGACGGTGACGATCAAGGCCAGTAGGCAGTTGATGATGATCAGGAACCAGCGCTTGTCGATTCGATCGGCCAGCGCGCCGGCGAACAAGGCGAACAGGAAGATCGGCGCCGTGGTGGCTGATTGGACCAGCGCAACAATGGCCGGCGACGGGCTCAAGGTCGTCATCAGCCAGCCCGCGCCGACATCCTGCATCCAGGTGCCGATATTGGAGATCAGCGTGGCGACCCACAGCAGGCTAAAGGCCCTGAACTGGAACGGGCTCCAGGCGGAAACCGCGGTACCGGCCGGTGCGCTCAAGGAAGTCTAGAACGCAAAGCAGGAGCAGCCCAGAGCGCCCCAGAACGCCTTCAGGTCTCGGGCTGGAATCGGCTGCCGCCAGGCGATTCCGTGATCATGCCGATGCAGGCTGCAAGCCTGCCGGCAGTCATCGTGGCAGCTTCTGTCATGAGCCTTTGGCGCGCCGTCAGCGCGCATGCCGGGGCTGGCCTGGGTGTTGACCGGCGTCCATGCGGGGCTGGCCGGCGGCATCGGCGGGGCAAGCTCGTCGAATTCGCCCTGACCATGCACGATCTTGCCACCCACCATGGTCAAGACGGAATGGATGCCGCGGATATCGGCCGCCTCCACTGTCAGGTAATCGGCCGAAAGCACGGCCAGATCGGCGTACTGGCCAGGCGCCAGGCTGCCCTTGACCTTATCGTCGCCGGAGAACCAGGCCGAGCCCTGCGTCCACAGCTTCAATGCCGTTTCACGATCCAGCAGACTGTCCTCTGAATACAGCGCCAGACCACCCACGGTCTGCCCCGTCGTCATCCAGTACAGACTGACCCAGGGGTCGTAAGACGCCACCCGGGTCGCGTCGGTGCCGGCGCCAACCGGCACATCCATCGCCAGCATTCTGGCAAGGGGGGGAGTTTGACGCGCGGCCTCGGCACCATAGCGTTCGACGAAGTACTCGCCTTGAAAGGCCATCCGATGCTGGGTCGCGATGCCGCCGCCCAACGCCTTGATGCGCTCGATGTTCCGATCGCTGATGGTCTCGGCATGGTCGATGATGAAGCGCGCCTTGAACGGCTGGCGCTGGTTGACCCGCTCGAACACGGTCAGAAAACGATCGATGCTCTCGTCATAGGTGGCATGAATCCGAAACGGCCACTCGCGCTCAGCCAGCAGCGCCACGATGTCCTCGAGCTCCGCTTCCATGGTTGGCACAAGATCCGGCCGGGGTTCCAGAAAATTCTCGAAGTCCGCGGCGGACCAGGTCAGGTTCTCGCCGGCCCCGTTCATGCGCAGGAACGATGAGCCCGCGCCCGGCTCGGTCATTTCGACCCAGCGCTCATAGTCCGAGAGTTCCTGACCAGGCTTCTGGGCAAACAGGTTGTAGGCGATGCGCACCGTCAACTGATCTTGATCGTGCAAATGCTGGATGACCTGGTAGTCCTCCGGATAGTTCTGGCCACCGCCGCCGGCATCGATCACGCTGGTGATGCCCAGGCGGTTGAGCTCACGCATGAAATGCCGGGTCGAGTTGATCTGATCGTCGAGGGCCAGGGCCGGCCCGCGTGCCAGGGTCGAGTACAGGATCAAGGCGGAAGGCCGGGCAATCAACAGGCCGGTTGGATTGCCGGCGCTGTCTTTCTCGATCAAGCCGCCGGGCGGATTGGGCGTGTTCCTGTCGAATCCGAGAACCTGCAGCGCGGCGCGATTGAGCAAGGCCCGCGCATACAGATGGAGAATGAACACCGGGGTGTCCGGCGCGGCAGCGTTGATCTCGGCCAGGGTCGGCATCCGGCGCTCTGCAAACTGAAACTCCGACCAGCCACCGACCACCCTGACCCACTGCGGCGCAGGCGTGCGCTCGGCCTGCGCCTTCAACATCCTCAGCGCATCGGCCACCGACGGCACGTTTTCCCAACGCAGTTCCATGTTGTAGTTGAGCCCACCTCGAATCAGGTGGGTATGGCTGTCGTTCAGGCCCGGAATGACCCGGCGACCGCCCAGGTCGATCAGCGTTGAGTGATCTTCCCGCAGGCGCATGACCTCACTGGTCGTGCCCGTCGCCAGCACCAGGCCGTCACGAACAGCCAGCGCCTCGGCCAGCGGCCGCTTCGAATCGAGGGTGGCAATCTTGCCGTTGATCAGAATCGTATCGGCCATCACAAAGCCTTTGTCAATGTCGAGCCAGCACCGACGTGGACAGGGCCCATGGCGTCAGCGCCGAGCCTGCCGCTTGCGCCGCGTTATCGAAACAGGGATGGCTAACTGGCCGGCACTGGATCAAGCCGAGGCCCGTGTTTCACCCGCGGCTCTGCCTTGTGCACCATGGTGTAGGCATAGTCCACGCCCATGCCATAGGCGCCCGAATGCTCCTTGACGATGGCCAGGGTGGCGTCGTAAGTCTCCTTTCGCGCCCAGTCGCGTTGCCATTCCAGCAGCACCTGCTGCCAGGTCATCGGGATCACGCCGGCCTGAATCATGCGCTGCATGGCGTAGTCGTGCGCTTCGGTCGTGGTTCCGCCGGAAGCATCCGCGACCATGTAGATCTCATAGCCGCCTTCCGCCATGGCCGAAAAGGCAAAGCTGTTGTTGCAGACCTCCGTCCAGAGGCCGGAAACCACCACTTTCTTGCGTCCATTGGCGGCCAGTGCGTCCCGAACTTTCTGGTCATCCCAGGAGTTCATCGAGGTCCGCTCGAGAATCGGATGCTCGGGGAAAACCGCCAGCAGCTCGGGGTAGGTGTGGCCGGAGAAGCCATCGGTTTCGACCGTAGTGATGACGGTCGGCACCTCAAATACCCGGGCGGACTTGGCCAGCGCGACGGTATTGTTCTTCAAGGTCTGCCGGTCGATCGACTGCACCCCGAAGGCCATTTGCGGCTGATGGTCGATGAAGATCAGCTGGCAGTTTTTCGGAGTAAGAAGTTCAAGCTTGCTCGACATGGGTTCAAGGCTCCAGGGGCTGCGACGACAGAGAAGATCCGCTATCGGCAGTCTATCCCACCTAGGTAACCATGGTAAAGTAGGAATAATTTGGTAACCAGGTAACTCAGTGAGCAAAGCCCGTCTGGAACCCGCCGCCATCCCCAGGGGATGCCCGGCTGACCGAGTCCTGCGACTGCTGTCGGGGCAATGGACTACCCACATTCTCTGGGTCCTGAGCCACAATGGCCCGACCCGCCATAGCGAGCTGCGGCGGCTGATCGACGGCATTTCCGCCAAGGTCCTGACTGACCGGTTGAGGATGCTGGAGTCCGAAGGCATGATCTTTCGGGACTACGAGCCGACGATACCGCCGAAGGTCACTTACGAGCTGACCGAGTCGGGCCGCAAACTGGACAGAATTCTCAACGCCATCCAGGAGTCAGCCCGCGAACTCTGGCATGGCAAGACATAAAAGCCGACGCCACTTGAGGCCGTGCCCTTTGTGCCTTGAGGCCAAGTCTGCAGAGAACCTTCAGATCATGCTATGGTCGGAGCGTCCGGACCCGACGGCAGTCTCCTCAAGAGTGGCCAGTATCGGGCCACTTGCCGCTCATTAGAACTAGCCCGACCCCATGCGACCCCTGACCAAGGCCGCGCTGGCCGCACTGATCCTTTCGCTGCTCGTTGCCTGCACCAGTGGCCACGATGATGGCGACGACGGCCCGCCACCGGCGCGCTGGAACCTGCCTGAGCTGGCCTTCACCGCCGACGGCCGCCCCGACCCCGCCATTCTGGCGCCGGTGCAGGTCCTGCATCGCGGCAACGGCTCGCAGCCGCAGGGGCTCGACCCTCACATCACTGAAGGCATACCCAGC
This sequence comes from Gammaproteobacteria bacterium, assembly GCA_050485825.1. Classification (GTDB taxonomy): domain Bacteria; phylum Pseudomonadota; class Gammaproteobacteria; order Xanthomonadales; family Wenzhouxiangellaceae; genus Wenzhouxiangella. The sequence goes on from JBJHCC010000004.1 coordinate 97,184, forward strand.
AGCAATGTCCAGCGCGATCTGTTCGAGGGTCTGCTGGCGCGCGCGGCCGACAGCTCGATCATTCCCGGCGCGGCCGAGCGCTGGGAGGTCAGCGAGGACGGCATGAGCTGGACCTTCTACCTGCGCGAGAACGCGCGCTGGTCGAACGGGGATCGAATGACCGCCGAGGACTGGCGCTACAGCTTTCGCCGTATCGTTGATCCGGCCACCGGCTCGCGCTTCGCGATTCTGCTCAATCCCATCCTCCATGCCGAAGACATCATCGCCGGGCGCCGGCCCGCCGACGAGCTGGGCGTTCGAGTGATCGACGAACTGACCCTGACCATCGATATGGAAGCGCCCAACCCCTTCCTGCTGGAGGTGCTGACCCACAGCCTGGCCTCGCCGGTGCATCGAGCTTCCGTCGAGGCGCACGGCGATCGCTGGGCGCGGCCCGGCAACATGGTCAGCAACGGCCCTTTCATGCTCGAAGAACTGGTCATGCAGTCGCATATCCGGCTGGTCCGCAATCCCTACTACTGGGACAACGAGCGGGTGATCATCGACGAGGTGTTCTTCTACCCCACCGAAGACCTGACCGCCGAGCTGATGCGCTACCGTGCCGGCGAGCTGTCCTGGACTTATGAAGTGCCCAACACCCAGTACAACTGGGTCAAGGCCAATCTGCCCGACGAGCTGCAGGTCTATGACTGGCTGGGCATCTACTATTTCGGCTTCAACACCACCCGCGAGCCCTTCGACGATCCGCGCGTCACCAAGGCCCTGTCGCTGGCCATCGACCGCGAGATCATCACCGACAAACTGACCCGCTGGGGTGAGCGCACCGCCTTTGCCTTCACCCCGCCGGGCATCCCCGGCTACGAGCCGCCGCAGCCGGAATGGGCCAACTGGACGCAGGAAGCGCGCAACCAGCTTGCCCGCGAGCTGCTGGCCGACGCCGGCTTCGGACCGGACAACCCGCTGCGCCTGGAGATTCGCTACAACACCCACGAAGACCACCGGCGCATTTCGCTGGCGATCGGAGCGATGTGGCAGCAGAATCTCGGCGTCTACGCGACGCTGATCAACCAGGAGTTCCGCGTGTTCCTGAGCACGCGTCGGCAGCGGGCCGTCACCGAAGTGTTCCGTTCCGGCTGGATCGGCAACTATCTCGATCCGATGTACTTCCTGGAGCTGTTCTTCAGCGATAACCCGCAGAACGATGTCGGCTTCTTCAGCGAGGCGTATGATCAGCTGCTGTTCCGCGCGGCCCGCGCCGCCGATCTGGACGAGCGCCTGGGGCTGCTGCGCGAGGCCGAGACGCTGCTGCTTCAGAACCAGCCTTTCGCGCCGATCTACACCTATGTGTCGAAGCGCCTGGTCAAGCCCTACGTGCAGGGCTGGGCGCCCAATGTGCTCGATCAGCACCCGACTCGCTTCATGTTCCTGCTGCGTCAGGATCCGGTCCAATAGGGGTCAAGCCGATGCTGCCGCGCTACATCCTGAAACGCCTGCTCGGAGCCATCCCGACGCTGTTCATCCTGATCACGATCGCGTTTTTTTTGATCCGGATCGCGCCCGGCGGGCCTTTCGATGAGGACAAGGCGCTGCCGCCGGAGATCCTGGCCAATCTCGAAGCCAAGTACAATCTCGATCAGCCGCTGATCGTGCAGTACGCCAGGTATCTGGGCTCGGTGCTGCGCGGCGATCTGGGCCCCAGCTTCCAGTACTCGGATTTCACCGTCAACGAACTGATCGCCGAAGGCTTTCCGGTATCGATCCGGCTGGGCGCCTCGGCCCTGCTGCTGGCGCTGGTATTCGGCGTACTGATCGGCACGATTGCCGCCTGGCGCCAGAACTCGCGCCTGGACTATGCGCTGATGGGTTCAGCGATGACCGGGATTGCGATCCCCAACTTTGTCCTCGCCCCGGTGCTGATCCTGCTGTTCGCGGTCTATGCCGGCTGGCTGCCGGCCGGCGGCTGGGGCGGCGGGCAGCTGCGCAACATGGTGCTGCCGGTGATCGCGCTGGCCCTGCCCTACATGGCCTATGTCGCCCGCCTGACCCGCGGCTCCATGGTCGAAACCTTGCGTTCCGACTTTGTCCGCACGGCAAGGGCGAAGGGCCTGCCGGAGTGGAAGATTCTCGGCAAGCATTCGCTGAAAGTCGCGCTGCTGCCGGTGGTGTCCTATCTTGGCCCGGCCGCGGCGGCGATCATCACCGGCTCGGTGGTGATCGAGCAGATCTTCGGCCTGCCCGGCATGGGCCGCTACTTCGTGCAGGGCGCATTGAACCGCGACTACACCCTGGTGATGGGTGTGGTCATCGTCATCGGCGTGCTGATCGTGCTGTTCAACCTGATCGTCGACATCATCTACGCCCTGATCGACCCGAGGATCCGCTACGAATGAGCACGCCAGCCCACGCACTGTCGAACTTCGATCACGCGGCGGCGGCCATCGGCCGCAGTCTCTGGCAGCTGGCCTGGATCCGGCTGAAGCGCAATCGCGCCGCGGTGGCGGCCGCCGTCATTCTGGGTTTCATCGGCCTGCTGGTGATCTTCGGCCCGCTGCTCAGCCCGTACGACTACTCGACCCCGCACTGGGACCGGATCTCGGCCCCGCCCAGCCTGGACACCGGCCATTTCTTCGGCACTGATTCGATCGGCCGCGACCAGTTCGTGCGCACCATGCACGGCGGCCGAATGAGCCTGATGGTCGGCCTGGTCGCCACCGGTGTGGCCCTGGTCATCGGCGTGGCCTGGGGCGCGATCGCCGGCTTTGTCGGCGGCCGGGTCGACAACCTGATGATGCGCGTGGTCGACATCCTCTACGCCCTGCCCTTCATGTTCCTGGTGATCCTGCTGATGGTGGTGTTCGGGCGCAACATCCTGCTGATCTTCGTCGCCATCGGTTCGTACATCTGGCTGGACATGGCCCGTATCGTCCGCGGCCAGACCCTGAGCCTCAGGCAGAAGGAATTCGTCGAGGCTGCCGAGGCGCTGGGGGTCCGGTCCTGGGTGATCATCTGGCGCCATATCCTGCCCAATCTGCTCGGCATCGTCGCCGTCTACGTCACCCTGACCGTGCCGAAAGTGATTCTGGTCGAGAGCTTCCTGAGCTTCCTGGGCCTGGGCGTACAGGAACCCGGCACCTCCTGGGGCGCGCTGGTCAGCGCCGGCGCCCAGGACATGGAGTTCGCCCCCTGGGGCCTGTTCTTCCCCGCGCTGTTCCTGGCCGCCACCCTGTTCTGCCTGAACTTCCTCGGCGACGGCCTGCGCGACGCGCTCGATCCCAAGGACCGCTGAGATGAACGAAAGGGTTCAGGTTTCAGGGTGCAGGGTTCAGGACAGTGCGGCGACGCCGCCGCTGGTCCGCATCGCTGGGCTGACGGTCGATTTTCATACCGAGGACGGGCGCGTTCGGGCGGTCGAGAACCTGAGCTTCGATATCCCCAAGGGCGGCACGGTCGGCCTCGTCGGCGAGTCGGGTTCGGGCAAGAGCGTCACCGCGATGACGCTGATGCGGCTGATCCCGACGCCGCCGGGCGAGATCAGCGCAGGGACCATCGACTTCGACGGCCAGGATCTGCTCACACTCTCGGAAAGCCAGATGCGCCGCGTCCGAGGCAAGCGCATCGGCATGATCTTCCAGGAGCCGATGACCAGCTTGAACCCGGTGTTCCGGATCGGCGAGCAGGTCGCCGAGGTGCTGCGCCAGCACGAAGGCCTGTCGCGCCGGGCGGCGCGCGATCGCAGCCTGGAACTGCTGACCCAGGTCGGCCTGCCGCGGCCCAGGCAGCTGATCGACAGCTATCCGCACCAGCTCTCCGGTGGCCAGAAGCAGCGCGTGATGATCGCCCAGGCGATGTCCTGCGAACCCGATCTGCTGATCGCCGACGAACCCACCACCGCGCTGGACGTCACCATCCAGAAACAGGTGCTGGATCTGATGGGCGAGCTACAGGCCAAGTACGGCATGAGCCTGCTGTTCATCACCCATGATCTCGGCGTCATTGCCGAGGTGGCCAGCCAGGTCGTGGTGATGTATCGCAGCCGCACGGTCGAGGAAGGCGCGACAGCGGACCTGTTCCAGCGCGCCGAGCACCCTTACACCCGCGGCCTGATTGCCTGCCGCCCGAGCCTGGACGGCAACCCGCGCAGGCTGCTGACTGTGGCCGACTTCATGACCCCGGAAGGCGAGCGACTGGAAGTCCCGGAGGCCCGGCTGGCACCCCAGATCAAGCGCAGCGAGGCCGAGCTGGCCGCCTCCCCGACGCTGATCGAAGTGCGCGACCTGCATACCCACTATCCGGTCACCGGCGGCCTGTTCGGGCGCGTGGTCGACCAGGTGCGCGCGGTCGACGGCGTGTCCTTGACGATCCGCCGCGGCCAGACCTTTGGCCTGGTCGGCGAATCCGGCTGCGGCAAGACCACGCTGGGCCGCAGCCTGCTGCGCCTGGCCGAGCCGACCTCGGGCCAGGTGATCTTCAACGGCGAGGACGTCACCGCCGCCGATGAGACCGCCCTGCGTGCCCTGCGCAAGCGCATGCAGATCATCTTCCAGGACCCGTACTCCTCGCTCAATCCCCGCATGACCGTGGCAGACATCCTGTTCGAGGCGCTGAAGGAGTATCGGCCGCGGGCCGCCCGGGCCGAGCACCGCGACGCCGCCGGCGCCCTGCTGGAACGAGTGGGCCTGAACCCCAGCCATCTCGGCCGCTACCCGCACGAGTTCTCCGGCGGCCAGCGCCAGCGCATCGGCATCGCCCGTGCCCTGGCCGTGCAACCCGAGTTCCTGGTCTGCGACGAATCGGTCTCCGCCCTGGACGTGTCGGTCCAGGCCCAGATCCTCAACCTGCTGCTGGACCTGCAGGAAGAATTCAGCCTGACCTACCTGTTCATTTCCCACGACCTGAGCGTGGTCAACTTCATCTCCGACTACGTCGGCGTGATGAACCAGGGCAAGCTCGTCGAATACGGCAGCGCCGAGCAAATCTACCGCGATCCGCGGCAGGCTTACACCCGCAAGCTGCTGGCGGCAATCCCGAAAGGGCTGTGAGTGGCCGCGCCGTCGGGCGCCGGTGATCGCTGGGTGATGAGGCGGACCGCAACGCTATCGGGCGGCAGGAAGATCGCCGGAATCAGTTCATTCCAACGGCATCGGTGAGAAACGGGCGTCCAGCCAGGCGCGCCACGCCTGCTGCAGGCTTGACGCCGCCTGAGCCGCCTGATCTCCGTAGAGAAAGAATCGCATCGTCACCATCGTTTGCCCGCCCAGATCCATGATGAAGAAGTGCGCCATTCCCGGTACCGGATGATCGAGGCGCAGCAGCAGCTGTGGGTCCTCGCCATCCATGCCCTGCAAAGCGGCCACCACCTGCGGTGCGCGCTCACGCGCGGCGAGCAGTTCCGGGTCAGTGACTTCGGTGCTCTCCTGCCTGCCGGACAATTCCGGCGCGTCTTCGCTGGAGACGAATCGGCGATCAGATGGATCGATCCGCAAGGCCTGCTGGATGTGCGCCCAGGTCGCCTTCGGCGTTGACCGACTGAATGCGGACAGATCAATCGAGCAGCAGGGCTGAGCTGAGAAATCGGCCAGATAGAGCCGCAGCATCCGAAAGAAGGAAGACACCCAGCCGTAGGCATGGCCCTCGAACTCGCCATCCCAGTCATCGCTGTCAGCGAACCAGCGGTGGACGACCCTGACCACGCAGCGTCCTCCCGAACGCGCCTCAACGATCCATTCGGTAGCCACCTCGCGGGGGCCAGTGCCGTCGCCGCTGTCTTCCGATGCCACCACCATGCGCTGCGGCGGCTGCCAGGCGGTAATCCTGCCGACGGCATCCATGCCCGGGCCAAAGCTGCTGACGGTGCGGCCACCCTCTCGCTCCTCCGAAACGGTCGGCACGAACCAGGCGGACATGCCGCCACTGGTGGCAATGGCCTCCCAGACCTGCTCCGGTGTCCCGGGCACTTCCACTTCGGCGGCCACCGAGCGCCGCCCTTGCGCATCTTTCCTGATCGTCATGACAGCGTGTCTCCGAGGGGCCCGGTTTGAGTCGACGGCAGTGGATGAGCCATCAGAACCAGCCGGTGCCGACGTCCGCCGGCCGCATCGGCATCGTGATAGCGAGCCACCAGGGCGGCGATTGAGTCACTCAGCTCGCGGGTGAACTCGGCGCGCTCGCGGGCCGATCGAAAGCGAATCTCGGTGTCTATCGACAGCGTCGCCAGGCGCTGGCCAGCCGCTGCCGCGCGCCGGACCAGATCCCCGACCTCGCGAACGACGCGTGCCGCCAGCGCGATCAAATAGCCGGCCGCCAGCCGGTCGCCCAGCCGCTCGGGATCGACAGCGGCTGGACCCAAGGCATCCGGTGCGACCACGAACGAAGCCGCCGAGGCCACCAGGCGACGCTCGGTCAGGCCACCCCACTTGCGCTCACTGGCCGCACGCACCAGGCCGTGCGATTCCAGAGTACGCAGGTGGTAATTGATCTTCTGTCGCGGCAAGCCCATGCGTTGCGCCAGCGCCGCTGCCGAAGCCGGCTCCCGCAGCTCGGCCAACAGGCGGCTGCGCACCGGGTCGAGGGCGACGGCGGCCGCCGCAGGATCCTGAATCACATCGACATCCATCATGGCCTCAGCCTAGCCTTGACAAATAAGTTTGTCAATGGGTATTCTCTTCCCCCCGACCACCCGTGCGACTGCTGAGCACGTTCGCCAAGCTCAAACCGAGGAGGTGCCCTGATGAGCAGATCCACAACCAAACCCGGCACGTTAAGCCTGCTTGCACTCATCGGCTGGCTGCTACCCCTGGCCAGCCAGGCTGCCGACCTCACCCAGCCGCAAGCCGAGCACGCCCTGCTCGAACGCCTGGCTGGCCAATGGACCTATGAACGCCGGGCGCCAGCCAGCGATAACGGTGAAGCCCAGCTGCTGGGCAGCGGCCAGGTGAATGCTGATCTGATCGGCGCGTTCTTCGTCGTCTCGCGGTGGCAGGGAGATGTCATGGGTTTCGACTTCGAAGCCGTGCAAGTGCTGGGATACGATATCGATCAAGCGCAATACACAGGCAGCTGGGTCGACAGCTTCATGAGCTACCGCTGGGAGCTCGGCGGGACCTTCGACAAGGACCGCGACGAACTGATTCTTGAAGCCAGCGGCCCCAGCCCTTCCGGTTTCGAGGGTCGATTCCGTGAGCGCTACCGATTCGAATCGGCTGACTCGATAAGGATTGTGGGCGAGGTCGAGCGGGACGGCGAATGGGCCGGGCTCACCAACACCCACCTGACACGCCGGCGCTGAGGTGCCGCTCAAGACAGCGCCATCCGCTAGCTATGGTGCTGTTCACCGACTGGTCTCACGCCCGGCAAGCTGGCTGAGTCAGCGGTTTGGTCCGCTTGCGAACGGTACACCTACCGAGAACTGAAGCCGGGTCGTCCCCGCTGGCAGACCCGGCCCCTTGCCTTGAGGCTGCTGCCTTGCATCCGCTCCGGGGCTGATTGATACTGAATCAGGCGCGTAGGCTTTTTGGGGGCTGAGAGAACCGCGGCCTGCGCGGCAGCAAGGGGAAACCCAGGCAGGTTTTTCGGGGAGTGTGCAAGATGCGTGTTCAGGCACCGTTCTATCCCATCATCTATGTGCGCGGTTTCGCCATGACCCAGGGCGAGATCGATGCAACCACGGCCACACCCTACATGGGATTCAATCTCGGCTCGACCCGGCTGCGTCAGCTCTGGGACGGTTCCGTGCAGCGTCATTACTTCGAGTCGCCGCTGATTCGTCTGATGAAAGACTACGGCTACTCCGACGCCTACCTGGATGGCCACATCCAGACCGAGGGCTTGCCGGCACGCTCCATCTTTATCCATCGCTACTACGATGTCGCCGACCAGCAGCTTGGTGACGGCAAGCGGCCATCCATCCTGGAAGCAGCACAGGATCTTCAGGCTCTGATCATGCAGGTCCGCCAGGCGATCTGCGGCGACGATGCCGAGGCGCAACGGCAGTTTCGGGTCAACCTGGTAGCCCATTCCATGGGCGGGCTGATCTGTCGGGCGCTGCTGCAGTACAAGGACTTGCGCCAATCCGCAGAAGCCCGGCAGGTGAACAGGGTGTTTACCTATGCCACGCCGCACAACGGCATTGAACTGGCCGGCTTCAACGTTCCGCGTTTCCTCGGTGTTTGGGACATCAACAACTTCAATCGCCGGGAGATCGCCAAGTACTTGAGCCTGGATGATCACCGCCACGTTGCAAGCCTGGACGGTCATTTTGATCCGGATCGCTTTTTCTGCCTGGTGGGAACCAATCCGGGCGACTACGGGGCTGCGGTCGGGCTGTCCAGCCGGCTCGCCGGCGAAATGAGCGATGGGCTGGTGCGAATTGACAATGCCGCCGTCAGCGGCGCGCCGCGGGCCTTTGTCCATCGCAGTCACAGCGGGCCCTTCGGCATTGTCAACTCGGAGGAGGGCTACCAGAACCTGGTCCGTTTTCTATTTGGTGATGTTCGGGTGGATGGCGTCCTGGAACTGGCCCACTTGCCGCTGCCGCCCTCGGTGCAGAAGGCCAAGGACGATGGCCGGAAAATCCGGGCATCCTACTGGTTCGAGGCCAGCGTGTCGCCACGCCCGGCGCGGGAGGATGGCAATGTTTACTATCTGACCGAGCGCCGCAAGACCAACTTCTCGGCGGTGATGCGCAGCTACGATGAGATGATGAAACCGGCCAGCCTCGAGCTCGACAGCCCTCGCTGGCCGTTCCTGTTTTCCACTTTCCTGGATACCAGCAAGATCTCCCATGGCCGGACCATGGTGTTCACCATCGAGCTGGTGATCAGCGCGACCGACTATGTCATTGACGGTGTGCTGTTCTTCAACCGGAGTATTCCCGGCGAAAACCTCTATCGACAAACCATCTGCGTCCGAGCAACCCAGGCTGAGCAGGGCTGGCGGGTTCGATGCAATCTCGTTGACGACGAGTGGGGTGAAAAGCTCGGGCGTGAGCTCGATTTTGTTGACGGCTGCTTTGTCGTGGCCATCAAGAGCGCGAAAGGCGTTGAGGGCTCGCTTCGCCTGGGCATTCAGCCGCATAACCAGGCGCCAGCATCCGACTGATACCCCGCTGTGTCCATTTTGACACAGCGGTTTTCAGGCCTACCGCTGGGCGGAGTTTGCACCGCTTCGATCTCGGCAGGGGACTTCAACAGCACCGCTTCGGCCCGCGCCGGGACTCCAGGGTCACAGTACTGACCAGCGGCGAATCAATCCATAGCCATACAGCAGGCCGATCAGCAGGCAGATCGACGACGACACCAGCCAGAAGGTCTGTGAGTTGTCGGGAAATGCCGGACGCAACCAGGGGAAGGCCAGGGCCCGGCCCAGATACACACCGGTAATCGCCAGCAAGACCAACCGGGTCAGCGGCAGACGCCGGATGATACCGGCGCCGGACCAGGCATAGCCCGCCCAAACCAACAGCACGGCGCTGATGGCCAAGGTGATCAGCGTCGGCCGCCAACTGCCGGCCTCTGCGGCCTGCGCCATCGCCTCGCCGGCGCCCATGAAACGGTAGGCAGCCGGCCCGATCAGAATGGTGGCGAGATGGGCCAAGGCCGCCAGCGCGCTGAAACTGCCGCCGGCAAGCAAGGCAGACCGGGATGTCAAGACCATCTGCGCAAACGCCTCTGTTCCGGATTGCTGGATCATTACCGCGGTGATGGTACGACAGATCGGTGCTCAGAGCCGGGATCATCCGGGCCGTGGCAGCCGGCACCGGCCGGCGGGCGGCCAGAGCGATGCCGGGGTCCTCGCGCGCTGCTGAGCGACGCGCGAGTGGACCGCAGCCGGGCGTCAGTTGAAGCGGCTGGAAAAGATGCTGTCGACCAGTACACGCTGGCGCTCGAAGGCGCCCACGTCCCAGTCGCCGGCCTGTGGGATCACGCCGGCACCGTAGGGGCGCGGCCGCGGTTGGCCAGCGAGGTCGGTGGGCAGGCTCTGCAACAAGCTCACGATGGACTCGCCGGCAATGGTGGTGCCGCAGACATCGGTGGCCAGATTGCCCAGCGGACCATCGCTGAGCCGGAAGTCACCGGCCGCGGCATTGACGAAAAAGCCCGCGGTGACCGGCTGCAGCTGGTTGTGCCCCTGGACCACGGCATGGCTGGGCGCGCCGATGGGACTGATGTTGCAGGCATAGACCCCGAAGCTCGTTTGCGACTGCTGGGTAAAGATGCGGCCGCCGGAGCAGCCCAGCAACAGATTGGCCGCCACATCGATGCGGCCGGCCTGGCCGGTGCTGTCGCGGGCGTCCACCAGCCAGGGCGCGCCCTCGCAGGCCGAGGTCTTCCAGAAGGTGTTAGCCGCCAGCAGCGCGGCCCGATGCGCGCCGCTGCTCGGCGGGCGCCGATACAGCGAGACCTCGGCGTCGTCGGCCTGAGCCGTGCTGGTGGCGGGATCACCCGGCAGCGTGTTGCCGGCGAACAGATTGCCACGAACGATCAGCAGCGACGCGTCATGCACATTGGCCTGAATCACCCGGCCACGGAGCAAACGCTCCGGGTCCTGGGCGCAGTTCATGCCGGGCGGGCAGCTGGTCCCGTTGTCGCTGAAGCGGGTGCGCTGAATGCGGACGTTGCGATGCAGGCCCGTGGTCGGGTCGGCACGATCATTGCGCACGGCAATGGCCGCGCCGTAGCCGCGGCGCCCGCGACCGGCGCTCGCTTCCGACTGGATGTAGGCTGCGCCGCTGGCCAGGTTGCGCAGAAACAGGGAACAGCCCTGGACCTGGTCGCAGCCGCTGCCTGCCCGATCGACGGTCAGGGAGGCATCGACGGCGGCGATGGCGCCGCCCGAGGGGGCCGCATTGTCGGCGAAGGTGGCATTGTAGAAGTGGCCGGCGCCGTCGAACAGCATCACCGCGCCGCCGGCCAGACCTCGCAGAATGCAGTACTGGGTGCCGCACTCCCGCCCCCAGAAACCGGTCAAACGCTCGACCCGGTTGGCACCGAACAGCGGACGCGGATCACCGTCGGCGCCCAGCGTGACGGTCGCGCGGGTAAGGAACAGGGCGCCACCGCCGCGCGGCTCGGGATCGGCAGCGCCGTGGGCGCGGCCAAAGGTCACACGGTTGGCCGTGAAGTGCAGCGGCGCCGTACCAGGAATGGAGTCGATACGGCAGGCGTCCGAGTGGATGGCGCCGCCGCGATAGACCGCCTCGTTGTGCCTGAACTCGGCAGCGCCCAAGTCGATCGCCGGGCGGTTGCGGGCGGCAGCGTCGTTGAGGCTGCAATGAATCGCCCCGCCGTGGATGGTCGCGCGATTGGCGATGAACTGGGGGCGCCGTCCGTCAGGCGTCTGCGCGACCATCAGCCTCGCCGACGTGGCTGTGGCGCTGTCGATATACATGGCCACTGCCCCGCCTTGCTGAGCCTGGTTGTTCTCGAACAGCACCGATCCGATGATGTCCAGGCTCATCTGTGTGCCCGCCTCGATGGCGCCGCCCTTGCCACCGGCCTGGTTGCCGATAAAGACCACCCCCGGTTCGTTGGCCGGCCGGTGAGCGATCACGGTCAATCTCGAACCCGGATTGGACGCCCCCTGGCGGGACATGAAGATCGCCCCGCCGGAATGGACGGCGCTGTTGTTCTCGAAGCGCGTCGGGACAAACTCGCCATGGCCCGGCGATTCCCTCACCACGACCTCAGCGTCACGGGCAATGTAGATCGCACCGCCGCTCTCCCCCTCGTTATCGAAGAAGTGCGAGCCTTCGATGATCAGGTAGGCGTTGCGTACAAAAATCGGCCCGTGAGTGGACGATTGGTTGTCCCGAACGCTCAGACGACTCAGAACTACAGTGGTCTGCTCCCGGCCTGCACCCAGAATCGTCAAGGCCTGGCTTGAGACACTGGGCGTACTCGTCACGCCGCGCAGTTCGATCCGTTCGATCTCAACGCGCGGGGCATTCTCGATCAGAATCAGACTGTTGCCGTTGATCGCTGACAGGGTCGAGCGCGCGGTCGCGGACAGCATCTGAATCTCGCCGCCCTGGCAGCGAACGCCGCCCATGATCGACAGACCGTCGCTCGAAGCAACTCGACTTTGATTGATCAGCAGGGTCGGATTCGCTCCGGCGGGCACATGGTGCTGATAGTTCGCCGCCACGTAAATTATCGCCGGGATGGCGGGATTGAGGCTGGCTACCGCAGCGTGCAGATTGGCGTAGCCCGCGATGATGCCGCAATTGCCGGGTTCGGTGGGTCCGTGGACCCAGCGAAGCTGAATCTGCTGCGCCGTGGCCGGCAGGGAAAAGGCCAACAGGGCCAGGGCGACCAGGGAAGCGGCCCAGGTGGTCGGCCGCGCGATCGTGGTGAACATTGCAAAACTCCTGAAGAGAAATGGGGTACGAGGGTCAATGCGCAGGCGCGGTCCGGTTTGGCTCACCGGCGGTGGAAAATTTTTCCGCCGCCGGAATCCGGCTGGCGCGTACCAGGGCGCTGCTCAGCAACAGCTCGACCAGCTTGCGCTGGGCAAAGCTGCCGCCCATGCGCTGCAGATGGACGCGCGCGCGTCGGATGTCGGCAATGGCGGTCTCAAGCTGGCCCCGCCCCAACAGCAGCAGACCGCGCAGCAGCGGCACACCGAGATCACCGGCCAAGGCACGGCGCGGATCATCGGGGGCGTCGGCCAGCGCCCGGTAGCGGGCCAGATTGGCCTCGGCCGCCTCGATCCGACCATCGGCCACCCAGGCCAGCTGGGCATGGAAGTCGTTGAACAGGTAGGCGCCGGGCTCGCTGATCTCGGACCAGGCTTGCGCCAGCGGCCGCCAGCGATCGCCGATCTCGACCCCGTGCAGCTGCAGCCGCGCCAGCAGCGCGGTGGCGTCGATGAGGTCAACGACCAGCGAGGCGTCGCCGGCCAGCGGAAATTCGTCGTAGACCGCCAGCGCCTGCTCGGGCTGACCCAGGGCCAGGTGGAACAGCGCCCAGTGCCAGCGGTTGTGCACGGCCAGCGCGCTGCTGGCGCGCCACTGGGCCTGGCGCGAGGCCATCCAGGCCAGGCCCTGCTGATGCTCGCCGCGCATCAGCAGGACATGGGCGACGGCGTGATGGGCCCAGCCGTCGGCGGGTTCGAGTTGCAGAGCTTGGCGGCCAAAACTCAAGGCGGCCTGATCGTCGCCGGTTTCCTCGGCACCGAAAGCCAGCATGGCCAGCAGGGCGTGGAAGCCCGGATCGTCCTCGCGCCAGACCGGCAAGGCTTGCTCGACTCGCGCCCGCAAGGCACTCGAATCGCCCAGCAGAAAGGCAGCGAAATGGCCGGCCTGCAAAGCCAGGGCGTCGCGCGGCCAGGCTGCGCACAGGGCGTCCAGCTGCCGACCCGCCGCCTGCGGACAACCGGACAGGAAGGCGCTCAGCGCCCGCAAGTGATCCTGCTCGCGCTGGATCCGGACGCGAGCGCCCAGACCGGGCAACAGCGCGCCCAGCTCGCGCCAGGCAGACGGTTCGGTACTCAGACCCAGCGCCCAGGCCTTGAGCAGCTGGCCCATCATGAAAGCGGGCTCGTCCTGCAGGACGGGCTCGATCGCGGCCAGCGGATCGCCGCGCCAGCCCAGCAGATCGGCAAGGGCCAGTTCATAGCAGTGCAGCGCAGTGTCGCTGCAGGGCGATAGCGGATTATCGAAACGATCGCGAGTCGGCATGATGCAGTTCCTGTTCGAGCGGATTGAAGGCAGCTTGAACACTCATGCGGAATAGGCGCCGAGTACAGCTCAGCGCGCCGGATCTGCCGGCCGGCGTTGGCAGTCTGACGTGGTGGGGTGCGTCGAACCCGGCCTATAATTCGGCGGCCGGCCTGAAGGAATCCGCCATGCGCGAAGCACCCGACCTGACCCTGCTGCTCCAGCGCACCGGCGACGGCGACACCCTGGCCGCCAGCAAGCTGTTCCGCGAGGTCTACGGCGAGCTCCGGCGGCTGGCCGCCTCGGCGATGCGCGGCGAGCGCCCCAACCACCTGCTGCAGCCCACGGCGCTGGTCAACGAAGCCTTTCTGCGCCTGTGGGACGCCAATCCCAGCTGGGAGAACCGGCGCCACTTCTTCGGCTCGGCGCTGCGTTCGATGCGCCAGATCCTGGTCGACCATGCGCGCCATCAGGCCAGCCTGAAACGCGGCGGAGATGTGCAAATGCTGACCTTGTCAGCAGCCATCGACGAGGCCGGTGGCGCGCCCAGCGCGGATCTGGTCCATCTGGATGAGCTGCTGACCGAGCTCGAAGCACTCAATCCGCGCTACGGCCGGGTCGTCGAGTACCGCTATTTCGGCGGCTTCGACCTGGACGAGACCGCCGATCTGCTCGATGTCTCGGTGGCCACCGTCAAGCGCGACTGGGCCTTCGCCCGCGCCTGGCTGCTCGATCGCCTCAGTGCATGAACCCGTCGCTGGACCCGGCGCCCGAGCCTCGCCTCAGCCCCGAGGAGTCACTGTTCTTTCAATGCCTGGAGCTTCAGCCCGGCGCACGCGACGCGCTGTTGGAGGTAGCCGAGCCCGCTCTGTCGGCGCGTGTGCGCCGCCTGCTCGGCCTGCACGAGCGGGCCAGCGAGGGCGAGATCGAACTGCCGCGACCCGAAATTGCGGCGGTGCCGGAGCAGATCGGCCCCTACCGTATTCTGGAGCGGCTGGGCACCGGCGGCATGGGCGAGGTCTACCTGGCCCTGCAGCAGCAGCCGCTGCGCCGGCTGGTAGCGATCAAGCTGCTGAAGCCCGGCGCCCTGAGTCCGGCGCTGCAGGCGCGCTTCACGGCCGAAAGCCAGGTGCTGGCGCTGATGCAGCATCCGGGCATCGCACGCGTGCTCGACGCCGGCCAGCTCGCGCCGGGCCAGCCCTGGTTCGCCATGGACCGGGTCGAAGGCGAAGCGATCGTGGACTGGTGCAATCAGGCCGGTCTCGATATCGACCAGCGCCTGGCCCTGTTTCTGGCCGTCTGCGACGCGGTCCAGCACGCTCATCAGAAGGGCGTGATTCATCGCGACCTCAAGCCCGCCAACATCCTCGTGACCCGGGTCGACGGTCGGCCGCAGCCAGTCATCATCGACTTCGGCGTCGCCAAGGCCGGCATCGGGCCCGGCGAGATTGCCGCGGAACAGACCGTGGTCGGCACCATCATGGGCACGCCGGACTACATGAGCCCGGAACAGGCCGGGCTGGGCCGCGGCGATGTCGACACCCGCAGCGATGTGTGGTCGCTGGGCGCGGTGCTGTACGAGCTGTTGGTCGACTCGACCCCGTTTCGCTTCGCCCAGCGCGCGGCTACCCTGTCCGAGGTCCAGCGCAGCCTGCACGAAGACGAGATCGAACGACCCAGCCAACGCGCCCGGCAGCTGGCAGGCGAAGCCCTGGCCCAGCGCGGCGGCATCAGCGCCAATACGCTGTCGCGACGGCTGCGCGGCGAGTTGGACTGGATCGTGCAGCGCGCGCTGGCACCGCGCCGCCAGCAGCGCTACGAGTCGGCCGCCGCGCTGGCCGCCGATCTGCGCCGCTACCGATCCGGCGAGGCGGTGCAGGCCCACCCGCCGAGTCTCGGCTATCAGCTCGGCAAGCTGATGCGGCGGCATGCCCTGGCGACCTCGCTGGCCGCGATCGCCGTGGTCGGTCTGGGCCTGGTGGCCATCCTGATGACCCAGCACGCCCAGGCCTTGCGCATCGAGCGCGACCGCACCGTGCAGGAAAGCGCCCGCGCCAACGAGGTCACCCGCTTCGTCAGCAGCCTGTTCGATGCCGCCAATCCGCGCAGCGGCGGCGCCAGCGAGGTCAGCGCACTGGCCGCGCTGGAGCAGGCCATCGACCGACTGCAGCGTGACCCGGCCGAGGACCCGCTGGTCCAGGCGGCGCTGCTGGCCACGGCTGCGCGCATGCTGATAGGCCTGGGCGAGGCCGGCCGCGCCCTGGGCCTGGCCGAAAGCGCCGTCGAGCTGCTGGGCGAGCGCGGCTCGGCGCTGGAAGTTGCCGAAGCGCACGGCGTGCTCGGCGCGGCGCTGCGCGATCGCGGCGAACTCAAGCGCGCCGAAACCCATCAGCGCATCGCGCGGGCGGCCTTCGCCCAGGCCGAGGACGCCGATCCAGGGCGGCGCGCCGCGCTGTCGATGGCGCTGGCCGAGAACCTCTCGCAGCAGGGTCGAGGCGAGGCGGCGCTGCCAATCCTGGAGGAAGCCACCCAGCTGCTGCTCAGCGCCGGGCTGGAGGATACCCCGCGCTATGCCACGGCCCAGGTGCTGAGCTCGCGACTGCTCCGCCAGCAAGGCCGCTTCATCGAGGCCGAGGCGGCGCTGCAATCGGCCGTGGCGCTGCTGTCGAGCCAGACCGAAACACCGCCGGAACGGACGGCATCGGCACTCAGCGCGCTGGGCCTGCTGCAGCTCGACCTCGGCCGAGCACAGACGGCCCTGGCGATCTTCGAGCAGCTGTACGAGGACCTGGTCGACCGTTATGGCGGCGCTCACCCGGATACCCTGCTGGTGGCCAACAACCTCGGCCTGGCGATGATTCAGAACGAGCAGTTCGACGCCGCCCGCGCGCTGCTGGACTCGGCTCGCAGCGGGCTGATCTCGATCCACGGCGAGGATCATCTGGTGGTGCACCAGATTTCGGTCAACCTGGCCCAGGCCGAACACGCGCTCGGGCTTGCCGTTGAGGCCGAGCAGCGCCTGGCCAGCGCGATCGCCGGCCTGGAGCGCCGCCTTGGCGCACAGCACCTGAACGTCGCGGTGGCCCGCCACCATCTGGCCGGCGTGCAGCTCGGCCAGGGCCGCGTCGATGAGGCCGCCGCGCTGATCGAATCAGCCTGGTCGGTGGTGTCGGAGGAATTGCCGGCCAACCATCCACGCCGACTGCAGCTGGCGGCGCGCCGGGCCGAGGTTCTGCTCAGACAGGGTCAATCAGCGACCGCCGCTGAGTTCCTGACCGCCAACCTGGCGGCGGCCGATGGCGGCCTGCCGGAGGACCATCCCGATTTGCAGCGCCTTGGGAGCCTGTCGACCTCGATATCGAGCGAATCTCGATAGTCGCGCCATCCCAAGGTTCAGAAAGGCCGCTCCCCGCTATCCAAGTCACTCGGTGGGTTCAATCCATCGAACGACCCATTGCTGTCCACTGCCGATAAATTGCCAGCCTGGAATGAATGTGCCACTATTGAAATTTCATGGCATAAACCGAGACAGGCAAGCATGGCGGCCAGAGAGAGAGAAGTGCAGTTGGGCGCCCAGGGGCGCATGGTCGTGCCGGCAGCATTGCGCAAGGCGCTGGGGCTGAAGCCGGGTGATCGATTGATTGCCCGAACCGATGGCAATTGCCTGATCCTCGAGCCTGAGGCCGCGATCAAGCAGCGCCTGCAAGCGCGATTCAGCGCCGTGCCCGAGCAAACCGACCTGGCCGCTGAGTTGATCGAAGAGCGCCGGCGCGAGGCGCGGGTCGAGGCGGGGCTGGCTTGAGCCTGGTCCTCGATGCCTCGGCGCTGCTGGCTTTTCTCCATGGAGAGCCCGGCGCAGAGGTCGTTGGCAAGTCGCTGAACGGTGGGCTGGTATCAGCCTTGAACTGGTCTGAGATCGTTCAAAAGTCCATCGCACACGGCGTCGATGTGCGGGGGATGCGGGAGGACTTTTCCGGCCTTGGCCTGAGCATTGTTGACTTCACACCGGCGCAAGCTGAACTCGCCGCCGCCTTGTGGCGTCACACGCATGCCCTCGGCCTGTCGCTGGCCGATCGGGCCTGCCTGTCGCTTGGCATGATCAGGGAGTGTCCTGTTGTTACCGCCGATCGGGCCTGGTCGGGCCTGGCGCTGGACCTGGAAGTTCGCTTGATTCGATAGCCACCCCGCCGCGACGGCTTGATGCGGGAGGCACGGCCCGCAGACCATCGCGGGCAAACTGACGCGGATCGAGCGACTCGTGCTTGACTCAGGCCTGGTCCGGACGTGCCGCTCGGCACTTCAAGCCTGCAAAGCCTTGATCGCCGGCAGTTCCTTGCCCTCGACGTATTCCAGGAAGGCGCCGCCGGCGGTGGAGATGTAGTCGATGCGCTCGGCGACGCCGAATTTCTCGATCGCGGCGATGGTGTCGCCGCCGCCGGCGAGGGTGTAGCCCTGGCAGGCCGCGACGGCATGGGCGATGGCCTGGGTGCCGGAGCGAAAGGCGTCGAACTCGAACACGCCGACCGGGCCGTTCCAGATCACCGTGCCGGCGCCGCGAATGATGGCGGCCAGCCGACCGGCCGTTTCCGGACCGATATCGAGGATCATCTCGTCGGCATGGACCCGGCTGACGTCGCGCAGCGAGGCGTGTGCCTCATGGTGGAAACGCTCGGCAGTCAGCACGTCGGTCGGCAGGGGAATGCTGGCGTCCTTGGCCTCGGCGCGACGCATCAGCTCGCGTGCGGTGGCGACCAGATCGGGCTCGTGCAGGGAGGTGCCGATGCGGTGGCCGGCAGCGGCCAGGAAGGTATTGGCGATACCGCCGCCGACGATCAGCTGGTCGACCTTGTCGATCAGCGCTTCCAGCACTTCCAGCTTGCCCGAGACCTTGGCGCCGCCGACGATGGCGACCAGCGGCCGCGCCGGCTCGGCCAGGGCCTTGTCCAGCGCCTGGACTTCGGCCGCCAGCAGCGGGCCGGCGCAGGCCTGGGCCGCCTGGCGGATCACGCCTTCGGTCGAGGCCTGGGCGCGGTGGGCGGTGGCGAAGGCGTCCATCACGAACACATCGCAGAGCGCGGCCATCTTCTTCGCCAGGGCTTCATCGTTGGTCTTCTCTCCCTTCAGGAAGCGCACGTTCTCCAGCAGCACCAGCTGGCCCGGCTGGACCTCGACGCCGTCGATCCAGTCGGCGACCAGCGAGACCGGCTGGCCCAGCAGCTCGGTCAGGCGCTCGGCCACGGGCTTGAGGGAGGCACCGGGGTCGGGCTGCCCTTCCGTGGGACGACCCAGGTGCGACATCACCATCACTGCCGCACCGGCCGCCAGCGCCTGGCGCATGGTCGGCAGCGAGGCGAGAATGCGGGCGTCGCTGCTGACCCGCCCGTCATGGATCGGCACGTTGAGATCGGAGCGGATCAGCACCCGCTTGCCGTTGATGTCCATCTGGTCCAGCGTGTTCATGGTCAATCCGTATCAGGTTTTGCTTACCGCGAAGACGCGAAGGACTCGAAGGAAAAACTCAAAAAATTCAGTCTTCCTTTGGTTCCTGCCTGGCGCCCTTTGCGTCTTCGCGGTTGGCAATTGCTTTTCAAGTCGCTCAAGCCCGAGCCAGGACGGTGGCGGTGTCGAGCATGCGGCAGGAGAAGCCCCACTCGTTGTCGTACCAGCTCAGGACCTTGACCAGGCGGCCGCCCGAGACCTTGGTCAGGCCAGCGTCAAAGATCGACGAGCGCGGGTCATGATTGAAGTCGATCGACACCAGCGGCTGGTCGTTGTAGCCCAGGATGCCCTTGAGTTCGCCCTCGCTGGCCGCCTTGACCACGTGGTTGACTTCCTCGACGGTGGTGTCGCGGCGGGCGATGAAGCTCAAGTCCACCACCGAAACATTGATCGTCGGCACGCGCATCGCGAAACCATCGAGCTTGCCGTCGAGCTCGGGCAGCACCAGGCCGACCGCGGCGGCCGCGCCGGTCTTGGTCGGAATCTGACTCATCGTCGCCGAGCGGGCGCGACGCAGATCAGAGTGAAACACGTCGGTGAGCACCTGATCATTGGTGTAGGCATGGATGGTGGTCATCAGCCCGCTTTCCAGGCCGATGCTGTCATGCAGCGGCTTGACCAGCGGCGCCAGACAGTTGGTGGTACAGGAGGCGTTCGACACGACATGGTCATTCGGGCCGATGACGCCATGATTGACGCCGTAGACCACGGTCGGCAGGTCCTTGCCGGCCGGGGCCGAAATCAGCACCTTGCGGGCGCCCGCTTTCAGGTGAGCCGAGGCCTTGTCCTTGCTGGCGAAAAAGCCGGTGCATTCCATCACCACGTCAATGCCCATCTCGCCCCAGGGCAGCTGGGCCGGATCGCGCTGAGCAAGCACCCGGATGCGGTCGCCATTGACCACCAGATGATCACCGTCGACCTGGACGTCGGCGTTGAACTTGCCGTGCGCGGTATCAAATCGAGTCAGGTGGGCGTTGGTCTGGGCATCGCCGAGGTCGTTCACAGCCACGATCTGAAGGTCGTCGGTGCGACCATATTCGTACAGCGCGCGCAATACGTTGCGGCCAATCCGACCGTAACCATTGATGGCAATCTTGATGGGCATGACGGCTCCAGGAAGTCGACGGAAATCAGCCTGCTATTGTAGCGCCACCCGCCCCCGCCAGCCAGCCGCATCCCGGCGCTGAGCCGTCGGGCGGCCTCGATTCGAGAATGCCGTCGCAGTGGCGTATCATGGTCGGCGCAAGGGGAAAACAGCGCGCGACGACCGCATCGGGCGCCAGCAAACGCAGGGACATGACAGCAAGCGAACCAGACGACATCACGCGTCTGCTGGAGGAAATTCGGCAGGCACCCGAACAGTTCGAGCGGCTGATTCCGCTGCTCTACAACGATCTGAGACGGATTGGCCACAATCAGCGCGCCGCCGCAGGGCTCATGGCAGGCCCGACCTTGCAGACCACCGCCCTGGTCAACGAAGCCTTCCTGAAGATTCGCGGGCGGATCCAGGATCGGATCGAAAGCCGGCTCCATTTCCAGCGGCTGATGGCCAAGGTAATGCGCCAGCTGATCATCGACTACGCGCGCCGCCAGATGACCGAGAAGCGCGGTGGCCATCAGCTCCATGAGGCGCTGAGCGAACGCATCGCGGCCGAGGAAGACGATCCGGCCTTCACCCTGGCGCTCGACGCCGCCATGCAGCGGCTGGAACGCCAGGACCCGCGTCAGGCCGAGATCCTGGCCGCGACCCTGTTTGCCGGATACACCGCCGACGAGGTTGCCGAGATGCTGGATATCTCGGAGCGTACCGTTCGGCGCGAACTGCGCAAAGCTCGCGCCTGGTTGGTGCTGGAGCTTGAAGATGCGCGTTGAGCGCCGGGCGCGCCTGACACCGGCCCGGCGCGCGCTGCTCGACCGCTGCCTCGACGAATTGCTCGATCTGGACCCCGGCGAGCGCCAGCAGCGTCTCGATACACTGGCTCAACGCTGCCCGCGTCTGCATGGGCCGCTCGCCCGCCTCGTCGCGGCCAGCGCCACGCCCACCCGATATCTGGATCAGGCCGTCCATCGCATCGCCCAGCGCGCGCTGGCCGACGGCGAGCAGGTCGACGCCATGCTGCCAGCCGGCGCCCGGCTTGGCGCCTGGCGGATCGAGGCGCCAGCCGGGCGCGGCGGCATGGGCGTGGTCTATCGGGCCGAGCGCGCCGATGGCGCCTTCGACATGCCCGCCGCGCTGAAGCTGATCCGCGGCGCACGCCCGGCCCTGTCGAAGCGGCTGGCCATGGAGCGGCAGCTGCTCGCGCGCCTCGACCATCCCGGCATCTCGCGCCTGATTGACGGAGGCATGACCGAAGACGGCCGCGCCTGGCTGGCGATGGAGTGGGTGTCCGGCAGCGACCTGGCGCGCTGCCAGCTGGACGGGATCGACCGCCTGGAGGTGTTCTGCCAGGTCGCCGATGCGGTCACTCATGCCCATCAGCGCATGGTGATCCACGGCGACATCAAACCGGGCAACGTCCGCATCCAGCCGGACGGCCGGGCTCGCCTGCTGGATTTCGGCGTGGCTCGGCTGCTGGCTGCGGAGGGCGAGGCCGAGGATCAAGGTCTGCGCGCCCTCACTCCGGCCTATGCCGCCCCGGAGCTGCTGACCGGCACCGCGGCAACCGCCCAGTCCGATATCTGGGCGCTGGGCGCGCTGCTGGAATGGCTGCTGACCGGCCGTCATCCCGAAAGCGGCCGGCCAGCCTCCGCCAGCCAGCTGGCCCATCCGCGCGCCGCTGATCTGGCCGCCATCATTGCGCGCGCCTGCGCACCCGATCCGGCGGCTCGCTACGAATCGGCCGCGGCCCTCAAGGACGAGGTCCGCCGCATCATCGACCATCATCCGATCGAGGCCAGACCGGTCGGCCGTCTCGGCCAGCTGGGCTGGTGGAGCCGGCGCAATCCGCTCGCCGCCGCCCTCGCCGGGCTGGCGCTGACGCTGGTCATTGGCGGCACCTCCCTGCTCGCCTGGCAGGCGCGCATCGTCGCCGCCGAGCGCGATCTGGCCCGGGTGGAAAACGCACGCTGGGAAATCATGCGGGACCAGCTGGTCAGCCTTTTTCAGGCGATCTCGCAGGAAGGCAGCCAGGATGACCGCCAGGCTCGCGACATCCTCGACGATTCAGTCGGCCAGCTGAGCCGTCTGCTGGGCGGCGACCCGGACGGTGAAACGCAGATTCGCAGCCTGCTCGGCTCGCTGTACGTGGCGCTGCAGGACTATCAGAACGCGGCCGCCATCCTGCGGCCTTTCGTCGACGCTGACGACGGCAGCGTCACGCCGATGCTGCGCAGCGAGGCCTACGGCCACCTGGCCGTGGCCGAGGAACGCCTGGGCCGCTTTACGGAAGCCTTGAACCTGAGCGACCAGGCCATCGCGATGGTCGAACGGCTGCCTGGCGACTATCGACGCCGTCTGCTCGGGCTGCACCAGACCCGCGGCCGTGCCCTGCGCGGACTCGGCGACTGGTCCGCGGCCATCGAGGCGCTGGACACCGGGCTGGCGCTGGCTCGCAGGCTCAACGACGAGCCCAACCGCGAAGTGGCGCAGGCCGAAAACAATCTCGGCGTCACCCTGCTGTACGCGGGCCGGCTGAACGAGGCCCAGCAGGCTTTCGAGATGTCGCTGACGAACTGGCGTGCGCTGGGCTTGAGCGAATCCAGCGACGCGATCAATGTGCTCAGCAATCTGACCACCGTCTACCATCGGCAGGGCAACCTGGCCGCCGCGGAACGCCTGTACGCCGAAAGCATCGCACTGCGCCGGGCGCGCTTCGGCGATTCCGCCGCCCTGGCCGCCGCCATGAACAACTACGGGCAGGTCCTGATCATCCGCCATCGGCTGGATGAAGCCGCCGAGCAGCTCGAGCAGGCGCGCGACATGATGGCTCGTTTCGCCGGCGAAACCAGCCCCGACCACGCCATCATCCTGCGCTCGCTGGGCTCCCTGGTACTGACCGCTGGCGATCCGGATCGGGCCCTGGACAAGCTGAACGAGGCCGAAGCCATCATGCTGGGCACCTTGGGGCCCGATCACCTGTTCACCGCGATCATCCGGGCGCAGGCCGCCATGGCGCTGGGCGAGCGTGACCAGCAAGCCGCAAGGACTGCCCTCGCCCAGCTGATCGCGCAGATGGAGGGCATGGGCCCGCCCGCCGAACCTCATCAGGCCAGCGCCCTGTGTGAAAAGGCAGTGTTGCTG
Organism: Gammaproteobacteria bacterium; assembly: GCA_050485825.1. Lineage (GTDB taxonomy): Bacteria > Pseudomonadota > Gammaproteobacteria > Xanthomonadales > Wenzhouxiangellaceae > Wenzhouxiangella. The sequence continues at coordinate 120,577 of JBJHCC010000004.1, forward strand.
CTCGACATGGGCCTGCCCGATGCCGCGCTCGGCGCGGCCGAAGCCTGCCTCAGCACGCGGCAGGCTCGGCTGCCAGATGGCAACTGGGAAACCCTGAAAGCCGAGACGCTGGTCGCTGCCGCCGAACATCAGCTTGGCGCCAGCGAGGCACTCGCCACCATGACGGCCAACATCGCAGCCCTGGCCGAGGTGTACGGCCCCGGCCATCCGCGCCTGGCCTGGCTGGAAGGCCGGCTGATTCCCTGAAACGCCCTCTGCGCGTTCATGGCCGCTTGTTCGGGCCGAATGCGAATGAAGACTTGGCGACGCTGACCGAATTCCTGCGGACACTCGCTGCGGTCGTCCATCACCCCGCCTTGGAGTAGACAGCCATGAACACGCTACCGGCCATCGATCAATCGGCCTTTGACAGACCCGAATCGCAACTGGCCAGTGCCTTGAATTTCTTTCGGTCGCTGCTATTTGCTCTGACGCTGAGCCTGCTGCTGGGTGCCTGCGGAAAGCCTGAACCGGAACCAGCGGAGCGTCAGGATGCGCAACCCGCAGCCGCCGCGCCCGGGCCAGCGGCCGCCACTGAATCGGCGCCAGAGGCCGGGTTGTCCGACTTGTTTTCAGACACCCTCGATGACATCGATCTACCGCAAGCCGGTCATTTCCGACTGACTGTCGACGGTCGCCGATTCGAAGGAGCGATCACCGGACAGCACGGCATGGAGCCCATCTGTCGGGCTGACACGGCGTATCACCCGGTCAATCACGTACAGGCATTCCAATTTGGACAGGAACTCAAACTCGACGATGGCCGCCTTTTGCGCGTGCAGATGAGCCGGATGCTGAGCCGCCAGGAACCGGCCTGGAATCGGATGATGGGACATGAAAACGACCAGGTTGAACTCACCGTCGACGGCCAAGCCCGCTCGCGGCTGCTGGTGCGGCGCGTTCGGCCGGGCGCTGCGCCCTACCGGGTGGCCGAGACCGGCAGCGCCAATGCTGGCCCGCACAGGCTACCGATGGTGCGAGTGCGGCAGGGGGAGCGGCTGGCCGCGACCGGCGTCGGCGAGCTGCGCGCCCTTGATGACCACCCGGATGCGCTCACCGGGCCCTTCGAACTGGCCGTGGTCTGCCCCTGAATCGAAGCACGGCCGGCCGGTAGCGGAACGACCGGCCAGCGGTCGGCAGGGCGCGTTGCGAAGCGCGGTCAGATCAGTAATAGTCAGAGCCTCGCTTGCCGGGAATCGCACCGCTGTCCACTGCCACCATCATCCTGACGACGCTGATCGTCTACCAGTCGCTGCTGATCGCCATCGGGCTGACGCTGAGCCGACGCAGCGGCACTGAAGCGGACTACCTGATCGGCGGCCGCAGCCTCGGCCCCTGGGTGGCGGGGCTGTCCTACGCCGCGACCTCCTCATCCGCCTGGGTGCTGCTCGGTTTTTCCGGCTTCGTGTACCTGGTGGGCTTGAGTGCGCTGTGGATGTTGCCAGGCATCTGGGCCGGCTATGCGCTGCTTTGGGTGTTGATGGGTCGGGCCTTGCAGCACGAGTCGGCCGAGCGCGGCCATCTGACCATGGTGGACTTCGTCGCCGGCGACGCGGGGCAGCGCGGCCGGCGCTGGATCGGCCTGCTGAGCGCCGCGCTGATCGTGTTTTGTTTCATGTTTTATGTCGCCGCCCAGTTGCAGGCCGCCGGCACGGCCATGCAGTCCTATTTCGGCTTGGGCGTGGTCGAAGCGGTGGTGCTCGGCACCGGCGTCGTGCTCGTCTACTCCCTGCTGGGCGGATTTTGGGCGGTGTCGGTTACCGACATGGTGCAGGGCGTCATCATGGCGGTGATCGCGCTGCTGGCGCCGATTGCGGCGCTGATCGCCGTTGGCGGTCCCGGTGCGGTTTGGGCCGCGCTGGCGGCAGAGCACGCCGGCCATCTGACGGGCTTCGGCGGCAGAAGCGGCTGGATTGCCGCCGGCTTCGCCGTGGGGCTTGCCAGTGTCGGGCTGGGCACGGCCGGCCAGCCGCAACTGGTCGCGCGGGTGATGGCGGTCAAGGATCAGCGAGCGCGGCGGCAGGGTTTCGCGATTGCCATCGGCTGGGCGGTGCTGGTGTTCCTGGGCATGGCGACCCTGGGTCTGGCCGGCCGGGCGCTCAGCCTCGATCTGGCCGCCGGTGACCATGAGCAGCTGTTGTTTGTGGTGGTCGGCGAGCTGTTTCCGCCGATCGTCGCCGGCATCGCCCTGGCCGCCTTGCTGTCGGCGGTGATGAGCACGGTGGATTCGGTGCTGTTGAGTTCGGCCGCCTCGATGTCCCACGATGCGGGCATGGCGCGTTGGCTGCCGGGCCGCGAGGTGCTGATTGCGCGCCTGGTGATGACGGCGCTGTGCGCGGCCGCCGTCGTGCTTACCCTGGCCGCGCCGGCCGACATATTCAGCCGGGTACTGTTCGCCTGGAACGGGCTCGGCGCCGCTTTCGGCCCGATCATTCTCGCCCGCGCACTCGGCCGCCGCGTCGCCGCGCCGGCAGTGATTCTCGCCATGCTCAGCGGCTTTGGGCTGACAGTGGTCTTTAACCTCAACCTGCCCGGCCCCGGCGGCCTTTACGAGCGCCTGGTGCCCTGGCTGCTGCCGCTGATCATCGTGCTCATCCAGCCGCGGCGCTGATAACGGCGCGCAGCGCTTCGGCCACGTTTTCAGGTGTGAATCCGAACTCGGCGAACAGCTGCTCGGCCGGGGCCGAGGCGCCAAAGCGATCGACGCCGATGACCCGGCCGCGCGAGCCGACCAGATGGCGCCAATACAGCGACACGCCGGCTTCAACCGCCACCCGGGCGATCAGTGCCGTTGGCAGCACGGCTTCGCGATAGGCGGCGTCCTGGGCCTCGAACAGATCGGGGTTGGGCATCGACACCACGCGTACGCCAACACCCTCGGCCGCAAGCAGATCGGCCGCTGCCACGGCCAGCCCGACTTCGGAACCCGAGGCCATGATCAAGGCCTGGGTCTTGAGCCCTTCCGGCTCGCGCAGCACGTAACCGCCGCGCGCGACGTCGGCCAGCTGGCCGGCATCGCGCGGCTGCTGCGGCAGGCCCTGACGAGTCAGGATCAGCGCGGTCGGCGCCCGCCGGCGGCGAATGGCCGCGCCCCAGGCGACCAGGGTCTCGGTCTTGTCGGCCGGCCGCCAGACCTGGAGATTGGGGATCAGGCGCAGCGAGGCCACATGCTCCACCGGCTGGTGGGTCGGGCCGTCCTCGCCCAGGCCGATCGAGTCGTGGGTGTAGACATGGATCGATCCGCAGGGAATCAGCGCCGACATGCGCACGGCATTGCGGGCGTAGTCGGAGAACACCAGAAAAGTGCCGGTGTAGGGTATGAAGCCGCCGTGCAGGGCCAGACCGTTGGCGATCGCGGTCATGCCGAACTCGCGCACGCCGTAATAAATGTAGTTGCCGGCGGCCGGGTCGGCGAGGATGTCGACGCTGCCGGACCAGTCGGTATTGTTGGAGCCGGTCAGATCGGCCGAGCCGCCGATCATCTCGGGCAGGGCCGGCGCCAGCGCCTCGATGCTCATGCCCGAAGCCTTGCGGGTCGCCACCTTGCTGGCGTCAGCCTGCATGCGTTCCAGTGCGGCGGCCAACACCTGGTCGAAGTCCGCCGGCAGTTCGCCGCGCAGCCGTCGCGCCAGCTCGCCGGCCTGCTCGGGGTGAGCGGCGCGATAGCGATCCCAGCGCGCCTGCCATTCACGCTCGGCCGCCGCGCCACGCTCGCGAGCATCCCAGGCTGCGCGGATCTCTGCGGGAATCTCGAACGGGCCGTGCGACCAGCCCAGGGCCTCGCGGGTGGCGGCAATCTCGACATCACCCAGCGGCGAGCCGTGGGTATCGGCGCTGCCGGCCTTGTTGGGCGATCCGTAACCGATGGTGGTCTTGCAGCAGATCAGCGTCGGCTGATCGGCATTGGCGCGGGCGGCCTGGATCGCGCGGTCGATCGCGGCCGGATCATGCCCGTCGACCGCTTCGATGACCTGCCAGCCGTAGGCGCGGAAGCGCGCTGGCGTGTCATCGGTAAACCAGCCGGCAACCTCACCGTCGATGGAGATGCCGTTGTCATCGTAGAACACGACCAGCTTGCCCAAGCCCCAGGTGCCGGCCAGCGAGCAGACCTCGTGGGAAATCCCCTCCATCAGGCAGCCGTCGCCGGCAAAGACCCAGGTCATGTGGTCGACGACGCGGTGCTCGGCCGTGTTGTAGCGTGCCGCCAGCAGCTTCTCCGCCAGCGCCATGCCGACCGCGTTGGCCAGGCCCTGGCCCAGCGGCCCGGTGGTGGTTTCCACGCCCGGCGCCTCGCCGAACTCCGGGTGGCCGGCGGTGGGCGAATGCAGCTGGCGGAAGTTCTTGAGATCTTCCAGCGACAGGTCATAACCGCTCAAGTGCAGCACCGAGTACAGCAGCATCGAGCCGTGACCGTTCGAAACCACGAAGCGGTCACGACCCCACCAGTGGGGATTGCCGGGGTTATGCTTGAGATGGTCGCTGTAGAGCACCTCGGCGATATCCGCCATGCCCATCGGCATCCCCGGATGACCCGAATTGGCGCGCTGGACGGCGTCCATGGACAAAGCGCGGACGGCATTGGCAAGCTGGCGGCGAGAGCTCATCGGGTTCCCATGCGGAGGCGAGACAGTCAGCCGCCCATTTTGCCCCCTGAGGCAAGCCGGTGCAAGGCGCGCCGCGCGGCCACCGCGTTGGCGCGGCGGGGCAGGACCCGCGCCAACGGCTTTGCGCCGCCGGAAAGCAGATGAAATCCGGTCATTTGCCTCGCATATTTCGTGCATTGGTCAAAGGGCTTTGCTACACTCCATTTAACAAAGGGAAAACTTTTGGCGGTTTTTCGGATCAAACAGGTCCGATGACGCGATGGGACGATGGACCGGTTCGATGAGGGCTCGATGCACCATGACGCTGACCGCCGCAGCCTGGCTGTGGTCTGCAGCCGTGTCCGCGCAAAGCATCGAACTCGCGCCGTCCGCCAGCGAGATTGATTCGCGCTGGCCGATCGCCCTGCAGCCCGGCGCCGGCAGCCTGCCCGGAGAGCGTCCCCGCCTGATGATGAGCCTGCCGCTGGTCGACCAGCGAGGCTTTTCCGCCGAGCCGACGCGACGCTCCGCTTTTTCCTGGTCGCTGGAAGCCTGGCAGCTGAACACGGCCTCGCTGGCCCACATTCGCTGTCACTCCCACACCATGACCCTGGACAGCTTCCTGGCTCAGGACTGTCGCTTCGTTGACGAACCGGTGCCGGACAACTCGCTCAACCTGATGCAGGTGCGCGGCGAATGGCTGGCGGCTCCGGGTGTGAGCCTGGGGGTCGGTGTGTTTGGCGGCCGCCCCGACGGCGGCACCCGGCCCGGCGCCGATCAGTTCAGCCCGCTGCCCAGCTACTCCGGCTTGCCCGGCCTCCAGTCGACCGGCCTGTCCGCGCCGCGCGGCATGGACGGTGTCGACCTGAACCTCAGCTTCGGGATCAGCACTGACCGGGTTGGTGATTTCCTGGTCGGCCTGCAGCTGGCTCGCTACCGGCAGCGGATGAGCATGGTCGAGCTGGGCCTGACCAGCGACCCGATCAACGCGTTTGCCGACGTCTACTACGGCAGCAGCGCTCAGCTGGCCCTGGGCTGGCGCATGGGCAGCTTCAGCACCGACGTGACCGGCAGCCACTACCGGGACAGCGGCCTGCTGCGCGCTTCGCCGGGCAGCAACAGCGCGTTCAATTCCTTCGACCTCGAGTTTTCGTGGCGTCCGCGCAATGCGTCCCTGAGCATCGGCATCAGCAATGTGCTCGATGCTTCACCGCGCCTCGATGAAGCCGACGGCCTGATCGACGATCCGCTCGAGAATGTCTTCGGCCGCATCCCTTACGTGCGCTACAAACACGACCTCTAAGCCGCTACACTGGTCGTCGGACCCAAGACCCTTCTCGTTCAGTATGCAGCTCAAGCCGCTGTTTTCCCCGTCTCGCGCCATCCTCGCCCTTGTCCTGACGATGCTGTCCGCTTCGGCCGCAGCCGACCGGCCATTCTCCACCCTGGAGGAGCGTATGACCGGCCAGGAGTTCCGCGAAACCGGACTGCACAAGCTATCTGACGAAGAACTGGCCGCGCTCAACCGCTGGATCAGGCGGCGCTCATTGGCTGAAGGCGAACCGGTGGCCACCGCCCCGGGCGCTGCCCGTGAACCTGCCTCGGCCAGCGCCGCGGCCGAGCCGGTCGACCGGCGTGGTCTGCCGAGCACCGATCGAGCCGATCGCTCGCCGATCAGCAGCCGCATCGTCGGCAGCTTTTCCGGCTGGGAGGGCAACACCCGCTTTCAGCTCGAAAACGGGATGGTCTGGCAGGCAACCGGCGCCGACCGCTACCAGGTGGCGACGGTGGAAAATCCCGCCGTGGAAATCCGGCCGGGCGCATTCAACACCTGGCGCATGCGGGTCGACGGCGTTTACCGCGAAGTTCGCGTCCAGCGCGTTCGCTGAGCAAGCAGGCGGCGAGCCAGCCGCCCGCCTCAGGGTCGGTTCCTGGGCAGCCGTAGCCAGAAGGCCCAGCCGCGCCCCGTCACGTACAGCACCGCGCCGATGACCACCAGCAGCAGGCCGCCGGCCGGCGGCGGCGGGCTGAAGCCGGTGGGGCCATAAAACCACCACCAGATCGAGCCGAACACCAAGCCGATCAAACCCAGATAGTGCAGATTGCGAGCGCGGTACAGCAGACCCTGCCAACGCCGACGCTTCAGCCGAGCCCGCTCTTCCGGGCTCAAATCGGCCAGCGCGGCGTCGCAATGCGGGCAGACCCGATGCTGGGAAGAAATACGCTGGTTGCAACTGGGACAATGAACAATAGCCATGCTGTCATCCTAACCCATCGCGGCGCCAGGGCCGTGATCAGGTCTGGTCGCGATCGGGGAAGAACCACAAGGTAACCCGGAGCCCGCCGCCGTCACGATTGGCAAACCCAATCCGCCAGCCGTAAAGATCGCAGAGCCGCTTGACGATCGAAAGCCCCAGGCCCGAACCCTTGCTGCCCGATGTCTGGCGGCCGCGAAAATGTCGATCGAAGACGAAGGGCAATTCCTCTTCGGCGATACCGGGGCCGGTATCGGTAATCTCGACCCGGCCACTGGCAACCCGCACCCGCACCTCGCCGGCGTTGGTATAGCGCACCGCATTGCCGATCAGATTGCCCAGGGTCACGGCGACCACGGCTTCCGGGGCGATCACGCTGACCGACTCGTCAGCCTGGAACTGGAGCGCCAGGGCTCGGCCGCCGATCAACGGCCGATAGTTGTCGACCACCTGCTCGGCGACGCGATTGACTTCCTGGGCGGGCAAGTCACCGCTGCCGGGGCGGTCTGCGCGGACCAGATGCAACAGGGCGGCGGTAATGTCGGTGGATTGGCGGGCAGCCCGGGCGATGCGCAGCAGGCGCTCTCGATTGCGATCGGACAGATCCGGCTGGGCCAGCATCAGCTCGGTGGCGCCGGAAATCACCGCCAGTGGCGTTCTCAGTTCGTGCGAGACATCCGCATTGAAGGCCTTGTCGCGCTCGACCAGATCCTGCAGCCGGTGCGCGTAGTCATCCAGCGCCGCGGCCAGCTGCCCAACCTCGTCGTCCGGAAAATGGCGCTTGAGCTCGGTGGCGGAATCGGTTTCCTTCAGCGCCTCAAGACGCCTGGCCAGCGAAGTCACCGGCGCCATCACCCGGCCCGCAGACCAGACACCCAGCGCCAGCGACAGCATCGAGAAAAACAGCACCGTGGCAACAAGGCCGATCACCAGCCGACGGGCGAGCTCGCGGTTCTCGGACACATCGTAGGTCAGAAAGACCCAGAAATCCTCGTCCTTGCGAATCGCGGCCTTGAAATGACCACCGTCGGTGCGGACGCTGTGCACCCCGCTGCTCAGGTCCCGAAAGGGCAAGGGTACGATATCGGCCCGGCCAGGCCGGGTAACGTAGCCCTGGATCCGGGTGTAGAAGGGCTCGACCAGGGTCGGATCGCGGCGCAGATCAGCAATGTACTGGTCCACCTCATCAGCCAGGGTGCGGGTGATCAGGGCGTCCTCCAGCCAGCTCTGCAGCAGCAGCACGGCACCGGCGAACAGCACGCTCAACAGCGTGCCGAACAGGACGAAGGACAGAATCAGCCGGCTTCTAAGCCGACGACGATACTTCATCCGGCGCCACCAGGCTGTAACCGATGCCGTGTCGGGTGTGGATCAACGGCACCTCGAAGGGCTTGTCGATCAGCGCGCGCAGGCTGTGAATGTGCACCCGCAGGCTGTCGCTGTCAGGCAGCTCCTCGCCCCAGACATGGTGCTCGAGATCGCGCCGCGTCACCACGGCCGGCGAGGCCGACATCAGCTTCTCCAGCAGCCTCAAGCCAATCGGGTTGAGTTCGATCGACTTGCCGGCACGCCGCACGCTCAGGGTTTCGAGGTTGTATTCGAGGTCGCCGACCTTGAGCTCGCGCGGCTTGATCCGACGGCCGCGGCGGGCAAGCACAGCCAGACGCGCGTCGACCTCTTTCAGCTCGAAGGGCTTGACCAGATAGTCGTCGGCGCCGGAGTCGAAGCCGGCCAGCTTGTCCTCCAGCTGATCGCGCGCCGTCAGCATCAGCACTGGGGTCTCCTTGCGCGCTTCTTCGCGCAGCTTGCGGCAGACCTCCAGGCCATCCATCCCCGGCAGCGCCAGGTCCAGCACGATCGCGTCGAACTCGTTGACCACGGCCAGATGGAGGCCGGTCACCCCATCATAGGCATAGTCGACCTCGTGACCGCGATCCGAGAGGAAGTCGCCAAGATTGGCGGCGATGTCGCGATTGTCTTCGATGATCAGTACGCGCATGCTTGACCCCGCTTGGACCGCTCTGGAATCACGGCCCCGGAAAACCCGAAGACCTGACAAAAAATGGCCCAGGCGGGAAACCCGCCCGGGCCTACATTGCCCCGTAACCGTTGATGCATCGAAGCCAGAGCGTCCAACCGGCACCAACGATTCAGATACTACCGAGGCGCTGGTTAATTGCCGGTTAACCGGGTCGGAAAATGAGGTTAGCGATCGTCGACCAGATTGAGGTTCTTCAGGCGACCACTCAAGGACTCCGAGGTGGCGCCCTCGCTGAGCTTGACCGCCAGACGAACATCGTTCGCCGAATCGGCGTGCCGCAGGGCCTCTTCGTAGGAAATGCGGCCTTCCTGGTACAGCGCCAGCAGGCTCTGATCGAAGGTCACCATGCCGTGATGGGTCGAGTCCTTCATGATCGACTTGATCTCCTCGATCTTGCCCTTGCGGATCTTCTCCTGCACCAGCGGCGTGTTGATCAGGACCTCCAGGGCCACGTGGCGACGGTCACCTTCCACCGAAGCAATCAGCTGCTGAGCCACCACCGCCTTCAGGTTGAAGGACAGATCCAGCAGCACCTGCTGATGCCGGTCTTCCGGGAAGAAGTGCAGGATCCGGTCCATCGCCTGGTTGGCGTTGTTGGCGTGCAGGGTGGTGAGGCAGAGGTGGCCGGTTTCGGCAAAGGTGATCGCGTGCTCCATCGACTCGCGTGTTCGCACCTCGCCGATCAGAATGACATCGGGCGCCTGGCGCAGGGTGTTCTTCAGCGCCACGTCGAAAGATGAGGTGTCGATGCCGACCTCGCGCTGCGTCACCAGACTCTTGCGATGCTTGTGAACGTATTCGATCGGGTCCTCGATGGTGATGATGTGGCCCGAGGCATTCATGTTCCGGTAGCCGACCATGGCGGCCAGGGTGGTCGACTTGCCGGTGCCGGTGGCACCGACCAGGATAATGATGCCGCGCTTGGTCATCGCCATGTCGGCCAGCGACTGCGGCAGATCCAGATCCTCGAAAGTCGGAATCCGGGTCTCGATCCGGCGGCAGACCATACCGACGCTGTTGCGCTGATAAAAGGCGCTGACCCGGAATCGAGCCACGCCCTCCAGCGAAATCGCGAACTGGCACTCCTTGGTGCCGTGGAATTCCTGGCGCTGATCGGTAGTCATGATGCCGTTGAGAATATCGACCACGGCATCGTGATTGAGCGCATCGCGAGTCAAGGGCATGATCCGGCCGTGCACCTTGATGCAGGGCGGCGCCCCAACGGTGACGAACAGGTCGGAGCCGCGCTTGTCGTGCAGGGTCCGGAGCCAATCCTGAATGTTGGTGCTCATCCTCGCGATCCTCTTGGGCAATGTCTCATCAGCGGCTCGACCGGCATGACGGGCCGGTGAGCCAGCGCTCAGGCCAGCGCCGACTTGTTCTGCGCCTTGCGCATGGCCTCGGGTTTGGTCACCAGGCCACGACGGACCAGCTCGATCAGCGACTGATCCAGGGTACTCATGCCGACATTCTGGCCAGTCTGGATCGCTGAATACATCTGCGCCACCTTGTCCTCGCGGATCAGGTTGCGGATGGCCGGTGTCGCAACCATGATTTCATGCGCGGCAACACGCCCCCCGGAGACGCGCTTCAGCAAGGTTTGCGAAATCACCGCGCGCAGCGACTCCGACAGCATGGAGCGCACGATCGGCTTTTCCTCACCGGGGAACACGTCGATGATACGGTCGATGGTCTTGGGTGCCGACGAGGTGTGCAGGGTGGCAAACACCACGTGCCCTGTTTCAGCCGCCGTCAGCGCCAGCCGGACGGTTTCGATGTCGCGCAGCTCACCGACCAGAATGATATCCGGGTCCTCACGCAGGGCCGAGCGCAAGGCCTGGTTGAAGCCGTGCGTATCGCGTTTGACCTCGCGCTGGTTGATCAGACAGCGCATCGGCGTATGGACGAATTCAATCGGATCCTCGATCGTCAGGATATGGCCCGGGACCGTGCGATTGAGGTGATCGATCATCGCCGCCAGCGTGGTCGACTTGCCCGAACCAGTCGGCCCGGTCACCAGGATGAGGCCGCGCGGCACCTCGATGATGTCGCGGAAGACCGTCGGCGCGTTGATGTCTTCCAGGGTCCAGATTTCGTTGGGAATGACACGGAACGCCGCGCCGATGCCCCGATGATGATGGTAGGCGTTGACGCGGAAACGGGCCAGACCCGGCACGTTGTAGGAGAAATCGACCTCCAGGTTCGCCTCGTAGTCGCGACGCTGGTGGTCATTCATGGTCGAGTACACCAGCTCGGCCATTTCCTTGTTCTCGATGGCCGGGGTGTTGATTCGGTGGATGTCGCCATCGACCCGGATCATCGGCGGCAGGCCGGCCGAAATATGCAGGTCCGAGGCCTTGTTCTTGACCGTGAATGCAAGCAGTTCGGTAATATCCATGGGGTCTATCGGCTCCCGGAGTCCTGTTGAATAGCCTGGTGCTGCCTCTGACTGAAGCTGAAGCTGCCAACCGCCCCAGCTCGGGCCACCTTCCACGCCGTGCGTCGTCTGATATTAGCCTATGTCCATGACGAATCAAACTCTCCGCGACCGCTGGCTGCAAGTCCTGGGTCGAATCGAGCATGGCAGGGCGGCCGGCAGCCTCCCTCGGCAAGTAGTCAGGCTGATCGCGGTGAGCAAGACCCGGCCCGCCGCCGACATTCGCGCGCTGGCCGAAATCGGGCAGCGCGGCTTCGGCGAAAACTACGTCGATGAGGCGCTGGCCAAGCAGCGCGAGCTGGACGAGCTCGATCTGGAATGGCACTTCATCGGGCCCATCCAGTCCAACAAAACCCGAGCGATCGCCGAGCATTTCGACTGGGTGCAGAGCGTCGACCGGCTGAAGATCGTACGCCGACTCGGCGAGCAGCGCCCTGCCGGGATCGAGCCGCTGCAGGTGCTGATCCAGGTTGATCTCGACGATGAGCCGCAAAAGGCCGGCTGCCGACCGGAGCAGATTGCCGAACTGGCCCGCGCGATCGCCGCGCAACCGCGGCTGCGCTTGCGCGGCCTGATGGCGATTCCAGCACCGCGCAGCGAGCCGGCCGCTCAGCGCGCGGTCTTCGAGCGGCTGACACAACAGTTCGAGCTATTGAAACGTCAGCAGCCCGGGATCGACACCCTCTCGGCCGGGATGTCGGATGATCTGGAGGCGGCGATCGCCGCCGGTTCGAACATGGTGCGGGTCGGCACGGACCTGTTCGGCCCGCGCTGAGCTTCAGATCAGATACTGACCCCGGCCGCCTGCTGCAGGGTGGCCAGACGACGCGCCTGCATCTTCAGGCGGTACTCCAGCTCCTTGTAGCGGGTGCGCAACTCGGTTTTGCGCCATCGATCACGCAGCGCGTCGGCACCGGCCTGCACCCGCTCCGCCTGCACCACCTGCCATTGCGCCACGGTGTCGCGGAATTGCTGATACTCCCGATCCAGCACCTCGCGCCAGGACAATGCATTCGGATCCGTTTCGGCCAGCCGCTCCTGAAGCTTGCGGAACTGCATCTGCAAACGCGCACGCTGAATCTTGAACTTGGGGGTGCGCTTCAGATCGTAGGCCAGCCCGAGCAAGGCGCTGGTCGCGATCAGCCATTTGCCTGGATCAAACTGCCACCAGCGCAGGCCGTTGCGATAATCAGCCTGGAAGGCATGATGGAAATTATGGTAGCCCTCACCCCAGGTCAGCAGGGCGATGACGCCGTTGTCGCGGGCCGTATTCTCATCGCTGTAGCTGCGCTTGCCCCAGGTATGGGCCAGCGAATTGATGAAGAAGGTGCAGTGCTGGGAAAAGGCCAGGCGGAAGGCGCCAGCCAGCAGCACCATGCCTAGGATATCTCCGAATACCAGACCCAGCGCCACCGGCACGCCCAGATTCAGCAGCCAGACGGCCGGCCAGTACAGCCGGTGCTGCCACATCACGATCGGGTCGCGTTCGAGGTCGCGGACCTGGTCGAAATCCACCTTGCTGGTCGGCCAGTCTCGCAGCATCCAGCCCATGTGGGCATGCCAGAAGCCCGTCTTGATCGAATGCGGGTCCTCATGGATATCGTCGACGTGGCGGTGATGAACGCGGTGCCGGGCCGCCCAGACCAGAATCGAATTCTGCAGCGAAAAGGTGCCGAAGAAAGCCAGCGCCAGCCTCAGCGGCCAGGCCGCCTTGTAGGTGCGATGCGACCACAGGCGGTGGTAGCCGGCGGTAATCGACAGCCCGCTGGTCACCAGCAGCACGGCGCAGAGGATCCAGGCGGCAGCGTTGAAACCATAGATCAGACCATAGAGCGGTGCAATCACCAGCCCCAGCACGTTGATGACGATGAAAAAGATCAGATTCGACCTGACCAGCGGGGGCTTGCGATTGGAAGTCTCGTTCATGAAAACCTTGAGAGTCGATGTTTTTTGCGAGGTCAGGGTTGACTTCGCGCTATTTCAGAAAGGATATGGACAACGGATACGGCCAGAGTTCGCCCTCTGAGGCCTTGATGCCGCCGATGATCGGGAAAATGATCGAGGCGATGACCAGGGCGAACAGGGTCAGAAAGCCGACCAGAATGAATATCAGCACCAGGCTGACCAGGGCGTAGATCAGGGCGCTGATCATCCAGTTGAACACTACCCGGCCGTGCGGGACCAGGCCCGGCAGTTCATCCTTCTTCAACACGTAGATGACGATCGGCACGACCAGGCCGGCCATCGGCACCAACAGCCCGGACAGCAACGACAAATGAAGGATCATCGCCCAGTTGCGAGTGTCGCGATCCTGTTCGGTGGCGATCAGCGGTTCCTGTTCCATGTCGGTCCCCCGGCCTGAGGGTCAAAATGACCGCAACGAGCATACCTCAGCCCCGGCCAGATCGCCAGCACCAGGGCTCAGGAGGACGTCTTTTTCTCCGGCCGGCGCCACCCGGGAATACTGCGCTGGCGGGCCCGTGCCACGGTCAGGCAGTCGGCCGGGGCGGACTGGCTGATGACACTGCCGGCGCCGATCGTCGCCCCTTCGCCGATCACCACCGGCGCGACCAGCGCGCTGTTCGAGCCGATGAACGCCCCCGCGCCGATCTCGGTGCGGTGCTTGTTGGCCCCGTCATAGTTGCAGGTAATGGTGCCAGCGCCCAGATTGGCCTCGGCGCCGATCTCGGCGTCGCCGACGTAGCTCAGATGGCTGGCCTTGGCGCCGGCGGCAAAGCGCGCGTTCTTGGTCTCGACGAAGTTGCCGATCTTCACCCCTTCGGCCAGCTCGGTGCCGGGGCGCAGCCGGGCGAAAGGCCCGATGCTGCAGGGACCGGTGGTGCGCACGCCTTCAAGCACGCAATAAGGCTGCAGCCGGGTGCCGGCGGCCAGCTGGCAGTCGCGCAGCACGCAACCCGGGCCAACGACGACGTCATCGCCGAGCACGATGTCACCCTCGAGCACGGTGCCCGCGTCGATCATGACATCGCGCCCCACTTGCACCCGGCCGCGCAGCTGCACGGTTTCCGGCGCCGGCAGCGTCGCACCGGCCGCCATCAGGGCGCGGCGCGCGCGGCGCTGAAACACCGCCTCCAGCTCCGCCAGCTGGGCCCGATCGTTGGCCCCATGCAGTTCCTCGGGATCGGCCAGGCGCGCATCGACCTGCCGGCCGCTCTCCGCGGCGATGGCGATGCAGTCGGTCAGGTAGTACTCGCCCTGGGCGTTGTCGGCGCGAACGCGCGCCAGCCAGTCGGCCAGATCGGCCGCACGAGCGCACAGCACGCCGCTGTTGACCTCGCGCACCGCCAGCTCCCCCGGACCCGCATCGCGCTGCTCACGAATCGCCCGCACCCGGCCATCGGCCTCACGCAGCACTCGACCATAGCCGGTCGGATCCTCGACCTCGAAGCTCAGCAGGGCCAGATCCGCCGGGCTGTCCAGCAAATGGGCGAGCGTCTGTGCCCGCACCATCGGCATGTCGCCCGGCAACACCAGCACCCGCGCCTCCGGCGCCGCCTGCGGCAGCGCCTGCTGAACCGCATGCCCGGTACCGAGCCGCTCGGCCTGCAAGGCAAACGCACAGCCGCGCCCCTCCAACGCCGCCTGCACCGCCTCGGCCCCTGCCCCGACCACCACCCGCACCGCATCCGGCGCCAGCTCCGCGACCGTATCGAGCAGATGCACCAGCATCGGCCGCCCACCCAGCAGCTGCAGCACCTTCGGCCGCGACGAATTCATCCGCTTGCCCTCGCCTGCGGCGAGAATGATCACTTCAAGCATGGCTGACGGCCTGATAGTACCGAAGGCTAGCAGTATAGCGACCCGCCTGGCGCTTGGCCCCCAATCGAATCAGACATACCCGAACCGAGCGCTCGATCGCTTTGCCTTGAATCCTTGAGGAGCGGTCAGGCATGGGCTATTGGCCCATGAAGATTCCTGCATTCCGGGCACTCTGCCGAAGAGCCCTATTCGGCGCTTGACTGGGTGTTTAGCGTACTCCGTCCTTAATCCTGTGACTTTCAGAGCGTGACTGAGTCGATAAATCTAGGCGCGAAACGCTGGTTAATGGCTTGACCTTTGCAGGGCTCGCAAGGCCGCTTGTCGTCTCAGACCCACTCCCGAAGGGCGAGCCGGAAAGCGCGCAGCTGCGGCTCGACAATTCTCCCCCCCCTGCTCGGCTAGACGTGACCGGGCCCTGGTGCAGCCGGGGCTCCGACTTGGTTTATTATAGCCCAACACTGCAATATCTAGGTTCGAGAAAGGGTGTCACCAGGCGCCCTGAATGCTGGAGACATCCGTTGAAGTCCAAACTCGTATCAGTGCTGAGCACCACGCTGCTCCTGGCTTGTGCCGCGACAGAACCGCAGTCGCGGCTGACCGCTCATCCCGACGTTCGCATCGAGTACTCAAGCCCGGAAGAAGCGATGGCAGCCTTGCAGGCAAACCCCAACGTCAGCTTCAGGGAGCAAAACGGCTGGACAGTGGCGGACGATCCACAGAATCACACCCTCTGGACGTTCACGCCCGAGGATCATCCGGCGCATCCGGCTGTGGCGAAGCGCGTGCTCTACGAGCGAGATGGTGGCGTGTGGATCAATACCGGGCTGTTGTGCGCGGCAGGCCCGGACATTTGTGGCCAGCTTGTCGAGGATTTCCGGGCGCTGGATCAGCAAGTGCGGCGAGAATTTGAACGTCGCGCCCAGCAGTAGGCTCGCGTCAGGGCGGAATGACTTTCTGGCGACAGCGCAAAGCAGACACAGGGGCTGAGACGCTTGGCCCTGGAATTGGCTAAACAGTTCTGCTCACGACCAAGGCATGCACCTCGTTTCATTTGATCTAGACGGAACGCTTGTTTCGTCCTCGGAGTTTGACGGGGAGCTGTATGCGCAAGCGATTCAAGATGTCCTGGGTGTCAAGCCCAGTTCGGATTGGTCTCGATACCGGAATGTATCCGACAGTGGCATTCTTGATGAAATTCTCGAGCGCATTTCAGACATCGACGAAAGGATTCGCCTTGGCCAGGAAGTTCGAAGCACTTTTGTTGATCGCACCTACCGGTTGGTTGCCAACAGGCCCGGCCTGATCAAGGAAGTACCGGGCGCGCGGGCCTTGCTAGAGTCCCTGCAACAGTCCCCGAACGTACGGGTCTGCGTAGCGACCGGGGGCTGGGCTGAGACTGCCAGCCTGAAGCTCCGCGCTATCGGTCTCGATCCGATGAGGTTCGCCATGGCCACAGGTTCTGACGCGATCAAACGCACCGACATCATGCGTTTGGCTGAGTCACGAGCGACCAACGAGCAAATAACACGGCGAACATACTTCGGCGATGGTGTATGGGACCAGCGAGCGGCTGCGGAATTGGGCTATCAGTTTGTCGCCGTCGGAAATCGAGTCGATCACCCTGATGCGTTTTTCGACCTGCGAGACACGGAGCGAATACTCGCTCACTTGGGTGTCCAGGGAGGCAATCAAGCTCCGGGCCGATTCAAGGCGCGGACTGGCATTGACCCTTGGTGATAGAGCTCACCACTAGCATCGAGGCAGCAAGCGAAGAACCCGATTGGGCCGGGCGCGTGTTATTGGATGAGCACGATCAAGTCCTGCTTTTTGGCAGAAACGCGCATGCCTTTGACGCACAGATCGGGTTTCCCGGGACTGTCTCGAGCTGAAAGCTGGGTCAGAGCGAGCACCGGGCCATTCGATGCGACGCGGATAGGAGAAGGCATCGGAGACCGGCCCGTGCCGAGGCGCGGGCCGGTCGTCGCGGAAAAAAAGAAGGCCCCGGGTGAGGGAGGACCCGGGGCCTAGAGTCGGATCCGGTTTGGGGACTGTCACCGAATCCTATGTGGCCCGCCTAGGGAGGGAGACGGGCCGTACCATGGCCAATGGTACGAACTCAGACAGGGGCTTCTGGCGGAAAGTTCCGGATTCGTGACGATTTTTTCAGCTGCGAATTTTTGCTTTTTTTTCAATACTTTAGTGAGCGCTATCCCAGTCCGGGCCGGTGCCGGCATCGACTTCCAGCGGCACATCCAGGCGGGCCGCCGAGCGCATCCGTTCGATGACACCCGCACGCACCTGTTCGAGCTCGCCGTCGGGCACTTCCAGGACGAGTTCGTCATGCACCTGCATCACCAGGCGCGCGCCCAGGGCCTCGCTGATCAGCCAGTGGTCGACCTCGATCATCGCCCGCTTGATGATGTCGGCGGCACTGCCCTGCATCGGGGCGTTGATCGCGGCGCGCTCGGCGGCCTGGCGCAGCTGGGGGTTGCGCGCGTCGATCTGCTCGGCCCAGAGGCGGCGGCCGAACAGGGTCTCGACGTAGCCGTGCTCGCGGGCCTGTGCGCGGGTGGCGTCCATGAACTTGCGAACGCCGGGGTAACGTTCGAAATAGCGTTCGATGTAGTCCTCGGCCTCCTTGCGGCCGATGCCGAGCTGGCGGGCCAGGCCCCAGCCGCTCATGCCGTACATCAGGCCGAAATTGATTGCCTTGGCGGCGCGGCGCTGATCGGCGCTGACCTGATCCAGGGCCGTATCGAAGACTTCGGCGGCGGTAGCGCGGTGCACGTCCTCGCCGGCGGCAAAGGCCTCGAGCAGGCGCTGATCGCCGGACAGATGGGCCATGATGCGCAGTTCGATCTGGGAATAGTCCGCGGCCAGCAGGCAGTGGCCGGGCGCGGCGATGAAGGCCTGGCGGATGCGCCGACCTTCGGCAGTGCGGATCGGAATGTTCTGCAGATTCGGGTCGCTGGACGACAACCGGCCGGTCGCGGCCACGGCCTGGTGATAGTGAGTATGCACCCGGCCGGTGCGCGGATGAATCTTTTCCGGCAGGCGGTCGGTATAGGTGCTCTTGAGCTTGGCCAGGCCGCGATGCTCCAGGATCAGTCGCGGCAGCTCATGCGCCTCGGCCAGCTCCTGGAGCACATCCTCCGCGGTCGACGGCTGTCCGGTCGGCGTCTTGCGGCGCACCGGGATCTCGAGCTTCTCGAACAGGATCTGCTGCAGCTGCTTCGGCGAGCCGAGATTGAAGGCTTCGCCGGCGGCCGCGTGGGCGGCGGCCTCGATCTCGTCCAGGCGCTCGGCCAGCTCGCGGCTTTGTGCCGCCAGACGTTCGGGATCCAGCGCCACGCCGTGGCGCTCCATTCGCGCCAGCACCCCGATCAGCGGGATTTCGATGTCCTCGTAGACCGCTTTCGGACCGGCCTCGGCGGCCAGCTTCGGCCACAGATGCTGATGCAGCGCCAAAGTCACTTCGGCGTCTTCGCCGGCATACTCGGCCGCGCGCGCCACCGGCACCTCGTCGAAGCGCAGCTGCTGCTTGCCCTTGCCGGCGACGTCCTCGTAGCGAATGGTCTGGCGGTTCAGGTAGCGCTGGGCCAGCGAATCCATGTCGTGGCGGGTGGCGGTGGAATGCAGCACGTAGGACTGCAGCATGCTGTCGTGCCGGATGCCGGCCAGGGTGATGCCGGACTCGGCCAGCACGTTCAGGTCGTACTTCAGGTTCTGGCCGAGCTTGGGCCGGGCCGGGTCGGCCAGAATCGGCGCCAGTCTGGCGATCGCCTCGTCGCGGTCGAATTCGTTGTTCTGGTCACGGTGGGCCAGCGGCAGGTACCAGGCCTGGCCCGGCCGGGTGGCGAAGGCGAAACCGACCAGCTCGGCGTCGAGCGGCTCCAGACTGGTGGTTTCGCTGTCGAAGGCGATCAGCTCGGCTTCGTTCAGCGCCTCGATCAACGCCTCGAGATCGGCCCGGCTGCTGACCGTGGTCACGCTTGAACTCGGCGGGGCGGCCGCGGGCTGGTCGCGGTACTCCTTCAGCCAGGTGGCGAAGCCGAAGCGCATCAGCAGCTCGACCAGGCGCTCGGGGTCCGGCTGCGGCGGGCCGATCGCCTCGACGCTGCGGTCCAGCCCCACATTCTCATCCAGGGCCACCAGCTTGCGGCTGAGCGGCAGCTGGTCCAGCGCAGCGCGCAGCTTGTCGCCGATCTTGCCGCCGACGGCGTCGGCGTTGGCGATGACTTCATCCAGGCTGCCGTACTGATTGAGCCACTTCGCCGCCGTTTTCGGCCCGACCTTGTCGACGCCGGGGATGTTGTCCGAGCTGTCGCCGGTCAGCGCCAGCAGGTCGCCGATCAGCCGCGGCGGCACGCCGAACTTCTCCTCGACCGCGGCCGGGTCGTAGCGCTTCTCCTGCATGCTGTCTTCCAGCACCACGTCGTCGCCGACCAGCTGGGCCAGATCCTTGTCGCCGGAGGAGATGAACACGCTGATGCCGCGCTCGCGGGCCTGGCGGACCAGGGTCGCGATGACGTCATCGGCCTCGACCCCGGCCACCATCACCCGCTCGATGCCGAGCGCGTCGATCAGCTCGTGCAGCGGCTCGATCTGGGCCCGGAGCTCGGCCGGCATCGGCGGCCGATTGGCCTTGTAGTCGCCATACAGCTCGTGGCGGAAATTCTTGCCCGGCGCATCGAAAATCACGGCAATCCGAGCCGGCCCCAGCCGCTCGATCAGCCGCCTGAGCATATTGGCCACGCCGAAAATCGCCCCGGTCGGCAGGCCCTCGGCGTTGCTCAGGTTGGGCAGGGCATGGAAAGCGCGGTACAGGTAGGACGAGCCGTCAACCAGGCAAAGCGAATCGGAGTCGGACATGGGGCGCCGATGGATCAGGGGTACCGGGCCATGATACCCGCTGCAGCCCTGCGCGCTTGGGGTGTAGCCAAGCCCTGATGGTCATTGGCGGTGCGGTATCCGTAATCGAGCAATGGCCCGCATCAAGGTTCTTCAAACAAAGCCTGCAGCCCGTCTTCAGCCATTCTTTCATCGACCCTCTCCAGCAACTCGTCCAGGCGGGGCCGCATGGATCGCTGCAGGGGCGCAAGCCCCCGGCTCGCCCGATACGCGTCAAGGTCCTCGAGAAGCTGGAGTGCCTTCAGCTGGGCCAGCATGCCCTCTACTGGCGTGAACTCCATCAATCGGAAAAAGCCAGCCATCCAGTCACCTTGCAATTCGGCAGCCCGGCTGTAAGCCGCGGCATTGATCCGATCGATCTCGGAGCCGGTTTTTTGAGCGTAAGCTCCGAACACTGCGGACAGGGCATGCAGGGCGTAGATGGAACCTTCCGCGGCCGCACGCTCAAGATAGCGAAGGGCTGGCTCGGCTTGATCCGGGTTCGCAATGGCATGGATTTGCGCGGCCGCCAGACCGAAAGCGGAAATGTCGGTACTTTCTTCAAAGCTCGCCGCTTCCAAATAACGAAGACCTGCTTCCTCCGAGACCGCCACTGAGGGATACAGATGCTGGTTGAACCACAGCATCTCCGCTTCGGACTAAGGCGACAGAGCCGGGTCATCCATCTCGACCGGAAAAAGCGGAGCTGATGGACGGAGCGGTCGCCTAGCGCTCGCGCCGGGCGCCGAACGGGATGCGTCCATGGCTCGGGATTGACCCGGTGAGGCCTCCTCCAATAGCGCTTTGGCCCACTCCAGCGGGTCGTCGTCTACCGCCCTCTCCGGGGATTCGGCGGCCGGCGCGGTTCCGGTTCGAGCCTGGATCAGAAAGGCAATCAGCAAGACGAACGCCAGCAAGGCAAGCGCTTTCCAAATCAGGTTCATGCCTTTTCGAGGCTCCCAGGTCGATGATCGGTCAACGGATTTTGGCCTCGTCGGCAAAGCGGCTGCCTTGAATCGAATCCGGCGGATTCAGTGATAGCTATCCGAGACTACAAAATTAGCCCTGAGCTTTCAAGCGCGCCCAGCCGCTCTGCTAAACTGAGGTCCAGCCAGAGACCACAGGAGCGGGTCTGTCATGAGAATGCTGTTCAGCCTGTTGCTTGCCGGCCTGATCTCGCCTTTCGCCGCTGCCCAGCAGAGCGAGGTTCCGCCTCCGCCGCCGATCCGTGAACCGCTGCCGCCGAAGGTGGTGGAGCCGGAAGATTATCTGGAGCCCCAGGTCGTGATCCGTCAGGAAGAGGATCGGACGATCGAGGAGTACAGCATGGGCGGGCAGGTCTACATGATCCGGGTGGTGCCGATCGTCGGCCCGGCCTACTACCTGATCGACACCAACGGCGACGGCAATTTCGACACCCGCCACGCGCACGACCAGATCGATTCGGTCCGACCCGCGCACTGGCGGATCATCGAGTGGTAGCGCTCACTCAGGATTGAAGGGTTCGGAGCTGCCCGGCCAGGGCCAGGAACTGATCGCTATCCAGGGTTTCCGGGCGGGCGCCGGGATTGACGCCGGCGGCTTCGATCGCGGTTTCGTCGAGCAGGCTTTTCAGGCTCTTGCGCAGGGTCTTGCGGCGCTGGCCGAAGGCGGCCAGGGCGATGCGTTCCAGGGCTGGCTTCAGCGCAAGGTCCTCGGCACTCAGCCGACGCGGCCGCATTCGAACGATGGCTGAATCCACCTTCGGCGGCGGATGGAAGGCCTCCGGGCCGACGTTGAACAAATGGTCCATCTCGCAGGCGAATCCGGCCATCACCGACAAGCGGCCGTAGTCGCGCCCGCCGGGATCGGCGACCAGGCGCTCGACCACTTCCTTTTGCAGCATGAACACCATGTCCTCGATGATCGAGGCCTGCTCCAGCAGGTGAAAGATCAGCGGCGTGGAGATGTTGTAGGGCAGATTGCCGATCACCCGCAGCCGGCCTGCTCCGGCCAGCGGCCGCAGATCAACCTTGAGCGCGTCGGCCTGAATCACCTCCAGGCCGGCGGGATGGCCGAGCCGCCCGGGCAGCGCGGCGGCCAGGTCGCGATCGAGCTCGATCACCGTCAGGCGCTGGCAGCGCGCCAGCACGGGGCGCGTCAGCACGCCCTCTCCCGGACCGATCTCGACGATGGCCTGACCGGAGCGCGGGTCGATGGCCTGGACGATGCGCTCGATCACGGCCTGATCGCGCAGGAAATGCTGGCCGAAACGCTTGCGCGGGCGATGGCCGCTCATTGCCGCGCACGCCCGGCCAGCGTCATCGCCAAATCCACGGCGGCGAGCAGGCTGCCGTGCTCGGCCTTGCCCTGGCCGGCGATATCGAGCGCGGTGCCGTGATCGACCGAGCAGCGCAGGAACGGCAGGCCCAGGGTGACATTGACGGCCGCGCCGAAGCCGGCGTACTTGAGCACCGGCAGGCCCTGGTCGTGATACATGGCCAGCACCGCGTCAACGCCGGCCAGGCGGCTGGGGACGAAGGCGGTATCGGCGGGCAGCGGGCCGATCAGGTCCAGGCCCTCGGCGCGCAGACGGGTCATTACCGGCTCGATGCACTCGATCTCTTCGCGCCCCAGATGGCCGCCTTCGCCGGCGTGCGGATTGAGGCCGAGGACGACGATGCGCGGGCGGCTCAAGCCGAAGCGCTGACGCAGATCGGCATCAACAATCCGAATCGTCCGGGCCAGGGAGTCAGGCTGGATGGCGGCCGGCACGGCGGCCAGCGGCAGGTGGGTGGTGGCCAGGGCCACGCGCAGCCGGTCGGCGACCAGCATCATGACGACCTGCTCGATCCCGGCCCGTGCGGCCAGGTACTCGGTATGCCCGCTGAACGGAATGCCGGCGTCGTTGATCACGCCCTTGTGCACCGGGCCGGTGACCAGGCCGGCGGCCGCAGCGCTCAGGCAGGCCTCTGCGGCGCGATCCAGGCAGGCCAGCACATAGGCCGCATTGGCCGGATCCAGCCGGCCCGGCTGTTCGGGGACGGCCAGCGGCAGCGGCCAGCACAGGATTTCCGGATTCTCGGAGCCTTCGGGGCCGTCGACCAGGCGAATCGGCGCCTCAAGCCCGATTCGCGCCAGGCTGCGCGCGAGCAGATCAGGGTCAGCGATCAGCACCAGCCCCGGCCGAGCCAGGGCGGCGCGACAGGCGATTTCGGGGCCGATCCCCGCTGGCTCGCCGGGCGTCAGCAGCAGCGCGCCGGGGTCTGGCCTCAGAGTCTGACCTCGACGAAAGACTCATCGCGCATCTGGCGCAGGAAACGCTCGACCTCGGCGTCCGCCTTCTGCCGGAAGATCATCTCGCGCGCCTCGGCGCGGACCGCTTCGTTGGTGCGGTCCGCGTCGCGCACGCCTTCCAGCTTGAGCATGTGCCAGCCGGCCGCGGTCTGAAACGGCGCGCTGACCTCGCCAGGGCTCAGGCTGTCGATCACGGACTGGATTTCCGGGCCGAAGCTGTCGGCCGCGAACCAGTTGAGCAGGCCGCCAATATTGGCCGTGGCCTCGTCGCTGGAGTGACGGCGCGCGAGTTCGGCAAAATCCTCGCCGGCGGCGATGCGGTCGCGCAGGCCGAAGATACGCTCGCGCGCCTGAGCCGAAGTGATCAGCTCGGTGGGCTCGACCATGATGTGACGCGCCTGAAACTCGCGGATGATGACGTCGCTGCGCTCGCGCCGATCGCGCACGTGCAGAATGACAAAGCCGGTCGCGACCTGAACCAGGCCGGTATGGCCGCCGATCGGCGCCGCCAGCACCGCGTCGGCAAAGGCCGGCGGTAGCGAATTGATGTTGCGCCAGCCAACATCGCCGCCGTCGAGGGCATCCGGGGCCTGCGAGTAGGTCAGCGCCGCGGTGGCGAAGTCGAGACCCTCATTGAGCTGCCGAACCACGTCGCGGGCACGCTCGCGGGCCTGATTGGCTTCGCTGGGAGACGCGGTTTCCGGCACCGTCAGCACGATCTGCGACAGCAGGAATTCATCGCCGCCGAAGCGCTCGGACGAGAGCAGGATCTCGACTTCGGTTTCGGTAACTTCGTCCATGCTGCTGACCACGCGCTGGCGCAAGCGGCTCGACAGCAGCTCATCGCGGATCTCGTTCCGGAACTCACGAAATTCAATGCCGTCGGCCTCGATCGCCGAACGCAGCTGGAACAGGGTCATGCCGTTTTGCTGGGCGACCTGCTCCAGGGCCTGGTCGACATCAGAGTCGGAGACGCGAATACCGGTATCTTCGGCTCGCAGCACTTCCAGCCGGGTCATGATCAGCCGCTCCAGCATCTGCTCCTGCAGCACGTTGCGCGCGGGCAGGCGGCCGCCGCTCATCTGGGCCTGGAACTCCAGCGCCGCGATGGCGGCATCCAGCTCACTTTGCAGGATGACGTCGTTTTCAACCAGGGCGACGATGCGATCGAAACTCTGCTGCTGGGCCGAGGCCCACAGCGGCAGGAGGATCAGGGCAGCGGCCAGGCACCACCGAAGGGAATGAGTCATGGGCATAGTGTCCACATTGCGGTTTGAATTCAAAAATCGTGATGGGTGAACAGCGCATAGGGCCGACGGCCCAGGCTGCCCAGACCCTTGAGGTGCAGTTCCAGGAACACGGCGGTGCGGGTTTCACCGTCACGGTCACGGATGAACTCGCGGCCGGTCAGGCGCAGCGCCCAGCAACAGCTTTCGTATTCGATCCCGGCCAGCAACTCCAGCGCCTCATTGTCCTCGAACGAGTAGTTGACCCGCCCGATCAGGTTCAGATTATCGCGCAGCGGATAGCGCAGCCGGAAATCGATCTGATCCACCCGATCGCGCCGGAACCGATAGCCCAGCGCGGCCTGGCGTCCATCGCGCCCGCGATAGCTAAGACCCAAACGGGCCACCTGGGTTTCATTGTCGCGATAATCCCACTGCAGGCCCATCGTGGCCAGCACGCGCTGGCTCGGCCGCCAGGCGACCTCGGCAACCGTGGCCGAAGCATCGCGCTGCTGCGTCGGCCGGCTCGGCATCTGCACATCCAGGTTGCGGAAATACAGGATCTGGCCCAGCCGCAGATCCAGCAGGCTGCGCCCGCTGCTGGCATCGAGCAGGCGCGAGGTGACCGCCAAGGTCAGCTGATTCGCGTCGGCCTGACGGTCCGGGCCGCTGAAGCGGTTGTGATGGAACAGCTGGCTGAAGCCGAAGGTCAGTTCGCGGGTATCGAACACCGGCAGCTCGTCCTGATCCCGGAACGGCACGTACAGATAGAACAGGCGCGGCTCCAGGGTCTGGATGCGGCCGCTGCCGAGCTGGCGGTCGAAGATCAGGCCGGTATCCAGGCTGAAGATCTGGGTGGTTCGCGCCGGCGTGCCGCCATCGCCATCGCCGCGCAGATTGTAGGCGGTGGTGCGCAGGCCGAATTCGGGGCGAAAGAACCAGCCCGGCCGCAGGAGGTTGTAGCGGATCCGCGGGAACACATCCATCCGCGTGCCGGTGACGCCGACATCGCGGTCGAAATTGACCAGTTCGCTGTCCAGATGAAACTCCAGCGCACCGACCAGGGGCTGATTGACGCCCAAAGTCACCCGCGGCAGCCGCCGGTAGGGTTCGCGACTCGCCGGCACGCTTTCATCGAGGACCTGAAAGGCGTCGGCCAGCATGGTCAAGGTCCAGCTCTGGCCGCTGCCGCGTACGCTGGCCGAGGAGCGCAGGAACTGCACCGCCGAATCGGCCAGATCACTGCCGAGGTCGACGAAGTAGTTCTCGTCGCTGGCCCGGCGCAGCATCACATCCGCTCGCCAGCGCGGCGCCAGGCGGGCGCCGTACTCGAACTGCCCGAAGTAGCGGCTGCGATCGGCGCGGCGGTCGCTGGGCAGCAGCTCCAGATCCAGCTGGCCGCGCTGGCGCTGAGTCAGAAAGCGATACTCGCCGTTCATCATCGCGCCGCGCTCCTGAATCCAGCGCGGGGTCAGGGTCGCGTCCTGGTTGGGGGCGATGTTCCAGTACCAGGGCACACTGAAGTCGAAACCGTCGTCACTGGAAAAGCCCAGGCCGGGATAGAGAAACCCGGTCTTGCGCCGATCGTCGATGGGAAAGCTGAGCCAGGGCGAGTAGAGAATGGGCACGCCTTTGAAGTCGAGCCGGGCGTGGCGGGCGATGCCCTGCCCTCGGTCCATGTCCAGAGTGACGCGACCGGCCTTGAGCTGCCAATCCGGCCGCTCCGGATCGCAGGTCGTGAAACTGAAGGCTTCAACCCGCGCGGTGGTCTCGCTGGTCAATTCGATCACCGCCGCCGAACCGCTGCCCTCACCACCGATGAAGCGGTAGTCCAGATCACGGAAGCGGCCGCGGGACTGTTCCAGCTGCAGCCAGCCGGACTCTGCGCGCAGCCAGATCAGGGCATCTTCGTAGTACAGCCGCCCGGGCAGGTCGACCCGGCCGATGGCCCGATCGTAGATCACCTCGCCGGTCTCCAGACGCTGATCGCCCTGCTCGACCACCACGTCCTGATAGAAGCGAATCGGCTGATCGGGCTGGGCTTCGAAATGCTCGGAAAATATCCGCAGCGGCGAGTCACCGCTGCGATCGAGCTGACGCCGCGGCGACGGTTCGTCCAGCGCCAGGCAGGCGACTGCCGGCCGGTCGCTGCCGCCGGCCGCCGCAGACTGGGCCAGCGCAGGGAGCGGCAGCCCGGGCATCAGGGCCAGCGAGAGCGCACAAACTCGGAACAAGCGGGAGGTCTCAATACGATTCAAGCCGGCTAAATTCTCACAGTCGGGGCAAATGATCAACGCTTGCGGCGCAATTGACGGCTGATCGGCAGCATGACGCTCTGGTGCCGGGCAGTGATCGGGAAACCGCACCGTCGGATGGGGTCCGGCCCGCTGCAAGACCTTTTGGGTCGCAAAGCAGCAAAGCAGCCAAGGGGGAAAGAGCTCTGATGATATACGGGACTCGGCAATCGGTCAGAGGCCTATGTGCTTCAGTTCGACAAACCGACGGCCTGAAGCACAAAGCCCGCTGTCCGATCCTGGCGTTGAAGGCAGCGCTGAATCAAGTCAGTCAGCAGCAAGCGCGCCAAGGTCCGAACGGGTATTGGTCGTCAAGGCTCGCCGTCCAGGAAGTGCCGACGGGCCTCCGCGCTCTCGCTGGCCAGGCTGCGGCTGCGCTGATGGAAGCAGGTCCAGCTGCCGGCGCAGTCGGCGAACAGGGCGGCGAAGGCCGCGACGCCGGCCTCGTAGGTCGCGGCCATGGCCAGATGCGCGTTGTTCAGCGGCCGCGCCGTCCAGCGTTCGGGCTCGGGGTGGCCGTGGGCCGCCGCCGTTGCCGCGAGGCTCAAGCCCAGCTGCCGGAAGGCCTCATCCTTGGCTGCGGCCATCGTCGCTGGCGGCCAATCGCGCTGATACAGCGCCGTCAGTTCCTCCCTGGCAGCCAGCATCGTTTCGGTCAGCGCCGCCGACAGGGCCTGATCGCTTTCCCAGGCCGCCAGGGCATCGAGTTCAGCCCGGGCGGTCAGCCAGGCGCGGAGGCCCTCACGTTCGATCAAGGTCGCGTAGGCCTCGTTGAAGGCGGTGTCTCCGCGCACGAACAGCTTTTCATGGGCGAGCTCGTGAAAAATGAACCCGGCCAGGCGGGCATCGTCCCAGGCCAGCATGGTGTTGAGCACCGGGTCGGCGAACCAGCCCAGAGTGGAATAGGCCACGGCCGGGAACACCGCGCTGTCGTAACCCTCGTCGGCCAGCTGCCCGGCCAGGGCCGACGCGCGCTCGCGGTCGAAGAAGCCGCGGTAGGCCAGGCAACCGACCATCGGATAGCACCAGCGGCGCGGCGCGAGCGAGAAGGCGGGTGCGGCGACCACATTCCAGACCGCGGCGTCGCGCTCGAGGTCGGCATAGCGGGTGTAGGAGCGGCTGTCGGGCAGCCCGAGCTCAGCGACAGCAAAGTCGCGCATCTCCAGCACCAGGGCGAGCCGACGCTTCAGTTCAGGGTCGGTGGCCGGATCCGCCAGCAGATCTGCGATATGCTCGCGCCTCGAGAGCAGATCGAGCTGTCCGCTCGCAGCCTGGCCGTACCAGGCCAGCGTCGCGCAGCCGCTGGACAGCATGGCCAACAACAGGAGTACCGACAGCTTGCCCACAGATTGGTATCTGGACGATGAGTTCTGGCGCACCTTCGGATCGCTGATGTTCGGAGAGGAGCAGTTTAACGAGGCCGCCGAACAAATCCCGGCCCTGCTGACCCTGGCCGGGATCGAAGCGCGGCAGGTGCTGGACCTCGGCGCCGGCCCCGGTCGGCACGCGCTGCCGCTGGCCCGGGCCGGATTTTCGGTAACGGCGGTGGACACCAGCCCCAGCCTGCTGGCCCGACTGGCCGAGGCTGCCGGCGAGCTGTCGATCGAGATCGTCGAGGCCGACATGCGCCAGTTCCGCCGCGACCAGGCCTTCGACCTGGTGCTGGTGATGTGGACCAGCTTCGGCTACTTCGACGACGAGGCCGATCACGGCCGCGTGCTCGATGCCATTCGCGCCAGCCTGAAGCCCGGCGGCCGGCTGGTCCTCGACCTGGTCGGCCTGGAATACCTGTGCCGCAACCTGCAGCCGGTCCATCTGACTGAGTACGATGATGGCCGCATCCTGATCGAACGGCCGCTGCTGACCCGCGATCTGACCCGGCTGGAGAACGAGTGGTATCTGATCGACGGCGATCGCGTCCACCGCGCGGAATTCTCCCATCGGGTCTGGTCGGCCGGCGAAATCGCGGCATTGCTGAAAAATCACGGCTTCCGCCTGCGCGCCCTGCACGGCGACTACGACGGCGGCCCCTACGAACTGGATTCGGAACGCCTGATCGTGATCGCCGAAGCCGATCAGCGGGCGGCCCAGGACGATGACTTAAGCGCTGGAGCAATCACCGATGACGAAACTGACTGACGAGGAATGGCGCGCCCGGCTGAGCCCGGAGCAGTACCGGGTCACCCGCCAGGCCGGCACCGAGCGGCCGTTCACCGGCGAATACACCGACCTGGAAGCCGACGGGGTGTATCACTGCGTCTGCTGCGACAAGCCGCTGTTCGACTCCAACTCCAAGTTCCACTCCGGCTGCGGCTGGCCGAGCTACCACTCCGAGCTGGCCGAGGCCGGCATCGAGCAGCGGCTGGATACCAGCCACGGCATGCGCCGGGTCGAACTGGTCTGCAGCGGCTGCGAGGCCCATCTGGGCCACATCTTCAACGACGGCCCGCCGCCGACCGGCCAGCGCTACTGCATCAACTCCGTGGCGCTGCGCTTCAAGCCTCTTGTACCCCGTCGTTAACCCTGTAAATTCAGCGTGTCCGAAAGTCACAGCATCAGCGACGCGGTTCGCTAGCAGGCGGCACCGCCGTGCCGGCCAGGGTGCCGCCGTCGACCACCAGCTCCGAGCCGGTCATATAGGAGGACTCGTCCGAGGCCAGCCAGACCGCCACAGCCGCAACCTCCTCCGGGCGCCCGAAGCGGCCCATCGGACAGTCGCGGGAAAACTCTCGCATTCGCGCCTCCCGCTCGGGCCCTTCCCCCAGCATCGGCTCCCACATCGGGGTCAGAATCGCCGCCGGGAAAATGGCATTGCAGCGGATCGACAAGCCCTGCTCGGCGCAGTACAGGGCGACCGTCTTGGAATGATTGCGCACCGCCGCCTTCGACGAGGCATAGGCCGCCGCCCCGGGAATCCCGACCAGCCCCGAGCGCGAGGACAGATTGATGATCGAGCCACCGCCGGCAGCGCGCATCGCCCGGATCGCATACTTGCAGCCCAGAAACACCCCGTCGAGATTGGTTTCATGCACGGCCCGCCAGTCGGCCAGGCTGGCGTGCTCCGGGTCGTGGGCCGGAAAGCCGTCCTCGAAGCCGGTGATGCCGGCGTTATTGACCAGCACATCGAGACCACCGTCGCGCTCGATCAGCGCGTCCATCAACTCGGACCACTCGGCCTCCTGCCGGACATCCAGATGCCGGTACTCGGCGCGCGAACCCAGCCGTTCGGCCAGCCGCGCAGCTTCCTGGTCGCGAACATCGGTGAGGATCACGCGCGCACCCGCATCGACGAAAGCCGCCGCGATGGCCGCGCCGATGCCGCGTGCAGCGCCGGTAATCAGGCAGCGCCTGTCCTGCAATCGCCTGTCCTGCCCTGTCACTTGCTACAGCTCCATCCGAAAGTAGGCCACCGGCGCGTCCTCGCGGGTGGCAATGGTTGAACGCGCGCTACGAATATCGACAAAGCGCATGCCGATCTTCTCGGCCACCCGGCGCGACGCCGAGTTGTCCGGGTCAAGAATGGCGACCAGGCAGCTCAGCCCCAGCACATTTCGGCCATGTTCGACACAGGCCAGCGCAGCCTCGGTCGCCAGCCCCCTGCGCCAATAGTCCTTCCAGATCCACCAGCCCAGCTCGAACAGGCCGTCGTCATGCGGTTGAAAGCCGGCCAGGCCGGCGATCGCCCCGTCCTCGGCCAGCTCCACAGCGCCGAAGCAAACCCCGTACCGGCCCAGATGATCGGCCTGTCGATGCAGAAAGGTGTCGACCTGCTCCGACGTCCAGACCCGCCCGGCGGTGACATAGCGCATCATCTCGCCATCCCCGGTCATCTGCGCCAGCGCCGGCCGATCCCCATCCCGCCAGGGACGGATCCGCAGTCTTGCCGTGGTCAATTGAAAGGGCCCTGCCGCTTCCACGCTCATTTCGCTCGCCTCGCCCTTCTCATTGCTCCCGCTCGTCCTGACGGTACTCGTCGATGACGCCGGTTCCGATCTGCCAAGCCATCGCTATCCCGGAAACTGCCATGAACCTGGCGGCCGAACAGCGTGTTCACTTAGACCACAGCTTCGTCTCTCGCCGCCACAGCGGGCTGGGCGGTGAACTTCACCCCCAAAGCGTGGGCAACCTTCATCACCGTCTCGAAGCGCGGCTTCGCACCGGGCGCAAGAGCCTTGTAGAGGCTTTCGCGCCCAAGTCCAGCGTCCTTGGCCACTTGCGCCATCCCCTTGGCCCGGGCAACGTCGCCAAGCGCCAGAAGCAGAAGGTCCGGATCATTGGTTTCAAGCACCGCCGTTACGTACTCGGCGATGGCCTCCTCGTCGTCAAGATATCGGGCCGCGTCAAACGCGACAAGCTTCACAGGGGCCTTTGTCACAAGTCGTCTCCAAGTTGGGAGGCAAGCTTCAATGCACGGCGAATGTCACGGCGCTGCGTCGACTTGTCGCCAGCATTGAGCATGACCACGATCACGCGGCCACGTCTCACGAAATAAAGCCGGTAGCCGGGACCGAAATGCACCCGCATCTCCGACACGTCGCCTTTGATCGGCTGCCAGTCCCCCAGACTCCCCGCTTCGGCTTGCCGAAGCCGGGCCGCAATCCGAAGCTGAGCGCGCTTGTCCTTCAGAGCGTCGAGCCAGGAAACAAACTCTTCCGTCTGCAGAACGGTGAACATGCTCAGACTGTATCCATATGGATACTTAAAGTCAAGCCGGGACAGTGGGTCGGGTGCGCCCTGATTGACATAGGTGGCCACCTGGACTAGCGGCAAACGCCCAGCCTGACTCCTCCCAACCAGGATGTTGTCGTCATCCACCCGATTGACGGCATCAGCCGGCCGACTCACCCGTGGTTCGCGAATTTCATGATGGCCAGGTCGATGTTCACAGTCGACCCGATGGAGGACGAATATACGCTTGCAACGATCCCAACCTCAAGAATCAGTCAGTCTCTGCTTGCGGGAGGAGTCCATACACCCTTTGCGTTAACCGGCGTCGCCAAAAAACTCACCCAGCTTTGCCGGCCCGGAGCGTTCCGACGTTCGGTTGAACCCGTTGTTAGGGGCGGTGAGGGGCGATAGAATCTCCATCGTAGCCATTTCTGGAGGCCCTATGTCCGCTGAGCCGCTGCAGCGCCTACGCTCCGAAGCCCTCGCACTTACTGAGGCTGAACGGGCGGAATTGGCCCATGATCTGATCCAAAGCCTCGATGCGCCCCGAGACAATGGGGTCGAGGATGCCTGGGAGCGTGAGATTTCCCGTCGAATCGGTGAGATCGATGCGGGACAGGCAGAGTTGGTGGAGCGGTCTGAATTTCGGAGGCGCATCCGCGAAAGAATTGAGCGCGGATAATGCCCCGGTTGCGAGTTCTCCGCCTTGCAGCCGACGAAGCAGAAGCAGCGGCGCCATGGTATGAGAAAGAACGACCGGGCCTTGGGGCCGAGTTTTTTGAGGCCATTGAAGCTGGCATTGATGTTTTAGAGGATGGTTTCCTTCCCCTCTCTCCGATGCCTGGAATCTCCAGCAATCAAGGAGCAAAACGCCTCATTCTCCGCCGCTTTCCATACGATATCGTTGTCGTCGATCGCGGCGAGGAACGGCTCGTTGTGGCGTTTGCTCATCATTCTCGAAAACCTGGCTATTGGCGAGATCGTACTTGCCCCTAACGTCTAAGCTAAGCGGCGCGGCGTTAGCCGTGTCCGGTGCAGCGCGAAGCGCGGAACGAACCTGAGCGCCAGGTTAGGTAACATTTGGTTGGTGTGCCCCGAGCTTCAATTTCATCCCTTCGTGAGAGGAAACGAAACCTAGCGACTCATAGAACCGGAGGGCTTCAGGACGTTTCTTGTCGGTTGTGAGTTGGACAAGGTGACAACCTCGCTGATGTGCGCGATTAATCGCCCACGCGAAAAGCTCCCGACCTACTCCTGAACCACGAGCATTTCGATCTACTCGAACTCCCTCAATGGTTGCACGCCACCCGCCTTGATGGGTTATGTATGGAGTGAACGTGATTTGCAGCACCGCCAATATGCCGGCACCCTTTCCTTCAGCTACGACCAACTCGTTATTTTTATCCCTTTCAATAGCGTCAAATGCCGCAATGTATTAATACTTGCATAAGTAAAGCCTCATAGGTTATACTATGGAGGATGACAGGCCGAAGCAAGATTGATGCACGGAAGTTGCCGCCCAAGGCTCAAGAGTTGCTGCGGCGCTCGGCAATGGAACGG
>JBJHCC010000005.1:0-150638 GCA_050485825.1 Gammaproteobacteria bacterium
CGCAGGCGAGGACGATGCGCGCAAGCGCACCCGAAGGGCAAGCCGCCGCAGGCGGTGCAGTCAATCCCTCCCTCTCGCGGTTCGAAGAACCGCCCGCCGTGAGGCGGCTGAAGAAAGCTACAATTTAAGCATGTCCAGGTTTACGGAGAGGTGCCGGAGTGGTCGAACGGGCTCGCCTGGAAAGTGAGTGTACGGTTTATCCCGTACCGAGGGTTCGACCCGAGTCGCAGGCGAGGACGATGCGCGCAAGCGCACCCGAAGGGCAAGCCGCCGCAGGCGGTGCAGTCAATCCCTCCCTCTCGCGGTTCGAAGAACCGCCCGCCGTGAGGCGGCTGAAGAAAGCTACAATTTAAGCATGTCCAGGTTTACGGAGAGGTGCCGGAGTGGTCGAACGGGCTCGCCTGGAAAGTGAGTGTACGGTTTATCCCGTACCGAGGGTTCGACCCGAGCGCAGCGAGGACGATGCGGCGTAGCCGCACCCGAAGGGCAAGCCGCCGTGAGGCGGTGCAGTCAATCCCTCCCTCTCGCGGTTCGAAGAACCGCCCGCCGCGAGGCGGCTGAAGAAAGCTACAATTCAAGCAAGTCCAGGTTTATGGAGAGGTGCCGGAGTGGTCGAACGGGCTCGCCTGGAAAGTGAGTGTACGGTTTATCCCGTACCGAGGGTTCGAATCCCTCCCTCTCCGCCAAATCAAGTCCACCGGAGGGGTGGCAGAGTGGTTGAATGCACCGGTCTTGAAAACCGGCAAGGGTGAAAGCCCTTCGTGGGTTCAAATCCCACCCCCTCCGCCATTGATCAAGAAAGCCCGCTTCGAGCGGGCTTTTTTTGTGCTGTTCCCGGGGTCAGCTCCGCAGCCTGCAGATTCTGCTCACCTGACCGGCGCGCACGTAAACCTGGATGGTTCCGCTGGGTTGGTGGAAGTCGTGGCGTATGCCGGCGGCGCCGCCTTGCTCGGTCTCCAACCGGATGCTGCGGTCTGGGCGGGCGTCGAGGACGCGGCGTTCACCGTCACCGACGGCAACCAGAGTGGACCCCAGGCGGGCCGTGGCCAGCGCGCAGCTGGCATGGGCGAGGCCAGGAACCAGGGCGGTGATGATGGCGAGGGCAGGCAGCACCCGGATCCGTTGCGGCTTGAGTTGTCTTTTCATGGGCTCGAGATTACTGCGCCCTGGCTGACTCAGGGCTGAATCGCATGGGCTCAGGGTCTGCCGCCGCCGCGCTGCCAGGGGTCGCTGCGGTCGATCGGAGCGGGTCGTTCGCGGCCGCAGACGGTGTACATGAAGACTCGAATATCAAAGCCATGGATGTCGGCGCTGGTCGGGGGTGGCAGGCGGCCGCAGATCACGGTGCCGTCGGCCAGGACCTGGCGGCTATCGGCGCTGCCGTCAGGGTTGTTCCAGGCCTCCATGCTGGGCTGGACCGCTCCAACGTGGTCGTTCAGCCAGCCGGGCGCGTCCGGAATTCGGGGCACGGCGGCCGGGCGAGCGGCGCGGTTGTCCTCGGACAGGGTCGCGGCCTCTCGCTGGTGAATGCCGGCAATGATCTGGGCACGCAAGCGGGTGGCGTCGGGCCGGCGTGTTTCGGGCTCTTCCGGCACCGCTTGTTCGATCACGGGCGCTGTTTCCGGTGGCTCGGTCGCGACCTCGGGCGGGTCGATGGGTGGTGCCGGCTCGGCAGGCGCCGGGGGCGCGGCCGGCGTGACTTCAGCCACAGGCGTTTCGATGGGTGGCGTCGGTTGCAGCAGGTCAATCCGCAAACTGTCGACCACTCGCGGCGGGGCGGTGTGACGGAAGCTGATCAGCAGCAACAGCGCGTGCAGCAGCAGCGACAGCACGACGATCCACGTCAAAGGCTGCCACGCGTGACGGCCTGTCTCCCTCGCCTCGCCGCTCACCCTGGCTGCATCAAGTCCCTTGGAGTCCGGTGATAAACTAGCCGCTTTACCGTCAAAAGGAACGATGAAATGGGTTATCAGCATGTAAAACTGCCCGCCTCGGGCGACAAGGTCCGCGTCGAGAACGGCAGGCTGGTGGTCACTGATCAACCGATCCTCGGCTACATCGAGGGTGACGGTATTGGCGTCGACATCACGCCGGCCTGCCTGAAGGTATGGGACGCCGCGGTCGAGAAGGCCTACGGTGGCAAGCGCAAGGTCCACTGGGCCGAGCTGTTCCTGGGCGAAAAGGCGGCCGGTGTCTACAACGGCAATTACTTTCCCGATGAAACCATGGACGCGATCAAGGACCTGGTCGTGGCGATCAAGGGTCCGCTGACGACGCCGGTCGGCGAGGGCTTCCGTTCGCTGAACGTGTCCTTGCGCCAGACCCTGGACCTGTACGCCTGCGTTCGCCCGGTCAAGTGGTACCAGGGCGTGCCGTCGCCGTTGAAGAAGCCCGAGGAGGTCGACGCGGTCATCTTCCGTGAGAATACCGAGGACGTCTACGCTGGCCTGGAGTATGCCTCCGGCACCGAAGAAAACCGCAAGCTGGCGAAGTTCCTGCGCGAGGAAATGGGCGCGGAGTTCTTCGAGGACGCCGGTCTTGGCATCAAGCCGATCTCGGCCTTCGGTTCCAAGCGCTTGGTGCGCAAGGCGATCCAGTACGCGATCGACAACAATCGCAGCTCGGTAACCCTGGTCCACAAGGGCAACATCATGAAGTTCACCGAGGGTGCCTTCCGCAAGTGGGGTTACGAGGTGGCGGCCGAGGAGTTCGGCGATGTGACGATCACCGAGGACGAGCTGTGGGAGAAATACGACGGCAAGCAGCCGGATGGCAAGATCGTGATCAAGGATCGGATTGCCGACATCATGTTCCAGCTGATGCTGCTGCGGCCGGCCGAGTTCGACGTACTGGCGACGATGAACCTGAACGGCGATTACCTCTCCGATTCTCTGGCCGCCGAGGTGGGTGGCATGGGTATCGCGCCGGGGGCCAACATGGCCGACCATGTGGCGGTGTTTGAGGCCACTCATGGCACGGCGCCGAAGTACGCGGGCAAGGATATGGTCAATCCATCCTCGCTGCTGTTCTCGGGCTGCATGATGTTTGACTACATCGGCTGGCCGGAGGTGGGCAAATTGATCGAGAACGCTTTTGAGAAGGTGGTTGCCGACAAGGTCGTGACCTACGACTTCGCGCGTCTCATCGATGGCGCCACCAAGGTGCCGACCAGCGGCTTTGGTGACGCGCTGGTCGACGCCATCCGCGGTGCCTGAAGCCAGCACCAGCCATTGGCAGCGCGCCCGACTGGCGCTGCAGGAAACCGACCCGGTCGCAAAATGCGACCGGGTCGCGCAGCTCTGGGCGGCGGTCGAAGGCGGCGACTGGCAGCCGTCCTGTCCCGGTGAGCCGGGCATTCTGGCCAGCGGCCGGCCCGGCCGGCCGCTGCTGGTGCCGCCGGGGCGTTTGCCCAAGCGCGGTCTCGGCACGGTCGAGGGCCGGCAGGCTTTGATTCATGCCGTGGCGCATATCGAGTTCAATGCGATCAACCTCGCCCTGGACGCATCGCTGCGCTTTGCCGGTTTACCCGACGAGTATTACCGCGACTGGTTGAGTGTGGCTGCCGACGAGGCTCGGCACTTCGCGATGCTCAACGCTCGTCTGGGTGAACTGGGGCTGAGCTATGGCGACCTGCCGGCGCACAGCGGGCTTTGGGACATGGCCGAAAAGACCGCCCATGATGTGCTGATTCGCATGGCGCTGGTGCCGCGCGTGCTGGAAGCGCGCGGGCTGGATGTCACTCCGGGCATGATCGAGCGCCTGCAGCGGGCCGGGGATGAGCCGACCGTAGCGCTGCTGGAGATCATCCTGGCCGAAGAAGTGGGTCATGTGGCGATTGGCTCGCGCTGGTTTCGCTACCTCTGCCAGGAGCGCAACCTGGAGCCCGAGCTGACCTTTGAGCGCTTGCTGGTGCGTTACTTCAACGGTCAGCTGCGCGGCCCGTTCAACCAGGATGCACGAGAGCGCGCCGGCTTCAGTCGCGCCGAACTCGATCGATTGCAGTTGCTGAGCAACTGAAGCTCAGTCGCCAGGATGTGAGCTTCCCTTGTTCCGGACGTTCGCCATTACCTGAAAACCTTCAGGTCGCGGAGCAGCAAGGCAGCAAGGCAGCAAGGCAGCAAGGCAGCAAAATAGTAAAGCGCCGAGAATGCTCAATTTCGCACGCCAGTCTTGGTTGCCGCATTGCCTCAGAAACGACTTTCTATTCACCAGCAGCACCCGAGCCCCGATACCTCTTGACGCCATCCGATATGAGCCAGATTGAACAGAATGTCATCGACGTCGCTTTGGTCCAGGCTTGCCTGCGCTGGCAGGATGCCGCAGCGAACCGGGCCCATCTGGGGGCGCTGATGGATCAGTCACCGGGCGCCGATCTGTACGTGTTGCCCGAGACCTTTTCGACCGGATTCCTCGGTGACAGCCAGCGCGAGGCGGAGGGCATGAACGGCGAGACGGTGGCCTGGATGCAGTCCCAGGCGCGGGCTCGCGGCGCCGCGATCGCCGGCAGTCTGGCGATCGACGACGGTGGATTCCGCCGCAACCGCCTGCTGTTCGTCAGCGACGAGGGCGTGCTGGGCTACTACGACAAGCGCCATCTGTTCAGCTACGGTGGCGAGGACACTCGCTACGCGGCTGGCAGCGCCCATCGGTTGATCATCTGGCGAGGCTGGCGTATCGATCTGCAGATCTGCTACGACCTTCGCTTCCCGGTCTGGTGCCGCAACAGCCGCGGGTTTGACCTGCAGCTGTTTGTCGCCAATTGGCCCAGTCCGCGGGTCGATGCCTGGGCGACTCTGCTCAAGGCCCGCGCGATCGAGAATCAGAGCATCGTGATCGGCGTCAATCGCAGCGGCCAGGACGGCAAGGGTATCGATTATCCCGGCCGCTCTTCGGCCTGGAGCGGGCTGGGTGAACGGCTGCTGGAGCTCGATGATGCCGAAGGGGTCGGGCGGGTTCGCCTGGATCGGACCGAGCTGGCCGCGCTGCGCGAGCGCTTGCCCTTTCTGCGCGATGCGGATCGCTTCGAGCTGCCGGGCTGAGGGCGGCTCAAAGCTGGCGGCGGATCACTCCGACGCCCAGCCCTTCGATGGCGAAGTCGTCCGTAGCGCTGAGCTTCAGTTCGGGATAGGCGGGGTTTTCGGCTTCCAGGCAGAGGTGCTTGCCGCGCTTGCGCAGTCTTTTGACGGTTACTTCGTCGCCAATCCTTGCCACCACGATCTGGCCGCTGCTCGCTTCCAGGCTGCGATGAACGAGGAGCAGGTCACCATCGTGGATGCCGGCGCCGATCATGCTGTCGCCCTGCACCCGGAGCAGATAGTCCGGCCGGGGTGAGAAAGCGCTGATGTCGACCAGCATGTCGTCCTCGCGATTCTCCACTGCCAGCAGCGGGCGGCCGGCGGCAACGCGGCCGATAATGGGCAGCCGCAGCTCCGGCTTGTCGGCCTGGTTGCTGGCCGGCGCCAGCGGAACCAGTCCGCGCGCGGTACCGGGCAGCAGGCGGATCGCGCCGTGCTCGGCCAGGGCCTTGAGGTGACACTGGGCGGCGTTGGGAGATCGAAAGCCAAACTGACGCACAATCTCTGCGCGCGTCGGCGGCATGCCGTCTTCATTTACCCGCTGGTGAATGAAGTTCAGAATATCCTGCTGGCGCCGGGTCAGTTTCATCCCGATACTGTATCAAAAATCAGTAGCCGGGATGCGCTTCAGCGCCGAATGATGATCGTCCCGGACCAGTGCGAGCGGCGCGGGCCGTACCAGCCGCGACGTGGCCACCAGGGATCATGGTGCGGCCACCAGGGGTCATGGACCATGATCATGTCAGGTCGGACCGGCCAAAGATAAATGACTTCAGCGTCAAGGCGCGGATAGCGGTAGATGAACTCGCCGATCTCGCCTTCGCTGAAGCCTTCGATGCTGCCGATAATCGTGACTTCGCGCCCGTTGGCGAAAACCGCAGGGTCCTGGAAGCCCGCGCGGCAGGCCAGGAATCGGCCGTGGTTGACGTCGCCGGGCATCGGCCGGAATTCCCGGTCCAGGTCGCGGGCGAGAATCTCGACGCAGGTCCGGTTGGCCAACGGCTGCGTATCGACGATGTGGCCACCCCAGCGGACCTGGGCGCCGACCGAGCGCTCCGTGGCCTGATTCGGCAGAAACGGTGCGTAGTCGCCCGCCAACGGCGCGGGAATGCTGGCGCAGGCGGACAGTACAGAGAGGGCTGCTAGGGCGAGCAGCGAGCGAAGCGACGTCCTGATCATGACCGGTACAACTCCGTGAAGTCTTTATCCAGTGCCGCCGGTCGTTGCTGGTGTTGAGCTGCGCCGACCGGGCCGGAACAGGTCGGCACGCTGAATGAACGCCGCGGCCAAACTGTCGTCCCCAAGACCATAGTGTAGCCGGCTGAACATGAGCGCCAGCTGAACAAGCTCGCGCCCGCGTTCGTCATCTTCCAGAGCTGGCGCCTGGCGCTGGGCAAACTCCAGCGGTGTTTCATGCGGATGCTTGGCCAGACCGCGGCGTTTGAGTCTGCGCAACAGATTCAACCAGGCCTGGTGAGCCGGGCTCCTTGCCCGCTTGCCGGCTTCTCGCAGCAGCATCAGTGCCAGCGGTATGCCGACGGCCAG
Source organism: Gammaproteobacteria bacterium (assembly GCA_050485825.1). Classification (GTDB taxonomy): domain Bacteria; phylum Pseudomonadota; class Gammaproteobacteria; order Xanthomonadales; family Wenzhouxiangellaceae; genus Wenzhouxiangella. The sequence continues at coordinate 6,621 of JBJHCC010000005.1, forward strand.
CAGTACGGCCATCATCAGCAGACCGATCGTCGTTGGACCGAGATCCGGCAGCCCCAGCTGGCGCAACATCTGGCGCTGGCGTTCGGCGTCAAAGCCGAGGATCCACTGATTCCAGAGGTGCTGAACTCGATCGTAGCGGTTGCGCAGCTGCCGCAGCCAGTTCCAGTCGGCCACCCCGCCGCTGCTGACAACACTGCGTGAGCCTTCCAGAATCCGGCGCGGCGAAACGGCCGCGGTTGGATCGATCCGGGTCCAGCCGCTGCCGGCCAGCCAAACTTCGGTCCAGGCATGCGCATCGGACTGGCGAACCAGCATGTAGCGGCCGGCAGCATTCATGAATCCGCCCTGATAGCCGGTGACGATCCGGGTCGGGATGCCGGCTGCTCGCATCAGCACTGCGAAGGCCGAGGCGTAGTACTCGCAGTAGCCGGTACGCAGGTCGAACAGGAATTCATCGGCGCTGTGTCGACCCAGCGGCGCGGTGCTCAGGCTGTAGTAGAACGCCTCTTCCCGAAACCAGTTCAGAACGGCCTGAATCAGTTCGCGGTCATCGGCGTGGCGCTCGCGAAGTTCGGCCGCCAGCGCCAAGGTACGCGGATTGCGGTCGGCAGGCAGCTGCAGGGCGAGCATGCGCTGGGCGACACTCAGTTCCGGGCTGTCGGTAAAATCGGGTGTGGAGATGACCTCGTACTGGCTCAGTGTGGTGATCGGGTTGCGGCTGACCAGCACGTAGTCGACGGTGACCCGAGACTCGGGCATGCTGCTGCTGACCGGATGGTCAAGTCCAAGCAGCCAGCGCCGCTCGTGCGGCTCCAATTGAATGCGGTAGCGAATGCTGCTGGCCGTCACCGGCACCGGATCGCGGGTGCTGTTGATGGAAAAAAACGCTGGACGCCAGGTGGTGCCGTCAAAATTCCACAGCACCGGTCCGCGCCAGTAGAGCTGATCGGGCGTCGGCGTGGCGCCCTCGAACTCAACTCGAAAGGCCGGCGAGTCGTCGATGAACAGCTCGGCAATGGTGCCGGGGCTCATGTTCTCTGACAGCCCTGTTCGGCCGTCCATGACCTGGTCAGGCAAGCCCCACAGCGGCTGGGCCAGGCGCGGGAACAGCAGGAACAGCACCAGTGCGACCGGCAGCGCCAGGGCCAGCAGCCGTGCGGCCTGCACCAGGCCGTTGCGCAGTTCGGGGCCATCGGAGCTGACCGCGCCATCAATGCGCTGCACCTGCCAGAGCGCCAGGGTCGCCAGCCAGCAGCCGGCAATCAGGTAGAGCAGATAAGCCAGACGCTCATTGAACAGGAACTGGGTAGCGATCAGGAAGAAGCAGACCGATGCCACCAGCCGCAGATCGCGGGCGCGGTAGGTTTCCAACATCTTCGCGGCCAGCATGATGCACAGCAGCGAAGCGGCTGTGCGCCGGCCCCAGAGCCCGCCGTAGCTGACGATGATCAGCCCGATCAGGAAGAAGGTCAGCGCAATGCGCAGCAACCCTGGCAATGCCCGCCACTGGAAATGACCTGCCAGCGCACGCCAGACCAGGATCATCAGAATCACGACAACCAGCACCGCTGGCATCGCCGAGAGGTGGGGCAGGGCGGCGACGAACAGAGCGGCGATCGTCCACAGCAGCGCCGCCTGTGGCGGATGATTGACGACGGCCGGGCGCAGCAGGCTCATGTCACAGCTCGGCCAGCATGCGCAGGCATTCAATCCGGAAAGACTCGCCCTGGCCGGGCCCCAGTCGCTGGCTGCCGGCTTCAAGCGACCAGACCCGGCCTTCGCGCTCGGCCATCAGGACCCAGGCGGTCAGGATGCTGATTCTTTCCTCCAGATCGCGGCCGGGCGCCTGCTGAAGATCCAGGACCAGTTGACGGGCCTGCTCGGTCCGGAACTCACGTGACAGCAAGGTCTGATGATGCTGGCTGGCCTTCCAGGCTACCCGGTGCAGGGAATCACCGGCGCGCCAGGGTCTGAGGCTGTAGAAGCTGTCGCCATCGGGCTGCGGCAGCGGCTGGCTGCCCTGATCGTCGCCGCCGCCTTGCGGCAGCGGCGGCGGCAGCGCGGCGGGTCGCGGCCAGACCAGAATCGCGCGTTCCGGCCAGAACCAGCTCCAGGCCTCAAACAGGCCGAGCGGATAGCCGGTCTGCAAGCGCAAGCGGTCGAGTGTCAGCCAGCCGCGGTGTCGGGTGGAAACCGGGACGGCGACCTCGGCCGTTTCTCCCGGCCCGATCCGGAAGCGCTCGAGCCCACCTTCATGGCGGATTTCCAGCGCGCTGCGCTCGCGCTGCTCCGGGTTGATAAAGCTGATATTGAGCAAAGCCGGGGTGCCGGCAAATACCGGTTGGGCCGTGCAGCGCCGGATCTGCAGGCCGCGCAGGTTGCGGTAGGCCAGCAGGGTCGAGTTCGAGGCCAGCCCGGCGACGATAAAGGCGGTCAGCAGACCCAGGTTGTTGTTGAAGTTCAGGCTGCCCATCAGCATGCCGAACATCAGCAGGCCGAGCAGCCAGCCAAATTGGGTCGGCAGAATGAACACCTGCCGATAGGCAATGGTCAAAGGTGGTTCGGCCCGGGCGCGACGGCGAATCCAGCCGTCCAGGCGACGTTTGAGCCAGCCTTCGGGCCTCGACAGCATCGCTGGCATCAGGGAACCGGAGTGGACTCCAGAATCTCGCGCACCACCGCGGCGCTGTCCAGGCCGGATTCCGGGACGGTCTGCAGACGGTGGCCGGCCAGGGCTGGAAACACGGCCTTGACGCTTTCAGGTGTGCAGTAATCCTGGCCGCCAACAAAGGCATGGGCACGGGCGCTGCCAATCAGCGCCAGGGCCGCCCGGGTCGACAGGCCGGCGCGCACCGCGGCATGTCGACGGGTGGCGGCAACCAGAGCCTGAAGGTAGTCCAGCAGCGGCTCGGAAACATGCAGACGGGCCGCCTCATCGATCAGCGCCAGCAGTTGCTGTGGCGTCAGGGCGGGATTGAGTTCGGCCAGCATGCTGCGTCGATCGGGCTCGATCAGCAGTCGTCGTTCCTCGGCAGGTGAGGGGTAGCCGATCGAGATTCGCAGCAGAAAGCGATCCAGCTGCGAGTCGGGTAGCGGATAGGTGCCGACCAGGTCCAGTGGATTCTGGGTGGCAATGACAAAAAACGGCCGCGGTAGCAGGTGAGTCTGGCCATCGACCGTCACCTGTCCTTCCGCCATGGCTTCAAGCAGGGCGGACTGGGTGCGCGGCGTTGCCCGGTTGATTTCGTCGGCCAGCACCACGTTGGCAAAAACGGGCCCGGGTCGAAACTCGAACCGCTCGTCGTCGCGTTTGAATACCGACACGCCGAGGATGTCGGCCGGCAACATGTCGTTGGTGAACTGGATGCGCTGCCAACTGCCGCCCAGCGCCAGCGATACGGCCTGGGCCAGGGTGGTCTTGCCGACTCCCGGGAGGTCTTCGATCAACAGATGGCCACCGGCCAGCAGCGCGGTGAAGGCCATGTCCACCACCTCTGGCTTGTCGACGATGACCCGGTTGACGGCGTCGCGGGCGGCACTCAGGGCACCGCGCAGCGGCTCGGAGGCGGCTGTACGCGCGGCCGCGGCGCTGATGGACTCACTCATCTAGCAGGGCGTTGACTTTGGCCGCGCAAATGAAGTCGTTTTCGCTCAGCCCGTCGATGGCATGGGTGGTGAAGTGCACCAGGCAGAAGTTGTAGCCTGCTTCGAAGTCCGGATGATGCGCTTCCTGGTTGGCAATCCAGGCCATGGCATTGATGAAGGCCATGGTCTTGTAGAAGCCCTTGAACTCGAACCGGCGAAACAGCTTGCGACCGGAATCGTCGACCTGCCAGCCCGGTACCTGGGGCAGCAGCTGGGCAATCCGCTCACGATCCAGCGGCTGCATGCCGCCTTCGCAGGGCAGGCAACGTTTTTCGGTCAGATGCGCGTTCTGGGGGTCGCTCATGGTCAGGCAGCTTCCTGTTGCTTGGGCGGAAATGTGGGGTGAAACTGACCCAGCGCGCGAGCTTCGCGAATCAGGGCCAGCAGGTCGGCACTGGACAGTTCGAACAGGTCGTCCATGCGATCCAGTATGTAGTACACGCTCTGGAAAATGTCGATCCGGTAGGGCGTGCGCAGGGCATCGATCGGGTCGAAGGGGCGACGGATCGGCTCCGGGCTTTCCAGGGCGTAAATGGTTTCGCCCGGGGACGAGGCAATGCCACCGCCGTAGATGCGCAATCCCTGCGCGGTCTGCAGCAGGCCGAACTCGACCGTGAACCAGTACAGGCGAGCCAGGAAGACCCGCTCTTCCTTGCTGGCCTGCACCCCGGCCTTGCCGTAGGCTTCGGTGAAATCGGCGAAGGCCTGATGCGTCAGCATCGCGGTGTGGCCGAAGATTTCATGGAAGATATCGGGCTCTTGCAGGTAATCCATCTCGTCCCGGCTGCGAATGAACGATGCCGCCGGGAAGCGGCGCTCAGCCAGCAGGCGAAAAAAGCGATCGAAGTTGATCAGTGCCGGAACCGGCGCCACCTGCCAGCCGGTGCGCTCGAACAGAACGCGCGACACTTCGGTCGGCTGCGGGATACGGTCTACAGGCAGCTTCAGCATGTCCAGGCCGTCGAGGAACTCCTGACACACTCGGCCCTGGATGATCGCGATCTGGCGCGCATACAGATCGCGCCAGACGCTATGCTCCTCGTCGGAGTAGGGGATGACGCCGTTCTCGTCGGGCAGCTTGGCGACATACTTGGAGGACTTGGCCATCGGGTTCTCCAATCAGTTTCAATTGCAACGAGTTTAGCACTCCCCAGGGGAGACACCATGAGCAATGATGCGATGCAGTGGCCCGGGCGCAGCTGGTACCAGGACGAGGCCGGGCCGTGGCAGCCTGCGCAGGCAGTATCGCTGTCCGAGCGTCAGGTCGATGTCGCCATTATCGGCGCCGGACTGGCTGGCGTCAGCACCGCCGTCTCTCTGGTCGAGCGCGGCATCAGCTCGATCGCTCTGCTGGATCGGGAGGCGCCGGGCGCCGGCGCCTCGGGCCGAAACGGCGGTTTTGTCTTCGCCGGCTACTCATTGGCCAATGACAAGCTGGTTCGGCAGCTCGGGCGCGAGGATGCAGCGCGACTGCATGGCTGGACGCGCGAGGCGGTCAGGCTGGTGCGGACGAGGATTGATCGCTTCGGTCTGAGCTGTCAGACCAACGACGCTGGCGTGTTGCTGGCCGACTGGTTTGGCGACGACGCGGCCCTGAAACGCCAGGCCGAGCGCCTGCGGGCGAGTCTCGGCTTTGAGCTGGAATTTATCGACCGTGCCGAGATGCCGGCAAGCGTGGTTTCGGCGCGCTACGGCGCCGGTCTGATGGAGCCGGGCAGTTTTCACTTCCATCCGCTCCGACACATCCGCGCGCTGTGCGATCAGCTTCTTGCACGCGGGGTTCAGATTCGGGTCGATTGTCCGGTGCTCGCGCTGCAACGCAGCGTCGGCGGATGGCTGGTCGAAACGGCGGCAGGTCCGATTCGGGCTCGGGAAGTGGTGCTCAGTACCGGCGGTTACGATCGCCGGCTTTGGCCGAGCCTGAATCGGGCAATCCAGCCGATAGCCACCTACATCGCCGTGACCGAGGTGCTGGGCGAGCGGCTGCAACGCCTGATGCCGACCCCGGTCGCGGTCTATGACACTCGGTTTGCCTTCGACTACTACCGACCGCTGCCCGACGGGCGACTGCTGTGGGGCGGTCGAATCTCGATCGCCGATCGTTCTCCGGCCTCGATTCGTCGGATGCTGCGCCGCGATCTGGCCCGGGTTTTTCCTGATCTGGCCGAGGTCAACCTGGACTGGGCCTGGGGCGGCTGGATGAGTTACGCCCGCCACGAAATGCCGATTCTCGGTCGGAGCCCGGAAGGTCTCTGGCACGGGCTGGCCTTTGGTGGCCATGGCATGGCCACCACCACGCTGGCCGGCGAGCTGCTGGCCGAGGCCATCAGCGGGGACGCGACCCGCCTGGCCCGGTTCCAGCGCTGGGGGCCGCGTTGGGCCGGCGGCTGGTTGGGGCGTGTTGGCGCCCAATGCCGATACTGGAGCTTGCAAAGTCGCGACGCTTTGAAGGAATTAGGAAATTTCCTAGGAGACTAGGAAAAAAGCGGGTCCATTCACCGCCGTTTTCCTTTGCCTGAGCGACCGGCAGGCTGGCAATCTGTCCCTGCGCTCTGTGCTGGTAGGGCGCACCTCGGAGATCTGCATCTCCTGATGAGGGGCTTGGCGGCGCGGGGAGCCGCGCCGCCTTTTTTCCGGGACTTCGGGCCGGGAGCGGATATGACCGCATGGTAATATTGGCGGTTTATCAGCCTCGGAGCGCCTGTCCCCATGAGCCAGCTTTCCCCCGGTGCGCGCCTGCGCAAGCTCGTCGCCGATCAGGCGCCGGTGCAGGTGGTCGGCACCATCAACGCCTACGCTGCCGTCCTCGCTGAACACTGCGGCCATCAGGCGCTGTATCTGTCGGGTGCCGGCGTCGCCAATGCTTCCTTTGGGCTGCCCGACCTCGGCATTACCCAACTGGCTGATGTTGTCGAGGATGCCCGCAGGATCACCGGCCGCACCGAGCTGCCGTTGCTGGTCGATGTCGACACCGGCTGGGGCAGCGCCTTCAATATTGCCCGCACCATTCGTGAAATGGAGCGGGCGGGCGTCGCGGCCGTGCATCTGGAGGACCAGGTCCAGGCCAAACGCTGCGGTCATCGGCCGAACAAGGCCCTGGTCAGCGTGGCGGAAATGGTCGATCGGGTCAGCGCCGCGGTCGATGCGCGACACGACGACAGTTTTGTCTTCATGGCGCGCACCGACGCGCATGCTTCCGAGGGGATGAACGCCGCGGTGGATCGGGCCAATCGCTATGTCGAGGCCGGTGCCGACATGATCTTTGCCGAAGCGCTGCACACGCTGGAGGAGTTTCAGGCCTTCGCGGCGGCCGTGCCGGTGCCCGTGCTGGCCAACATCACGGAGTTTGGTCGTACCCCGCTGTTCTCAGCGGCCGAGCTGGGTGCCGTCGGCATCAAGCTGGTGCTGTATCCACTGACCGCCTTCCGTGCCATGAACAAGGCGGCACTGGCCGTGTATCAATCGGTGCGGCAGCAAGGCCATCAGCGCGATGTGGTGGACTCGATGCAGACTCGAGAAGAGCTCTATGCCACCCTGGGCTATCACGACTTTGAAAGCAAACTGGACCAACTGTTCAGCAAGGATCCATCATGAGCGAGAAGAATACCGGTGCCGGTCTGCGCGGGCAGTCAGCCGGACAGACTGCGATTTGCACTGTCGGCTCGACCGGAAACAGCCTGCGCTATCGCGGCTACGGGGTCGATGATCTGGCCGAAAACGCCAGCTTCAATGAAGTTGCCTTCCTGATTCTGAAAGGGCATCTACCGAACCGCGACGAGCTGGCGGCCTACAGCGCCCGATTGAAAACCCTGCGCGGCCTGCCGGCGCCACTGCGTGAAGTGCTGGAGCGGATTCCGGCCGATACCCATCCGATGGACGTGATGCGGACCGGCTGCTCGTTCCTCGGCAATCTCGAGCCCGAGCACAGCTTTGATCAACAGCAGGATGTGGCCGATCGTTTGCTCGCCTGCTTTCCATCAATCATTGCCTACTGGTACCGATTCAGTCATGACGGCGTTCGAATCGAGGTCGAAACCGACGACGATGGCATCGGTGCGCATTTCCTCAGCATGCTGCACGGTCGACCGCCGAGCGCGCTGCATGCTCGGGTGCTGGATGTGTCGCTGACCCTGTATGCCGAGCATGAATTCAATGCCTCGACCTTTACCGCCCGGGTCTGCGCCTCGACGCTGTCGGACATGCACTCCTGCGTCACCGGCGCGATCGGTTCGCTGCGCGGCCCGCTCCACGGCGGCGCCAACGAAGCCGCGATGGCCATGCTGCAGCGCTATGCTTCGGCCGAAGAAGCTCGCGCCGACGTTCTGCGCATGCTGGCGGCCAGGGAGAAAATCATGGGCTTCGGCCATGCGGTGTACCGCGACAAGGATCCGCGCAACGCGATCATCCGCGAGTGGTCACGCAAGCTGGCCGCAGAGCGGGGTGATGAGGTCTTGTTCCCGGTCTCCGAGATTGTCGAAAAGACCATGTGGGAGGAAAAGAGGCTGTTCGCCAACGCCGACTTCTATCACGCCTCGGCCTATCATTTCATGGGTATTCCGACCGGACTGTTCACCCCGATTTTCGTGATGTCCCGGGTGACCGGATGGTGCGCCCACGTCATTGAACAGCGGGCCAACAACCGGATCATTCGCCCCAGTGCCGACTATACCGGCCCTGAAGCGCGCCCGGTGCCGCCGATTGAGCAGCGCATGCCCGGATAATCTGCCCGCCGCAGTCGCTGCGGCGACCGGGCAGGCTTACTGATTGGGCCCTGCCGGATTTCGGCGGGTCATGGCGGCGGTAAGAATGAGCCGGACGGCGTCTTCGAAGGGAATGTCGACCGGTTCGCACCATTGTCGTGGGACGAAGATCGTGTAGCCCGCGATCTGGTAGCTCAACGGCAGATACACGGCGACTTCACCCTCGCGGCCGAACGGCAGGTCGGAAAAGTCTTCGCGGGTGATGAAGCCCAGTACACCCAGTTTGAGCTCGGGATGGCGAACCATCACGACCTGGTTGAAGCGCTTGCCTTCATCGCCGGTGAAGTAGTCGACAAAGTCCTTGGTCGCCCGGAAGACCGATTTGACCACCGGCATGCGGTCAAGCAGGCCCTCGCCGAAATCGATCAGCTTGCGGAACAGGTAGACCTGGCTGAGCAGGCCGATCAGCATGACCAGAGCGATGCCGAGCAGAAAGCCCATCCCGGTCAGATACAGGGATTCCGGCAGGACCCACTTGATCATGGCGCCAAAGCCGCTCTCGGCCAGGCCCGCCAGCCACAGCACGATGATCACGGTCAGCGCGATCGGGATGATTGTCGCCAGGCCTTTGAAGAACAGGCGCAGCGGCGCCGGGACCTTGGGCGGGTGATCAGAGCTCATCAATCTTCCTGCGCAGGGCTTCGCGCTGATCGGTCACGATCCGCTCCAGGGTTTCGATGCGATCGCGCAGTTCACGTTCCAGGGCTTCGAATCGATCGCGAGCGACCCCGTCGACGCGTCGGGCATCGACCCAGCTGCGGGCGATGGCGACGATGCCGATGATGGCGGCAATCGCGACCATGGCGGTAAACACATTCATGCCTGCGGCTCCAACGAAAGGCAGAAAAGCAACATCATGCCCGAAATCCGCCAGCGCGTGGCGCGGGACGCCCCGCCTGAGTCGGTTGTTGCAGCCCGGATGGCTTCCGCCGCGCAGGCTCCTAGGGCAGGGTTTCCGGCAGCTCCGCCTGTGCGTCCGGTGCGCCCGTTCGCGCGACCGGGTCGCGCAGGCTGATTCGCTCCATCAGATAGCACAGGCAATCCTGGCGGATGATGTCTCGGTCTCGCGTCAGCATCGCCGGCATCAGGGGGCGTGCGGTCAGGATCTGGCCGGCATCGTGCCGGAAGCATTGCCCGGAAAGGTCCTCGCCGGCGTGGCCGCGGGCTCGCAGCGGCTGACCGTGGCCGTTGGCGCTGCTGGCCAGACGGGTGCCTGGGGGCATCTCGCGGAAGTTCAGTCGATCGAGATCGGCGATGAAGCTCAGCTCGGCAGAGTCGGGTTCGAAACCGATCTCGGTCTGCTCAGCCACGGTCACGGTGGCAAACATCTGATACAGCTCCAGTCGCTCCGGCGGCGGCATGCTGTCGGACAAGCGGTCAAGATTCAGCGCCGCGTGGAGGAAGGTCATGGCATGGTCGGTGCCGTCGGTTGCTCCTGCCAGACCGCACTCCAGGGTCAGCGCCGGGCAGAATTCGCCGAAGGCCATCGAATGCACGCCGCGTGGCTCGGTGAAGTGGATCACGGTGCGGGAGAATAGGGCGGCCAGCTGCAGGCGCTTTGGCTCGATGCGGTTAACGGCGGCGTAGTGCGGGTTCTGGCCGGTATTGTTGTGGATGTCGATGCTCGCGAACGGCTTGAGTTTGCGGGCATGATCGGTGATCTCGGCAAACATCTCGTGCCAGAGGGTCCGCTGGCCTTCCGCACCGGGCCAGCAGCGGTTGAAATCCGGTTGGTCGGCAAGGCGGCGGGCGCCGCGCGCCGCAGCGCGCACGTTGGCAATCAGCAGAACAATCGAGCGCGGCAGTGGATCACGCGCGTAGCGTCCCTTCAGCAGGCGCCGAACCGCATCCCAGCCGGAGGTTTCGTTGCCGTGCTGGAGTACCGAAATGAACAAGGGCTGGGTGCGCTGACCGGGCAAGTGGATCAGCGTCGGCCCATCCAGCAGGCGATGCAGTTCGGTGGCGGGCAAATCAAGCAGGCGATCGGGGAGATGATCAAGAAAGGCGGGTGTCATGCCGGGTTCCGCAACGGTGACCCTACACGTTAACCGCTTTGCCGCGCGCTTGGAAGGCTGGATTTCGCAGCGCCGCAGCGGCGTCCGGCGGTTGAAAATGTTCTCCGGCGCCCCAATCCTGCCGCCGAAGCAAGCCCGCAATCACTTCAAGAGTCATCGGCGCATGATCGAAGCAAAGTCACTGACCCGGCGGTACGGTCCGCTGCTCGCGGTAGACCGGATCAGCTTCCAGGTTGAGCCTGGCACCGTGCTCGGATTCCTCGGGCCGAACGGGGCCGGCAAGTCCACCACGATGAAGATGTTGACGGGGTTCCTGGCGCCGTCCAGTGGCACCGCCAGCATCCTTGGCCACGATATTCGCAGCGAGGCGCTGGCCGCGCGGCGGCTGATGGGCTATCTGCCCGAAGGCGCGCCGCTGTACGGAGAGCTGACCGTGGCGCGATTCCTGCGTTTTGTCGCCGAGTCGCGCGGTTTCCGCGGCGACGAGGCCGTGTCCAGGATGCGGCATGCCGTTGATCGACTGAGCCTCGGCGAAGTCATGGGGCAGACCATCGAGACGCTGTCGAAGGGCTTCAAGCGTCGCGTCGGGCTGGCCCAGGCGATTCTCCACGACCCGCCGGTGCTGATCCTGGACGAGCCAACCGATGGGCTCGACCCCAACCAGAAGCACGAAGTCAGACGCCTCATTCGCGAGATGGCTGCGGACAAGATCATCATCATTTCGACCCATATTCTGGAAGAGGTCGATGCCCTGTGCACCAGGGCCATGATCATCGCGCGCGGTCGCCTGCTCGCTGACGATACGCCCCAGGGCCTGCTGAAGCGCTCGCGCTATCACAAGGCGGTGACGCTGGTTCTCGACGACCTCGACACCGCGGCTTCGCGCCTGGGTGAGCTGCCCGAGTCGCGAGCCGTCGAGATCCGGCGCGGACGTCTGACCGTGTTTCCGGCCAGCCAGGGCAATTTGCTCGAGGCGGTGATGGCCACGATTCAGCGCGAGGCCTGGCAGGTCGATCAGCTGCAGCTGGAAGCCGGTCGTCTCGACGAGGTCTTCCGGACCGTAACCAGCGAGGAGGCCGCGTGATGGGCAATCTGGGCGTGATCATGAAGCGCGAGTTGGCGAGTTATTTCGCCACCCCCGTCGCCTACGTCTTTATCGTCATCTACCTGGTCATGTCGGCGGCGTTCACCTTCTATCTGGGCAGTTTTTTCGAGCGGGAGATTGCCGATCTGGAACCGTTCTTCCGCTTTCATCCGTGGCTCTATCTGTTTCTGGTGCCGGCCATCGGCATGCGGCTGTGGGCCGAAGAGCGCCGTTACGGGACCGTGGAGCTGCTGTTGACCCTGCCGATTACCGCCACCGAAGCGGTGCTGGGCAAGTTCCTCGCCGCCTGGCTGTTTGTCGGCCTGGCGCTGGCCCTGACCTTTCCCATCTGGATCACCGTCAACATCCTGGGCCAGCCGGACAACGGCGTCATTGTTGCGGCCTATCTGGGCAGCTGGCTGATGGCCGGCGGCTTTCTGGCCATCAGTGCCTGCCTGTCCGCGGCCACCCGCAACCAGGTGGTCGCCTTCATTCTGTCGGTGGTGGTCTGCTTCCTGTTCCTGCTGTCGGGTTTGCCCATGGTGCTGGACCTGTTCCGCGGCTGGCTGCCCCAGCCCATGATCGATGGCATCGCCAATCTGAGTTTCCTGGTCCATTTCTCGTCGCTGTCGCGCGGCGTCATCGACCTGCGCGTCCTGATCTACTTCGCGTTGGTGATCGGTTTCTGGCTGACCGCCAACCGTATCGTTCTGGAATTGAAAAAGGCGGACTGAGACGATGAAGAACTGGTACTCCACCGGTGCCCTGGTGCTCCTGGGCGTATTGTTCCTGGCACTGACCATGCTGTCCGGGGCCCTGATCACCGGCGCTCGCCTGGACCTCACCCAGCATCGGCTCTACACCCTGAGCCCGGGCACCATCAATCTGCTGCGCGCCATCGACGAGCCGGTGACGCTGACGTTCTACTTCAGCGAGGACGCCAGCGCCGAGTTGCCGCAGGTCCGCAACTTCGCCCGCCGCGTTCAGGAGTTGCTCGACGAGATGGCACAGCGTTCCGGCGGTGGGTTGAAGGTCCGGCGGATCGACCCCCGGCCGTTTTCGGAGGAGGAAGACGACGCGGCACTGCGCGGACTGGAAGCGGTGCCGGTAGGGCGAACTGGTGACAATCTCTACCTGGGCATTGTCGGCGTCAATCAGCTTGACGGTGTCGAGGTGCTGCCGTTCATTTCGCCGGCACGCGAAGCCTTCCTGGAGTACGAGCTCGCCCGCATGATCTACTCGTTGTCGCAGCCGAACCGGCTGCGCGTGGGGCTGCTGTCCAGCTTGCCCCTGGCCGGCGGCTTCGACTTTCAGACCGGGCAGCAACGCGAGCCCTGGGCGGTCTACGAACAGATCGGTCAACTGTTTGACATCGAGTCGATCCCGACGGTCAGCGATGGCCTGCCCGACGATCTGGATCTGCTCGTTCTGGTCCATCCGCGCGACATCGAGCCGGAAATGGCGCTGGCGATTGACCAGTTCGTGCTCGGCGGTGGCCGCCTGCTGGCCTTTGTCGATCCCTTTGCCGAAATGGACCCGGGGCCCGACCCGAGCGACCCGATGGGTGCGCTGACGGCAGACCGACACTCCAGCCTCGAGGCCTTGTTCTCCGCCTGGGGCTTGCTGTTTGACCCGACTGTTTTCGTGGGTGACCTCGGTCAGGCTTTGCAGGTCAGTGTGCAGCAGGGCCGGCAGCCGGTTCGCCACCCTGGAATCATCGGTGTGACCCGCGATTTCATGAACGCCGACGACGTGACCACCGGCGAGCTTGACACGGTCAATCTCAGCAGCGCCGGCGCGCTGGCGCTGAGCGACAGCAGCCCGTTGACGCTGGAACCGCTGCTGCGGGCCAGCCCGCAGTCGGGCCTGCTTGGCGCCGATCGCCTGCGCTTCATGAGTGACCCGTCCGAGCTGGCGGCAGAGCTCGGTGCGACCGGCGAGGAGTATGTGCTGGCCGCCCGCCTGAGTGGCCGAGCCGACAGCGCATTCCCCGACGAGGGCGCGCTCACCCAGGGTGATATCAACGTGATCATCGTCGCCGACACGGACCTGCTGGCTGATCGCTACTGGGTTCAGCGGCAGCGATTCTTCGGCACGGTGTTGCTGAACCCGTTCGCCAGCAACGGTGACTTTGTGGTCAACGCGATCGACAATCTGCTCGGCAACGCGGACCTGATCAGCGTGCGCAGTCGGGCCACTTCAAACCGGCCCTTCCTGCTGGTCGACGCGCTCAGACGCGAGGCCGAGCAGAATCTGCGCGCCACGGAGCAGCGTCTGGAGGCCGAACTCGCCGAGACCGAGCAGCGTCTGAACGACTTGCAGCAGGCGCGAGGCGATATTGACCTGAGCGTGCTGACGACAGAGCAGGAGCAGGAAATCGACCGCTTCATGGCCCAGCGCCTGGAAATTCGCCAGCAGCTGCGGCAGGTCAGACGCGAGCTCGATCGCGACATCGAGGCGCTCGGTGCACGGATCAAGATCCTCAACATCGTGTTGATGCCCGTGCTGGTGACGCTGTTTGCGCTGTATCTGGCCTGGCGGCGGCGGCGCGATTTTTCCAGCAGCCGGAAGGAAGCTCGGGCATGAATGCGCGGAACGTGGTGCTGCTGGGGGTCGTGACGCTGATCGCGCTGGTGCTGGCGCTGGTCATGGTCCGCCCGGTCGAACAGTCGGCGCCGTCCGAGCGCCAGCCGCTGCTACCCGGCCTGCTCGATCAGGTGAACGATATCGGCGCGATCGACATCGTGGCCGCGGATGGTGGCACCATCGCCAGCCTGCGACGTGAGCAGGGACGCTGGGTGGTCCTGGAGGAGCATGGCTTCGACGCCGATTTTGCCCTGGTTCAGGATCTGCTCCGCGACCTCGCCACCGGCCATCGGCTGGAGCGGCGAACCGCAAACCCGCAGTGGTACGGCCGTCTCGGTGTTGCCGACATTGGCGCCCCGGAAGCCAGCGGCCTGGCTGTCGTCTTTCCGGATACGGCCTTGCCCAGCCTCATCATTGGTGTTGTCGACGCCAGCGACCGCGGTCGATTCGTGCGCCTGGCCGGAGAGGCCGAGAGCTGGCTGTCCGACCGTCGGCTGGATCTGCCGTCGACATCGTTGCGCTGGCTGGAGCGTGCCATCATGGATATCCCGGCCTCTGAGCTCAGCGAGGTGACGGTTCGCCATCCGGATGGTGACACGGTGGTGCTGCGGGCCGCCGACGAGAGTGGCGAAGATTGGGTGTTGATGAATGTCCCGGATGGGCGCGAAGTGCAGGGCATGTGGCAGCTGCGGCCGACCGCGAACGGCCTGGCGCGACTGGATCTGGAGGCGGTTCGACCGCACGCGGGTCTGCCTGAGGAGGTTGTACGCGCGCTGTTCGTGACCCGCGACGGACTCAATTTTGTGGCCTCGCTGTTCGAGGATGAGCTTGGACAGTGGGTTCACTTCCAGGTCAGCGCGGAGCCGGAGCTGGATGAGGGTGGCCAGCTCACCGAAGCGGCGGCGGAACTGGCGGCGGATGCCGCCGCGGTCGACGCCCGCCTGTCGCCGTGGCAGTACCGGATTGACGCGCGCAAGTTCGAGGCGATGAGCCGACGTCGGGAGGCGCTGTTGAGCCCGTCGTCCTGACGGTGCTGCGCCGGTCAGCCCGGATCGAGCAGGGCCGGATCAATCGCTTCGAACAGCCCGGCGATCTCCTCCAGGAAATCGCCGAGCGCTGAGGATTTGCGCCAGACCATCGCAATGGTACGTCGAGGGCCCAGGCCCTCGAAGGGGCGGGTGACCAGATTGTCGGTGGGCGCCACCGGCGGCTTGATCGCCAGGGTCGGCATCAGGGTGATGCCGGCGTTGGCGGCGACCATCTGCCGCAGCGTCTCCATGCTGGTGGCGTGGAAGTCCAGTTGCTCATGGGCACCGGCCATGTGGCAGACCTCCAGCGCCTGGTCGCGGAGACAGTGGCCGTCTTCCAGCAGCATCAGTTCCTGATCTTCCAGGTCGGCCAGCGAGACCCGGCTCTGCGCGGCCAGCGGGTGTCCTTCGGGCATGGCCACGACGAAGGGCTCCTCGAACAGGCGTCGGGTGACGAGCTGCTCGCGCGGGATCGGCAAGGCCAGCAGCGCCGCATCGAGACGACCCTGATCCAGCATGTCGAGAATATCCTCGGTCTTCTCCTCGAACAGCCTCAGGCTCAGGCGCGGGAAGCGACGCCGAATACCCGGAATGACATGCGGCAGCAGATACGGCGCCAGGGTAGGAAAGATTCCCAGCCGCAGCATGCCACTATGCGGGTCCCGGGAGCGGCGTGCAATGGCGCGCATCGCCTCGACTTCGCCGAGCACCAGACGGGCTCGCTCGACGATCTCTTCGCCGACCCGGGTCAGCAAGACCTGACGCGGTGAGCGCTCGACCAGCTGTACGTCAAGCTCTTCTTCCAGCTTGCGGATCTGCGTGCTGAGCGTGGGTTGACTGACAAAGCAAAGCTCGGCGGCCTTGCTGAAGTGACGGACCTCGGCGAGGGTCACCAGATACTGGATGGCTCGAATGTTCATTCGGGTGGCCGGCGTTGCCGCAGGGCTGTCAGGAACCCGAGTCTGGCGAATCGCAGCCGGCGGGTCAAGCCACCGGCAAGCGCTCAGCCTGAATGGGGGAGGGGGCTTCGATCCGCAGCAACATCGGCGAACGCGCTAGAATACGAGGTCAAGTCAGCGGGATGCTCCATCATGGCCATGAAGGATGATCGCGCCGAGCAGGCGGAGACGCGGATCACCAAGCTGGTTTTCCCGCATGACACCAACCCCCTGGGCACGCTGTACGGCGGTACGGCCTTGCACTGGATGGACGAGGTCGCGTTTCTGACCGCGACTCGCTATGCCAGGCAGCAGGTCGTGACCGTCTCCATGGACCGGGTGGATTTCAAGGTGCCGATTCCCCAGGGTGCGATCGTCGAGCTCGTCGGCACCATTGCCGGCGTCGGGCGCAGCTCGATGACGGTCGACGTGCGGATCCTCATCGAGGATGCGATGGCGGGTACCCAGGAGCTGGCCATCCAGGGGCGGCTGGTGATGGTCGCTGTCGACCCGGCAATGAAACCGGTCGCGATCTGATCATGAGTGCACCGCGCCCCGTCTACACCAACCCGGGTCGCAGCCGCCTGGTCGGTCTGAGCCTGGTCGCGCTGACGACGCTGATTTTGTTCGGGCTGGTCGAGCGTATTCACGGTATCGAAGTCCAGCGAGCACGGGAAGCCTTGACCGTGGAGGTGCTGCAGCAGCTGTCGTCGATGCGAGCCACGCTGGAAAGCGAACTGGGCACCAGCCTGCACCTGGCCTCGGGGCTGGTCGGCTTCGTGGCTGCCTACGGCGATCGTCTGGACCCGGAGCGGGTGGACACCGCGCTCAGGGTCATTCACAGTCAGAGCCGCTACATCCGCAACGTCGCCCTGGCGCCGGACAATGTGCTGCGCTATGTCTACCCGCTGGCCGGCAATGAGGCCGCCGTGGGCCTGACCTACGAACAGAATCCGCAGCAATGGCCGGCTGTGGCGCGGGCGATGGCTCGCGCGGAAAGCGTGCTGGACGGTCCGATTGATCTGGTTCAGGGCGGCTGCGGCCTGGTCAATCGAACCCCGGTTTTTCTCGACGATGGCCGCTATTGGGGTCTGCTCACGATTGTCCTCGACTGCGAGCCCTTGTTCGAGCGCCTGGGCATCGAGCATACCGGCCCGATGGCGTTTGCCCTGCGCTGGTCCGCCGACAGCGACCGCGCCGGCGAATGGATTGCCGGCAGCGACAGCGTGGTCGACCGGGAGCCGGTCAGCTTGCCGGTGGATGTGCCAGGCGGACGGTGGGAGTTGCTGGCCGCACCGGCGGCGGGCTGGTACAGCGGCCATCCCCTGCTGATCTGGTACCGCCTGGGCGGTCATCTGCTGGTGCTGCTGATCGCTGCCCTGATGCTGCTGCTGATCGAGGAACGGAGGCGCATCGCCGCGCTCGCGCTGCGCGATCCCTTGACCGGGCTGCCGAATCGGCGACAGCTGCAGCGCCATCTGGGGCGCCTGATCGCCAGATCCGAGCGTCGCAGCGCCAGGTTTGCCCTGGTTTACATCGATCTGGATGGGTTCAAGGCGATCAATGATCGTCACGGCCATGCGCGTGGCGATGCCATTCTGCAGGAGGCCGCTGCTCGGATGGCCGCGACGCTCGCGCCGGGTGATTTCCTGGCCCGGGTCGGTGGCGATGAGTTCATCGTCATTCTGCCCGAGGCCGTGGATGCCGACGCGGCCAAGCGTCGGCTCGGCGGGTTGCTGGCCGCGGTCAGGCAGCCGTTCGGCGGCGCCGGCGTTGCCGGCCGGCTCGATGCGACCCTGGGCGTGGCGCTGTATCCGGATGACGGCGACGACGGCGACGGCGACGCGCTGGTGCGGACCGCCGATCTTCGCATGTACCGGGCCAAGCGCTGGCGCGAGCCGCTGGCCGATGCGGTTCAGCTGTAGCCGCTCAGCACGGCGAAGCTAATGAAGGCCATCGCCAGCGCGGCATAGAGCGCCAGCAGCGGCAGCACCCAGCGAGCCCACACCGCCCAGTCGATGCGCGCCGCCCCAAGCACGCCCATCAGGGTCGCCGAGGTCGGAATGATCAGGTTGGTCAGGCTGTCACCGAGCTGAAAACAGAGCACGGTCACCTGACGTTCGATGCCAACCAGATCGCCCAGTGGCGCCATCAGCGGCATGGTCAGAGCGGCCTGGCCCGAGCCAGACGGCACCAGGAAGTTGATCAGGCTCTGAACCAGGAACATCAGCCAGGCCGACACCAGCTCAGGTAGATGGCCGAGCAGCGAGGCCAGGGCGTAGAGAATGCTGTTCATGACGGAGGGCTGGCCGGGGTCGGTGCCGCCGAGCAGTAATACCAGGCCGCTGGCCATGCCGATCACCAACACTGCTGGCACCAGCCCGGCCGCGCCTTCGCGAAAGGCGCGGGCCAGCTGGTTGGCGCTCATCCGGTGCTCGCCGGGGAGCAGATAGAGCAGCCCCACGAGCAGGCCGATGGTGAAGAATTGGGCGGCGATTTCGGGGATGTAATACTGTCTGGCCATCACCCCCCAGATCACCCAGCCCAGCCCGGCGGCGATCATCAGCAGGGCGAGGCGGTCGCGCAGATCGAAGCGGACGCTGCCGCCCGCAGGCAGCTCGGACTCGCGAAAGTAGCGGTCGCTTTGCCAGCACGGCGAGCGCTCCGGCTGGGCGCGAACCCGTCGCGCATAGTGGTAGGTCAGCGCCATGCCGACCAGGGTGAAGGTCGTCCACATTGCCATCCGCAATGGCGCTCCCGACAGAATCGGCACATCGGCAATGCCCTGGGCAATGGCGACGTTGAACGGGTTCATCCAGCTGGAGGCGAAGCCGACCCTGGAGGCCACGAAGGTGACCAGCAAGGCGGTGATGCCGTCATACCCAAGCCGGACGATGATGGGCGTCAGCACGATGACAAAGGCAATCGTTTCTTCACTCATGCCGAATACGGCGCCGCCCAGCGAGAACAGGAAGAACAGCAGCGGCAGGATCAGCGTCGGGTCCTGCTCGGTTCGGCTGATCATGGCGCGGACGCCACGGTCGACGCAGCCGCTGCGCATGATGATGCCGAAGGCGCCGCCTACGACCAGCAGAAAGCCGATGATGCCCACCGCAGCGCTGCCGCGCCCGCCCGAGGTCAGGCCTTCGAAGGGCGCGTTCAGCCAGCCGACTTGAGCCGGATCGGCGCGGAACAGCGCGGTGCCCGGTGGCCCTTCGGCTGACACCTGGAAGCTGTCGAGGGCAACCGGCAGCACACGGCCTTCGGCGTCATGTTCCAGTTCAAAGCTGCCGGCCGGCACCAGAAAACTCATCAGGGCCAGGGCCACGGCCAGCCAGAACAGGATCACCAGGGTATCGGGGGTCTGCCGCACCGCGTTCGCCATGCTCAACTCCCGGCGCGACTGCGATCAATGATGGCATCGCAGGCGACACCGTCGGGCAAGGCACCGGCCAACCAGCCTGAGCGCCCCGTCAGCCGCGCAGCCACCCATGCCTCGGCAGCCGCATGGCTGTTGGATTCGACCAGCAGGAGTGCCTGCAGCGCGATCGCCAGGCGTTCGACCAGCCGTCGCGCCCGCGCCGGCGCCTGCGCGGCGTCGGCGAGCTCATTGCGCGTCTCGCGCAGGCCCCGGTCGAGGCCGGGGATCGACCCGCGGTGGGGTTCGAACAGGGCAAACAGCGCTTCCAGGCAGCGCGGCTCGCGTTGGACGGCGCGCAGCACGTCCAGGCACTGGATGTTGCCCGAACCTTCCCAGATCGCGTTGACCGGTGCCTCGCGGTACAGCCGCGGCAACGAGAAGTCTTCGATGTAGCCGGCGCCACCGAGGCATTCCTGGGCCTCGTTGACCACCGCAACGGCACGTTTGCAAATCCAGTACTTGGCGATCGGGGTGGCGATCCGGGAAATCAGCTCCGAAGACTCGTCGCTGGCCGCGCGCTCGAAGTGTCCGGCCAGGTGCAGCGCCAGGCGCATCGCGGCTTCTGACTCCATCGCCAGCTCGGCCAGCACCGGGCGCATCAAGGGCTGCTCGACGAGGCGGACCCCGAAGGCCCGGCGCTGATCGCAGTGATGAATCGCCTGCACCACGGCCTGGCGCATCAGCGCGGCCGAGCCGATCGCGCAGTCGAGACGGGTTTCGGCGACCATTCGAAGGATCGTGGCGATACCGCGACCGGGGGCGCCGACCAGACGCGCCCAGGTACCGGGGTACTCGATTTCCGCGGAGGCATTGGAGCGATTGCCGAGTTTGTTCTTCAGCCGCTGGATATGGATGGGATTGAGGCTGCCGTCGGGACGAAACCGCGGTACCAGAAAGCAGCTCAAGCCCTGTTCAGTCTGAGCCAGGCTGAGAAAGGCGTCCGACATCGGGGCGGAGCAAAACCACTTGTGGCCGACCAGTTCCCAGGCGCCGTCGTTGATGGCGCGAGCGTGGGTGGTATTGGCGCGGACATCCGACCCGCCCTGTTTTTCGGTCATGGCCATGCCCAGCGTGGCGCCGGACTTGTGTTCGGCCGGGCAGAAGCGGGCATCGTAGTGTCTGCTCAGCAGCCGGGGCGCCCACTCCGCTGCCAGCGCGGGCTCCTCGCGCAGCGCCGGAACGGCGGCATGCGTCATCGTGATCGGGCACATCGTGCCTGCCTCGAACTGATTGTGCAGATACAGCAGTGCCGAGCGCGCGACACGTGCCCCCGGCGGGCCCGACCAGGTCAGCCCAGCCAGTCCATGCTCGATGCCAACGGCCATGAGCCGGTGATAGCTGGGGTGAAAGTCGACCTGATCAACGCGGCGACCGTAGCGGTCATGGGTCCTGAGCACCGGCACATGGGTATTGGCCTCGATACCCAGCCGGGCCAGCTCGTCGCCGGCGATGGCCCCGTAGCTGTCGAGTTGTTCGGCAAAGGCGGCAGCGCCTTCGGCGGCTACCGCCTCGCGCAGGCAGCCGTCGCTGGCCCAGGCATTGTAGGGTTCCAGCGGCAGGGGCTGGTTGACCACTTCGTGCGTTGTCATACCGGAACGGGGCGGGTGCCGACCTTCGAGTATAGGCAATCGCGGCGGCGGTCATCCGCGACCGCGGCGCTCACGGCAGAATCAGACCGGCCAGGGCGCGCCGATTCTCGCTCATCAGGATATTGAAGGTGCTGCAGGCGGCCGCCAAGGTCATGCACTCGAAGCCGATTCCCGCGTTGATGAAGCAGTGCTGGATCGACTGCGGCGGGAACTGCTGCCGATCGCCGAAGCCAATGAGCACGAGTTCGGGCTGCAGCTGGAGCAGCGGCCGGATGCGCTGCTCGTCGAGATCAGCCAGACTGCGAACCGGCCAGCTGTCGTCGAGGTAGCGAGCACCCAGAATCAGGCTGCTGCGGTACAGCTGCTCATCAATCTGGATGCCGTCGCCGGCCACGCGTCTGATGGCGTGGTAGTTGCCCGTCCGGTGCTCGATCAGCTGCATCAAACGGGCAGGGCGAGTTTCGGCTTGGTGGTATGGCGGCGGTAGTAGCAGGCGACCTGGCCAATCTGATGCACCAGTTCGGCGCCGGTGGCCGCGCCGATCGCGGCGATCCAGGCCTGCCGCTGCTCGCGGTCGGTGCGCAGCCGGATCTTGATCAGCTCGTGATGCTCGAGGGCGAGTTCAATTTCGCTCATCACGTTCTCGCTCAGACCCTTCTCGGCGATCATCACGACCGGGTCCAGGTTGTGGGTGAGGCCGCGAAGGTATTTTTTCTGGGCGTTGTTCAGTGCCATGTCAGCTGCGCTTTGGCCGTGATTCGGGACGGGAGCTTACCACCAAAGTCGCCTTGATCCGATGGCCAGTGGCGCAAGCGGCGCAGCACAGCGCCCGGTATCATTCGATCATGAGCTCCAAGACCTGGAAAAAACGACAGCAGTCGGACCCCTATGTGCGCCGAGCGCGTGACGAGGGCTATCGGGCCAGGGCTGCCTACAAGCTCAAGGAGCTGGACGACAAGGACAAGCTGTTTCGGAACGCACGGCGGGTGGTTGACCTGGGTGCGGCACCGGGAAGCTGGTCGCAAGTGGCACGCCAGCGGCTGGGCGAGGCCGGACAAGTGATCGCGCTGGATATCCTGCCGATGGCGCCTGTGCCGGGTGTGACCTTCATTCAGGGCGACTTTCGCGATGAGGAGGTATTGGCCGCCCTAGAAGCAAGTCTTGACGGCGCGACGGTTGACCTTGTGCTGTCCGACATGGCCCCCAATCTATCCGGCGTCGGGCCGGCCGATCAGGCCAGAAGCGTGCATCTGGCCGAACTGGCGCTGGCCTTCGCGGGCGACTGGCTGGATATTCACGGCAGCCTGGTGGTCAAAGTCTTTCAAGGGGCCGGGTTTGACGATCTGGTCACTGCATTCCGGCGACAATTCACGACAGTGAAAGTCCGTAAGCCGGCAGCCTCCCGAGCGGAGAGCCGGGAAGTCTATCTGGTGGCGTCCGGCCGCCGCGGGGCTTGATCACCGGAGTACGCTACAATCCACCACGGCGCTATTGAGTGCCTGCAAACTGGAGAGCCGAGTTTTGAGTGATTTTGCCAAGAACCTGATCATGTGGATCGTCATTGCGATGGTCCTGATGAGCGTCTTCAACTATTACTCGCAGCCGCAGCAGGCTCCGAGCGAGATGACCTACTCGATTTTTCTCCAGGAGGTGCGTCGCGGCAATATCGAAGAAGCCGTGATCCAGGAAGGAACCGGCAGCCGGGTGATTTCCGGCCGTACCCGCGACGGCCAGCGTTACACGGTCACTGCTCCGCGCGATGACGGTCTGATCGCCGATCTGATCGAGCACGGCGTGGTGTTCGACGGCGCCGAGCCGCAGCGGCGTTCACTGATGCTCGATATTCTCATCAGCCTGCTGCCGGTGCTGGTGCTGGTTGGGCTGTGGGTCTATTTCATGCGCCAGATGCAGGGCGGCATGGGGGGTCGCGGCGGCGCCATGAGCTTCGGCAAGTCGCGAGCCAAGCTGCAGGGCGAAGATCAGGTCAAAGTGACCTTCGAAGATGTGGCGGGCTGTGAAGAGGCCAAGGAAGAAGTGACCGAGCTGGTCGACTTTCTCCGCAACCCGGCCAAGTTTCAGCGCCTGGGTGGGCACATTCCCAAGGGCATTCTGATGGTAGGCCCGCCAGGTACCGGCAAGACCCTGCTCGCGCGCGCCATTGCCGGCGAGGCGCGGGTACCGTTTTTCTCGATCTCGGGCTCGGATTTCGTCGAAATGTTCGTGGGTGTCGGCGCGTCGCGCGTGCGCGATATGTTTGAAACCGCCAAGAAACACGCGCCCTGCATCATTTTCATTGACGAGATCGACGCGGTCGGCCGTCATCGTGGCGCAGGCCTGGGTGGCGGTCACGACGAGCGTGAGCAGACGCTGAACCAGCTGCTGGTTGAAATGGATGGCTTCGAGGGTAACGAAGGGATCATCCTGATTGCCGCGACCAACCGTCCCGACGTACTGGACCCGGCGCTGCTGCGTCCTGGCCGCTTCGACCGTCAGGTGGTGGTGCCGCTGCCGGATCTGCCGGGGCGTGAGCAGATCCTGAAAGTGCACATGCGCAAAGTTCCCATCGGCGACGACGTCGAGCCGCGTGTGCTGGCGCGCGGGACCCCTGGCTTCTCCGGCGCTGATCTGGCCAACCTGGTCAACGAGGCGGCTTTGTTCGCGGCGCGGGAGGATTCCAAGACCGTGCGTCAGAGCCACTTCGAGAAGGCCAAGGACAAGATCATGATGGGCGCCGAGCGCAAGTCGATGGCGATGTCCGAGCACGAGAAGCGGCTGACGGCGTACCACGAAGCCGGGCATGCAATCGTCGGCCGGACCGTGCCTGAACACGATCCGGTCTACAAGGTCACCATCATTCCGCGCGGACGGGCGCTGGGGGTGACCATGTTCCTGCCGGAGCAGGACAAGTATTCGATGACGCGCCAGCAGCTCAATTCGCAGCTGGCCAGTCTGTTCGGTGGCCGCGTTGCCGAAGAATTGATCTATGGCAAGGATAACGTCACTACCGGTGCTTCGAACGACATTGAGCGCGCCTCGGCGATTGCCCGCAACATGGTCACGAAGTGGGGTTTGTCCGACGCCATGGGTCCGATCTCCTACAACGAAAACGAGGACGAGGTGTTTCTCGGCCGTCAGGTGACACAGCACAAGCATGTGTCGGACGAGACGCATCGCCAGCTCGACAAGGAAGTACGTCGCATCATCGACGCTGCCTACGAGACGGCCACTCGCATTCTCGAAGACAACCGCGACAAGCTGGAGATGATGACCGAGGCGCTGATGCGCTACGAGACGATCGACGCCAAGCAGATCGATCAGATCATGAACGGGCAGGAGCCGGACCCGCCCGAGGGCTGGAACGACGAGGTGCCGCCGCCGAAGCCGTTGGCTCCCCGGGGCGAAGGTGACAGTGACGAAGGCGAAGCGCCTTCAGCCGGGCACCCTGCGCCGGGTTGATGACGGCTTGCCGGCGGCCTCGCAGCACGCGCGGCCGCCCGGGATCGCGGTACTGATGCGGTGACTACGCGGGCCGACACGCTCGTTCGGCAAATCCAGGATGCCCATGATCGGCGGGACCCGCTGGTCATGGGCATTGTCAATGTCACCCCGGACTCCTTCTCGGACGGTGGCAGGCATCAGCAAGCGCAGCAGGCGCTGGCGCACGCGCTCAAGCTGATCGATGCCGGCGCCGATATCATCGATATTGGCGGGGAATCGACCCGTCCGGGCGCGGCACCAGTGTCGGTAGCCGACGAGCTGCATCGGGTTCTGCCGCTGATCGAAGCGCTGATGGCAGAGCGTCCCTGGCCAATTTCCATCGATACCAGCAAGCCTCAGGTGATGCGCGCGGCTGTCGACGCCGGGGCGGTGATGATCAACGACGTCAATGCCCTGCGCGAAGCGGATGCGCTGGACGTCGCCGCTGAGCTTGGGGTGGCGGTCTGTCTCATGCACATGCGCGGCGAGCCGCGCACGATGCAGCACGAGCCCAGCTATGGCGACGTTGTCGCCGAAGTCGGGGCGTTTCTTGCCGAACGCAGTGAATCCTGTCTGAGCGCCGGCATCGCAGCCGATCGGATCAGCATCGATCCCGGGTTCGGGTTCGGCAAGACCCTGGTTCACAACCTGGCGCTGCTGCGTGCCGTCGAGGACTTTCGGGCGCTGGATTATCCAGTCCTGGTCGGTTTGTCGCGAAAATCAATGCTCGGCGTCATCACCGGTCGACCGTCCGCCGACCAGCGCCTCGCGGGCTCTCTTGCCGCTGCCTTGCTGGCGGCTCAGCGCGGCGCCGCGATACTGCGGGTACACGATGTGGCCGAAACGGTGGATGTGCTGAAGGTTTGGCGGGCGGACCGCGATTGAGGCCGCTGGTCAGTGAGCGTTAGGCGCTAAAATAGCCCGATGAAATGGTTTGGTACAGATGGTATTCGCGGGCGGGTCGGAGAGCCGCCGATCACGGTTGACTTCATCCTGCGATTGGGCTGGGCTGCCGGCAGCGTTCTGGCGGAGCGCAGTGGCGGGTATCCGGCCGTTGTCATCGGCAAGGATACCCGTATCTCGGGATATCTTTTCGAATCGGCGCTGGAAGCCGGATTGTCTGCCGCCGGGGTCGATGTGCGGCTGCTTGGGCCGATGCCGACGCCCGCCGTGGCGCATCTGACCCGCAGCCTTGGCGCGGTCGCCGGCATCGTCATCTCGGCGTCGCATAACCCCTATGAAGACAACGGGTTCAAGTTCTTCTCGGCCGACGGCGAGAAGCTCGACGACGATCTGCAGGCCCAGATCGAAGCCCGGATGGCGCTGCCCATCACGCAGGTTCCACCGCACCGGCTGGGCAGAGCCAGTCGAATCGAAGACGCGGTGGGACGCTACATCGAGTACTGCAAGGCGACCGTGCCTTACGGCACCCGCTTCGAAGGGCTGAAA
Organism: Gammaproteobacteria bacterium; assembly: GCA_050485825.1. Classification (GTDB taxonomy): domain Bacteria; phylum Pseudomonadota; class Gammaproteobacteria; order Xanthomonadales; family Wenzhouxiangellaceae; genus Wenzhouxiangella. The sequence goes on from JBJHCC010000005.1 coordinate 32,613, forward strand.
GTGGTGGTGGACTGTGCCAACGGCGCGACCTATCGGATTGCGCCGGAAGTGTTTCGCGAACTTGGCGCCGAGGTCGTGGCCATTCATGTTCGTCCGGACGGCTTGAACATCAATCTGGATTGCGGTTCGACCCATCCGGCGGCACTGGCTGAGCGGGTGCGCGCCGAGCGGGCTGACTTGGGCGTGGCTTTCGACGGAGACGGTGACCGTGTGGTCATGGTCGACCATCTGGGGCAGTTGATCGACGGTGATCAGATCCTGTTCATTCTGGCCAACGCCCGCCGCGCCAGCGGTGGTCTGCAGGGCGGTGTGGTTGGCACGGTGATGAGCAATTTCGGACTCGAGCAGGCCTTTCGCGAGCGCGACATCCCGTTCGAGCGCAGCCAGGTGGGCGACCGCCACGTTCACGAGCTGCTGCGCCAGAGGGGCTGGGTGCTCGGCGGTGAAGCCTCCGGCCATATCCTCTGCCTGGACCGCGCCGCGACCGGCTGCGGCATCGTTTCGGCGCTGCAGGTGCTGGAAGTGGTGGCGCGCACCCGCCAGTCACTGCAGGGGTTGGCGACCGGCATGCAAAAGTTTCCCCAGGTCATGATCAACGTGCCGATTGCGGGTGATGCCCGCGCCATGGTGAACGCCAGCAAGGAACTGGCCGTTGCCGTGCATGCGGTCGAGGCCGAGTTGAACGGGCACGGCCGGGTCATCCTGCGCCCTTCGGGTACCGAGCCTGTGGTTCGGGTTACCGTGGAGGGTCCCGAAGCCGGTCTGGTGGAGCGCCTGGCCGGGCAACTGGCTGATGAAGTCACGAGAGCATTGAGCCCATGAGTCATCTCGAAACCGGTATTCCGGTCCTGTCGATACGCGAATTCGACGGTCGTCGCGGCGAGTTCGGCGACGCCCTGGGGCGCGCCTGGCGCGAGTTCGGCTTTGTCGGCATTCGCGAGCACGGCATCGACGATGCCTTGATCGAGCAGGCCTACGCGGTGTTTCGCGAGTTTTTTGCGCTGCCCAGTGAGCTCAAGCAGCGCTATCACTTGCCGGGTACCGGCGGGGCGCGCGGCTACACCGGTTTCGGCGTGGAGCAGGCCAAAGATCACGACGTGCCCGATCTGAAGGAATTCTGGCATGTGGGGCGCGAGCTGGCGGCGGCCGACAATCCGGCGCCGGACATTTTGCTGGCCAATGTCTGGCCGGAACAAGTGCCGAGTTTCCGCGAAGCTTCGCTGGCGCTGTACCAAGCCCTGGACAGGCTGGGTGCACGGGTGTTGTCGGCGCTGGCGCTGGACGTCGGCCTGGATGCCAACTGGTTCGACGACAAGATCAACGTCGGCAATTCCATCCTCCGTCCGATTCACTATCCACCGATCCGGACTGCCGTGCCCGGCGCGGTCCGCGCTGCGCGTCACGAGGACATCAACCTGATCACTCTGCTGATCGGGTCGAAGGAGCAGGGTCTTGAGATTCTCACCCGAGACGGTCAGTGGGTGCCCGTCAGTACCCTGCCAGGCACCATTGTGGTCAATGTCGGCGACATGCTGCAGCGCCTGACCAACCATGTCTATCCGTCGACCACCCATCAAGTCGTCAATCCGGCTGGAGACGCGGCGCGCCAGGCGCGCTACTCGATCCCGTTCTTCCTCCATCCGAACCCGGATTTCCTGATCGAGACGCTCCCCCAGTGTGTCTCCGAGACTCGTCCAAACCGCTATCCAGAGCCGATTACAGCGCACGAGTATCTGCTCGAGCGGCTGCGTCAGATCAAGCTGATCTGAACCGTGCCGTGCCGCGGGTCAGGTCGATAAGGGCCTGAACCAGCGCCTCCCGAGCGTCTTCGGGCACGCGCAATCGCAGCTGCACCCCGCTGCTGTTCCAAACGCTGGCCAGCTTCACCGCAGCGTATTCGGCGATCAGCTGGTGGGCGCCGGCTTCGGCCTCAAACGGCAGCTCGCAGAGCAGCTCGACCAGGGTGATCAGCGGACGACGACTGGCCAGCCGCAGGCACTCCGCGGCGCAGCCGCCGTAGGCTCGGGCCAATCCGCCTGTGCCGAGCTTGATGCCGCCGTAATGGCGCTGAACGACCAGGACAACCTGGACCAGGCACTGCGATTCGATGGCCTGCAGAATCGGCCGTCCGGCCGTACCGCCGGGCTCGCCGTCATCGTCAAAGCGGTAACGGGCGCCGATTTTCCAGGCCCAGCAGTTGTGGGTGGACAAACGGTCGCGCAGCCGCTCCAGGCAGTCCCGCGCCGTCTCCTCGCTGTCGGCCGGGGCGGCCAGGGCGATAAAGCGGCTGCGCCGGACAACCAGTTCGTGGCGCGCCTCGGCCGCCAGCGTCGCGCGCATCAGAGCTGGCTGTCGCGGGGCCTGCTGCTCACTTCCGCGTCCACTTCGAAGGCGTTCAGCAACAGGCTGATCTTGCGCCCCGGCTCGAAGTCGGCCCGTTGAACCAGCGGTTGCCGGTTGTCATCCACCACCAGGGCATAGCCGCGGTCCAGTACCGCCAGCGGGCTGACCGCGTTCAGGGCTCTGAGCAGTCCCCGCAGGCGCTGTTCCCGCTCGGTGATGCAAAGGTCCAGCGCGCGCGCCAGTCTGGCGGCAACGCTGTGTTGGCGCGATAACAGCAGATCGATCTGGCGCTCGGGGTGGCGTGCCTTGAGACGCTGGCCCAGGCCGGCGAGCTGCCGCTGTTGCTCGCGGAGCCGCCGCGGCAGGGCGGCGCGGAGGCGGTCGGCCAGTTCGCGGCTGCGCCGATCCAGATCGCTCAGGCGGCGCTCGGGATGGGCGGCCAGCAGGCGCCGGTCCAGATGGTCGGCGCCCTGGCTCAGCCGGTCAATGCGAGCGTTCTGGGCCCGTGCCAGCTGACGCAGCAGGCGTAGCAGGCGTTCGCGCATGGCCGGGCCGTCGGGCGTAGCGGCCATCGCTGCAGCGCTGGGCGTCGGGGCGCGCAGGTCAGCGACAAAGTCCGCGATGGTGACGTCGGTCTCATGGCCAACGGCGCTGATCACCGGGGTATGGCAGGCCGCGATCGCCCGGGCCAGGCCCTCGTCGTTGAAGGCCCAGAGGTCCTCGAGTGATCCGCCGCCACGGGCGAGGATGATCAGCTCGGCGAAGCCGTGCCGATCAGCGGCGGCCAGTGCCCGAATCAGCTCTGCCGGCGCCGCCTCACCTTGAACCTGACTGGCATAGATGCGCACCTGCGCAGCGGGCCAACGCTGCGCCAGCACTTCAACGATATCGCGCACCGCGGCGCCGCTGGGGGAAGTGACGACGGCAATCCGGCGCGGCCAGCGCGGCAGCGGCTGCTTGCGCGCAGGCTCGAACAACCCCTCGGCTTCCAGCCGGCGCTTCAGTGCCTCAAAGGCCTGCTGCAGGGCGCCGGCACCGGCCTCCAGCATCGCGTCTGCGATCAGCTGGTAGTCACCGCGGGCCTCGTACAGGCTCAGGCGTCCGCGGACCAGTACCTGCTGACCATTTTCCGGCCGAAAACCCAGGCCCAGCGCGTTTGATCTGAAGAGCGCGGCCCGAATCTGGGCGCCCTTGTCCTTGAGGGTGAAATAGAGGTGGCCCGAGGCCGGGCGTGCCAGATTGGAAATCTCGGCCTGAATCCAGAGCCGAGGAAATCCGGCCTCCAGGTGGAGCCGCACTTCCTGGTTCAGTTCACTGGGGCTGTAGATCCGGCTGCTGGGTCCGGGTGGAACAATCGCCATGCTGGCATTGTAGCAGCGGTCGCCAGACCGGCGACCTGGCCATCGTGAGGCTGGGCTCAGCCGCCAGCGAAGATGCGTCGCTGTTGCCGATCTGTCCGGCCTGGCTGGGGCGGTGTTTCCGAGGGCAGGGGGGCGTCGCGAGGTTCGAGCTGATCCTGTTCACCGCCGGCCGGCTGCAGCAGCGACAGAAAGCGCGAGGTACAGGCCGCCCAGGAGAAGCGCGCCGCGAACTCAACACAGGCCTCGCCATCGACCGACAGGGCGCGAAACACGGCGGCCCGCAGATCGTCGTCCAGGGCACCGTTGCCGCCGTCGCTGATCAGATCCTTGGGCCCGGGCACCGGGAACGCGGCGACGGGCACGCCACAGGCCATGGCTTCCAGGATCACCAGGCCCAGGGTGTCGGTCAGGCTGGGGAAGACGAACACATCGGCCGCGGCCAGATGGCAAGCCAGCTCTTCACCATGTCGGTAGCCGAGGAAATGTACCGACGGATACTTTTCCTTCAATGCATCAAGCGAAGGGCCGCCGCCGATGACGACCTTCGACCCGGGCAGATCCAGGCTCAGGAAGGCTTCAATGTTCTTCTCCGGCGCCACCCGGCCCATGTACAAGGCAATCGGCCGCGGCAGGTCCAGGCCATCGCGCTCACGCGGCCGGAACAGGCTGGTATCAACGCCGCCGGGCCAGATCGACAATCGATCAAAGCCCTGCTCGCGCAGCAGTTGACGCTGGGTTTCGGTGCGCACCAGCGTTCGGCTGGCGGCGCCGTGGAACCAGCGCAAGAAGGCATAGGACCAGGCCAGCGGAACGGGCGCACGCAGCCGCAGATACTCCGGGAAGCGGGTGTGATACGAACTGGTGAACTCGATCTTGTGACGCAGGCACCAGCGGCGTGCCGCGATGCCAATCGGCCCTTCGGTGGCAATGTGGACGGCGTCGAAGGGCCCGCTGCCGAAGGCTTCCCGCACCGCGCGACGCGGCCGCAGGGTCAGCCGAATCTCGGGGTAGCTGGGGCAGGGCACGGTGCGTCGACCGGCGGGCGACAGCACGTCCACACGGTGCCCGAATTCGATCAGGGTTTCGCGGGTTTTCTCCAGCGTGCGGACCACGCCGTTGATCTGCGGCGCCCAGGCGTCTGTGACCAGCAGAATTCTCATGGCTCGCAGGATATGGAGGTCCTCTTTCGTTGCCGTGTCGGTTTCTTTAAGGCGAGATGACAGATAGGTCCTGACCGGCCTGCGGTATCCTTGATGGTCCCTATCCGTGAGAGCCTTGCCGCCGATGTCCGATTCGCCTGAAAGCGCCGACAGCCCCGATCGTCACCGTCTGATACTGCGCCAGACCCGCGTCGAGGACTATGCCGACATCGCCGCGATCATGGAGCAGGTCTATCCGGGTGGTCTGGACGGCGCCTGGAGCCAGGCCCAGTTCGAGTCGCAGATCCTGCGCTTTCCTGAAGGCCAGATCTGCATCGAGGACAACGGGGTGGTGGTGGCTGCCGCCATCTCGCTGATCGTCAAGTACACGCGTTGGGGTCAGGATCATCGCTACTGGGACATTGTCGGTAACGGCTTCCTGACCACCCACGATCCGAAAGGCGATGTGCTCTACGGCGTCGATGTCTTTGTTCACCCAAAGTATCGGGATCTTCGTCTGGGCAGGCGTCTTTACGATGCGCGCAAGGAATTGTGCGAGCAGATGAATCTGCGCGGCATCGTGGTGGGCGGCCGAATTCCCGGCTATCACAAAGTGGCGGATCGAATGACGCCGCAGCAGTATGTCGCCAAGGTCCAGTCGCGCGAGCTGACCGACCCGATACTGACCTTCCAGCTGGCCAACGACTTCCAGGTCCGCCGCATCGTGCGCGGCTATCTGCCCGACGACAAGCCCTCGGCCGGCTTTGCGGTGCTGTTGGAGTGGGTCAATATCTACCATGAAGAATCGACTCCGGGCATCACCGGAGGGCGGCCCTCGGACGTGCGCATCGGCGCGGTGCAATGGCAGATGCGCCCGACCCGCAGTCTCGACGATCTGTTCGCCCAGATCGAGTATTTCGTCGACGCGGTGTCCGGTTATCAAGCCGACGTGGTGCTGTTCCCGGAGTTCTTCAACGGCCCGCTGATGGCGCCCTGGAACGATCAGGGCCCGGCCGAGGCGGTGCGTCAGCTGGCCGGCTATACCGAGGCCATCCGCGATCAGATGCTGAAGTTTGCGGTTTCGTACAACATCAACATCATCGCCGGATCGATGCCGGAGTATGACGGCGAGGCCCTGCGCAATGTGTCTTACCTGCTGCGTCGAGACGGCACCTGGGATCGCCAGTACAAGGTCCACGTCACGCCCGACGAAGTCAGCTACTGGGGGCTGACCGGCGGCGACAAGGTGCGGGTGTTTGATACCGATTTCGGCAAGATCGGCGTGTTGATCTGCTACGACGTCGAGTTCCCGGAGCTGCCGCGCCTGATGGCCGAGGAGGGCATGCACATTCTGTTCGTGCCGTATTGGACGGATACCAAGAATGCTTATCTGAGGGTGCGCCGCTGTGCGCAGGCCCGAGCCATCGAAAATGAGTGCTATGTCGTCATCACCGGATCGGTGGGCAATCTGCCCAGGGTGGAGAACATGGACATGCAGTACTCGCAAGCGGCGGTGTTCACGCCGTCGGATTTCGCTTTTCCACACGATGCGATCGCCCATGAGGCGACGGCCAACACGGAAACCATGCTGATCTGCGATCTGGATCTGGACAACCTGCGCGAGGTTCGCTCGCATGGTTCGGTGCGCAACATGAAGGACAGGCGCCGCGATCTCTATGAGCTCCGCTGGCGCGAGCCGGCCGACTGAGGGATCATTAACCGAAGCGTTGCCGGCGCGGTGGTAAGATCAAATCTGGCTTAAAGCAAGGTGGAGGAGCAAACCCATGTGGCAGGGAATCGCTGGACTGCTGATCGGTACACTGCTGGGCGGTGCAGGCGTTTGGCTGTGGCTGACCAAACGTGGGGGCACGGTCACTTCGGTCGAGAAGCTGAAGGCTGAAAATGAGCGCTTTCGCGAAGAAGTGAATGAGCATTTTGTCCAAACCGCCGAACTGATCAACCGCCTGACCGACAGCTACAAGGCGGTTTTCGATCATCTCAGCGACGGTGCAGACAAGCTGGTCGACGAAGAGGTGGTCCAAAGCCGGATGCCGCGCGTGACCGGCAAGGAAGTGCGCTTGAAGCACATCGGCGCACCGCGCAAGGACTGACCGGCCCCAATCGCCCCGCCGGATCAGTCGGCCGGGCTGATTCGCAACACTTCGCCATCGCTGTGGTCGATGAGCAGGTAGAGGGCGCCGTCTGGCCCCACCCGAACATCGCGCAGGCGCCGGTCCAGATTCAGGGCCAGCCGCGCTTCGCCGAGTACCCGATCACCATCGAGCCGGATTCGTCGAATCGAACGGTCCACCAGGCTGGCAACCAGCAAATCGCCCTGCCAATCCGGAAACAGCTCGCCGCGATACTGACTCATCCCTGCCGGCGCGATGGACGGCGTCCAGTCGATCATTGGATCCAGCATCCCGGGACGACTGGTGTAAGGGGTGATGCGGGCACCGCTGTAGTCGACGCCGAAGGTGGCCACCGGCCAACCGTAGTTGCCGCCTGCCTTGATCAGGTTCAGCTCGTCGCCACCGCGCGGGCCGTGTTCGTGCGACCAGACCAGGCCGCTGTCCGGATCGACGACGATACCCTGTGGGTTGCGATGACCGTAGCTCCAGATTTCCGGCAGGGCGCCGTCCTCGTTGACGAAGGGGTTGTCATCCGGCACCTGGCCGTCAGCCCGCAGGCGGACGATGGTTCCAGTGTGGCTGTCGAGGCCTTGGGCTTGTTCGCGCGCGTCGAAACCGTCGCCCAGCGTCAGCAGCAGGCTGCCGTCGGCCATGAAGGCCATCCGTGCCCCGTAGTGAACCGGTCGCCGATGGAGCGGCCGCGCCGTGAAAACAACTTCGTTGTCGACCCAGCGCTTGCCGTCGAGGCGCCCGCGCACGACGCGGGTGTTGCTGCCGCGCCGATCGCCGTGGGCCAGGCTCAGATAAATCCAGCCGTTGTGGACGTGATCCGGATGCAGGGCGATGTCCATCAGCCCACCCTGGCCGCGCACATAGCTGGCGGGGACGCCGCTGACCGGCGCGTCGAGTAGCTGTCCATCGGCGATAACGCGCAGACGCCCGGCACGTTCAGTGACCAGGATGCGTCCATCCGGCAGAAACGCCAGCGCCCACGGATGTTCCAGGCCGTCGGCAACGGTCTCGATCCGGAATTCCGCCAGCGCTAGGCCGGGCAACAACAACAACAGCAACACTGTGAATCGGGCCATGGCGACATTCGGTGCAGGTGAGCAGTTCTCGGGACAATAGCGCATCTGCGGTAAGCTTGCGATCATTGCCCGTAACCAAGGAGCCGCTCCTGATGTCCGTCTTTCGCTGGCTGCTGGCCTGGGCTTTGGCGGCGCTGGTCGCCGCCGGGCTGGGGAGTATCGTCCAGACGCAATTCAATCTGGCCCGAATTGCCGCCCTTGATGGGCCGATCCCCTTTGCATTGCGTCTTCAGGTGACAGCCAGTGATCTGCTGACCTTTGCGCCGATCTACCTGATCATGATGGCGCTTGGCATGCTGATCGCCCTGACGGTGGCGGCTGCCGTGGCCAAGCGCTTTCCGCAGTGGCGCGGCGCGCTGTTCGCGCTGGCCGGGTTGATGGCGGTCGCCGCGGTGCTGGGCTTGATGAACGCCATGCTGCCGGTCACCGTCATCGGCGCCGCCCGAACGCTGCCGGGTTTCATCGCCCTGTGCTTGCCGGGGGCACTCGGCGGCTGGCTGCACCAGCGCGCCCTGTGGCCCGGAGGAAGCTGACCACCGCCGCGATACCGCGCTTTTCCCTCTCCCTTGCTGCCCCGCTCCCCGTCGCTGAGCGGCCTTTCCGCTCAGCGGCAAAACGGCCCCACCTGATACCAGCGTCGACAGCGAAAGCGCCGCTCGCAGCGATCAAGCTGACGCTGGTAATCCACGGCTCGTTGATCGACCCGGCTGGCAATGTTCTGAAGCCCACGATTACTGCGCCAGCCTCCGCGCCGGAAGCCGCTGTGTCCTTCGTGGTAGGCCAGATAGAGGTGAAAGGCATCCGTTTTGGCCAGGCCAAGGCGGCGCTGGCTGACGTCGTTGTACCAGCCGATGAAGTCCAGTGCATCGGCCATGTTGCCGCGGCGGGCGTTGCGCCGGCCGGTGGCCTGCTGGTAGTCCTGCCAGGCCGGATCCTGGGCCTGGGCAAAGCCGCGGGCCGAGGAGGGCCGTCGGCCGGGAATGAAGCCCAGGTGGCGACGCCGCTCGGGCCGGGCCCGCGCCCGAAACGCGGATTCCTGCTGAACAAAGGCCATCTGGGTCGCGATCGGCGTACCCCAGCGCTGATACGAGGCCCGGGCATGGTCATACCAGCGCGGATGCTGCCCGAATATACGGCACAGATCGTCTTGCTGACGCGGCGGCTGGCGCATGGCGCTGCAGCTGGTCAATAGCGCACAGAGCAGCAGGGCCAGGGCCAGCGATGAGATCGAAAAGCAGCGGTGTGCCATGGCCTGAGTGTACCCCGGTTACTGGGTTCTGAAACGGGCCGGGCACCGGCGCGGACGGTCGCCGCCGGCGCCGCGGGGTACACTGGCGGGTAACCGTCACTGGAGGTTGGCTGCATGCTCTGGCAGGCCCTGAACGCTGCGCGTGATCTCGGACGCGTGCAGGACATTGCCGCGGTACTGATTCGATATGGCTTCGGCGATGTCGTGCAGCGCATCGGCATGTCCGGAGCCCTGGAGAAGGCCGGCAAGATGCTGCATTGGAAGAAGGCCGAAGAGCTGGCCAGGCTCCGCCCCCCGGAGCGCGCCCGTCGGGTGCTGGAGGAACTCGGGCCTACCTTCGTCAAACTGGGGCAGGTGCTGGCGACTCGGGTCGATCTGTTCGGCCCGGAGTGGATCGATGAGTTTGCCCAGCTGCAGGACCAGGCGCCGGCCGTGGACTGGGCGGATATCGAGCGCCAGCTCAGCGAGGACCTCGGCGCCGCGCCTCAGGACGTATTTGCGATCACCGTCACCGAGCCGCTGGCCGCTGCTTCGCTGGCGCAGGTGCATCGGGCGCAGTTGCGTGACGGCAGCTGGGTAGTGCTGAAGGTTCGCCGCCCCGGCATTCGCCCGATCGTCGAGGCTGATCTGCGCTTGCTCAAGCGGCTGGCCGAGATCATCGAAGCCGAAGCCCCCGACCTGAAGGACTACCAGCCGCGCGCGCTGGTCCGGCAATTCGCCAATTCTCTGCGCAAGGAGCTGGACTTCGCCGCCGAGTGTCGCAATGCCGAGCGCATCGCGGCTGAGCTCGAGCCTGACTCGGGCATCGTCGTGCCGACCATTTACTGGGAGTGGACCGGTGAGCGGCTGAACGTGCAGGAGTACATCGACGGCATCAGCGGCCGCGACTATGCGGCGTTCGATTCGGCCGGGATCGACCGCCACCAGATCGCGCAGCGCGGCACGAGAGCGCTGCTGAAGATGATCCTTGAACACGGCTTTTTCCACGCCGATCCGCATCCCGGCAACATCAAGTACCTGGTCGACGGCCGGATCGCACTGCTGGATTTCGGCATGGTCGGCCGGCTGTCTGAGGACCGACGGCAGGAAGTGGCCGAGCTGCTCCATGGTCTGGTGATGCGCGATCCCGATCAGGTGTCGCGCGTGCTCAGGGACTGGAGCACGGGCGAAACGGCCGAAGAGGATATCGAAAGCGACATCGCGCAGTTCATTGATCAGTATCACGGCGTCGAGCTGGCCCAGCTTGATCTGGCGGCGATGATGGCCGACATGACGGCCGTGTTGCGCCAGCACCGGATCGTGCTGCCGGCCGATCTGGTCTTGATGCTGAAGGCCTTCCTGACGCTCGAAGGCATGGGCCGGTCATTGGACCCGCGGTTCGATGTCGCCAGCGAAGCCCGTCCGGTCGTCGAGCAGATTCTCCGCCAACACTATGCGCCCGCCAGCGTCGCCAGACGGGTGCAGAAGAGCGTGACCGATACCCTGCGGGTGCTGGCCCATCTTCCTGACGATCTCAGTCGCCTGCTGCGTGCGGCCCGGCGCGGCCGGATCGAGGTGCACGTCGATATCAACTCGCTCAAGGAAGTCAGTTCTCGCCTTGATCAGGCTGCCAGCCGACTCACCCTGGGGATCGTGACCGCCGCGTTGATCATCGGCTCGGCCATCGTGATGAATGTCGATCGCAGCGATGCCGGCTTGCCGCTGCTGGGCCTGATCGGATTTGTCGGCGCCGCCATCGGCGGGGTCTGGCTGCTGATCTCAATCTGGCGCAGTGGGCGTGAGGACTGAGCCGATCGTCCAGTGGTAGCGCAGCGGCGGCGGCGTGGTCAGCGGCGTCAGCCTGGCCTCGATCCGCGCCTGCCCAGGGCCAGGCAGGCTCAAGCAACGCGGTGCCAACGGCGCTTCGTCGAGCCAACTCTGAAACGACCGATCCCGCGGCAGCGGCGGACAGGGCAGTGCGTCGGAAGGGCTTGGCGGCGGCGCGATGTGGGCCAGCCCCAGTTCAGGATCAAACTGCCAGGCCCCCTGTGCGGGCAGCAGGCGCAGCATCAGCCCGGTTCGGGCCGAGGCGATCGTCGCGCTCTCCGGCCCGCGGTCCAGCAGCCACACCGAGCCAGCACCCAAGGCCTGCAGCCGCCAGCCTTGATGATCGGACCGACGACTCAGCAGCAGCGCCGTGGTTTCGTCAACCCCGAGCCCGTAGCGCGTGCCGGAATCGCCGAGCAGCTGGAGCAGGCGAAACTGGCGCTGTCGTTCCGAGAAATGGGTATCGACGATGGCGAAAGCGACGCTGCCCAAGCCGCCGGCCGGATGCCAGGTCAGGCTGTCGGGGCGCAAGCCTTCCGGGCATCGGTTCGCACGGTCACAGCCTGGCGTTGGCGGCGGCACTGCGTGGGCACCGTCAGTCAGGGCGGCCCAGTTGCCGCCATTGCTGATCATCCCTGGCCCGGACTGGACCGCAGCACCGGCGCTGGTCCCGCCCAGCACCATGGCGCCGGCGTCGATCCGCCGCAGGATCAGCTCCAGTTCGGGCCCCGGCCGGCCAGCAGCGTCGCGGAAGGCATGCAGCGTCAGCCATTGGTCACCGCCGTTCAGAAACAAGCCGTCGAGCTCGGCGAGCCATTCGACGCCGGCCTCGGCGTTGAAGCAGAATTCGAGCTGCTCGGCAAAGCGCTCGGGGGCGACACGGGCGCGATCAAAACTGCCCAGCTGCTCGGCCTGGTGACGGGCCAGCCCGTCACAGTCCCCGAGCGCTCGCGCTTGCCTGACGGCGGCGTCCAGCGGCAACCAGCGCACATCGGCCCCGGCCTGTTCGAAGGCTTGCTGGTAAAAATCCACCGCCGCATACGGGTCGCGCGATGAGGCGGTGGAAACCGCGATCAAGGGCCGGGAACGCTGGCTGACGCCGGCGGCCATCTGGACAAAGCGACGCAGGATCAGCACCGAGTGCGGATTCCGACTGTCGTCCAGAACGACACGCTCGCGTTGCTGCCCCGGTGCTTGCTGCAGGTGATCGAGCAGCAGCCACCAGCCCGTATCATCGAGGCTTGCCAATAGGTCGTCACCAGTGATGGCTGCGAGCGCTTGTGGGGTGTCGCCGCTTGTGATCGAGGTCCGGCGAATCCGCTCGGTCAGAGCCGCGCGGCTCCAGGGGCCGGCTGCGGCCGACTCTGCGGCCAGGGTCTTCAGCAGCCGCCGCCAGGCATCGACGGCGTCGGGTTCGAGCACGCCGGGTACTGCCAGGGACCAGCGCGCCAAAGCCTCGCCGTCAATCGCATAGCGGTGCTGGTTCAGATCCTCCGGCCCCCACTCGATGACCTGCGCGCAGTCCGCCGGGCTCATCGAGCTGCAAACCGGAAGATGCCCGCCGACCAGCATGATCTGATCCCCGGCGCCAGCGCCAGTTGGCAAGCCGAAGATCAGCAACAGCGGGCAGAACCTGGAACAGAATGTCGGCATGGTCGGCAGGGTACACCAGCGCCAGCGGGCAGGGCTATCCAGTCGACGTTGCGGAAAGGCCCGAAGGACGTGGCTGACCGCCGTCACCTGCGGTGGCGATTGCTATACTCGGCGCCATGAAAGGTCTTCTCGGCGAACTGAACCGGCGCAACGTGTTTCGAGTCGCCGTCACTTATGCGGTGGCGGCGTGGATCGTGGCCCAGGTTGCTGGCCTTGCCGCCGATGCCTTCGGCGCACCGCCCTGGGTGATGCAGATGATCATCACCGCTCTGATCGTCGGCTTCTTGCCTGCCGTAGTGGTGGCCTGGGCCTTCGAGCTGACGCCCGAAGGGATCAAGCGTGAGCGCGAGCTGGTTGATCACGAAACGGTGTCGCGCTATACCGCCAAGCGTCTCGATATCGCGGTGATCGTGCTGCTTCTGATCGCTATCGCCTTGCTGATCGGCGATCGTCAGTTGCGGCCATCGTCCCCGCCCACGGCGCAATCGCTGCCGCCCGGTAGCGCGGTGCAAGCCGATTGGCGGATGGACTCGATCGCGGTACTGCCGTTTGCCGACTTCAGTCCGAATCGCGATCAGGGCTGGTTGGGCGAGGGCATTGCCGATACCTTGCTGCATGCGCTGGCTCAGGTCGAGGGATTGCGCGTCAGCGCCCGCAGTTCCTCGTTCGCCTATCGCGAGCGCGCGGCTGATGTCGCCACCATCGGCCGCGAGCTGGGCGTGGCCACGGTACTGGAAGGCAGCGTGCAGCGGGCGGGCGACAGGCTGCGCGTGTCGGCCCGGCTGGTTCGCACCGACACCCAGGAGCAGGTGTTTTCGCGCAGCTTCGATCGCGGCGCGGATGACATCTTCGCGATTCAGGACGAGATTGCCCATGCCGTGGCGGCTGCGCTGCGTGGCGAGCGGGAGCTGCCTGAGACCACCGTGGCCCGCACCGAAGCGGCGGTATACGACCTCTATCTGGAAGGTCGCCAACTCTGGCAGGAGCGGACTGCCGAGTCGGTCAATCGCGCGGTGACGCTGCTGCAGCAGGCGGTTGCCGCGGATCCGGAATATGCGCCGGCCCATGCCGAACTGGCGGCCGCGCTGTTGTTCCAGAACTTTTACGCCAACGTCGAGCTGAACAGCGTTCGGGCAGGCGTGGAGCGACATATTGAGCGAGCCCTGGCGATCGACGAGAGCAATGCCCTGGCCTGGGGGATCCGTGGTCTGCTGCTGGAGGAGCTGGGTCTGACCAGCGCGGCCCTCGATGCCTTGACGCGCGCCGTCGCCTTGGGCCCGAACGATGCGAACCTGCGGGTTTGGCTGGGCAATCGTTATTTCAACGCCACCCGGTTCAGCGACGCCGCAGAGCAGTTCGAGCGCGCGCTGGAGCTGGACCCGCTGAATCGTTTTGTTCGCGGACGTTTCGTGTCCATCCTCGGCAACATCAATCCGCAGGATCCGCGCATCGACAGAATCGGTCGCGATACCCTGCGCCTGTTCGGCGACAGCACCTCAGCCTGGTATCCGGTGCTGAACCTGCTGGCCAATCAGAACCGCAGCGATGAGCTGGTGCTGCTGGCCTTTGAGGCGCATCAGCGCTTCCCCGAAGAGCCTGGTTTCCTGTCCTTTGTTGCCAGCGGCCTGGGCGGGCTGCAGTTCGATGAAGCCGCTCGGCGCTGGGCAGAGCGAGCGCGCGCACTGGATCCCGAGATGGTGGTCTTTACCGGCTTTCAACAGATGGAAGTCGACGCGCAGACATTCCTGCGAGAGGTGAGCGAGGTCCATGAACGATGGGGCGGCGACATGGACATGATGTACATGATGGCGCTGCGCCTGGCCGGTGAGCTTGACCAGGCCGACCGCTTTTTCGCCGAGCGGCGCGCCGATCTTCTGACCCGTGTGGACGAGCAGCGCGCCAGTGTGCAGGACTACAATCTGCTGGTCGAGGCCGCGGCCTTGCAGCGTCGGATGGGTCGAGATGAAGCCGCTCTGGATCTGGCCGCCCGGGTCAGTGAGCGCCTGGATGAGATGCGAGCGGAGCTGGGCCCGGACGACATGGTGATGGCCGATCTCAGCATCAGCTTGTCGACTGGCGACCTGGCGAAGGCGCAGGGGCTTCTGGACAAGGTGCCGGCGGCGCAGCTGCGCGGCCTTGCCTTTTCCCTCCGGCATGATCCCCTGCTGGCGGAACTGCGAGAAACCCCCGAGGCCAGGGCACTGCTGGCTCGGGCCGAGGCCCAGATTCGTAACCAGCGCGAGCGCCTGCTGGCCGAAGCGCCGCCCGGCCTGCTCGAAGATTCCTGAGTCGGCCCGCACGGCCGCGACCTGCGCTGCCCCCACGCCAGCCTCTGGCTCGTACTAAACTTGGCGGTTTGGAAGAAGCTTCCAGCGGCGACAAGGACTGCGACAGCATGCGTATCGGCACCACCCTGACCAGCTACATCCTCAGCAAGCAGCGCGATATTGAAGGCGCCAGCGGCACCTTCACAGGCCTGTTGAACGACATCGCGGTGGCCTGCAAGCGCATCTCGGACCTGGTCAACAAGGGCGACTTGATCGGCGTGCTCGGCGCGGTCGATAGCGAGAACGTCCAGGGCGAGCAGCAGAAAAAGCTCGATGTCATTTCCAACGACCTGATGATCGAGGCCCTGCAGCACAACGGCCACGTCGCCGCCCTGGCCTCGGAGGAAATGGACTCGGTCTGGCATCTCCCACCCGGTCGGCCGCGCGGGCGTTACCTGCTGCTCTGCGATCCTCTCGATGGCTCGTCGAACATTGATGTCAACGTGTCGGTAGGGACCATCTTTTCGATTCTGCGTGCGCCGCAGGGCGTTGAGAATCCCGACGAGGCGGCGTTTCTGCGTCCGGGTACCGAGCAGGTTGCCGCGGGTTACTGCCTCTACGGGCCGTCGACCTTGCTGGTGCTGACCACGGGGCAGGGGGTCAGCATGTTCACGCTGAACCGCGATTTCGGTGAATTTTTGCTGACCCGTGAACACGTCCGTATTCCTGAGGAGACCGGCGAGTTTGCGATCAATGCCTCCAATCAGCGGCACTGGGACGCCGCCGTCAAGCGCTACATCAGCGAGTGCCTGGCGGGTAGTGACGGCCCGCGTGGCAAGAACTTCAACATGCGCTGGGTGGCCTCAATGGTTGCTGAGGTGCATCGCATCCTGACCCGTGGCGGTGTCTTCCTCTACCCCTGCGACGCGCGGCTGCGCGCCACCGGCAAAACCGGCAAGCTACGCCTGATGTACGAGGCCAATCCCATGGCCTTCATCGTGGAGCAGGCCGGTGGAGCTGCCAGCACCGGCGAGCAGCGCATTCTGGAGGTCCTGCCGGAAACCCTGCATCAGCGGATTCCGGTGATCCTCGGTTCGCGCAGGGAAGTCGAGCGGCTATCGAGCTATCATCTCGAGCCCGCCTGAATCGGCGCCGATGAAGTGCTTCAGGGGTTTACCCGATAGAGCCTGAACAGCTCGCCGGGCGGGCTGCCGAACAGTTGCCGCCCCTGACCGTCAAAGCCGCGCTCGGCCTGCTGCAGGCCGGCGGCGCTCAGCAGGACTTCAGCCTCGATGTGGCGCCAATCCTGATGGCGTTCGGAAAAGATCCGGCAGCGCTCGGGGTCGGTATGCGCGTACCAGCCATCGGGGTGGGCTTGCCAGACTGGATCACAGGATTCGGGGAGCTCCCGGATCAGGTCGGCCTGGTCGAGCGTGGCGAACAGGGCGGCCTGGTCCTCGTTGGCGTCGAAGCGCATTGGTTCAGCCAGGCTCCAGGTCTGCTGAATGATCTTTCCGCTATCAGAATCCATCGCAAAGATCAGCAGGCGCTGCCGGTAGATGTGCTGCTCCGGGCCGCTGTTCAACTGCCAGTAAACGACCGCCTCGCCCAGCGCGGGGCTGTCGACGCGGATTCGATGATCGGTCAGCTGTGGCCCCGGGCGGTCGGGTTCAAGCACGGCCGCGCTCTGATAGCGCCCCTGCAACAGCTCCAGCAGCGCCTGGGTTCGGTCACTGTTGTTGTCGTTGGCTCGACCTGGCCCGGTCCAGGCGAGCGCCAGTACAAGGCTGATGACGGCATTCAGCGGATGGTTCATGGTGTGCGATATCATCCTGGCTCACTGGCAGCGGCGAAGGCCGCTTGACGCTGCCACTCTACCGCATGTTTCCCGATTCGCGACTGCCTTTGCGTTGCAGGTTGCATTGGTTGGTGGATAGGGATGGAAGCTATCGGCCGCTGTGATCGCCTTGGACATACAGATCGGACTGCGCGAAGTATTGATCGCGCTGGGATTGCTGATTTACCTGGCCTGGTTGCTGCTGGGCCGGGCGGGCTACTTCAGCGAAACCCGCTTCATGCGCTCGGTCACCGGGCGGGCGCTGGTGATCGTTGCGGCCTTGCTGTTGATCGTGCTGCTGTTGCGCAGCTGACTGGTCGCATCGGGCCGGCTGGACAAGACCAGTCGCCCCGTTCATTGCCGGGGCGACTGGCCGATGCGCCGTGCTTGGAGCGCTCAGTTGGTGACCAGACTCAGGCCGTAGCTGTTGAGCATCGGGTTGAGACGCTGAAACCAGGTGCGGCGCTGATTCTGGGCAATGCCGCAGTTGGTGCCGTCGCCACCCAGTGCGCCGCCGGAGGTAACGCCTTGTGCCTGGTTGCCGCCGGCAACCCAGGATCCGCCGGAGTCACCCTGGCCGGCACAGGCATTGGATTCGCGCAGACCATTGACCACATTGCCGCCACTGTAGTTGACCGTGACGTTGTTGCGGGTCAGCGTGCCGCAGCGCCAGCCGGTGCGGAAACCGGAGCGACAGACCGTCGCGCCCAGCGGCGCTTCACTGCTGCCGGTGACTGGATAGGTCGAGCTGCCGCTGTACTGCCAGACTCGGTTGAACAGGCGGTCACTGCTGCGGACGTTGGCCCAGGCCGCATCGGCGCCGGGAAAATTGCTGCGTTGGAATGAGCCCACCGCGACGCCGCCAATGCGTACGATGGTGCCCACCGAACCGCAATGACCGGCGGTCACAAAGCCGGGTGTGGTGCCGCGCCGGACCGCGAAGCCGATCGAGCAGCTGTTGTAGCGCAGGCCGCCGATGATATCGGCCAGTGTGCTGGGCGGGTGGTCCGAGACTTCGAATCGGACGCGGTCGAGATCCGCTCGGCTGGTGGCGAAAAAGTCGATCACCCGCTGGTCGACCTCGGGCGCCGTCACGATGACCACCTGATTGCCGGCCAGATCGATCCCCCAGCTGTGGATGCCGTCAAGGTCGCGGGCCAGCGGGCCGGTTGCGGCCAGATCGAAAGCCTCGACGGTTGCCTCCAGCTCCCTGAGACTGTAACGGACCGGCCGAAATTCGACGCTCAGCCCAGCGCTGGCCGCGCTGATCGCTTCAAGGCGCGCGCTTGCAGCGTCGGTTGTCGTGCCGGCGACCACCAGGCGGGGGAAGCCGCGCTCGTCGCGTTCGATCCAGCTGCCGCCATAGTGCTCGCCCAGCGAGCGCTCCGCCGCTATTGCGGCATCGACGAGATGATGCTCGGCATCGAGGATGCCGGCGATGTCGGGTTTTGCCCAGCCCATGTCGCGGGCAATGGCCTCAAGTAGCGCCTCCGGGGGCGGGGATTCGTCCGGCCGCGCGCCGTGTCCCGAGCCGGCCGGTGGCGGCGACTCGTCGAGCGCGTCCGGTGGCGGGGACTCGGTGGCTAGCGTTGACAGTGAGAACAGGCCGGCCAGCAGCGTGCTGGTGGCCATAACGGTAAGCCGGGCGGGCAGGGCCATACGCCGGCGCTGGATTGGATTCATGTCAGATCCTCAAGCGTGTAGGTATCCCCTTGCATCGGTGATGGCCTGGCGGCAGCAGCGGCCGGGGCAACCGCTACAGCCAGGTTGCTCTTTGTATATCACCTGAAGGGGCTTTATCGCAAGCCGAGGGGGTGGATTCGGTGCCTGAGGCAGCAGGACTGGGCCGGCCTGGCGCGGTTACCGCGTCAGGCCGGCATGTCGAGGCAGGCGAGCGACGGTCAGGCGCTGGCCTGCTCCGGTTCGCTGTTGGCCATGTCGCGCTCCAGGCGACGCTTGACCGCCTCGGGCGAGGCCGTGCCGCGGGCGAGCAGGCTGTACAGCACGGGGATGACGAACAAGGTCAGTACAGTCGACAGGCTGACCCCGAACAGCACCACGACACCGATGACCTGGCGCGTCTCGGCGCCAGCGCCGGACGACAGGATCAGCGGAACGGTGCCGGCGACCGTGGTGATGCCGGTCATCACGATCGGGCGCAGTCGGATGGTGGCGCCTTCGATGATGGCCTGGTGGAAGTCGGTTCCCTGATCGCGCAGCTGATTGACGAATTCCACGATCAGAATGCCGTTCTTGGCCGCCAGCCCGACCAGCATGACCAGGCCGATCTGACTGTAAACGTTGAGGGTGGTCCCGGTCAGCCACAGTCCCAGCAGACCCCCGCCTACGGCCAGCGGCACGCCGAGCATGATCACCAGCGGGTGGATCCAGTTCTCGAACTGCGCGGCGAGGACAAGAAAGACCACGACCACGCCGAGCAGGAACACAAATACCACCGAACTTCCCGTGGTCTTGAAGTCGCGGCTCAGGCCCTTGTAATCGATTACTGCGGTCTGCGGCAAATGCTCGCGCGCCAATCCCTCCAGGTGTTCCAGTGCCGCGCCCAGGGTCAGGTTGTCGGACAGGCCGGCCTGGATCGTGATCGCGCGCAGGCGGTTGTAGCGATTCAGACTGGTGGAATCGGCGACATCGGTCAAGGTGACCAGATTGGACAGCGGGACCAGCTGTCCCGAGCGGGTGGAGCGCACGTAGAGGTTTTCCAGTGCCGCCGGCGAGCGCTGTCGATCCCGTTCCCCTTCAATGATGACATCGTATTCCTGCCCGTCCTCCAGAAAGGTCGTGACCCGGCGCGAGCCCAGCATGGTTTCCAGGGTGCGGCCGATGGTGCCGATGGTGACACCGAGATCGGCGGCGCGGTCGTAGTCGATATCGACCTGCAGCTGCGGCTGTGTTTCCTTGTAGTCCCAGTCAATGCCGACCAGACCTGGATTGTCACGCTCCAGCGCCTCCAGCAGAATGTCGCGCCACTCCGCCAGCTGCTCATAGCTGCCGCCGCCGATGACGAACTGCACGGGGTTCTGGAAGCCGCTGCCAAAGCCCTGGCGCATCACCGTATTGATCTGAACGCCGCCGAGATCGCGCGTTCGCTCCCGGATGTCGGCCATGATCTCGGTGGCTGGCCGACGCTGGCTCCAGTCGTTGAGCACGACAATCGCGATGCCGGTATTGAACAGCGCCAGGTTGTTGAAATCACGGGGCGCGCGGACCAGCAGCCGATTGATCTCACCGCTGTCGACCAGCGGCATGATGCGCCGCTCGATCTCGTTCATGTAGGTTTCCATGTATTCATAGGAAGCGCCTTCCGGGCCGTTGACCAGCACGAAGAATGCCCCCCGGTCTTCGCGCGGTGCGTACTCGGAAGGGATCTGGGTAAACAGCCAGGCCGAGCCCACGAACAGCGCGGCGATGACCGGCAGCGCCCATAGGCGGCGCTGCAGTATCGCGCCCAGGGCGCCCTGGTACTTTGACTGGCCCCAGGCAATGCCGCTATTGAGCGCCTGGACCATGCGATTGTCACCGTCGCGGGGTTTGAGCAGCTGCGAGGCCAGCATCGCCGAGACGGTCAGGGCGACAAAGCTCGAAAAGGCCACTGCGGCGGCCATGGTGAGCGCGAATTCCGAGAACAGCCGGCCGATATCGCCCTGCAGGAAAGCGATCGGCACGAACACGGAAATCAGTACCAGCGTGGTCGAGACGATGGCGAAGGCGACCTGGCGGGTGCCGCGGAAGGCTGCCACCAGCGCGGACTCCCCGTACTCGTCCATCCGACGGCGCGCGTTCTCCAGCACAATGATGCCGTCGTCGACGACCAGGCCGATCGCCAGGACCAGCGCCAGCAAGGTCAGCAGGTTGATGGTGAAGCCAAACAGCGACAGCGCGATGAAAGTCGAGATCAGCGCCACCGGCACCGCCACGGCCGGGACCAGAATGGCGCGGATCGACCCGAGAAACACGAAGATAGTCAGGACCACCAGGCAGATGGCGATGAACAGGGTGCGATAGACCTCCCGGACCGCGCCCTCGACGAACACCGAGGAGTCGAAGCTCGGCAGCAGCTGCAGGCCGCCCGGCAGTTCGTCGTTCAGGCGCTCGACCTCGGCGCGCACGCTTCTCGAGACTTCCAGGGTGTTGGCGGTGGACTGGCGCACGACGCCCAGCCCGATCATCGATTCGCCATTGCCACGAAACAGAGTGCGGTCCTCGACCGTGCCGCGTTCAACCCGAGCCACGTCGCCAAGGCGAACCAGGTAGCCGTCATCGCCGCGCATCAGAACCAGCCGGGCAAAATCGTCGGCATCATTGAATTGCCGGGCAACGCGCACGGTGAACTGACGGGTGCGCGACTCGATTCGGCCAGCCGGCAGCTCCACATTTTCGGCCCGCAGGGCGTCCTCGACGTCGGTAACGGTGAGCCCGCGAGCAGCCAGGGCATCCCGATCGAGCCAGACCCGCATCGCGAAACTCTGGGCGCCGCCCACGACAATTCGGGCGACGCCGTCAATGACGGCAAAACGATCCACCAGGAAGCGCTCGGCGAAATCGGTCAGCTCCGGGGTGGACCAGCCGTCACCCGCCAGATTCCACCACAGGATCACATCGGCATTGGCGTCGATGCGTCGAACTTCCGGCGGGTCGGCCTCTGTCGGCAGCAGGCGCAGCACGCGAGCGACCCGGTCGCGCACATCGTTGGCTGCCGCATCGACGTCGCGGACGAGGGCGAAGCGAATCGAGATGCTGGACTGGCCATCGCGGCTTTGCGACTCGACAAACTCGATGCCCTCGATGCCGGCAATCGCTTCTTCGATACGTTCGGTGATCTGGGTGTCGACCACGCTGGCGGAGGCGCCCGGGTAGCGGGTCTCGATCGATACCACCGGCGGGTCGATGTCGGGATACTCGCGCAGCGGCAGCGACTGGTAGGAGACGATGCCTACGATCACCAGCAGCAGAGCGGCCACCGAAGCCAGAACTGGCCGGGTAACCGCAAGGTCGGACAGGATCATGAACGACGGTCTCCGGCAAGGATTGCGGCCAGCGAGCGCTTGTCGTCGACCTCGGCCCGGACGGCCACCTTGTCGCCGTCACTCAGGCGAAAGCCACCGTGAACCACCACCCGCTCGCCGTCCTGCAGGCCGCTGGCGATCTCAACCCGACCGGGGTGCCGGCTGCCGAGGCGCACCGGCCGGCGCTCCACTTCGGAGGCACCGGGCGGGACAACAAAAACATGGTGCTCGCGGCCACGGCTGAGGATCGCCTCTTCGGGGACAGTGATCGCCTCGCGCTCGCGGCTTTCCAGGGTCAGCGTCATCAGCATTCCTGCCTTGAGCTGGCGGTCCGGGTTATCAATCTCGGCGCGCACCTGAAAGGCGCGCGTGACCGGGTCCACGGTATTGCTCAGGCTGGTCACTCGACCTTCGAACTCGTTGTCCGGAAAAGCCCGGCTCCGGGCTCGCAGCAGCTGGCCGGGCGCGACTCTGGCGAGAAAAAGCTCCGGGACCGCAAAATCGAGCTTCATCACCGAATCGTCCTGGATCGTGGTGACGACCGTTCCCGGCGTCAGCAGCGAACCGACCGAGACGTTGCGAAGGCCCAGCACGCCGTCGAAGGGCGCGGTGATCAGTCGATCGCTCAGTCTCGCTTCGACCTGACCGAGGCGCGCCTCGGCATTATTCAGCTCGCGCTGCCGCAGATCCAGCACGGCCCGCGACTCCTGCCCCCGTTCGGCCAGATCCACCACGCGCTGATGCTGGCGGCGGGCTTCTTCCAGGTCGGCCTCGGCGGCCGCCAGCTCGGCCAGCTGTTCACGATTGGTGAGGGCCACCAGCACCTGGCCGGCGTTGACCCGTTCACCGTCGGCGAAGCGGATCTCGGAGATGGTTTCAGTGATCGTGGCGGTCAGCGCCGCCGACTCGTTGGCCCGCAGCGTGCCGAGTGATTCGATAGGATCGGCCAGTCGCTCGGTCTTGGCCGGGGCAACGATCACCTGCAGCCCGTGGCCGACAGCAGGGAGGGCCCAGGCCGTCAGCAGCAAGCCAGCGATCGGAAGTAAGGCGCGCGGGATTCGATTCATCACAGACGATCTTGCGTGGACAAGAGTGGGAATTATCCGCGATCAACGTGATGGTCGCGGACAAGTCCTTTCGTCAGCGTCGGCTTCAGGGCCTGAATCTGCCGGTTGAAAACGAACAAGGCCCCGAGATTTCGGGGCCTTGGTAGTGTCGCGAGCAGCGCACAGCCCGGGGCTGGACCCCGGCGCCCGGCTCAGGCTGCGGCGGCGCTTCGGGGCTTGCGCGCACCGCTGCGACGGCGTCGCTTGCGGCCGTTGCCGGCACCGTCATTGGCCGCTGGCGGTCTCGCTTGCTGCTGCCGCTGCCGCGGCTGCTGCTGCGGTCGCGCGGCCGGCTTGGCTACCGGGGCGCGAGAGGGTTCATAGCCGGCGACCGACTCGGTCGGGATCGCGACCTTGACCAGTTTCCGAATGTCCTCGAACAGGCCGTACTCCTCCGGGCAGACCAGCGAGACGGCCAGGCCGTCGCGGCCGGCGCGGCCGGTGCGGCCGATCCGATGCACATAATCTTCCGGCACGTTGGGAATTTCGAAATTGACCACGTGCGGCAGCTGGTCGATGTCAAGACCGCGGGCGGCGATGTCCGTTGCCACCAGGACCCTTAGCCGGTTGTCCTTGAAATCGCCCAGGGCACGGGTGCGCGCATTCTGGCTCTTGTTACCGTGAATGGCCGCCGCGCTCAGGCCGTCGCTTTCGAGCTGCCGGGCGAGGCGGTTGGCACCGTGTTTGGTGCGAGTGAACACCAGCACCTGGTTCCAGTTGTTGCGGCCAATCATCCACGACAGCAATTCGCGCTTGCGCGCTTGATCGACCAGAATGGCCTTCTGGGCAATGGCCTGGACGGTAGAGTTTGGTGGCGAGGTGGAGACGCGCTCCGGATGACTGAGATAGCGCTTGGCCATCTCGGTGATCTCGGGCGAGAAGGTGGCCGAGAACAGCAAGGTCTGGCGCTTGGCTGGCAGCTTCCGCAGGATTCTGTCGATGGCCGGACGAAAACCCATATCCAGCATGCGGTCGGCTTCGTCCAGTACCAGCACTTCGATCTGGTCGACCTTGACCGTGCCGCGCTCGAGATGATCAATCAGGCGGCCGGGTGTGGCGATCAATACGTCGACGCCCCGGCGCAGCCGATCGATCTGTGGATTGATATTGACGCCGCCGAACACTTCCAGCGACTTCAGGCTCAGATGGCGGCCGTAGCCCCGCAGGTTCTCGTGGACCTGGGCGGCGAGTTCGCGGGTCGGGGTCAGCACCAGGGCACGCAGGCGTGGCCCACCGCTGGACTGGCTCAGGCGCTCAAGCAGCGGCAAGGTGAAGGCTGCGGTCTTGCCGGTGCCGGTCTGGGCACTGGCCATCAGGTCGCGGCCAGCCAGCACCAGCGGAATCGCGCGCTGCTGGATCGGCGTGGGCAGGGTGTAGCCCTGCTCGCTGACCGCGCGCAGGATTTCGGGCCGGAGCCCGAGTGAATCGAAAGACATGAATTTTCCTTGCAATATGGCCCAGCAAAAGCCTTCGGCGTGATGCCGAAGCTTGACCAGTCGGGGAAGGCCTGGGCCGTTAATGCAATCCGCGAGAGGAGTCGAGACACTTGCTACTGCAGCTCGACTTAGGTTGCAAAAGAATACCACATCAGGCGACCCGTCACGCGGTCATCAGCAAGCGCTGCGTCGCCAGCGCAGGCCGCCAGGGCATGGCGGGCCCCTGCGGCGAGGTGACCGGCCCCGGCTCGCCGACATCGGCTACACTGCGGCTTGGCCGAAGTCGGATGATTGTTTTGACCCATTCACCGCTTTGCAGAGGGCTGCTGGCGCTGGGCGTGCTTTGCCTGGCTGCCTGCGAAACCACCGGACCCACGCGCGGCCTGACCTCGCCGGGCGGCGAAGGCCGTCATGAAGTCGCCGAGGCGCTGTGGGCCGAGCTGTCTCCTGCCGCCATGCCGGCCGAGCTCAGTGCGGCCGAAATGCGGCTGGGCGAGCTTTTCGAAGCACCGTTCTCGGCCGAGTCTTGCGGCCGTCATCGTGCCGCGCTCGAGTCCAGCCTCGATCGCTTGCCGATTGATCTGGCGCTGTGGTCGGTCGCCCGGGATTGTGCCCGGATGCTGGGCGATGGCGCCTGGCAGCGGCGCAGCCAACAGCGGATTGACCAACTGACGGCCTACGCCCTGCGTGGCGAGTATGGGACCCGCCAGTGGCTGCCGGCGCCGGTGCTGCAGCCCGCCGACGTCGATGTGCTGTTGGCCGAGACGGGCCGTGAGCTGGTCTGGGTCCGGTTTCTCGCTTACGACAGTATTCGCCACCTGCTGCTCGAAGCCTCTGTGCGCGAGGCCGACGGGCGCCAGCAGCGGATGTATTTCGACCTGCTGCCAGCACTGGTGGCGCTGAACCGGGACCAGTGGGGGGTCGAGTTTACCGGGCCGCGCCGCGGCCTCGTGCTGTCCTATCTGGAGAGCCAGGCGATCCACGGCGATCCGCTGGCGCTGGCCGGCTTTCTCAACCTCGATCTCGAAGCAGGTGAGCTGGCCGCAGTGCCCGCGCGCCGGGCGCTGGAACGGGCCTGGGGCGCCGGTCTGCCGGGGGCCGGGCTGTCCTTGCTCGAGCTTTGCCTGGCCGAGCCGGACGCGGTCTGTCAGGAGGAGATGGAGCGCGAGGTCCTCGATGCGCTGACCGCAGCCGGGATCGCCGAAGCCTGGGCCATGCAGGCTGCCTGGTTGATGATTCGGCAGGGCCGGGAACTGGACGATGAGGCGGTTCGCGCCGCCATGGATCAGGCCGGACGCCTGATGGGGACCGGTTCTGCTCAGAGCTATCTGGGCGATGCGTTGATCGCGGCGAGCCTCGACGATGATTCGCCGCGACAGGATCAGGCCATGAGGCTCTGGCGACTTGCTGCCGATGCCGGGCGGCCCGAGGCCCAGCTGCGCTTGTCGCAGCGGCTGTTGACCGCCGACTCTGAGACGGCCAGACGCGAAGCATTGCGCTACCTCGATCGCGCCGCGGAGCAGGGCGTGCCGGTGGCGATGCACTTTCGGGCAGTGCGCAGCGGCGCCCTGGAACGCGCCGGTCTGCGCTGGCTGATCGGCGCCGCGGAGCGCGGTTGGCCGGACGCGCAGATGCTGCTCAGCGTCAAGACCATGCTCGATGAAGGCCCGGCCGCAGCCGAGTACTGGCTGACCGAAGCGGCTCTGGGGGGGCACAGCGGCGCGATGCGCATTCTGGCTCGCCGCCATCTGGCCGGGGAGCTGGCTGATCCCAGCCTGACCAGCGCCGAGGGTTGGCTGGTCAGTGCCGTGATGATGGAAGATGAACTTGCCGAGAGTTGGTTGCTGGCCCTGTACCTGATCCATCCCGAGTTGCTGCCCGAGGACGGTGAGAGCCCCTGGGACATTCTTGATCGTGCTGTTGAGGAATTGGGCGTCGAGGAGGGCCTGGCCGTGGCCGATGTGCTGCTGGACGTGGATGGCTTCAACAAGGACCCGGGCATTGGTCTGGCAGTTCTGGAACATATGGCTGAGCAAGGGCTCGCTGCGGCCAGCCTGGCGCTGGCTCAGCGGCTTGACCAGGGGCGAGGCGCGGATGCTGATTTCGAGCAGGCTCGGCGCTGGTACCAGCGGGCGTTCGAGCAGGGGGCTCCCGAGGCCTATTTTGATCTGGCGAATTCCCTGCTCCTTGATCATGACGACCTGGACGGTGCCCGGCATCATCTCCGCCTGGCGGCTGACGCCGGCTCGGATTGGGCGGCCAATGACCTGGCTTTTCTGCTGTGCACGGGACAGCATGGGATGAGTCTCGCCCCGGAAGAAGGTCTGGATTTGGCCGAGGCGCTGTTTGAGCGGCTGGAAACGCCGCATCCGTACATGTACAGCACCCTGGCCGCCTGTCAGGCCGCAGCCGGCCATTTTGATGAGGCCCTGGCCAACCATCGGATCGCCTTGGCGCGCACTGAGGACGCGCAGCCAGAGGACACGGCGGTTCTCGATGCCATGCGCGAGCGTCTGGCGCTTTACGAGCGGGGCATCGCTTACCGCTATCGGGCTGAGCCGGTCGGTCCCTGAGGCGGCAACGGCCGTCAGCCGTCGCGGCGGTTGAACACGCTGACGACTCGCAACACCTGACGGCAGCTGATCTGGCCGACCAGCTTGCCGTTGTCCAGCACCGGGCGCCGACGGTGGCCCTTGCTCATCATGTCCATGGCGACGTCGACGATGTTGTCATGCAGCTGGCAGGCCTGAACCTGAGCGGTCATGAAGTCCGCTACCGAGCCGACGTCGCCGGAATTGTTGTAGGTGGCGGTGACCACCGCACGCAGGCAGTCCATTTCTGACAGCACGCCGACGAGGTGGTCCTGGTCATCAACCACCAGCACCCCGCTCAGGCGATGACGGGTAATCAGGTCGATCGCGTCATACAGGCTGTCGCTGGACCGGACGCGGGCCGGGTTGGGGTTGATATAGTCCGAGATATCGACTGAGCGCAACATCGCAAGGCTCCCTGGTACTGGCGGTTCGGCAGTGCTCAAGGCGGCTTGCCCGGCACTGCTCGGCAAAAATAGACTGGCGCATGGCGAGTATATCAATCCGTCACGCCGCTTCAATGTTTGGTCCGGCGTCATCGCCGCGATCAGATGCCATAGGCGAGGCCTATGGATGATATGAAGTAAATCGATTGGAACTATCGCCGGTCGGGCGTACACTAGAGGTTCTGATGGGGTCAGGGTGAATCCGCAGCGTCGGATCACTCGGCCCTGAACAATAGGGCGACGGCAACTGCCGCGCCGATGATGGCAACAGCCGACAAGGTCCCATAGGAGGTAGATGATGAGCGAGCAAGGCACGAGCACTTCCGGTCAGTGCCCGGTAATGCATAGCGGGGCTAACACCAGCCTCGACAAGGTGAAGAAGTGGTGGCCCAAGACCCTGAATCTGGACATCCTGCACCAGCACGATCGCAAGACCAACCCCTTTGATGAGGACTTCGACTATCGCGAGGAAGTCAAGAAGCTTGATTTCGCGGCGGTCAAGAAGGATCTGGAAGCGCTGATGACCGACAGCCAGGAATGGTGGCCGGCGGACTGGGGTCACTACGGCGGCCTGATGATCCGGCTGGCCTGGCACGCGGCGGGTACCTATCGTGTGGCTGACGGCCGCGGCGGCGGTGGTACCGGCGATCAGCGCTTTGCGCCCTTGAACAGCTGGCCTGACAACGGCAACCTCGACAAAGGCCGTCGTTTGCTGTGGCCGATCAAGAAGAAGTACGGCAACAAGCTGTCCTGGGCTGACCTGTTCATCCTGGCCGGCAACGTGGCCTATGAATCAATGGGCTTCAAGACCTTTGGTTTCTCCTTCGGCCGTGCGGACATCTGGCATCCGCCCAAGGACATTTACTGGGGCTCGGAAATGGAGTGGCTGCAGCCCTCCGGCGGTGAAGGCACCCGGTATCAGGACAGCCGCGAGTCGCTGGAGAACCCGCTGGCGGCGGTCATGATGGGGCTGATCTATGTCAACCCGCAGGGCGTCGACGCCAATCCGGACCCGCTCAAGACCGCGACCGACATGCGGGTCACTTTTGGCCGCATGGCCATGAACGACGAAGAGACCGTGGCGCTGACCGCGGGCGGTCACACCGTCGGCAAGGCGCACGGTAATGGTCTGGAGGCCAACCTTGGGCCGGAGCCCGAAGGCGAGGGCATCGAGGCGCAAGGCTTTGGCTGGTTGAACAAGAAGGGTCGCGGCATCGGGCGCGACACGGTCACCAGCGGCATCGAGGGCGCTTGGACCAGCGAACCGACGAAGTGGGATTACGGCTACTTCGACATGTTGTTCAAGCACGACTGGGAACTGACCAAGAGCCCGGCTGGCGCCTGGCAGTACAAGCCGGTGAACATCGCCGAAGAAGACATGCCGGTCGATCCTGAAGACCCATCGATCCGGCGCATGCCGATGATGACCGACGCCGACATGGCGCTCAAGGTTGATCCCGAGTACCGCAAGATCTCCGAGCGGTTTCGCGACGATCCGGCCTATTTCGACGAAGTGTTTGCCCGCGCCTGGTTCAAGCTGACCCACCGCGACATGGGCCCGAAGGCGCGCTATATCGGCCCGGAAGTGCCGGCCGAAGACCTGATCTGGCAGGATCCGATTCCGGCCGGCAAGGCTGACTACAACGTCGATGCCGTCAAGGCGAAGATTGCTGCCGCCGGCCTGTCGATCGCCGAACTGGTCAGCACCGCCTGGGACAGCGCCCGCACCTATCGCGGTTCCGACTTCCGCGGTGGCGCCAACGGCGCGCGCATTCGTCTGGCACCGCAGAAGGATTGGGCGGCGAATGAGCCGGAGCGCCTGGCCAAGGTCCTGGCCGTGTATGAAAAGATCGCGGCTGACACCGGCGCCAGCATCGCCGACCTGATCGTGCTGGGCGGCAACCTCGGGGTCGAACAGGCGGCGAAGGCAGCGGGCCACGCGATCAGCGTGCCGTTCGCGCCCGGTCGCGGCGACGCCAGCCAGGAACAGACCGACATCGAGTCCTTCGAATATCTGGAGCCGCTGGCCGATGGCTACCGCAACTTCCTGAAGCAGGACTATGCCGTGACGCCGGAAGAGATCCTGCTCGATCGCACCCAGCTGATGGGTCTGACCGCGCCGGAAATGACGGTGCTGATTGGCGGCATGCGCGTACTTGGCACCAATCACGGTGGCAGCAAGCACGGTGTGTTCACCGATCGCGTGGGTCAGCTGACCAACGACTTCTTCGTCAACCTGACCGATATGGCCTACAGCTGGGTTCCGAAGGGCAAGAACCTGTACGAAATCCAGGACCGCAAGACCGGTTCGGTCAAGTGGACGGCGACCCGCGTCGATCTGGTGTTCGGCTCCAACTCGGTGCTGCGTTCCTACGCCGAGCACTATGCCCAGGACGATAACCAGGAGAAGTTCGTGCGTGACTTCGTTGCCGCCTGGACCAAGCTGATGAACGCGGACCGTTTCGATCTGGCCTGAGTTCAAGCCCGGAAGCCAAAAGCTTCATCCCGATCGGCGCCCTCCCGGCGCCGATCGTTTTTGTGGGATCAGATCTCGATGGCGACTGGCAGCAACCGATCTACATCCACCCCATCCGCAAAGGCATCCAGATCGCCATGGCAATCATGATCAGGTTCTCGGTCAGGGAAACAAAGCCCAGCGGCACATTGCTGTTTCCCCCCACACAGGCGCACTTCAGTTTCCGCCGATCGAGGTACACCGCCTTGAACACTGAAACCGCGCCGACCGTGCCGATGAACAGGGCCAACGGCGATGCAATCCACATCAGCGTGCCAGCCAACATCAGTACCCCGGCCAGAGTTTCGGCAAACGGGTAGAAGTAGGCATAGCGGACATGACGTCGCGCGAGCAGATCGTAGTTCAGGAACATGGTGCTGAAGCTTTCCAGATCTTGAAGCTTCTGGATGCCCAGAAAACACATGGCAATCGCGATGAAGAACTCGATTGCATGAATCGTTAGCACCGTTTCGAATGCGAACCAGCTCATCGCCAGCCCCATCAGAAAGGCGACGCCGAAAATCGCGACCACGGGCTGGTAGCTGGTGGCGCCTTTGGCGGCCAGTGGTATGCCGAGGTACTTGCGGAGCGCGTCGTAACCGCCGATGCGCTCGCCGTCAATGAAAACCTGGGGCGTGGTCTCTACCGAGTGGACTTTCTTGAACTGCTCGGCCTGCTCCCGAGTCTCGAAAGGGTAGTCCTCGACCTGATAGCCATGACGCTGCAGGAGGTCCTTGGCCTTGAGTCCGTAAGGGCACAAGTGCTCGTTCGTGGCGAGACGGTGGATTGACGCGGTCTTTGTAGCCGGGCGGGCCGATGCAATCATGGCTTGTTCTCCTGCAAACTGCATGAATCAAGCCGAGCCAGCCCCGGGGCAGGCTGGCTGGCGGGCTTTGGGCGGGCTCGATCCAACTGGGGACTTGCTGATGCCGAGGTGGGGTCCAGCAAGGCCTCGATGATCGGGCATTCGGTGAGCGGACCGTGTCCCGAACAGGCATCGATCAATCCGGTCAAGGTGTCCCGGTGCGACTCTAGCTCGGCCAGTTGACGGTCGATTTCGTCGAGTCTGATCGTTGCCAACTGACGAACTTTCATGCGATCCTCATCCTGGGCCAGGAGGCTTAGCAAGCGCTTGATTTCGCGCAGCGAAAATCCAAGACGCTGAGCGCTGCGAATGAACTCGACGCGCTCGAGATCTGCCTGCGCGTAAAGGCGATACCCTCCCAAGCTTCGGGCTGGCATTGGGATCAGTCCGATTCGCTCGTAATAGCGAACGGTGTCGACACCGACGCCGGCAGCGCTGGCCAATTGTCCTATGGTCATTTTTGAGCTCATGGGCTGATCCTGAGCCCTGGACCATGGTCCAGAGTCAAGTCCCAACCGAAGATGCGGCTGCCAACAGACGCATTCCCGAACATCTGAGCGTCGGCCAGTGAGCCAGTCGTGACGGAACTCGACGTCACCGCGGATGGCCACTCCCCTTCCGTTGCTTTGCCTGATTTCGAAACATCTTCATGCTGAAGGCCCGGGTGGTGCCCGCCGTCGGGAGAGTGCTTGAGGTGTTCCGGGATCAATCCGTTATCCAGGTCCTGGGCGGCAGGAGCTCAGTTTCCTGACGGAGCGCTCAGGGTGGTCAAGGTCGCTGTGACCAGCAGAACCGCTGCGGCCAAGGCCATCTCCAGGGCGATGCTTGCGCGCAGGCGAAGGGGTGCGCGCGCATCGCGGCGCTCGAATGCGGGCACCAGGCGCCACTTGTTGCCGGCGGCCAGCAGCAGAATGGCGATGACGACGAGGATTTTCGTCAGCAGCAGTTGTCCATAGGCCGTGGTCCAAAGGGCGCGGAGCCCTTCGAGCAGCAGAGCGGCGAGAAGGATGCCGGCACAGAGCAGTGCAGCGACCGCCCAGGCGGCGATGCGACCGAAGCGGGCCAGAATGACGGCCGCCTGGCCCCGGGCGCCGGCCAGGCCAGCCATGCGATAGAGAGGCCAGAGCGAGCCGGTCCAGAAGGCGGCAGCGAGCAGATGCATGCCCAGCAGCAGACTCAGCAGCAAGCGTGGTTCACCGGTCGTGTGGCCGACCTGGGTGAAGGCCGCAAGGACCAGGACGACGCCGACCAGGCCGATCCCGGGCGCGAGCTTCGGCGGTCGCTGAAACGGGATCAGGAAAGCCTGGACCAGAACCAGTCCGACAAGCGCCAACAGCAGTCGCCGTCCGGGTGCGCCCTCGAACACGATAGCCAGCAGCATCGGGTCGAGGGCGGAGGCCAGATTGCCGCCGCCGAGATAGCCGGCCTGGAGCAGCCACTGGAGCAGGAGCATGACGATACCGAACCTGGCCGCCAGCGCCAGCATGTTGCGAGCCGACCGGCGTGCCGGATTGGGCGCGTCCGGGAAGGCCAGGCTGAACAGCACGGCTCCGACTGCCATGAGCGCACCGGCATAGACCCCGGAAGCCGCCACGATCATGGCGAGCGTCCAGGCCTCGGCGTCAGCGACCGCTGCCAGCCAGGGCATGGTCTAGTCCTCGACGGTGAAGCTGAATTCGCCGGACATCATGTGCCCATCGCGGGCGAGGCCGCGCCAGCGCACCTGATACAAGCCCTCGCCGAGGGCTGCGGCCGGCCTGACGAAGTACTGCTCGGTCGGTTCGCTGCCCGGCTCGTCGGCTAGCGTGACCCGGCCATGTGGGCCAGTGAGCTCGAAGTGGGTGATCCGCATCGTGCCATCGAACTCGATGCCGATCTTGTCCGGCGAGGCCTGGATGGTCGAGCCGTTTTCCGGGGTGGAACTCAGCTTGGTCTCGTGGGCGGCCGGCGACAGGGTAACGCCAAGCAGCAATACGGCCAGGCCGGTCTGGACGATGGTTTGCAGCGATCGGTATGTACGGTTCATGCTTTGTGCTCTCCTTGAAACATTGCTCGAAGGTTGACGGAATGAGACCTCAGGCTCCATCCGGACCGATGTCGGATTGACGCGGCAATCCGCGCCGGTGCCACAGGTAGTACAGCGCCGGCATCACCAGCAGGGCGACGATCCAGACCGTGAACACGCCACCGACCATGGGTGCGGCGATGCGCTGCATGACTTCAGCGCCGGTGCCGGTGGAAAACATCACCGGCAACAGTCCAAGGAAAACGGTGCTTTCGGTCATGGTGATCGGGCGTACTCGCTGGCTGGCGCCTTCGACGATGGCGTCGCGCAGATCGGCCCGGTTGAAGGCGCGATCCCCGATTTCCTCGCGGAAACGCGTCAGCGCGTTGTTCAGATAGACCAGCATGATGACCCCGGTCTCAACCGCCAGCCCGCCCAGCGCGATGAAGCCCACGACTGCCCCGACCGAGAGCTGAAAGTCCAGCAGCCACATCAACCAGACTCCGCCGGCCAGCGACAGGGGGATGGTGATGAGTGTCAGGCAGACCTCGAAGGCCGAGCGAAAGATCATCAACAGCAGCACGACAATGATGGCCAGCACCAGCGGGATCAGGACGCTCAGGCGCTCGCGTGCCCGCTCCAGATACGCATACTGGCCGGCAAAGCCCACCGAATAGCTGCCGGGTAGCTCGATCTGCCCGGCAATGGCGGCACGAGCCTCCGCCACCCAACCGGCGAGGTCGCGGCCTTCGATGTCGACGAACACGAAACTGGCCGGGCGGGTGTTTTCAGTGCGGATCATGGCCGGTCCGTCGGTGACGCTGACATGGGCCACTTCGCCGAGCACGATCTGCGTACCGGCCGGCGTCACCAGGGGAAGCTCGCGCAGGGTTTCGGGCGAATTGCGCCAGTCGGCCGGGTAGCGCAGGTTGACCGGAAAGCGCTCCAGGCCTTCTACCGTTTCGGTCACGTTCATGCCGCCGATGCCGAAGCGGACCACATCGTGCACATCGGCAATGTTCAGTCCGTGCCGGGCGGCGGCTACGCGGTCGGGGCGGATGTCGATGTAGCGACCGGCCGCAGGCCGGTCGGCGAAGGCGTTGGCGGTGCCCGGCAAGGTCATGGCCAGGGCTTCGATCCGTTCGGCAATGGATTGGATTTGGCCCAGGTCAGGGCCGGTGATCTGTATCCCCACGTCGGTGCGGATTCCGGTCTGCAGCATGTCGATCCGGGTCTGGATGGGATAGACCCAGGCGTTGGTCACGCCGGGAAACTGCACCAGCGCGTCAAGCTCGCGAATGATGTCGGCGGTAGTGATGCCCGCTCGCCACTCGCCTCTTGGCTTCAGGGTGATGAAGGTCTCGATCATGGTCAACGGCGCCGGATCGGTCGCGGTCTCGGCCCGTCCGGCCTTGCCCATCACCCGCATCACCTCGGGCTGGGTCAGGATCAGCGCATTGGTCTGCTGCAGCAGCTCGCGGGCCTTGTCCGGTGACAGGCCGGGCAGGGTGGTCGGCATGTACATCAGGTCGCCCTCGTCAAGCTCCGGCATGAACTCGGTGCCCAGGCGGCTGATCGGAAACCACATCGACAGCACCAGCAGCAGCGCCAGCAGGCTCACGATCCAGGGGTGATGTCCGGCGAATCCCGCCAGCGGCCGATATCCGGCCTCCAGCCACCGCGCGACTGGACTTCCCCTCGTCCTTCTTCCTTCGCCCCTTCTGCCCGGTCTCACCAGGTACCCCATCAACACCGGGACCAGGGTAATGGCCAGCCCGGCCGCGGCCGCCATCGCATAGGTCTTGGTAAAGGCCAGTGGCGAGAACAATCGCCCCTCCTGGGCCTGGAGGGCGAATACTGGCAGAAAGGACAGAGCCACGATCAGCAGCGAGAAGAAGATCGGTCTTCCCACTTCCAGGGACGCTTCCGTGACCGCCTGCCAGCGCTGCTCGGCATTCTCCGGCGGCTCGCGTTCAAAACGCCGATGGACGTTTTCGATCAGCACGATCGCGGCATCGACCATGACGCCGATGGAGATGATGATGCCGCCCAGCGACATGATGTTGGCGTTGATCCCCTGGTGATACATGATCAGATAGGCGACCAGCACGCCCATCGGCAGGCTGATCAGCAGCACCAGCGAGGATCGGAGATGCCACAGGAACAGGCCGATGACCAGCACCACGATGGCGAACTCCAGCGCCAGCTTTTCCCACAGGGTGCGGATCGAGCGGTCGATCAGCGCCGAGCGGTTGTAGGTCTCGATGATCTCGACACCCTCGGGCAGGCCGGGACGCAGCTCATCGAGGCGCTGCTTTACCGCATCGATGACCCGGCGCGCATTCTCGCCGGAGCGCATCACCACGATGCCGGAGACCACCTCGCCCTCGCCGTCGAGCTCGACGATGCCGCGCCGCTGCGCCGGCCCGCGCCGGAGCTCGGCGACCTGCTCCAGCAGAACCGGCGAGCCATTGTCGGCAATGCCGACCGGGATCTGCCTCAGATCCTCCAGCGACTGGATGTAGCCGGTGGCGCGCACCATGTATTCGGCTTCGGCCAGTTCGATCAGCGAGCCCCCGGTCTCGGCGTTACCCCGGCGGATGGCCATTTCCAGCTCGCCCAGGGTGAGGCCAAAGGCGCTCAGCGCTATCGGATCGGCCACGACCTGGTACTGGCGAACCATGCCGCCGGCTGTGGCCACCTCCGAGACGCCCGGCACGGACTGCAGCTCGAACTTCAGGAACCAGTCCTGCAGCGCGCGCAGCTCGGACAGGTCGAGACCTCCGCCGCGGTCGACCAGGGCATATTTGTAGACCCAGCCGACCCCGGAGGCATCCGGTCCGAGCTCCGCCGTCACCCCCTCCGGCAATCGGCCTTCGACCTGGGACAGATACTCCAGCACCCGCGACCGCGCCCAGTAGGGGTCGGTACCGTCATCGAACAGCACGTAGACGAAGGCATCGCCGAACATTGAATAGCCGCGCACCGTATGGGCGCCGGGCACCGACATCAGCGCGGTGGTCAGCGGGTAGGTGACCTGGTCCTCGATCACCTGCGGCGCCTGCCCGGGAAACATGGCGCGCACGATGACCTGGGTGTCGGTCAGGTCCGGAATGGCATCGACCGGCGTGTTGCGGACCGCGTGCAGTCCGGCCAGCCCGGTGACCAGGGCGAGGATCAGCACCAGCAGCCGATTGGCCATGGACCAGCGGATGATGGCGTCAATCATGGCATGCCCCGCGCGCGGACCGAACCGTTCCCCGGGAAGTGGCCGGATCGGAGGCCTGAAGCGGTCGTCGAATCAGTGCGCATGAGGCCCTCCGAGACGCTGGTGGCCGGCGCGAATGCTGGCTTCGGAGTCGATCAGAAACTGGCCGGAAACGACGACGCGCTCACCGACGCTCAGACCGTGGCGGATTTCGGTCCGATCGTTGGCCACCACGCCAATGTGGACGGGACGGACCTCGAAGTTCGATGCGTCGGTCTGGACGATGACCCGTTCCGCGCTACCGGTTCGGATGATGGCTTCGCTGGGCACCAGCACCAGCCCCTCGCGAGGATCGGCCTCGATGATCACGCGAGCCCAGTCGCCGGGGCGGAACCGACCCTCCGCATTGTCGGCTTCGATGCGCAAGCGAACGGCGCGGGTGGCAGGGGAAGCCTCGGGATAGATAAAGTTCACCTGGCCTCGCACCGCGCCAGTGGGCTGGTCCGGTAATGCGATCTCGGCGCTGCCGCCCTCCCTTATCCAGGCGCTCTGGGTGCTGGGGACCTCGGCGATCACCCAAACCCGCCCGGCACTGGCCGTGGCCAGCAGTTCGGTGTCAGGGCCTACCGCCATGCCCGCTCGGATGCCCAGACGCAGCAGGTAGCCGTCGCCCGGGGCTGACCACGGCAGTTCCAGCATGGGCTGGCGCCGACGCGCGATGTCATCGATCACGGTCGGCTGAACGTCGAGCAGTTCCAGGCGCCGACGCGTGGTGGCGATGAGCGCTTCTTGGCCACCGCGCAGGGCCTGCAGGAACTCTTCCTGCAGGCGAACCAGCTCCGGCGAATACAGCGTGAACAGACGCTGGCCGCGTCGCACAGACTCGCCGGCGGTCTGGACGTGCAGCTCGCCAACCCAGCCGCTGACGCGAGGATGCCAGACGCGCAGACTGGACTCGTCGACCTGGACCTGAGCGGGGGCCTCGATCCGACGGCTCAGCCGGCCGCGCTCCACCGTGGCCACGCGCAGGTTCATGCGCTGCTGCACCGAGGACGGCAGGCTGATCGCCAGCGGGCCATCGCCCGCGACCTGGCGCTGGACCAGGGCCATTCCACAGATCGGACAGCGGCCAGGGCCGTCGCGCACAATCTGCGGATGCATCGGGCAGGTCCAGACGGCGTCGCCCCCCTGGTCAAGCGCACGTTCCGCCAGGCTGCTGGCGGAAGGGGCAGGGGATTCCGCGTGGAAGTCGTGATGACCATGACCATGATCGTGGCCTTGGTCGTCGTGGTCATGCCGTGCCGGCTGCTCGTGATGATGATCTGGGTGATGCTCATGATCGTGCGCATGCTGCTCGCGGCCACGATGTCGCGCATGATGGGCTCCATCCGCATGGCCTGCCTGCGCATGATGGTCGCCATGTTCCGCATGGTGTGCGTGATGATCATGTTCGCCATGTTCATGCCGATGGCCATCGCGAGCAACGTCATGATGGGCATGACGATCGTGCGGCGGCTGACCATGCCGGTTTTCATGTTCATCCGCGTCATGACCCATGCGGCGGTGCTGATTGTCGTCGTGGGCAGGATGACCGTGGCTGCCATGCTCGTGTTCATGGAGATCCTGATCGCGATGGTCTTGTCGATGTTGATGGTCGTGAGGGGCATGGTTGTGATGCCGAGGTTCCTCCCTGGCTACCGCCAGGCCGGCGGCGAGGGCGGGAGAGGCCCACAGAATCATCAGAAAGAAGACTTGTTTCATGGCAATTCCTCGGCGGCCAGATAGGCCAATTCAATTCGCGCAAGCAGCCACTCGCGACGGGTATCCACGGCGTCGAGAATCTGATCGACTTCGCTGATACTGGCGCGCAGCAGTTCATCAAGTTCCGCCTGCTCGTTTCGCCAGGCGATCATCAGACTGTCGATGGTGCGTCTGACCTGGGGCAGAATGCCGTCCTCAATCAGGTCGAGACGGCGCAGCAGCCCCTCAGCGCGTCGATGCTGAGATCGAATATCGCCTTCCCACTGTTGCCAGCGCAGGCGCTGGTCGGCGATCAGCGCGTCGAGCTCTGCTTCGGCTGCTGCCATCTCGCGGTCCTGCCGGTTGCCGGTGAACAGCGGCAGACTGAACGAGACCATGGCGAACAGCCGGTCGGACTGGCGACCCATGCCCATGGGATCACGACCGCGCTGGTGACCATAGCCCGCTTCGATCATCCACATCGGTCGATAGGATTGGCGGATGAGCTGGGTCGAGACCTGCCCGCCAAGCACATTCGCCTCATCCACGGCGAACACGGGATGCGATCGGCTGCGTTCGATCAGCGCGTTCACGCGTGGTGGCATGGACCACTCGGGTAGCGAGGGCACGCGCGCGCCGGGTGCCTGACCCGTCCAGCGCATCAGCGCAGCCGATTCCGTGGCGACGGCAAGCTCGGCGTCTATCAGCGCGCGCTGGCGCATCGCCAGCTCCAGTCGAGCCTGCTCAAGGTCCTGCTGGCGGGCGCCGCCGCTGCGAAATCTGGACTGGGCAAGTTCCGCGAGTTCCTCGAAAACCGCCAGGCCCTGCTCGACGACGCGTCGGCGCTCCTCCGCACTGACCCACTCCACCCAGGCCAGGGAAAGCTGACGGCGTATATCCAGGATGCGAAGCCTGCGTTCCTGCTCGAGGGCGCTGACATCAGCCCTGCGCTGGTCGGCGCGAAGGGTCCGCGTGCGCCCGGCCGGGAAGCTCTGGCGGATGCCGATGGCATACATCGTCATCATGTCGGCGGACAGCGGGTCGTCGATCGGCAGCCCCTCGGCGGCGATGAAGACCTCCGGATCCGCCAGCGCCGAATCGGCAACGATGCGCGCGCTCGCCGCCCGAGCGCGCGCGGACAGCGCGATCAACCCGGCGTCGCGCTCCAACCCCAGCTCAAGCGCCTCGGCCAGATCGAGCGCTTTCGCGCCCGAAACCAACAAGAAAAGCCCGGACAGCGCAACAAGAAGCGCGCGCGTTCGGCAATCCAACAGTGTTTTCATGACCTTACCTGCAAGGATTCGATGGCTATTCGAACGGCAGGGCTTTGCGTCGTCATGCGCCCCAATGCAGGCGCCTGTTCAGACGGGTCCTGACCTGCCGTCGGCACCGCGCGTGGCGGAGCCTCGAGTGCGAGCTGAGACGATCGTCGGCCTGATGGGCCGGGCGCGGCGCGCAGCTCTGCTGGCAGGCTTCAGGTCTGTGGAGGTCTGAGCAGCTTGTGCGGAAGGACGGAGGGATGGTCAGGAACTGCCGCGGGCCCCAGGCTGGGCAGCGGCGAGGGCGAAGTGGGCGGCACGCTCAGCGCCAGAGCCCAGCTCAATCCGGAACAGCCGCAGCGACAGTCCGGACCGCAGCAATCGTGGCTATCGTCCTCTTCGCCGGCGCTGGCGGGATCAGTGTGGCTGACGAGCGGCGCCTGGCCGTGCAGAGGGCAGCCGCC
Organism: Gammaproteobacteria bacterium; assembly: GCA_050485825.1. Classification (GTDB taxonomy): domain Bacteria; phylum Pseudomonadota; class Gammaproteobacteria; order Xanthomonadales; family Wenzhouxiangellaceae; genus Wenzhouxiangella. The sequence goes on from JBJHCC010000005.1 coordinate 72,147, forward strand.
CGGCTCGCTCTCAGGGGCAGGCGCCTCGGTCGAAACCGGGTTCTGGTCGTGACCGTCGATGCCGGAATCCGAATGCGCGGCAGGCAGTGGCACGCCGCTCAGCAGCAGGCTGAAGCACAGCAGAACCTGGCCCAAGTGGCGCATCGCGGATCGCATCGTTCAGACAGCGTAGCACGTGCTGGGCGCGTCGTTCAAATTGGACCCGGCTGGCCTCACCACAGGTCCAAAGCCCGTTGCCCAGCCTCGGACGGGCAGGCTGTTCTGATCCAGGGCTTGCCGCGGCCTCACAATGATCCGCTCGCCGCCGGCGTCCAGGACCGGGTATGCGCCGGACCGGACCCGACAGGGCTGCCACGCCTCGAGTTCGCGATTTCGGGAGCCGGCGGCGAGCGTTCCTGGCGGTGCGAGCCTCGCCTTGTGCGGTTCCCGGCTGTCAAGTGATCGGCGCAGCCGCCGGCAGCATTCGGCGGCTCGGTCGCCTTCGGCTCATGTTCGACGCACATTATCGGCCGGAAATGCCGAGCGTGGAGCATTCGCCACAGCATGCCGCTCTTGACCCGGGGACACGACTCTTCCGGCTGTTCGCTTCATGGCTGGCTGTTCGTTGTTGGTAAAATGGACGAGCGAGCCGCCATTCAGCGCATTCCGGACAAGGATCTGGTGTTTCTTCGCCGCTACGCGGCGCAATGGCTGAACGGTGGCCGCCGATCCTGGGTTGCCCACAACCGAGCCACTGGCGTTGGCGTGATCATCGCGGCCCTGGGCTGCCTCTATGGCTTGGGCTGGCGCGGCTGGAGCGCGCTGGATGCGGCGCTGCTGCTGTATGTCGACATGGTCCTGGCCCTGCTGGCCGACCTGCTCAAGTACCGCCTGGCGGGCCCCGCCGTGCGCCGGGCGCTGGCGCTCGACGCCGACGAGCAACACTGCTGGGCGCTGCTGCTGGACGCCCGGTTTCGAGGCGTCATTGAAGGCGAGGACATTCGACGCGCGCAGCGCGTCCGGCTGTTGCCGATCAGGCCAGTTGACGCTTTTTCTTCAGACCAGTCCTCGGGCGGAGAATCCCAGTCGCTGGGGTGTCTCTATGCGCTGTCGGTGCTGGGTATCGCCCTGTTCGGGGTCGGGCTCTGGTACAGCCTGCAGGGCTCGTGGAGCGCTGAAAGCTTGCTGCTGTCGGACCCGGTCTTCATGATCTGGCTGGCGTTGGCCGGCGCCTGGCGGCTGGGCGACGGGCTTGTCCTGATCCAGGCCAATCGCCGGGAAGGCGATCGACTGGATTTGCTGCCCGGCGCAGGGGTCGGGCCCGGCCTGTTGCTGATCGTTCTGCCGGTCTTTGCCATCGCCGCAGTCCTGAGCCTGCCGGATCAGATCGAGGTCTTCTGGCTCAGCGTCATGGTGGCCTATGTGTTCGCCGCCCTGCTGATGGGGCTGTTCCTGATGGTGATGGGCTGGCAGCGCGAGCGCTGGCTCAGGGCTTTCGTTTATGCCGATCAGGAGGGCAGGATCGGCAGGCTGGGCGAAGTGCTGGTTTACCGCGCGACCGGCACCGCTGAGCCGGTCAGCGAAGGAAAGCCTGGCTCGGCGGCCGATCAGACGGCGCGTTCGGCTTATGCCCTGATGATCGAGCGACCGGACTGGGTCAACGCCGCCATCAGATCGGACACACGGGTGCATCGCGTGCTGTGGTTCACGCTGGCGGCGGCGGCCTGGGTGTTCGTGGCCTGCGCATTGGCGATTGTCCTGATCTGGAGCCCACCGTGGGCCTGGCTGGGCAGCGCGGGCCTGGCGCTGATGGCCTTGGCCTGCACCGGCGTATGGCTCTACGGCCACCTGCAGGAGCGGCGTTTCGGTACCCCGCTGCTGTTGCTGGATCGGACGCCACTGAGGCTGGGCGAGCGCTTTTCCGCCCGACTTGTTGCAGCGGTTCCAGCACGCGGCGCCGCGGGGCATTTCGAGCTCCGATTGACCTGCACGCATCGGCAGCAGGTCAGCGGCACCGGCGGCAGCAAGGGCTCGCCGCGCAAGGACACCGTGCTCTGGGAGGCGCGCTGGCAGCAGGGGGTCGAGCGCGATGGCGAGGGGCGTGTGGCCGGCGCGATCCTGCAGCGCGATCTGCCCGAGACCTTGCCCGAGTCTCGCTATCAGTCCGGAACGGGCTACATTGATCGGGTCGACTGGCAGCTTCACGTGCGTTGCGCTTGCGCGGGGCCGGACTTCCGCGCCCGCTTCGAACTGCCCGTTTTCCATCTCGACACCGGCATCGACGCCGTGGGCAGTCCCGACACGACACCTGCCTTGAACCGATGAGTATTGCCCGCAAAGCCAATCTGCAGGGCGCGTCACTTCCTTCTGGGCCTTTGCGTCGTTGCGCTCGACAGGCCGGTGGTCTGGCGTCCGCTCAGTCACCGGTCTCCGGCAAGGCAGCGCTGAGCGCGGCGCCGGCCAGCCCCATGGCGGCGAGGATGAGGATGACAACCGTGACCGGAACGATGGCGCTGAGCGCACCGATTGAACCGGCCAGCAGCAGGACCACGCCGATCACGCTGTTGCTGACCGCGACATAGTCGGTGCGCTTGTTGCCGCCGGCCAGATCGACGATGTAGGTCTTCCGTCCGAGGCGCACACCGGCGTGGGCGATGGCCAACAGAAAAAAGAACAGCGGGTACAGCCACGGCGAGTCAGCCAGGGTCGGGACGGTGTGGACGAGAGCGACCAGCACGATTCCGACCAGGCCGGCGCCACCGCCAGCGGCGATCATCACGCGCCGGCTGGAGCGGTCGGCAAAGCGGCCCCAGAACGGCGCCGACACCAGGCTGGCCAGGCCGTCAGCGATCACAAACAGCCCCAGCACCAGCAGCGCGCCGCCGGTTTGCTGGTGGGCCAACATGATGAAGAACGGTGCGCTCAGGGCCGAGCACAGCAGCAGGGAGCGGGCGATGACGAAGCGCCGGAATGGCGGGTCGGATCGGAGCAGCCCGAGTCGCTGGATGGCTTCGCTGCCCGCGTTGCCGCCGCCCTCGGTCGCGCCCGGAAACTCCTTGATCATCGCATAGCTGCCGGCAGCAAGCAGCCAGAGACCGCCGGCGACGGCCAGCAGAACAAGGTAGCTGAGCATGTCATCGGGTTCGCGCAGTTCAAGCAGCAGCAGCATGCCGATGGCCACGGTCACCAGGCCGGCCAGAAACTCGGACCAGCCGCTGACCCGGCCGCGCCGGGTCTTGGGAACGGTCTTGCCGAGCACATCCTTTGACGCCACCGAACAGAGGCCGCGGGCCAGACTGAACAGGACCAGCGCGCCCAGAAGAGCCGTCCCGGCGGCGCTGCCGGTCAGGGTGAGCGCGACCGCGGCCATGCAGAATACAGCCAGTGCCTGGAGCAGGCAGCCGATCACGAAGGCCCATTGGCGAATCGCCAGCCGACGGACCCAGGCGGCGATAAACAGCTGCGGAATCAGCGAGCCGGATTCGCGAACGGGAACCAGAAACGCGGCAAACGCCGACGGCGCGCCCAGCGCGCTGAGCATCCAGGCCAGCACGGTCTTGGGGTTGGCGATCGCGTCGCCCAGCTTGGTGAAGAACTGGGTGAGGATCTGCAGGAAGAAATTGCCGGGTACGACCCGACAGGCGGCCTCGTCAATGTCCTTGCAGACCCGGGCATCTTCTTCGTTGACCAGCAGCTGGTAAGCGCGGTCCAGCCGCGGACTGGCCAGGAGCTGATCACGCGCGGACATGGCGCGGCTCAGTCCTCGTCGAAATCGCGGGTGTCGGTTTCGGTGGGCGGCAGCCAGCGCTCAACCCGGACCAGCACGCCAAGACGAGCAGAGTCGAAGTATTCGAGCCGGTTCAGGCGGACCGCTCGGGATTGGGTCAGCCGGTGTTCGAGATAGCGTGGCGCCTGATCGTCGCCGTCCAGGCGCCAGTCGAGACCGGCGCCGGTGGGCTGATTGGCGGGTTCTCGCCAGTGCAGATCCATGTCGACATGCAGAAACTGACGCTGTCGCAGCCGGAAGCTGCCGTCCAGGCGATAGTCCGCTCTCGGCAGCAGATCGGTGAAGGCCGGGCCGCGACCGCGCCGAGGGCGCAGTAGCCCCTCGGCCCAGCGCAGCAGCGCCGAGCCATCCTGACCCAGGCTGACCTCATCATGGATGCGCACGGTCGAAGTCGCTCGCCCGCGTGGTGCCGTCTGGTACCAGGCGCGCCACAAGAGCGGTCGGAACTCACCGCTGGACTGGAGGCGCCGCCAGGTCGCCTCCATGCTGGCAGACAGGGCGTCTTGCTGCACGTAGCTGACGGGCGGAGGCGTTGGCGCGGGCAGGGCAGGCGAGTCGGCTAGCCCTGCCTCCGACGGGTCGGCGGCGCCTGCCTGGGTCGAGGCCTGCCGCTCCATGCTGTCGGCCAGCGCCAGTTCGCGCGCGCGCTTCAGCGGGTCTCGAAGCCCCGAGAAATCACGCAGTTCGCTGACCTCACGCGCATCCGAGCTGCCGCCGGCGTGACTGAAAACAATCAACTCGACCCGGTAGCGGGTGGCCCCGTCGGCCTCCGTCTGCGCTTGCAGTGATGGCAGCGTCAGGAGCAGCAGCAGCGCGATGCAAAGAAGCGGTCTCATGGGGCCGGGAGTGTACTTCAAGCCGCGGCTCGCCGCTTTGGTTGCAGGCGCTCGAGCAGCTCCTGGGCCAGTGCCAGCCGGTCTTCGGCGGCTTCGTATTCCCCCTTTACCCGCAATCGCTCGTTGGCGGGCAGTTCGAAGGTGTGGGATTCCTTCTGGATCATCTTCAGCAGCTCGGCAATGTCGATGTCGGGTTTCGGAAGAAACTCGACCCGGCCGCCGGCGGGACCCACTTCCAGGCGTCGAATCCCCAACGCCCGCGCCTTCAGCCGCAACTCGGCGGCGGCGAACAGGTTCTTCACCTCGGGCGGCAGCAGGCCGAAGCGGTCGATCATCTCCACCGCCAGGTCGTTCAGGCGACGCTCGCTGTCGGCCTGGCTCAGGCGCTTGTAAAGGACCAGGCGCTGATGGACGTCGGGCAGGTAGTCGGGCGGAATCATCGCCGTGACGTGCAGATCAACCTCGCTGATCAGGGCCAGCGGCTCGTCCAGATCCGGCTCCACGCCGGCTTTGAGCGCTTCGACTGCGCGGTTGAGCAGGTCGGAGTAGAGCGAGAAGCCGATCGCCTCGATCTGGCCGGACTGCTCCTCACCGAGCAGTTCACCGGCACCGCGGATTTCCAGATCGTGGTTGGCCAGGGTGAAGCCTGCGCCCAGGGCCTCCATGCTCTGGATCGCCTCCAGGCGCTTGACCGCGTCCGGGGTCATGGCCTGGCGCGGCGGCGTGATCAGATAGGCGTAGGCCAGATGATGCGAACGCCCGACCCGGCCACGGAGCTGGTGCAGCTGGGCCAGGCCGAATTTGTCGGCGCGATTGATGATGATGGTATTGGCGGTGGGGACGTCGATGCCGTTCTCGACGATGGTCGAGCACACCAGCAGGTTGATGCGGCGCGAATAGAAGTCGCGCATGGTCCGCTCCATCTCGCCCGGGGCCATCTGGCCATGGGCCATGCCGATGCGAGCGCGTGGGAACATCTGGGCGAGCTCGTCAGCCATGCGCGGCATGTTGCGTACTTCGTTATGCAGAAAATACACCTGGCCGCCGCGCTGGAACTCGCGGCTGACCGCGTCGCGGATGGTGGCCGCATCCCATTCGTTGACAAAAGTCTTCACCGCCAGGCGCCGAGCCGGCGGCGTGGCAATGATCGACAGTTCACGCAGACCGGCCATCGCCATATTGAGGGTGCGGGGAATCGGCGTGGCAGTCAGGGTCAACAGGTCGACCTCGGCCCGCATCGCTTTCATCCGTTCTTTCTGGCGTACGCCGAAGCGCTGCTCCTCATCGACGATCACCAGGCCCAGATCCTTGAAGCGGATATCGGGCTGCAGCAGCCGGTGCGTGCCGATGACGATATCGACCGTGCCCTCGGCCAGGCCGGCCACGCTCTTTGCGGTCTGCTTGCCGGTTCGCGACAGCAAGGCGATCTGCACCGGCCAGTCGGCGAAGCGATCGCAGAAGTTGCGGTAGTGCTGCTCCGCCAGCAGGGTGGTCGGGGCGAGCATGACCACCTGGCGGCCGGTTTCGGCAACGGCAAATGCCGCGCGCAGGGCCACCTCGGTCTTGCCGAAGCCAACGTCGCCGCAGACGACTCGATCCATCGGCTGGTCCGAGGCCAGATCGGCCAGCACGGCCTCGATGGCGCGCTGCTGGTCTTCGGTCTCCTCGTACTCGAAACCGGCGGCAAAACGGGCATAGAGCCCACGATCGAGACGGTAGCTATGGCCGACCCGCGCGGCGCGCCGGGCCTGCAGATTGAGCAGCTCGGCGGCCACGTCGCGGACCTTCTCGGCCGCCTTGCGCCGGGTTTTCTTCCACTGATCCGAGCCGAGGCGATGCAGGTTGACCGTTTCCGGGTCGGCGCCGGTGTAGCGGCTGACCAGGTGCAGGTCGGTGACCGGCACGTAGAGCTTGTCGCCGCCGTCGTATTCCAGGGTCAGGTATTCGCCAGTGCTGTCGCCGACCGACAGCACTTCCAGCCCCAGATAGCGACCGATGCCGTGTTCCAGATGAACGACCAGGGCGCCGGCCTGGAGATCGGCCAGGCTCTTGATCAGACTTTCCGGGTCGGGGCCGCTACGCCGTTCGCGACGCAGGGTGCGTGTGTGTCCAGGGAACAGCTCGGATTCGCTCAGCACGGTCAGGCCGCGCTCGGGCAGGCTCAAGCCCGCAGACACCGGCATCACAGTCACGGCCAGCCGATCCTCGCCGCTGACAAAGGCGGCCCAGGACTCGAGGATGCGCGGTTTCAGGCCCGCGGCCTGGAGACTGTCGTGGATCAGCTCGCGCCGGCCGGCCGTGTCGGCTGCGAGCAGCACCCGCCCCGGCATCAAGCGCAAGCGCGCCACTGCAGCATCCACGCCGTGATCCAGATCGAGCGGATCGGCCGGGCCGAGGGTGGCTCGAGCCGGGGGCCGTCGCGTGATGCGGACGGCGCAATCGGCCTTGAGCTGATCAAGCAGCTCGCCGGCATCAAAGAACAGCTCGGTCGGCGCCAACGCCGGCCGTTCCCGATCACCCTGGCGCTGGTCGTGGCGGAAACGCACCTGCTCGGCGAATTCCCGGGCCGCCTCGTCCAGGCCCGGCAACAGCAGCAGCCGGTGGGGCTTCGGCAGGTAGTCAATCAGCGAGGCCGTGGCGCTGAAGAACAGCGGCAGATACTGCTCCAGGCCCTGACCGTGAATGCCTTCGCCGACCTCCTGATAGGGCAGGGCGCGGCGCAGATCGACATCGAAGCGCATCCGGAAGCGGCGCCGAAATTCCTGCCGCGCCCCCTCATCGAAAGGGTACTCGCGCGCCGGCAGCATCTCGATCCGGTCCAGTTTCTCGGTTGAGCGCTGACTGTCGGCGTCGAACAGGCGGATCGATTCGATCTCATCGTCGAACAGCTCGATCCGGTAAGGCTGCGGCCGACCCATCGGCCACAGATCGAGTACGGCGCCGCGCACCGCGAACTGGCCCGGCTGCCAGACCTGGTCCGAGACGGTGTAGCCCGCGCCGTGCAGTGTGCCGCGGAATGAAGCAACGTCCAGGCGCGCTCCCACGGCCAGCTTCAGGCTCTGGCCCAGCACCCAGGCCGGCGGCGGCAGGCGCTGCATCAGGGCTGCCATCGGCGCGACAATCACCCCGCTGCTCATCCCCGGCAGGCGCGCCATCAACTCCAGACGCCGCGAGATCAGGTCCGGGTGCGGCGAATACAGATCGTAGGGCAGTATTTCCCAGTCGGGAAACAATTCGGCGCGCGGGCCGTCCAGCTGGTTGATGTCGGCTCTGAGCTGGCGGGCGCTGTAACCGTCGGCCGCGGCCACCAGCACCGGCCCGCCCTGGCGTCGGGCCAGGGCGCTGACGGCAAGGGCGAGGCCGAGGCCCTCCAGCATTGGCCAGTCGGCGGCGCCGCCGGGCTCGACGCGCGGCGGATTCAGCAGGGAGAAGTTGTCGGACATGGCGTGGTCGGCTCCATCACTGCGCTATTCTAGCAACGGCCGCATCGTCGCCCTCTGGACATCGTGATGTTGCAGCGCGAAAGTCTTGCGGAGCGCAGCGTTCTGCGGTAAATTGGCGGGCTTGTTGCGGGCGATTAGCTCAGTTGGTTAGAGCGCTGTCTTGACATGGCAGAGGTCGCTGGTTCGAATCCAGCATCGCCCACCATCGTTTCACTTCCGCCCTGTCCGGGCAGGCCGCCGCGGTCAGCGCCGGCCGCGTTTCCCGATGAACGCGTCGAGCGGGCTGCGGTCCGAGCGCAGTGCCGGCCGTTGGAAGCCATGGCCCACGCTGCCTGGTGCACAATGGCGGCAGGAACGATTACGAGACGCAGGACGAACGAGAACGATGATCCAGATCACCCTTCCAGATGGCAGTCAGCGGTCTTTCGAGCAGCCGGTGAGCGTGCTCGATGTGGCCGGCAGCATCGGCCCCGGGCTGGCCAAGGCCACGCTGGCCGGCGAAGTCGACGGGCGCCTGGTCGACGCCTCGCACCGGATTGACAGTGACGCCACGCTCAGGATCATCACAGCGCGTGACGAGGAAGGCCTGGACCTGATCCGCCACTCGACCGCCCACCTGATGGCGCAGGCGGTCAAGCGCCTGTTCCCGGAGACCCAGGTCACCATCGGCCCGGTCATTGATAACGGCTTCTACTACGACTTTGCCCGCCAGGAGCCGTTTCGGCCTGACGATATCGAACGCATCGAGCAGGAGATGCAGAAAATCGTCGATGAGGACATCCCGGTTTTTCGCGAGATCATGGAGCGCGACGATGCGATCCGGTTCTTCCGTGACCAGGGCGAAGCCTACAAGGCCGAGATCATCGCCGATATTCCGGCCGGCGAAAGTATTTCGCTGTATCGGCAGGGCGACTTCATCGACCTGTGCCGCGGCCCGCATATCCCTTCCACCGGCAAGCTCGGCGCCTTCAAGCTGACCAAGCTGGCCGGCGCCTACTGGCGCGGCGACTCGCGCAATGAAATGCTGCAGCGCATCTACGGCACGGCCTGGGGCGACAAAAAGGCGCTCAAGGCCTATCTGCATCGGCTGGAAGAGGCCGAGAAGCGCGATCACCGGCGCCTCGGCCGCCAGCTTGAGCTGTTTCATTTCGAAGAGTACGCTCCGGGCGCAGTGTTCTGGCACCCGCGCGGATGGACGCTGTTCCGGACCCTGATCGAGTACGTTCGTCGCCGCCATGACGAGGCCGGCTACATCGAGGTCAACACCCCGGATGTGATGGATCGCGCGCTGTGGGAGACCTCAGGGCACTGGGGCAACTACCGCGAAAACATGTTCACCACCCAGACCGAAGATGAACGGGTCTTCGCGCTGAAGCCGATGAACTGCCCGGGCTCGGTGGCGATGTTCAAGCAAGGCCTGAAAAGCTATCGCGATCTGCCAATCCGCATGGCCGAGTTCGGCAAGGTGCACCGGTACGAGCCCTCCGGCGCCCTGCATGGCCTGATGCGGGTTCGCCATTTCACCCAGGACGATGCCCATATCTACTGCACCGAGGAGCAGATGGAAGCCGAGTGCCGCAAGGTGATCGAGCTGAATCTGTCGGTGTATCGGGATTTCGGTTTCGAGGACGTGCGGCTGAAATTCTCCGACCGCCCGGAAAACCGGATCGGGGACGACGCCACCTGGGACAAGCTCGAAGGCGCACTGAAGGGCGCGCTTGACGCGATGGGGCTGGAGTACAGCCACAACCGCGGCGAGGGCGCCTTCTACGGTCCGAAGATCGAGTTCGTGCTGCGCGACGCAATCGGGCGCGACTGGCAGTGCGGCACCCTGCAGGTCGATCTTAATCTGCCCGAGCGCTTCGACGCGACCTATCGCAGCGCCGACGGCGGCGAGCGGCGTCCGGTCATGCTGCATCGGGCCCTGCTGGGCTCGCTGGAGCGCTTTACCGGCATTCTGCTGGAGCACCATGCCGGCAATCTGCCGCCCTGGCTGGCGCCGGTGCAGGCGGTGGTCATGAACATCACTGATGCCCAGGCCGACTACACGGACCAGGTCGCCAAAGAACTGAGGAAACAGGGCTTTAGGGTCGAATCCGACTTGAGAAACGAAAAGATCGGCTATAAAATCCGCGGCCGCACGCTGGAGAAGATCCCCTATCTGCTGATTGTCGGCGAGCGCGAGCGCAGCGAAGGCCTGGTGGCGGTACGCCTGCGTGACGGTACGGACCTCGGCAGCATGCGGGTTGACGACTTTGCCAGTCGGCTCAGAGATGAGGTGACAAGTCGCGGCCTGATCAGGGATAATTGACGGTCCGGTCGAAAATTTCGAATCGCTTTAGGAGAAGCACACATCGCCAACGACAAGCAGACCCGGCGCAATGATGAGATCACCGTCTCGCGCGTCCGCGTAGTCGGCTCCGACGGAGAACAAATCGGGGTCATGGGAATCAGGGACGCCTTGGCACGAGCCGAGGGAGAGGGCATGGATCTGGTTGAGATCGCGCCGCAGGCCGACCCGCCGGTCTGCCGGATCATGGACTGGGGCAAATTCCGCTTCGAGCAGCAGAAGAAAGCGTCTGCCGCGCGCAAGAAGCAGAAGCAGATCCAGGTCAAGGAGATCAAGTTCCGACCGGGTACGGAAGAACACGATTACGATGTGAAGATGCGCAATCTGCGACGCTTCATCGAGGAAGGCAACAAGGTCAAGGTGACCCTGCGCTTCCGCGGTCGCGAAATGGCGCATCAGGAATTGGGTCGCGATCTGCTCAAGCGGGTCGAGGCTGACATGGATGGCGAGATCACGATCGAGCAGTTTCCGCGTATGGAAGGCCGCCAGATGGTGATGATGATCGCTCCGAAAAAGACTTGATCAAGGCGGTCGAGAGACCGTCCGGCCCGCCACCCGGGGCCTTGAAACCAGGGTGGAATACGAGCCTTGTGCCAGCTCTTCAAGCCCTGGCGGGAACGGCATCCCGATCAGGCGCTGCACGAGGTAAAAGAACGGGCCGAAAAGGCCCATAGCAACAGGAGTACACGACATGCCGAAGTTGAAGAGCAACCGGGGTGCTGCCAAGCGCTTCCGGGCCACCGGCAGCGGGCGCATCAAGCGCAAGCGGGCCTTCCACAGTCACATCCTCACCAAGAAGGACACCAAGCGCAAGCGTCGTCTGCGCTCTACGGTCCTGGTGTCGAAGTCGGACGAGAAATCGATCCGGCAGATGCTGCCCAAGCTTTAATTAACTGAGGAGTCACTGAATCATGGCAAGAGTCAAGCGTGGGGTCATCGCCCGCCGCCGTCACCGCAAGATCCTCAATCGTGCCAAGGGCTACTACGGTGCCCGCCGCAAGGTTTTTCGCGTTGCCAAGCAGGCGGTCATCAAGGCAGGCCAGTACAGCTACCGTGACCGTCGCCAGCGCAAGCGGGATTTCCGCAGCCTGTGGATCACTCGCATCAACGCCGCGGCGCGCGAGAATGGCTTGTCCTACAGCCGCTTCATGAATGGCCTGAAGCGGGCCGAGATCGACATCGACCGCAAGGTGCTTGCCGACCTGGCTGTGCACGACAAGGCCGCCTTCAAGGCGCTGGCAGAGAAAGCCCAGGCCAGCCTGGCCTGAGCGGGGCATGGCGTCCCCGTCTACCGAGGGCCTGCTCGCGCAGGCCCTTGATCTGGTCGCCGAAGCTGCCGATGCGCGCGCCCTGGACGCCGTCCGGGTGCGCTTTCTCGGCAAGAAGGGCGAGCTCACCCTGCAGCTCAAGCAGCTGGGCAGTTTGCCGCCTGAGGCGCGTCGCGAGGCGGGGCAACAGGTCAATCTTTGCAAGCAGCAGCTGGAGCAGGCCATCGCGGAGCGCGAGCAGTCGCTCAGCAGCGTCGCGTTGGAACAGCGGCTGGCTGCCGAGCGGGTCGATATCAGCCTGCCGGGGCGTCGGCACGAGGCCGGCGGCGCGCATCCGGTCACCCGCGCCATGGATCGTATTCTTGCGATCTTCAATCAGCTCGGCTTTGCGGTCGCGACGGGGCCCGAAGTCGAGGATGACTACCACAACTTCGGCGCGCTGAATTTCCCCGAGCATCACCCGGCCCGGGCGATGCACGACACTTTCTATCTGCCGGACGGGCGCCTGCTGCGCACGCATACCTCGCCGGTCCAGATCCGGGTGATGCGCGAGACCGAGCCGCCGGTTCGGATTGTCGCACCGGGGCGGGTATTTCGCAGCGACTCGGACCAGACACACACCCCGCAGTTTCATCAGGTGGAAGGCCTGCTGGTCGACGAGGGCGTCAGTTTTGCCGATCTGAAAGGCCTGCTGGCCGACTTCGTCAACGCCTTTTTCGAGGATCAACTCGAAGTTCGGCTGCGTCCCTCCTACTTCCCGTTCACCGAGCCTTCGGCCGAGGTTGATGTGCGCTGGCGCGATGCCGACGGTCGGGCAGGGCGCTGGCTCGAAGTGCTGGGTTGCGGCATGGTTCATCCTCAGGTGTTGATCAACTGCGGTATTGATCCGGAACGCTATACCGGCTACGCCTTCGGTCTGGGTGTTGAGCGATTTGCAATGCTCCGCTATAAAGTCAATGACTTGCGGATGTTTTTTGAAAATGATCTGAACTTCCTGCGCCAGTTCAGATAAGCCCGCTTCGCTGAGGAGAAGGTCTTGAAGATCAGCTATCGCTGGCTGCAACAGTGGCTGCCCATCGAGCTCGAAGCGGCCGAAGTCGCCGAGCGCTTCACTCTGGCTGGCCTGGAGGTCGACGCGGTTACCGCCGTCGCCGCCCCGCTGGATGGCGTGGTAGTGGCCGAGATCATCGCCATCGCGCCGCACCCGGATGCCGATCGTCTGCGGGTCTGTACCGTGGTCGGCGATGCCGAGACGCGCACCATCGTATGCGGCGCGCCCAATGCGCGACTGGGCCTGAAGGCGCCGCTGGCAACCTTGGGTACGACCCTGCCGGGTGGTCTCAAGATCAAGCCGGCCAAGCTGCGCGGCGTGCCTTCCGAAGGCATGCTGTGCTCCGCGCCGGAGCTGGGCCTGGGCGAGGACAGCAGCGGTCTGCTTGAGCTGCCCGAGGATGCGCCGGTGGGTACCGCTCTGGCGGCCTACCTGAAGCTGGATGACCAGATCATTGATATCGATCTGACCCCGAATCGGGCGGATTGCCTGTCGGTGCGGGGATTGGCTAGAGAGCTGTCCGCGCTGACCGGGGTCGAGGTGACGCCCCCGCCGATGTCGCCGGTAGCGGCCGAAATCGACGACAGCCTGAGCATCGAACTGCAGGCCGCGGCGGACTGCCCGCGTTACCTTGGCCGGGTGGTCCGCGACGTTGATGTCAAGGCCAGAACCCCGCTCTGGATGGTCGAGGCGCTGCGTCGTTCCGGCATTCGCAGCCTGGGGCCGATCGTCGATGTGACGAACTATGTTCTGCTGGAGCTGGGCCAGCCGATGCATGCCTTCGATCTGGCTCGCCTCGACGGCGGCATCCAGGTCCGTCGCGCCCGAGCGGGCGAGCGGATCGTTCTGCTCGACGGCAAGGACATCGAACTCGATCCGGAGCTGCTGGTCATCGCCGATCATGCCGGTCCGGTCGCGTTGGCCGGGATCATGGGTGGCGCCGAGTCGGCAGTGGGTGACGCCACCATCGATCTGCTGCTGGAATCGGCCTGGTTCGATCCGGCGGCGATCAGCGGCCGCTCGCGCCGTCTTGGATTGGCCACGGAATCCGCCCATCGATTCGAGCGCGGCGTGGACCCGGAACTGCAGCAGCAGGCCATCGAGCGGGCCACCGCCTTGATCGTCGAGATTGCCGGTGGCCGGCCCGGGCCGCTGTTGCATGCCCAGAGCGCCGAGCATCTGCCGCGTCGACCGCAGGTCCACCTTCGGCCGGCGCGGGTCAATGCGCTGCTGGGCAGCGACCTGCCGGCCGCCGAGGTCCGCGCCATCCTTGAGCGGCTGGGCATGAGCCTGGCCGATGTCGACAACGGCTTCCTGGTCACGCCGCCCAGCGCGCGACGGGATATCGAGATCGAGGTTGATCTGATCGAGGAGGTCGCCCGGGTCCATGGCTACCAGCAGCTGCCTGAGCGCCGCCCGGGTGGCGGCTTGCGGATTCGAGTCGATGGCGAGGCCCAGCTCCCGGAGGAGGGCCTGCGGCGCCAGCTTGGCGCGCGCGGGTTTCAGGAAGTCCTGACCTGGAGCTTTGTCTCGGAACTGGAGCTGGAGCGCCTCGATCTGCTGGCTGAAGCCCAGCCGCTGGCCAATCCCCTGAGTCGGGACATGGCGGTACTGCGAACCAGCTTGCTGCCCGGTCTGCTCAGCACCGCCGGGGCCAATCTTCGTCGGCAGCATCAGGATTTCCGGTTGTTCGAGGTCGGTGTCTGCTTCCGCGCCGCCGCCGGCGCTTTCAGCGAACAGCGCCGGCTCGGCCTGCTGATGACCGGGGCAGTGCGCCAGGAACATTTCAGCGGTCGGCCCAGAGCGCTGGATTTCTTCGACCTGAAGGGCGAGATCGAGCATTTGCTGGAGCTGAATCAGGTTGAGGGCCAGGCTGAGTTTCAGCCGCTGCAGCGCCGCTGGCTGCATCCCGGGCAAGCCGCAGCGCTGCTGCTGGATGGTGAGCCTGTCGGTTGGCTGGGCCAGCTTCATCCGACGCTGGTCGAGGCGCTGGGCTGGCCGCAGTCCGCTTTCGTCGCAGAACTGGATGCCAGGCGCTTGTGCCGCAGGCAGCTACCGCTGCACCGTCCGGTGTCGCGTTTTCCGGCTATTCGGCGCGATCTGTCGCTGGTTGTCGCCAACGAGGTAGCGGCCGCAGAGCTGCTTGAAGAGATCCGGCGGGCCGGTGGGGCACAGGTACAGAAGACCTTGGTGTTCGATGAGTACCGCGGCTCCGGAGTCGAAGACGGCTGCAAAAGTCTGTCTATAGGCTTGATTATTCGCGATGTTTCGCGCACTCTTGTCGACGAGGAGGTCGATGAGTTGATCGACCGTGTCGTGCACGGACTGGCTGCTCGCTTCGCAGCGAGACTGAGAGGTTGAAGGGGATGGCACTGACCAAGGCGGATCTGGCCGAAACGCTGTTCGAGGACGTCGGATTGAACAAGCGGGAGGCCAAGGAATTCGTGGATGCCTGGTTCGAGGCGATCAAGGACGCGCTCGAGGCTGGGGATCATGTCAAGCTGTCCGGTTTCGGTAACTTCCAGCTGCGTGACAAGAATCAGCGCCCCGGCCGCAACCCGAAGACGGGCGAGGAAATTCCGATTTCCGCCCGTCGGGTCGTGACCTTCAAGCCGGGACAGAAGCTGCGAGCAAGAGTAGAGGCCTATGCTGGATCCGGGGAGTAATCAGGAACTACCGCCGATTCCGGCGAAGCGCTACTTCACCATCGGTGAGGTGAGTGAGCTCTGCGCCGTCAAGCCCCACGTGCTGCGCTATTGGGAGCAGGAGTTTCCGCAGCTCAAGCCGGTCAAGCGGCGCGGTAACCGCCGCTACTACCAGCGTCACGATGTGCTGATGATTCGCCAGATCCGTAGCCTGCTGCATGAGCAGGGCTTCACTATCCTGGGTGCCCGCCAGCGACTGGAGGGCGAGGAAGCGCAGGACGACGTCGCCATCAGCCAGCAGCTGGTTCGGCAGATTCGCGGTGAGCTGGAAGATATCCTGCAGGTTCTTCGTCGCTGACAGAGCCTCGGAAACGATTTCGAGATATAATGCGAGATTGCCCCAAGCAGTTTTCCGGTCGGAGCGTAGCGCAGCCTGGTAGCGCACCACAATGGGGTTGTGGGGGTCGGGAGTTCGAATCTCCCCGCTCCGACCATTTCTTGATTTTTGCCCGCAAATACCCCTCAGGCGGGCCCTCAGGCCTGCTCACACGGCCTTTATTCGCATGAGCTTTAATCGCTCCAGCCCGGAACAATCCTCCGGAACTACAGCTCAAAGCGGAGTGGAAAGCCAGATGAAGGAATCCAGAACTGTGGCCAACATGCCGGACATCGCCAGCCACGCCAAGGTCCAGGTGGCCGGCAAACTGGACTGGGTCGGCATGAACCACATCGAATTGCCGGTGCTGCTGGATGGCCCGGACGGTCGGCGTTCGCAGTCAACGGCGCGGGTCAGTGCGTTCGTCGATCTGGCGCGGCCGGACAAGCGTGGCATTCACATGTCGCGGCTCTATCTGCATCTTGATCGGGCGCTGGCCGAGCACGCCCTGACGCCCATGCTGCTGAGACATCTGCTGCGCGACTTCCTCGCTTCCCACGAGGACCTGAGCACGCGCGCGATGGTCCGCATCGATTTCGATTTCATGGTCCGCCGGCCGTCACTGGTCAGCGATAACACCGGCTGGAAACGCTACCCGATCAGTCTGATTGCCAGTCTGCAAGGCAAGGATTTTGCGCTGGAGATGGCGCTGCAGGTGGTGTACTCCAGCACCTGCCCCTGCTCGGCGGCGTTGGCACGGCAGTTGATCCAGGAACAGTTCCGCAAGGATTTCGACGGCCAGGGCTCGGTTGACCACGACCAGGTCGTGAACTGGTTGGGCAGTGAGCAAGGCATTGTCGCCACCCCGCACAGTCAGCGCAGCGCGGCCGACGTCCGTCTGCAGTTGGCGCCCAGCTTTGAAGCCTTCCCCTTCGTGCAGATGATCGACGCTATCGAAGGCGCCCTGAAGACACCGGTGCAGTCGGCGGTCAAGCGCGAGGATGAGCAGGCCTTTGCGCTGCTCAATGGGCAGAACCTGATGTTTTGCGAGGATGCCGCACGCCGTGTCCAGACCGCGCTTTCCGCTCAGGAGCGGGTGGTCGACTACTGGGCCCGCTGCAGCCATTTCGAGAGTTTGCATCCCCATAATGCGGTCGCTATCGTGACCAAGGGTGTTGACGGCGGCTATCAGCCGATCGATGGGCACCCAAAGGGATGGCTGGAGTAGGCGGGGTTCAGTCCTGGTCCTTCAATCCGCACATCGGGTTGAAGGCCCACTGCTAGACCGAATCATTCGTGAACCTGCGGGCGCCCTCGCTGCGCGATCATCGCGCGAGTTCATGAATGATTCGGGCTGGCAGGTGCTGTGCGGGAACGCCTGGCAACACCGTCAGCGTCCCGGGGCTTGCAACTCCAGGCCGATCTGAAGATCGGGCAGGGCAATGCCGATGCGCTCGGCTTCCGGGTCGGCCCAGCTCTCACCCAGCACCGCCTCGCCTTGCAGCTCCCGAATCGTCATTCTCAAGATCGGCAGGCCGTCGTTTCCCAGGTTGTGTCGATGCAGCTCGATGATCAGGCCCAGGTCCATGCCGGCCGCGTCGCGCGGCTCGGCTTCGGCACCCGAGCTATCGATCAGGAACGGCTGCGAGCGGCGCCAGGCGCCGTGCTCCAGGCGTCCGACCCAGCCCTGGAATCGCCGCACGGGATGGAAGGCATGAATCTGGTCCGCGATCAGAGGCTCGCCCGAACTGAGGTTGATCAGGCGATCACCAATGACCAGCTGTGCACCATCGAACGCGATTTCCTTGAGCAGCCCGGCAGCGGACTCGCCGCTGCCGAAGCGACAGTCGGCGGGGTTTGATCGACCGGCAATGCCGTCGCTTCGGATCGCGAAGCGCAATTCGCAATAGGCTTCAACCTGACCATCGGCGCGCTCTGGCGCAAAGCGTCCGCGCAGTTCATTCGCTTGCTCGCCTGGCCCCAGCTGCAGCAAAAAGCGGCGCGGCGGGACGCCGTCTTCAAACTGGGTCAAGCTGAACAGGGTTTGTCGGTCCGGTGTTTGGGTCTCGGCGCGAACCGCCATACGCAGAACTCGCTGGCCGGCGTCGCCGCCGGTGGCGGTACTGTAGTCGCCGGGGAGCCCGGTCAGCAGCTGCGCCAGAATGCTGCTGCTCGCGTCGCGCGCCGTTGGCGATTCCGGCGCGCTGGCGCAGGCTGCCAGCAGCGCGACCAGCGCCAGGGGCAGGGCTGGCTTCATGGTCGGTCGAGGGGCGGCAGCAGCAGGTAGGGGTCAACCCGGGTGTTGCCGATGTTCATTCGCCAGTCCAGGTGTGCGCCGGTGACCCGGCCGGTAGCGCCGACCAGGCCCAGCGGCTCGCCCTGCTCGATGCGCTGACCTTCTTCGACCAGAATTTCGCTCAAGTGCAGGAATGCCGAGACCAGGCCGTGACCGTGGTCGACGAAAACCGTGGCGCCGGAGAAGTACATGTCGGGATGGGTGAGGGTGACCAGCCCGCCCGCCGGTGCTACCACCAAAGTGCCGGTGGGCGCTGCGATATCCAGGCCCCAGTGCGGCGCCCGCGGCTCACCGTTGAGGATGCGCTGGCTCCCGTACACGCCGGTGATGCGGCCATGGGTCGGCCAGATCCAGCCGTCCAGCCAGTCGGTGCGCTGATCGCGGCGCTGGCGGGCCTGGCTGGCGAGCCGCGCTTCGTCGCGAATGCGGGCCAACACGCTGGCTGGCGGCGTGACCTGGGCCGGGGGCAGGCCGTCGATGCGCTGAATATCGAACTCGCGCTGATCCGGCTTCAGTTCTTGTTGCCAGAGCTTGCCGTCCGGCAGCTGCACGCGGAGACTGCGCGGTGCCGTGTCGTCACGGCCAAATCCGAAAACGAAGTGCCCCTCAGGCGAGACCATCAGTTCGTCTTCATCCAGGCTCACCCGGCTGCCGGCTGGGGCCTGCCCCGTAATCAGGCCGCCCTGAACGACTGCACCCTCGAGCGTGACGTCAGCCTGCAGCGGGGTCGACAGCAGCATCAGCAGGGCCACGCCGATGGCCAGCGAGGCCGCTGTACGAGTTCGGTCAAGCACCTTGCCGCCTCCTGATAACAAGTCTCTGACCAGGCCTCAAGACGCTGTTTTCATTCAGGTTGTTCAGCCGCATCAGCTCGTTGATGCTGACCTGGTGGCGGCGCGAGATCGTCCACAGCGAATCACCGCGCCGCACGGTGTACTCCAGCGGCGCGGGCTGTGCCTGTGCCGTCGCTGCGGCGCCGCCTGCGCGAATCATCAGCCGCTGGCCCGGCCGAATGACGCTGTGCTGGCCCAGGCCGTTCCAACGCTGCAGCTCGGCCACGCTGACCCGATGATTGCGGGCGATGACCCAGAGACTGTCCCCGGGGCGGACGACATATTCGAAGCGCTGGCTGGGCAGCAGGCGCTCATGCAGGCGCGCGAGTTCCTGATAGCGGTCGGCAAAGGCCGACTCGGGCGCGGCCGGGCCGCTGCCGGGCAGCCGCAGCTGCTGACCTATCGACAGCATGTCGCCATTGAGATGATTGGCAGCACGCAAGGCCGACACGCTGGTGTTGTAGCGCCGCGCCAGGGTGGATAGCGTGTCGCCGCGGCGCACGCTGACGGTTTGCCAGACCACGCTGTCGGCGCCGTTGACCTGCGGCAATGCGGCCAGCACTTGCTCTTCCAGATCGACAGGAACAATCACGTGGTGCGGCCCCGTGGGCGAGGTCAGGTGCTGGTTCAGACCGGCATTGAGGGCCACCAGTTCAGCCAGATCCACCTCGGCCTTGGCCGACAGCATGACAATGTCGATAGGGCCGTCGAGTTCGACCCGGGCAAAGCCAGGCTGGTTCGGCCAGACCGGGAGCGCCAGCCCGAAGCGCTCGGGCTCGCGGAACAGGCAGCCGAGGCCGTTCATCTTCGGCACGTACGCGAGGGTTTCCCGCGGCAGCGACAGATCATGCCAGGCGGTCGAGCGGCCGCGCGCTCGATTGCGCTCGATGGCGCGCTGGACTCTGCCCTGACCGGCGTTATAGGCGGCCAGAGCCAGGTTCCAGTCGCCATCGAACATGGCGCTGAGATACTCCAGATAATCCAGCGCCGCCCGGGTAGCCATGAAGACATCACGACGTCCGTCATAGAAGTCATTGATTTCCAGGCCAAAGTCGCGCGCGGTGCCGCTCAGGAACTGCCATGCGCCGGCCGCCCGTCCATGCGAGTAGGCGAACGGGTCGTAGGCGCTTTCGACAATCGGCAGCAGTGCCAGCTCGCCGGGCAGACGACGCGCCTCCAGTTCGTTGGCGATGTCGTACAGCCAGGGATGGGCCCTGGTCATGACCCGCTCCATATAATCAGGCCGTTCGCCGAACCAGCGCGCCCATTGCTGCGCACCGCTGTTTTCGGGGCAGTAGGAAAACTCGAAGCGATCAATCACCCGCGCCCACAGATCGGCATCGTCTTCCTCGGAACGATCGATCAGCTGTGCCCGGCGCAGGCGTTCCTCCGCACCGACCCTGCGGATGGCGCTGTCAATGGTGTGAAACGGGTCATCAAGCTGAGCGCGCAGGAAATAAGGCGGCGCTGATGCGATCTCAGGTGAGGTGGGCTGCTGCTCCAGCGTGGCGCAGGCAGACAGGGCGAGTGCGCCCGCGACCAGGGCAGCGCGCAACGGCCCGCGGACGGATCGCGCCGAAATCAAGGACATGAAGAAGGTATGAATCGGGAAGTCCAACCCGCCATTATCCTGTCTCTGCCGGCCAGGTCAAGCAGGCACCGGTCCGCCCAAGCTAGAATGCAGCCTGATCGCAAGGAATGACTGAAAAGATGCCCAGTACCCCATCCGGGCCGGTCAGCGTGGAGCGGATCCGTGAGCTCCTGCAATCGGCCAATCGCCCCCTGACGCGACGCCAGCTCTCGGCCGCCTTCGGTCTGGACAAGTCGCAGTCCGACGAGCTGATCAAGCCCGTCCTGCTGGAGATGATCCGGCGCGGAGAGATCGTCCGCAATCGCCGGGCCGCCTATGGTCTGGCCGACGACATGCAGCTTGTTCGCGGCCGGATCAGCGCTCATTCGGATGGTTTCGGCTTCCTGATCCCGGATGAGGGTGGCGACGATCTCTACCTGTCGCCGCGCCAGATGCGGCAAGTCTTCAACGGCGATCAGGTGCTGGCGGCGGTGACCGGTGTCGATCGGCGTGGACGGCGCGAGGGCAGCATCGTGGAAGTGGTCGAGCGCGCGCATCAGCAGATCGTCGGCCGCCTGCTGCTGGAGAGCGGCATCGCCATGGTGGTGCCGGATGATCCGCGCTTGACCCAGGACCTGCTGATCCCGCTGGACGGCATCGGCAAGGCGACGCCTGGCCAGATCGTGGTCGCCCGGGTCGTCAAGCCGCCGACGACGGAGCGTGGCGCCGTCGGCGAGATTTCGGCGGTGCTGGGGCAGGCCGACGAGCCGGGAATTGCCACCGACATCGCCATCTTCAGCCACGACCTGCCGGCTGAGTTTCCCGCCGAGGTCACGGCGGCTGCCGACGCCTTTGGCAGCCTCATCGATCCGGCCACGGCTGCCAAGCGCCGCGATCTCCGCGAGCTGCCGCTGTTGACCATCGACGGCGCCGACGCTCGCGACTTCGATGATGCGGTCTTTGCCGAGCCTGTTGACGACGGCTTCCGCCTGGTGGTGGCCATTGCCGATGTCGCCGAGTACGTCAGCCCCGGTTCGGCGCTGGATCGCGAGGCCGAGCGCCGCGGCACCTCGGTGTACTTTCCGGACCGCGTGCTGCCGATGTTGCCTGAGGCCCTGTCCAACGGCCTGTGCTCGCTGCGCCCTGATGAGGATCGGCTGTGCGTGGTCTGCGAGATGCGTATCGACGGTTCGGGCAAGGTCAAGAGCAGTCGCTTCTATGAGGCGGTGATGCGATCGCACGCCCGCCTGACCTACGACCAGGTGCAGCGCATGATCGTGGGCGGCGACGCCGAGCTGCGCGCCCGCTTTGCGCCGGTGCTGGGCAATCTGGAAGCCCTGTATGCGGCCTATCGGGTCCTGTTCAAGCGTCGCGCACGGCGCGGGGCGCTGGATTTCGATTCGCAGGAAGTCTATTTCCAGTTTGCGCCTGACGGCCGGGTCGCCGATATCCGGCTGCGCACGCGTCATGATGCCCATCGGCTGATCGAGGAATTCATGGTCGCGGCCAACGTCGAGGCGGCCCGCTTCGTCGGTGCCAGCGGCCTGGCGATGCTGTATCGGGTCCATGAGCCGCCGCCGCCAGACAAGCTCGAGGGCCTGGAAGCCTTCCTGCGCGGGCAGGGCATCAAACTCGGCTGGAAGGATCAGCCCGAGCCTGCGCAGTTTGCCGCCATTCAGCGCGCTGCCGTCGGTCAGCCGGCCGAGCCGCTGATCAACGCTGTGCTGCTGCGCTCAATGAGCCTGGCGGTTTACCAGCCCGAGAACCGGGGCCATTTTGGCCTGGCCCTGGCCCACTATGCGCATTTCACCTCGCCGATCCGTCGCTATCCGGATCTGCTGCTGCATCGTGCGATCAAGCACCAGAGCCGGCGCCACGCCGCTGAGCGCTTCGCCTACTCGCCGTCACGGATGGTCGAGCTCGGTCGGCACTGCTCCTGGACCGAACGTCGCGCCGAGGAGGCGGCCCGCTCCGTCGATGAGCGCCTCAAGTGCCAGTTCATGCAGCGTCATCTCGGCGAGGTCTTCGACGGTGTGGTGACCGGTGTGACCAGTTTTGGACTGTTTGTCGAGATTGGCCAGTTCGGTGTCAGCGGCCTGGTTCACGTCACCGCCATGCCGAACGATTACTACAGTTTCGATCCCAGCTCCCATCAACTGCTCGGCAAGCGTCGCGGCCTGCGTTTCCGCCTGGCTGATCGGGTGCGGGTCGAGGTGATCGCGGTCAGCGTCGAGGAACGAAAGATTGATCTGCGGCTGTTCGAGCGCAAGTCGTGAAACGGGAGCAGGTGGTCGGCATCAATGCCGTTTCCGGTCTGTTGGAGCAGGCGCCCGAACGGATTGTCCGGGCCTGGCTCAAGCGCGGCGGTGAGCGCCTGGATGAACTGGCCCGGCGGCTGAATCAGGCCGGCGTCGCGGTCGAGATGGCCGATGAGCGCGCCCTGGATCGAATGGCGCGCGGTGAGCGCCATCAGGGCGTGGTGGCCGAGTTCCTGGCGGCTGAGCCAATTGACGAGGCCGAGCTGGCCGAACTTGTCGCAGCGGTCGGGGACCGCGCTCTGGTCCTGGTGCTGGATGGCGTTCAGGATCCGCACAATCTTGGCGCCTGCCTGCGCAGTGCAGCGGCTGCCGGCGCCGTTGCGGTGGTCGTGCCCCGTGATCGGGCCAGCGGGCTGACGCCGGCCGCTCGGCGGGCAGCGGCGGGGGCGGCCGAGCGCCTGCCTGTTGCGGCCGTCACCAATCTCGCTCGCTGCCTGGACCGGCTCGCCGATCTGGGTTTGTGGCGGATCGGCCTGGCCGGAGAGGCCGAGACCAGCCTGTTCGAGACTGACCTGGCCGGCCCCGTAGCGCTGGTCATGGGCGGCGAGGAGCGCGGCCTGCGACGCCTGACCCGCGAGCGCTGCGATCGACTGGCTCACATTCCCATGCCCGGCGGTACCGAGAGTCTCAATGTATCGGTTGCCGCGGGTATCGGCTTGTTCAGTGTCGTCAGGGCGAGGCTGGGCCGATGACCGATTCCGCACAGCCATCGTCCTCGCCGAGTCCGGCCATCCGGATCGAGCTGCCGCATTGGCTGGAAGACTTCGCGGCCGAACTGCCGCAGGTGTTGCCCGGCCCGGAGGAGCGCATGCGCGTCGCCATCGGCCTGTCGCGGGAGAATGTTCTGCGGGGCAGCGGCGGCCCCTTCGGCGCACTGGTGGTGGCCCGAGAGACCGGGCAGGTGGTCGGCCTGGGCGTCAATCGGGTCGAGCCGGCCTGCTGCTCCTCGGCGCATGCCGAGATCGTTGCCCTCAGCCTGACTCAGCAGCGGCTCGGCCAATGGAATCTGGGCGATACCCGTTATGGCCCGCTGCAGCTGGTCAGCTCCTGCGAGCCTTGCGCGATGTGCCTGGGTGCCATTCCCTGGTCGGGCGTGGTCTCGGTGCTGTGCGGCGCGACCAAGGCCGACGCGGAGGCTGCAGGCTTCGACGAGGGCGATCGGCCAGAGCGCTGGGAGCAGCGGTTGGCCGGGCGCGGTATCGAGGTCGTGACCGGCCTGTTGCGCGCTGAAGCGGCAGCGGTGCTGCTGGACTACGCGCGCCGCGGCGGCGCGATCTACGGGCCGGGTCAGACCTCGGCCTGAACAGACTGCGGTGGATTCAGGGCTGATTCAGGGCGGCCTGGCATCCTCGCTCATGAAGACCCCGACCCACACAACCATAAACACCATAAGGAGCCTTCAGCATGGACACGCAGACTATTTTCAAGCCCGGCGCCCTTGTTCTACTGGCCGTGATGGCTGCGGCGACGCTGGCCGGCTGTGCAACCACCACCGATCCCTGGACCGGCGAGCCGCGCGCGACCCGCACCGGCCAGGGCGCTGCCATCGGCGCCGGCGTCGGCGCGGTGATTGGCGCCGTCAGCGGTGGTGACCGGCTCAAGCGTGCCGCCATCGGCGCCGGCATTGGTGCCCTCAGCGGCGCCGCCATCGGCAACTACATGGATCGTCAGGAAGAAGCCCTCCGGCGCCAACTGCGCGGCACCGGCGTCAGCGTCACCCGGCGTGGCGACGACATCATCCTGAACATGCCGGGGCACGTCAGCTTTGATTTCGACAGCGCGGCGCTGAAGCCGGAGTTCTTCGAAGTACTCAATTCCGTGGCCCTGGTGCTCGGCGAGTTCCAACAGACCGTCCTGGTCGTCGACGGCCACACCGATTCGATCGGTCGGCGCGATTACAACCTGGACCTGTCGCGGCGTCGCGCCGATACCGTCGGACGCTATTTGATCGCCCAGGGCGTGGCGCCCGTTCGCGTCGCGACCTATGGCTACGGCCCGGACTACCCCATCGCCAGTAACGACACCGAATCCGGCAGAGCCCAGAACCGCCGCGTCGAACTGACCCTGATGCCGGTCACCCGCTGAACCCGCCAGGCGCGCCGGCTGCACTCGTCAATCAATCTTTCGAAATTCGAACGCCAAAATATTGAATCCATTAGGACGCAAAGCAGCCAAGCAGCAATGAAGCAGAGAGAACGAAGACGAAAGCCTTTGCCTCTTTGCTGCTTTGCGTCCCAAAAGGTCTTGATCTTATGATTCGGGTCAGCGGCGCGCTCGGCCGCTGGGGCGCTTGTTCGTGCCGGGCCGGATTTCCTCGACGCTCAAGCCGGTGGCCGTGGCAGGCAGGCCGACGTCCTCGCGCAGGATGCGTTGATCGACCGGCTTGAGCTCTTCGTACTGGCCGCTCTTGACCCGGGCTGGCAGAAACACCGGCCCGAAGCGCACCCGCTTCAGGCGCGCGACTTGCGCGCCAACTGCTTCCCAGAGGCGGCGCACTTCGCGGTTGCGGCCTTCGAGAATGGTCACGGTGTACCAGGCGTGGCCGCCGGTGACCTCGCCACGGACCAGGTCCGAAAACCGCGCCGGGCCGTCGTCCAGCTGGACGCCGCCGAGCAGCCGTTCAGCCTGTTCATCGCTGACATGACCGCGAATCCGACACAGATACTCGCGGTCGACCTGGCCGGAGGGATGCATCATCCGATTGGCCAGCTCGCCGTCGGTGGTCAGCAGCAGCAGGCCAGCGGTGTTCAGGTCCAGCCGACCAATCGCAATCCAGCGGCTGCCGCGCAGGCGAGGCAGCCGATCGAACACGGTGCGGCGGCCTTCCGGGTCGGAGCGCGTGGTGACTTCGCCTTCTGGCTTGTGATAGATCAGGGTGCGCTGCTCCACCGGGCTGGTAACGACTTTGAACTCTCGCCCGTCGAGGCTGATCAGATCGCCCGGCTTGGCGGCATCGCCCAGTCGCGCCGGCTGGCCATTGAGCATCAGTTCACCGGCGCTGATCCGCGCTTCCAGCTGGCGGCGCGAGCCCAGCCCGACGCTGGCGAGCAGCTTCTGCAGCCGCTCCGGCGGGGCGCTCTCGACCTCAGTGCTGGCCCGACGGTTCGGGCGGCTGGCGCGGTTCTGGCTTGGCTTCGTTTTCGTCTTCGTCTTCGACCCGCTCGTCGGTCGACGCCGTGCCGTCTGGCTCGACACTGGCCGGTCCGTCTTCCGAGCCGGTCTCGACGACTGCTCCGTCCGCTTCGGCTTCTGCTTCGAGACTTTCTGCTTCATGCTGCTCCTCCTTGTCGGTGGGCGGTCCCGGCGGCGGCGTAGGGTGGACCAGTTCGAGCTCGGGCTCGAGGTTGTCAATATCCTTGATCTCGGCCAGGGTTGGCAGCTGGTCCAGCGACTTCAGGTTGAAGTAATCAAGAAACGCCTTGGTGGTTCCGAGCAGTTCAGGGCGCCCGGGCACGTCGCGATGCCCGACGACCTTGATCCAGTCCCGCTCCTGCAGGGTTCTCAGAATGTTTGCGCTCAGCGACACGCCGCGAATCTGTTCGATCTCGCCGCGGGTGATCGGTTGCCGGTAGGCGATGATGGCCAGAGTCTCGAGCAGGGCGCGCGAATAGCGCGGCGGCTTTTCGGTCCACAGCCGACCGATCACCGGCATCAGCCGGCTGCGGATCTGCAGGCGGAAACCGCTGCCGACCTCGGTCAGCTCAACCGCACGACCGGCCATGTCGGCATCGAGAGCAGCCAGCGCCTGTTTCAGTGGACCGTGGCCCGGCTTCTCCTCATCGGGGAACAAGGCGTTGAGCTGGTTCAGGCTCAACGGTTCTCCGGCGGCCAGCAATGCCGCTTCCACCACGATTTTCAGATACTCGATGTCAATGTCGACGTCGCTGTCGCTTGCAGGTGTCTCGGTCATATCGGGGGCGCTGCGCGTAAGGGATGGGTGAATCAGGCCTCGGCCACGCGCTGCGCCGGGCTTCGCAGATAGATGCTGCCGAACAGCTCCTGCTGGACCAGATCAATCAGGTGTTCGCGCAGCAGCTCGAGGATGGCGAGCAGGGTGACGACGGCACCGAGCCGACCTTCGGCCAGGTCGAAGCACTGGCTGAACTCAATGAAAGCTTGATTGGAAACCAGGTCGGAAATCCTGGACATCCGCTCGCGCACCGACAGCGGTTCGGCCTGAACATGATGATGGGCGAAGATCTCGGCCCGCGTCATGACATCGCGCAGGGCGAGCAGCAGCTCGCGCAGGTCGACCTCGGGCGGCAGCTGCACCTGGCCGCGTTCCTCGATGGCGGCCGAGGCCGCGACCAGATCGCGCTCCAGCCTCGGTAGCTCGTCGAGATCTTCGGCGGCCTGCTTGAAACGCTCGTACTCCTGCAGTCGGCGGATCAGATCGACGCGCGGATCGTCCTCGTCGTCGCCATCAACGGTCGGACGCGGCAGCAGCATGCGAGACTTGATCTCGGCAAGAATTGCGGCCATCACCAGATACTCGGCGGCCAGTTCCAGCTTTATTCCCGCCATCATCTCGATGTAGCTGGTGTACTGGCGGGTGATCTCGGCCATCGGCACGTCGAGAATATCGAGATTTTGGCGCCGGATCAGATAGAGCAGCAAGTCCAGCGGCCCCTCGAAGGCCTCGAGGAAGACCTCCAGCGCATCGGGCGGGATGTACAGGTCGTCGGGCAGCTTCAGCAGCGGCTGGCCCTGCACCACGGCAAAGGGCATTTCGGCCTGGGCGATCCCGATATCGGAGGTCTCTGACATAGACCGCGAAGTGTAGCGGTTTCTGTGCCTGTTCGGGCTGCCTCGGCCTCAAGACCGAGCCTGATGGCTTGCTACAATGCCCGGTCAACGATGGAGAACGCCGCATGCTGTACATGATTCTG
Organism: Gammaproteobacteria bacterium; assembly: GCA_050485825.1. Classification (GTDB taxonomy): domain Bacteria; phylum Pseudomonadota; class Gammaproteobacteria; order Xanthomonadales; family Wenzhouxiangellaceae; genus Wenzhouxiangella. The sequence goes on from JBJHCC010000005.1 coordinate 99,788, forward strand.
GGCCGCGATGTCGCCGACAGCCTGGCCCGTCGAGGGCGAGTGCGCGAGGCACATCTGGCCCGTCTGCGCGAGCTGCTTGAAGCGGGCCGACTGGTACTCGCCGGCCCGCTGCCGGCAATAGACGCCGAAGACCCGGGCCCGGCCGGATTCACGGGCTCCCTGGTCGTGGCCGAGTTCGACAGCCAGGAACAGGCCCGGGCCTGGGCCGATGCGGATCCCTACATCGCCGAAGGGGCCTGGGAGGGCGCCGAGGTGACGCCGTTCCGACAGGTGTTGCCGTGACCGCCGATCGGGTCAGCAAGATTCGCGAGCGGCTGGAAGCAGCGCTGGTGCCGCAGGCATTGGCGGTGATCGACGAATCACATCTCCACGTCGGACATCCCGGGGCGCGCGACGGTCGCGGTCATTTTCGCGTCCAGATTGTCAGTCCGATCTTCCACGGTTTGCCGCGTCTGGCCCGACACCGCCGGGTTTATGCTGCCCTGGGCGAGCTGATGCAAACCGACATCCACGCATTGACAATTGAAGCCGAGTCTGGAAATGAATCGTAAATTATTGATATTTGTTGGCATCCTTGCGCTTTCCGCCTGTTCCCAACAGGGTGCCCAGCATGAGCTGATCGAGGCCGAGGATGTGCGGCTGGTGCTGGTCGACGGTCAGGCCGTGACGCTGCCGATGATGGAATACGTGATGGCGGGTCGCGGCATCGATGAAGACGACCATGAAGCCATGCGAGAAATTCTTGATGAGCTGATTCGCTTGCGCGCGGTCGCCAATGCTGCGATTGAAGCCGGCATCGACCGCGAGCCGCGAGTCCGCGCCGAGCGCATGCTGCGCGATTTCGAGGTGCTGCAGCGGCACTACTTCGACCAGTTGCAGCAGGAGGAGCCGCTCCGCGAGGCCGATATCGCCGCAGTCTACGAGGCTCAACGCGAACGCAGCGGCTCCCGCCAGTACCGGATCGAGACGGTGCTCATGCCCAGTCAGTCGGAGGCCTTGTCAATGCTGGTGCGTCTGGAGGAGGGTGGCGAAGACTTTGACGCACTGTACCAGGCCCAGGGGTCACCACCGCCGCTGTGGGTCAATCGCGCTCAATTCCGCCCGGATCTCGCCGAGCTGCTGGTTGCAGCCGAGCCGGGCGAAGTGCTGGGCTTGCCGCTGGAAACGCCGCAAGGTTGGCGCATCGTGCGTGTCGCCGAATCGCGGCCGCTGGAGTTGCCGCCGCTGGCGGAAGTTCGGGACGGCATTGTCAGACAGCTGCTGACGCAGCGCATGGAAGCCGTGCTGGATGCCTTGTACGAGGCGGCCGAGATCACGCCGATGCTGCCGCTGGAGCCTGACGACACGAAGTAGTGCTGAGAGCCTGCCGGCGGAAGCCTTCCGCGCTGCAACGGCGCGCTCGCCCTCGAGTGCGCCTACCGTCGTGCTGACATGGGACGGCCATGCGCGCTCTCCGGTAGACGCACCCCATGCCGACGGCCGCCACTTCGCCTCGAATGTTTCTGCCGCGCCGGCACCTGGCCCGGATCATTCATGGCCCGGACGGGGCCCGACGCCGGGCCGGGCCGTGGGCTCGTTCCTCAGGGCAGATCCACTGCCGGTGCCGGCGACCAGCCTGCTGCGCGGTGCTCGGCGACCACTTCGGTGTAAACGCCACCGCGAACGTTGAAGTCCGCGCTCAGGCGCATGAAGCGTGGCTGGGTGGCAGCGACCAGGTCGGCCAGAATGCGGTTGGTCACGGCTTCGTGGAAGGCGCCTTCGTCGCGGAAGCTCCAGACATAGAGCTTGAAAGACTTCAATTCCACGCAGAACTGGTCCGGCACATACTCCAACAACAGCTCGGCGAAATCCGGCTGACCCGTCTTTGGACAGAGGCAGGTAAACTCGGGTGTCCGGATGCGGATGGTATAATCCCGTTCCGGGGTGGGGTTGGGAAACACTTCGAGCTCTCTGCTCGGTTGACTGGGCATGCTGGGCCGTCCTTTCGGGGTGTTTGTTGGCAAGCCGAATAGACTAAAACAAAAACTCGGGTACTGGCGTCAATGCGACTGACCGCAATCAAGCTTGCCGGTTTCAAATCCTTCGTCGAGCCGACAACCGTCCGCTTTCCCTCCAATCTGATGGGTATTGTCGGGCCGAACGGCTGCGGCAAGTCCAACATCATCGACGCCGTGCGCTGGGTGATGGGCGAGGCCTCGGCCCGTCAGCTGCGCGGCGAGTCGATGAGCGATGTGATCTTCTCCGGCTCCAGCTCGCGCAAGCCGGTCGCCACGGCCACTGTCGAATTGCTGTTCGACAACGCCGACGGTCGCGCCGGTGGCGAATACGCGGCCTACAGCGAAATTTCGGTCAAGCGGCAGGTCAGCCGCGACGGCCAGTCGGCGTATTTCCTCAACGGCACGCGCTGCCGTCGCAAGGACATCACTGACCTTTTTCTGGGCACGGGTTTGGGCCCCCGCAGCTACGCCATCATCGAGCAGGGGATGATCTCGCAGATCGTCGAGGCCCGCCCCGAGGAGCTGCGCGCCTTTCTTGAAGAGGCTGCCGGCATCTCGCGGTACAAGGAACGCCGGCGCGAGACCGAGAACCGTATCCGCCACACTCGCGAGAACCTGGAGCGTCTGCGAGACCTTCGCGAGGAGGTCGGCAAACAGCTCGACAAGCTCAAGCGCCAGGCCAAGGCGGCCGAGCGCTATCGCGAGTTGAAGGCCCGCTATCGTGACGACGAGGCGCGCTTGCTCAGCCTGCGCTGGCGCGAGCTCAAGGCCCGCTGTGAAGACGAGGAACAAGCCCTGCGCCAGGTCGAGAACCGCCTGCAGGAAAGCCTGGCTGATCAGCGCGCGGCGGAGAGAGAGCTCGAACGCCTGCGCCAGGAGCAGCATCAGGCCGGCGATCACGCCGGTCGTATCCAGGGCGAGCTTTACGAAGTCGCCGGCGAGATCGCCAGGCTCGAACAGTCGATCGAGCACCAGCGCGAGCTGCGCGCCCGACAGCAGGCCGAGTTCGCCGACACCGAAAGCCAGCTCAACGAACTCAAGCAGCACCTGGTGCTGGACAAGGCCCAGGTCAGCGAAACCAGCCAGCTGATCGCCGAGCTCAGCCCCAACCTGGAGCAGGCACGCAGCGACGAGCAGGCCGCAGCGGCGGCCTGGGAGCAGTCCGAAGCGGCACTGACGCGCTGGCAGAGTCAGTGGCAGGAGCATCAGAGCAGCGCCGCGCAGACCCGCAATCGGGCCGATCTGCTGCGCCAGCGTATCGAGCACCTCGACGACCGCATGAACCGAGCCGCCGAGCGGCTACGCGCGCTTGACAGTCAGACCGGCAGCGAAGCCGTTGAAGCACTGGCCAACGAGCGCGAGCAGGCCGAAGCCGCAGTCGCCGCTGCCGACCGTCGTCTGGCCGACGCGCGCGAAGGCAGCGAGCTGGCCCGTCAGCAGCTGGATGAACAGCGGGCCACGATCGAGGGCCTCCGCAATGAGCTTGAGCAGGCCAGAGCGCGGCGGCACGAGCGCCAGGGACGCCTGGAGTCGCTGAAGGTGCTCAACCGCAAGCGCGACGACAATCCGGAAGTCGGGCGCTGGCTGAACCGGCAGGGCATCAACCCGGCCGATCGCATGCTGGGCCGCATCAAGCTCAGCGACCAGCGCTGGACGACGGCGGTCGAAAGCGTACTGGCTTCCTGGCTCAGCGCGGTTGGCCTGGATGAGCTGGATGCGCTGAGCCTGGACGGCCTGCCGAAAGCCGGCCTCGGCCTGGCCGACGCGCGCGTCGTGACGCCGGTTGCCGGCTCGCTGGCCGAAGTCGTCGACGGTGCGGGCGCGCTCGGTGCGCTGCTCAATCGGGTCTACCGCGCCGAGGACCTGGCCGAGGCCCGCGCCAGGCTGGCGGCGCTGGGGGAGGGCGAATCCGTGGTCACGCTGGACGGCAGCTGGCTGGGGCAGGGCTGGCTGCGGCGACCGTCGGCCGGCCCCAGTGAAGCCGGCCTGCTGCAGCGCGAACAGGAAATCCGCGACCTCGACGCCGCAATCAAGATCGATGTCGAGGCGGTTGCCAGCCTCGAAGCCCGCCTGGGCGAGGCGCGGGCGGCAGTGGGCGAGCTTGAGGTCGTTCTGCGCGAGGCGGAAGCCGGCGTGCACGAGATTCAGCGCGAGCGCGCGCAGATGCACGGCCAGCTGACCGCCATCAACGGCCGGCTGGAGGCGCTGCAGCGCCAGCGCCAGGCGGCCGAGCGCGAGCATGCCGAACTGCGCCAGCGCCAGGATCAGGACAGCGAGTCGGTGGGTCTGGCCCGTGCCGACATGCAGGAGGCGCTGGCGGCAATGGAAGCAGCGGAGGCCGGGCGTGAGCCCCTTCGCCTGGAAAAGCAGGCGCTGGACGAGGCCCGGGAGGCAGCGCGACGTCGTCAGCGCGAGGCGCGTGAGGGCCGGGAGGCCCTGTCGCTGCGTCTGGAGTCCAGTCGCGCCGGCCTGGAATCACTGCGCCAGTCGATCGCGCGGATGGACAATCAGGTCGGTCAGCTGCAAAACCGCTATCTGGAACTGAGCCAGGCGCTGGCTGAAGGCGACGCGCCGGTCAAGGCCCAGCAGCAGGCGCGCGACGCCCTGCTGGAGCGCCGCCTGGAAATCGAAAGCCGCCTGCGTGAGGCGCGTGCCGCGCTGGAGGCGCTGGAAGCCAGCTGGCGCGAGCAGGATCAGATCCGCCAGCGGGCGGCAGCCGATGCGGAAGGCATTCGCAGCGAGCAGTCACAGCGCCAGCTTTCGCTCAAGGAAACGCAGCTCAAGGTCGAGTCTCTGGCCCAGCGTGTTGCCTCGCTGGGCGCTGATCTGGAGCAGCTGCTGGCCGAGCTGCCTGAGGGCGCTGAGGCCGCGCAATACCAGGCCGAGCTGGAAGCGCTGGAGGAGAAGATTCGGCGTCTGGAGCCGGTCAACCTGGCCGCGATTGACGAGGCGGCCACCGAGGCTGAGCGCAAGGAGTATCTGGATCGCCAGCACGCCGATCTGGAAGAGGCCCTCGCCACCCTGGAAAAAGCGATCGAGCGGATTGATCGCGAGTCGCGGACCAAGTTCCGGGAGACCTTCGAAAAAGTCAACAAGAACATGGAGATGCTGTTTCCGCGCCTGTTTGGCGGCGGCCACGGCCACCTTGAGCTGGTCGGCGACGACTGGTTGTCGGCCGGGGTGGCGATCATGGCGCGCCCGCCGGGCAAACGCATCGCCCGGATTCATCTGATGTCCGGCGGCGAGAAAGCGCTGACTGCCGTCTCGTTCGTGTTTTCGATCTTCAACCTCAATCCGGCGCCGTTCTGTCTGCTGGACGAAGTCGATGCGCCACTCGACGACGCCAACGTGGGCCGCTTCTCCGAGATGGTGCGAGAAATGTCGGAGCAGGTGCAGTTCCTGATCGTTACCCACAACAAGGTGACCATGGAAGTGACCCATCAAATGCTCGGCGTCACCATGCGCGAGCCCGGTGTGTCGCGCATGGTGACGGTAGACCTTGACAAGGCAGTGGCACTTGCGGAGGCTTGAGCGACGATGAAAGCCGGCATGCACGGGGAATCGACTGGGGCTTACGACTGTGGATGACTTTCGCCTGATCCTGATCCTGTTGGGTCTGGTGATCCTTGCCGCGATCGTGCTGTTTCACAAGCCGCAAGGAGAAAGCCGTCGCAATCACGCGCGCTGGCTCGGCGGGCGCCGTGAGCCGCGGCTGGACAGCGGCCGCGAGCGGATCGAGCCGGAAGTCAGCGTCGAGGAGCGACCCGCGTCCCCGGCCAACCTCGCCGCCGGGCTGGCTTCTGCGCGCATGATTGCCCGCGCCGAGCCCGAGCTTGAAGTCGAGCCGGGCAGCAGCCGGGTGCGGGCCGCGGCCGACGGCCCGCCCGCCGACGGGCGAGGGCGGCGTGCCGGCGCGCCGGACAAGATTGTCACCCTCTACGTACAGCGCAAGGAAGCGCGCCGGATCAGCGGCACCGAACTGCTCGACGCCGCCATCAAGGCCGGGCTGAATTTCGGCGAAATGAACATCTTCCATCGTCTCCAGGAAGGCGCCAGCGAGCCGGTGTTCAGCGTTGCCAATCTGACTGCCCCGGGGCATTTCGATCCCAACGGCTGGAACATCTTCACCACGCCCGGGGTGACTTTTTTCCTGACCCTGCCGGCGCCGATCAGCGCGCTCGATGCCTGGGATGCGATGCTGGCCACCGCCCGCCGCATGGCCGAGCTGCTCGGCGCCGAGGTCCTTGACGACAGCCGTTGCCTGATCAGCCGCCAGCGCATCGCTCAGCTGCGCGAGGAAATGCGCGACTATGACCGGCGTCACGGGCTCGGCAAGCTGCTCTAGCGCGCCATCACCATGGCCGCAAACGACTTGCCGAGCCGACTCGCCGCGCTGCGATCCAGCATCGACGAGCACAACTACCGCTACTACGTGCTCCAGGATCCGCTGGTCTCGGACGCCGAGTACGATGGTCTGATGGCGGAATTGCAGGCGCTGGAATCGGCTCATCCAGAGCTGATCACGCCGGACTCTCCCACGCAGCGCGTTGGTGCAGCGCCCGCAGAGGGCTTCGTCACCGTCGCCCATACCGTGCCCATGCTGTCGCTGGCCAATGCCTTCAGCGATGACGAGGTGCGCGATTTCGACCGGCGGATTCGCGAACTGCTGGACATCGAACGCGTCCGCTACAGCGTTGAGCCCAAGCTGGACGGCGTCGCCATTGCCCTGCGCTATCAAGCCGGCGAACTGGTTCTGGCGGCGACTCGCGGCGACGGCCGCAGCGGCGAGGAGGTGACGTCGAACGTCCGTACGATCCGTGCGGTGCCGCTGCGGCTGCGCGGCGAGCGTCTGCCGGAGCGCCTGGAAGTGCGAGGCGAGATCTTCATGACCCGCTCCGGCTTCCGCGCCCTGAACGACGGCCTGGCCGAGGGTGGCGAGAAAACCTTCGTCAATCCCCGCAACGCCGCCTCTGGCAGCCTGCGCCAGCTCGATCCGGCCCTGACCGCCAGCCGGCCGCTGCATTTCTACGCCTACGGCGCTGTCAGCGGCGATGGCCTGCCGGAACGCCACAGCGACATCCTCGCGGCGCTGCGCGACATGGGCCTTCCGGTCAGCCCGGAAGCGCATACCGTTGAGGGCGTCGAAGCCTTGCTGGCCAGCTACCAGGCATTGAGCCAGCGCCGCGATCAGCTCGACTACGACATCGACGGCGTCGTCTACAAGGTCGACGACCTGGATCAGCAGCGCGAACTCGGGTTCGTCAGTCGCGCACCGCGCTGGGCCCTGGCCCACAAGTTTCCCGCCCAGGAGGAAATCACCCGTCTGCTCGATATCGAGATCCAGGTCGGCCGGACCGGCGCCCTGACGCCCGTGGCCCGGCTGGAGCCGGTGTTTGTCGGCGGGGTCACGGTCACCAACGCCACCCTGCACAATGCCGACGAAATTGCCCGTAAAGACTTGCAGCCTGGCGACTGGGTCGTGGTCCGGCGCGCCGGCGATGTGATTCCGGAAGTGGTGCGCTCGATTCCGGAGCGCCGTCCGGCCGACAGCCAGCCCTGGCAGATGCCCGAACGCTGCCCGGTATGCGATTCGGCGGTGGAGCGCGTTGAAGGCGAAGCGGTTGCGCGCTGCACCGGCGGCCTGGTCTGCTCGGCACAGCGCAAGCGGGCGCTCGAGCATTTTGCCGGGCGTCAGGCGATGGATATCGAGGGCCTGGGGTCTCGTCTCATCGAGCAGCTGGTCGAGCGCGATCTCGTCCACAGCCCGGCCGACCTGTACCGTCTCGATATCGACACCCTGGCCGGACTCGAACGTATGGCGGAGCGCTCAGCGGCCAATCTCATCAAGGCCCTGGACGCCAGCCGTGACATCAGCCTCGGGCGCCTGCTGTTCGCGCTCGGTATCCGCGAAGTCGGCGAGGTGACGGCCCAGAATCTCGCCCGCCACTTCGGTACCCTGGACGCCCTGATGCTGGCCTCGGTCGAGGATCTGGAAGCCGTAGCGGATGTCGGACCGATCGTGGCTCGTCACGTCCATGCGTTTTTCGATGAAGCCCGCAATCGTGAGGTCATCGACCAGCTGCTGGCCGCTGGCGTGAACTACCCGCCAGAGCAAGCGGTCAGTGCCGATACATTGCCCCTGAGCGGCAACACCTATGTGCTGACCGGCAGCCTGAGCACGCGCAGCCGCTCAGAAGCAAAGGCCGCGCTGGAGGCGCTGGGCGCCAAGGTCAGTGGCAGCGTCTCGAAGAAGACCACCGCGGTCATCGCCGGCGATGAGCCGGGTTCCAAGCTGGAAAAAGCCCAGGCGCTGGGCGTGCCGGTGCTCGACGAAGCCGGCTTGGAGGCCTTGTTGAAGCCCTGATTTGCCCTGGATCAATCCCGGCGCGCTCGATCTGACTAGAATAAGACTTGATCCGATACACTCACCTCGCCCGCAGCGGGCAGCAGCTAGGAGCCAAGCACATGACAGAGCACATCAAGGAAATACTGGTCCCGGTCGACGGGTCGGAGAACTCGATTCGCGCCGTCCGGTTTGCCGTGGAAATGGCCCAGGCCATGGGCATCGGCGTGCGCCTGTTCTATGTTTTCCCTGCCGCCTCGGTGGAAATCATCGGCATGGCCGGCATGTCGCGCGCCGACATCGACCAGGCCGCCCAGGCCGCCGCCCAGCGCGCCTTCGATGAAACCCGCGCCGGTCTCGGCGACAGCGTCAGCGTGGTTCTGGAAGAAGAAACCTCCATCGGCGACCCGGCCGAGGAAATCATCCGCTACACCGAGGACGACCACAGCGTGCTGGTCGTGATCGGCCGCCGCGGCCTGTCCCGCATGAAGAGCCTGATGCTCGGCTCGGTCAGCGACAAGGTTCTCCGCCACGCCCAGAGCCCGGTGACCGTCATTACCTGATTGAGCGGTACCTCGCCTTCGAATGGGCTCGCCCCGACAGCGCCGGCGGCGGGCTCGTCTATCCGGGGCAGCTTCCCCAGGGCGGGCGCGGTAACACCCAACTGACGGCGCCATTGTCGAAATTCGAGGGTGCGTTGCCGAGCTGAGCCACGCACCAGCCACCAAGATCCTGATTGAAGACCTCAGCGCCTTCAAACATTCTGGCCATTTGCATAACGGCGGAAACGTCCCATTCGGCCAGGGGCTGATCGAAGGCACTCGCTCCGGCGAACATCCCGTTCATGCTGGTGACCAAGGCAGTGTCCCAAGTACCAAGCGCCTGATTGAATTCGGCGGCCTGATGGAACATCCACGCCATTGTCGTGACCGAAGAAGTGTTCCAGTTGCCTATCGGCTGGTTGAAGGACAGCGCCCCCAGGAACATGCCCGTCATGTCGGTGACGGAAGACGTATCCCAGCCGCCGATGGGCTGGTTGAACGCAGCGGCCGCCGCGAACATGCCGTCCATCCGGGTCACCGCCGCGGTGTCCCAGCTGCCAATCGGCTGATTGAATGCTTCGGCTTCCTGGAACATGCTGAACATGTCAGTCGCAGCAGCGGTGTCCCAGCCGTCCAGTGGCTGGTTGAACGCGAGTGCATGGTCAAACATCAAGCCGAAATCAGTCACTGACGAAACATCCCAGCTTTCGATGGGCTGATTGAAGACGTAGGCATGGGAGAACATGCCGGCCATCGTGGTGACGGCTGAGGTATTCCATTCAGCGATTGGCTGATTGAAGTGGACGGCCCCCTGAAAAACCCCGCGCATGTCGTTCACGGAGGAGGTATCCCAGCTACCCAGCGGCTGATTGAACGGACTCAGCGCGAACATGCCGCTCAAGTCCGTTACAGACGACGTGTTCCAGTCGCCAATGGGCTGATCGAAGGCTGCCGCGCGCGCGAACATCAGGCTCATATCGGTTACAGACGAGGTGTCCCAGGCGTCGATCGTCTGATTGAAGGCCAAGGCTTCGAAGAACATCTCGCTCATACGGGTCACCGCCGATGTGTCCCAACTGCCGATGGGCTCGTTGAATTCCTCCAGCCCGGCGAACAGAGCGCTCATGTCGCTGATGCCGGAAGTGCAGGTGGTGGCTGCGTTGTCCGGCGTGATCTGCTCACGGCTGCGCCGAGTGTAGATGACGCCCTTGACTTCGCCCTGCTCACCGATTTCGGCCAGTGGACAGCGAACGGTCACGCCGTTGGCATCGAGAGAAAAGCGCGGTTCGGAGTCGGGTTCGAAGCGATCTTCGAACAGCTCGTCTTCCTCTCCGGACCATGCGTGCTGCGGCAACATCATCAAGCTGGCCAGAAGCAAAGCGCTGACCGCGACAACGCGGGATCGAGATGCAGACATTGACTGGCCTTACGACCGAAAGCAGGCCGCATTATGACAAAAAATGGCTAAAGATGCGAGCAAGCGATACTTGGCCAATCGTCGCAAGGGCAGTCAGGATGATCGATTCAGCCGCGAGGTGATGGGCAAAGAAAAAGGCCTTGCAGGGCGAGCCGTGCAAGGCCTTGAATGTCTTGGCTCCCGGGGAGGGACTTGAACCCCCGACCTAGTGATTAACAGTCACCCGCTCTAACCAACTGAGCTACCCGGGAACGGAAGCCGCGTATTATCCCGACCGGTTCCGCGATCGTCAAGTGTTGGTGACGAATTCGTGTCGCTGCGGGCCTTAGTCGCCGTATTCGTCCTGGTAGTCCAGGATGGCGGCTTCGACCACCTTGCGGGCGTGTTCGCGGCCATAGATGTTGTCGATGGAGATTTCGCTTTCCTCGCCGGGCAGCAGCTTGTAGGTCAGGAAGTAGTGGCGCAGGCGCTCGGTCAGGGTCTTGGGCAGCTCGCTGATGTCTTCGGCCTCTCCCCAGAGGCTGTCGTTTTCCAGCACGGCGACGATCTTGTCGTCGGCCTCGCCGTGGTCAAGCATCTGCATGCCGCCGATGACGCGGACGTTCAGCACCACTTCGGAGCGGGTGATCGGGCGCTCGCTGAACACGCAGATGTCGAGCGGATCGCCGTCGCCTTTCTTGGCGCCGGGCAGCAGGCGGCCGACGCGTTCACCGCAGAAGGTTCGCGGAATGAAGCCATACAGCGTTGGCGGCTGCGAAGAGGTCCGCTGCGGGCGGTCCACCAGCAGATAGCCGGTTTTCTTGTCGATCTCGTATTTGACGGTGTCAAACGGGGTGATTTCGATGTAGGCATGAACCCGCTCTGGCGGCTCCCGGCCGGTCTCGAGTCCGTGCCAGGGGTGAGGGCGCCAGCGGTAGAAAGGCGGTGGGAAAGGCATCGCGGTTCTCGCTCAAAACGGCATTGTAGTGTACCTCGCCGATCATCCTGTACCTGTCAGCGAGTCGAAAGGCATTGGCCCGCAAAGGCAGCCCTCGCCGATATTGGCGACGTGCCTGCCGCCTGCTCTGCTTCTGTAGGCTGGCTCATGAATAATCCGGACTGGAGCCTGCGCGGCAGAAGCCGTCCGGGCCCCTAGCTCAGGATCGGGGCGGGGCTTCCTTCAGCAGCCGCAGAGCGAAGCCGATGACGATAGTGGCGCCAAAGCCCAGCACCGCCCACAGCAAGTACTGGGGCCAGGGTCGCGGCGGCGGGGCCGGCAGCAGCGCCGCCGGACCGTCGAGATCGTGACCGTTTCGGGGCTGCAGTTCGGGCCAGGTCCAGGCGGGTCCGATTCGCTGAACCAGTTGATCCAGCGGCGGCATGCTGGGTTGCAGGCCTTCAAACGCCGTCAGCGAGCCGGCCTGCAGCTGCCAGGGGGCGATGCCCTGAGCCAGAAAGGCGAGTTGCTCGGCTTCGACGCCGAGGTGCAACCTCGGTGCGCTTGGCAGCGCCGGTGTGCTGCGCAGGCGCCAGTGTCGATGGCGATGGTCGAGTGAAATCTCAATCTGCGGCCCGGACTCGCCCCGCACGGTGCTCAGCACCAGCTCGGCGCGACGCTGCCAGGGGCCATTCTCCGTCGCCGAGGATTCGACGGTGATGGCGCTGACCAGGTTGAGTTCATCGCTGGACAGGCTCAGGCTGCGGACCAGCAGGGGGCCGGGCAGTTCGAAACTGAACAGGCCCCCTGTTTGAGAAGCATCGGAAACCGTTTGCAAGGGCAGCTGGAGGCTGAGCTGCCGGCGATGGTCCCGCGGCCGCTGGAAGCGCATTTGGGCATCGGCCAGGCGCAGTCCACCCGGTCGGTTCCGGCCATAGCAGGCCAGATGCCAGACGCGAGGCTGTTGATCCAGGTCGATGGCGGCGCGGAAGCGGCTGGGGCGGGTGTCGCCATAGCGCTGAAAGCCCACACGCAGGCTTGCCGGGGCTGCATCGGCAGCCGGACGCAACCAGCATTCGCCCGGCGGGTCGGTGTCGGAATGCAGCTCCAGTTCCAGCCGCGCCCGGCCCGGTCTTGTTGCGGGCTCTCCGTCCTGGCCAAGCAGCGCTTCGAAGATCAGCTCACCGACCTGGTGGATTTCCTGCACCACGCCGGGGGCCTGAACCCGAACCCGGGTGTCGCCCTGGGTGATGTCCAGTTGCAGCGGCGCTGGCGCCGGATCGTCCCGGTCGATCAGGGTGGATTCGATGGCCAGGCTCAGGGTTTCCTCGGCTTCCTCCAGCAAGGCCTCTGACGGCAGGCGCAGGAACGGGACCGGGAGCCCGCGGGCATCGACGATGCGCAGGTCGCGGGCATCAGCGCGATGGAGACGACTCAGGACTTCCTCGTCCAGTACGACCCGCCACACGGCTGAATCCGCTGCCGGCGCCAGCTCCCAGGCGCGGACGAAGCGAGGTTCATCAGCCGCGGCCGCGGCCGCGGCCAGCAGCCATCCCAGTACGACCAGCGCTGCCCTCATGAGCCGGATTCCCGCAGGGTGGCGGCGCGCGGCGGCGCCGGCGCCAGATAGCCGATCAGCACCGCCAGCAGGCCGAAGCCGAGGAAGGAAACGATCCCGGCGACCTGGGACAGGTATTGACGGTCGATCAGCCCCAGTTTGAGCAGGACCATGCCCAGTAACACGGCGCCAGTCCACCACAGCGCCGGCAAACCGCGCCGTGAGCCCAGCACCCAGGCGATCACGCCGATCAGGGTCCACAGCAGGCTGAGCGCCGCTTGACCCAGCGCCGAGCCCAGCAAGGCCTCGGCTGTCCAGGCGATGTCAGCGAGCTGATGGACGGCGCGCAGCGCCATGACGCTCAAGCTGGCGAGGGCCAGGGCGAGCGGGATGGCCGGCGCGACGCGCAGCCCGGCTGGCGGCCGCCAGGCTGCGGCGATCAGCAGCAGCAGAGCCGCAAGCTGGGCGAGTTCCAGCGGATTCAACAGGGGCAGCCAGGGCAGGGGATTGCTGTTGCCGCGGTCGGCCAGACTGAGGGCCAGGCCGATGCCCAGCAGCAGCAGGGCCAGACTGGACAGCAGCCGGCGCTCATCGGCTTGAATGCGGCCCGCGGCCAGCGGGGGGCGGCGGCCGCTGATCAGCAGGACGGTAACGATCAGCAGTGGCATGGCCCCGGCCAGCCAGATCCAGCCGCCACCCAGGCCAAGGGTCAGTTCCGCATGCCGGGCCAGATTCAGGCTCAGCCAGAGGCCCCCGGCGACGTGACCGGCGGCAAGCAGCGCGGCGCGCCAAGCCATGCTGGTGGCCGACCGCAGTCGGTCCAGCGACCAGATCGCTGCCACCATCAGCAGCCAGGCGCTGGAATCCAGCGCCGCAAACGCGGTGGCGAGGCTTGCCGGGTGCAGCGACCAGACGGCTGCCAGCAGCAGTAGCAACAGCTGCGCTGCTGGCCAGATCGTCCAGGCGCTGCGGCGAGCCAGCTGGGTCAAAAGGCCGAGCGTGATGGCCAGAAAGCCGATCACGCCGGCTACGGATTGCGGCAGGGCAAGATGATGCTCCAGCTGCTGGATACCATTGACAAGCCAGAAAAACACGGCGCTGCCAGCCAGCAGATTGACGCGCCAGCCAGCGGCGCCCGCGCGGGCATAGCGCCAGGCGCTGATCAGCGCCGCAAGGCTGAGCGCCAGCCCGGCCATGCCTGAGGGATTGAGCGCCAGGGTATCGCCGAGGCCGCGGCCGAACAGACCCTGCATCAGCCAGACCATGGCGGCCAGCGCTTGCAGGGCGAGGCCGGTCAGGCGCGGCCAGCGGCGCTGCGCCCGGCAGCCGAACCAGACCAGGGCCGCGCCCTGCAGCACCCAGATCAGGCTGATGCTTGGCCCGGAAAAGGCCAGCGGCACGGCCAGGGTCGCCAGCCCCAGCGCCAGAATGGCGTGCGCCTCAACAAGCACCCGTCGCTGCCAGCGGGCCAGCAGCAAAGAAGCGCTGCCGAGATAGAGCAGGGCGCCGATCAGGGTGGCCAGGGCCATGCGCGCCGCGTCGGCCTCGACCAGGGCGGCCTGCAGCGGCAGGGCGAGAAGCGGCAAGCCGAACACCACGACCGCGTCGATCCGCTCGGGCTCGCGCAATCGGACCTGGAGCAGCGGAATGGTCCAGTACAGCAGAAAATAAAGGACCAGATAGCACTGTGCGACCGGTTGGTAGGCGGCGTCCCAGGCCAGGTACCCCCAGAGGCTGCCAACGGCGAAGCTGAACAGCAGGCCGAGGCGGTTCAGCAGCGGCCAGCGGCAGCGCCAGGCGACTGCGCACACCGCCAGATTGAGCAGAGCGTACCAGGCGAACAGGGCGGTGGGCTGGGTCCATGTCGTCGGCAGCAGCAGGGGCGCGGCGAATCCCGCCAGCATGGCCAGCACGGCCAGGGTCAGCGCATTCTGCAGTACCGCCAACAGGCCGGCGCCGGCGATCAGCCCGGCGGCCAGGCTCAGGGCCAGTGGCTCGGGCAGGATGTGATAGAGCTGGTAGGCGGCGAAGACCGTCAGCAGCAGGGCGCCGATGGCACCGCCCTGCAGGGCCAGGGCAAAAACAGGCTGGCTTGTTCGCAGTCGCCAGCCGATCAACAGGCCGACCAGGGCGATGCCGCTGACGAGTAACAGGCGGGCCTCGATCGAAAAGGCCAGCCAGCCCTGCTCGCCGGCGTAGCGAAGCAAAGCGGCCAGGCCAACCAGCAGCACCAGCATGCCGATCTTGACCGGAACGTTGCCGCGCGCAAACCAGGCAGACAGCTGTGGCCAGGGCCACGCCGCCCGGGGCGCGGTATCGACAGGCGGCGAGGCTTGCGGCGCTGGCGGTGTGGACATCGAACGGCCCGGCGGAGGCTCGGGCTCGGCGGGTCCTTGTTCGATGATCGGCTGCGGGCCCGGTGCCTCGTTGCTGTCTGCTCTGGTCGAGGCCGTAGCAGGAGCCTGAGCAGCGGCCGCAGGAGTGAGCTGCTTCTCCAGTGCTTCCACCCGACGTTGCAGTCGCAGCAGCAAGGCCCAGAGCAGGCCGATGACGGCACCGGTACAAAGGGCCAGCCAGCGGGTATCGCCAAACAGCCAGCGCGGCAGTCCGGCCTCCAGCACAGTCAAGCCGACCAGCGCGCCGACCGCGATCATCGCCAGCATCATGCCCAAGCCTGCACTCCTGATCGTCAAGCCCCCACGACGGTCAGTGTAACCAAGCCATCCAGCCCTGTCATGGTCGGTCGGGCCAGCCGGGTTTGCGCCTCATGATTGGGGCCGGATCAGGCTCGCCAGGGCTGTCTTTGTTATAAAATACGCGGCTGTCACCTGGCTGCATTCCCAATGGCCGATTCTCTTCGACTCTATCGCGCTGCCATCTGGGCGGTTACGGCTCCGCTGCCGCGCGCCCGCCGGGTGGCGCTGCGCCATCGGCTGCGGGCCGAGCTGGACAATCGTCGTGTTCTGGCCGCCGATGTGCTGGTGCTGTCACGCGCCAAGAGTGGCCGCACCTGGCTGCGTGCCATGCTGTCTCGCCTGTACCAGCGGCGCCACGGCCTGGCCGAGCAGCAGCTGCTTGAATATGACAACTTCAATCGCCAGCACCGGCAGATTCCGGTCGTGGCCATGACCCATGGTCACTATCTGGAAAAGCTTGCCCGCCATCCGCGCCACGGCGCCGGGCTGCGCGCCATGCCGGTGGTTTTCATGCTGCGCGATCCGCGTGATGTGGCGGTGTCCGAGTATTTTCAGTCCACCCGTCGCGCCAGCGCCTACAAGCGCGAGCTGTATGCGGTCGATCAGGATCAGTCGATGTTCGATTTCGTCATGCAATCGCCGTTGGGATTGCCCGCGATCTGCGACTATCTGAACCATTGGCATGCCGAGCTGGATGGCTGGGGCCGGGTCTACCGCCTCTACTACGAGACACTGCGCGCTGAACCTGAGGCCGAGATGGGCCGGCTGCTTGCTTTCCTGAACCAGGACTTCGACGCAGACGAGATTGCCGAGGCGGTGGCGTTTGCCTCCTTCGAGGCCCTGAAGCGCAAGGAGCGCGACAACTTTTTCAATAACTCGCGTCTGCAGGCGCGCAACGCCGAGGACCCGGACTCCTACAAGGTCCGCCGCGGCAAGGTGGGCGGTTATCGCGACTATTTTCGCGATGATGAGATCGAACGTATCGACCGCTTCGTCGCCGACCGTCTGCTGCCGGATCTGGCTGATCGCTATGCCGCGCCGACCGGGGGCGGCTGACGGACCGGCATGCGTGATCTGATACTGCCCTGCGAGACTCGGGTTCGCGAGTTCGACGCCAAACTGCTGCTGGGCCTGCTGGCGACGACCCGGGGAATTTCTGCGGTCGTTGGGGCAAAGAAAAGCATTGACCTGGCGCTGGATCGTTACCCGGCCGGTGTCTATGTTGGCAAGAGCCTGACCGCCCGCAGCCGACACAACCTGCAGCTCGCCCGAGCCTGCGGCCACCGCGTCGCGCTGTGGGACGAGGAGGGGCTGGTCTGGGCCTCGCGCGAGGTGTACTGGCGGACCAAGGTTGATGCCGGAACGCTCAATGAAGCCGAGCTGATGCTGGCCTGGGGCGAAGACAATGCCCGGGTCTGGCGCGAGCACCCCGACTATCGCGGCGGCCCGATTGCAGCGGTCGGCAATCCGCGGGCCGACCTCTTGCATCCGCGCCTGACTGGGCTGTTTGCGGAGGAAGTGGAGGCGATCCGTGGAGAGTATGGCCAGTTCATCCTGATCAACACCAATTTCTCCCGCGTCAATCATGTGCAGCCGCGCCAGAATCGCCATCTGAAGTGGCTGCGTGAGCAGCGCCCCGACGACCCCCGGGGTGGTTTTGCCGCGCACAAGTACGCGCTGTTTCAGGCTTTCCGCGAGACGGTGCCGCGCCTGGCCCGCGCGCTGCCCGAACTGAATTTCGTGCTGCGGCCGCATCCCAGCGAGGACCGCAGCACCTGGGAATCGATTGGCGCCGATCTGGACAATCTCAGCGTGGCGCAACACGGTAATGTCGTCGCCTGGCTGCTGGCCAGTCGGGGCCTGGTCCATAACGGTTGCACCACCGCGATCGAGGCCTACCAGCTGGGGCGACCGGCGCTGGCTTTTCGTCCGGTGCAGTCGGCGGATTTTGATCATCCGCTGCCCAATGGGGTCAGTCTGAACTGTAACAATTTTGCCGCGCTGAGCCGCGAGGTCGGTGCCTGTGCGACGGATCCGGCGGCGGTGTTTGCGCGCCAGAGCAGCCAGGCCGGGCCGCTGATGGCAGCGGCGCTGACCGGTGTTGGCGAGTTTGAGCTGGCGTCCGAGCGCATTCTCGATGCACTGGAACCGCTGCTGCAGGCGGCGCCGGGCCGGCCTCCCGGAATCGGCATGCGCCTGGCCATGGGCCTGCGCAGGGCGTTTCGGCGCATCGAGCACTACGTGCCTGGCAGCGCCAACTATCGACCCTACCTGGCCCATATGTTTCCGAATATCAGCATCGAGGAAGTTCAGGCGCGACTGCGGCGTCAGGCCGATGCGCTGGGCTTGAGCGCGGTGCCCGCGTTGGAATCGTTGGGCAATAACGTGTTCAGGCTTTGTCCGGCCCGGCTGTTAAAATATTGAAGGCGTAAGGCCAGGCTGACTATATTCGGCGCATCCCACGCAGGGGCGCCGGTGGTCGCTCCCGCGGCATGGACCGCGGCCCTTTTGGGCTCGGAAATAAACCTGGCAATACACCGGATTGCCGCTTCGATGGCCGGGCGAGTAGACCCCGGCGAGCGGACTAGATTCACGACCAAGAGTGTGCGACTTACTCATGTACAACGTCAAGATTCTCGGGGCCGGATCGATCGGCAATCATCTGGCCCATGGCTCGCGCCAGCAGGGCTGGCAGGTCACCCTGTGTGATATCGATCCGGCGGCGCTGAGCCGGACCCGTGAGGACATCTATCCGACGCGATACGGCCATTGGGACGAAGCCATTCGGCTGGCCGCACCGGATGCGGTCGCCGATGAAGCCTTCGACCTGGTCATCATCGGGACGCCGCCGGACAGCCACATTCCGCTCGCGCTGGAACAGATCAGGCGCCGGCCGCCCAGGATCATCCTGATCGAGAAGCCCCTGTGTCCGCCCGAGCTGGCTCCGGCCGCGGAACTGGCCGACGCCGCGGCGAGCGCCGGCGTACGGGTCCTGGTCGGCTACAACCATCGCTTGACCGAGCACACCCGAATCGCTGCGGACTGGTTGCAGCGCCATTCGATTGGCGAGATCACCACGCTGCGGGCGATGACGCGCGAGCACTGGGGCGGGATTTTCGCCGCCCACCCCTGGCTGGCCGGTCCGGCCGACAGCTATCTCGGGTTTACCGAGCGCGGTGGCGGCGCGCTCGGCGAACACAGTCACGCGATCAATATCTGGCAGCACTTTGCTGATCTGGCCGGTCTCGGGAAGATCCGTGAGGTGATGGCGATGCTGGATGAAGTCAGCGTCGATGGGGCCCGATACGACCGCATCGCCCAGCTGTCGGTGCGCACCGACTGCGGCCTGGTGGGCACCATTGTTCAGGATGTGGTGACCCGGCCGGCCCAGAAATGGCTGCGGATGGAAGGAACCGAAGGCTATCTGGAATGGCAGGTCAGCGTGGACCCGAATCATGATCTCGTGCGTCTGGTTCGACACGGCGATGAGACGCTGGAGCAGCGCGTGGCGAAAACGCGCCCGGATGACTTCCGCGGCGAGATCGAGCATGTCGGTGAGCTGTTGGCTCAGCCTGATCAGCCCTCGCCGCTGGATCTGGATAGCGGCATCGAGACCATGCAGGTCATCGTGGCCGCGCTGCGATCAGCCCGAGAGGGTCGGCGCGTGAGCCTTGGTGACTGAGCACGATGCTGGCCGGTCAGCGCATTCTGGTGGTTGTGCCCGCTCGCGGCGGCAGCAAGGGCATTCCAATGAAAAACCTGCTGCCGGTGGCGGGGCGCCCGCTGCTGGTCCACACCGCCGAGTGCGTCGCGGCCCTGGCGTGGGTTGATCGCGCGGTGGTTTCGACAGACCATCTGCTGATTCGCCAGACCGCCATCGAGCACGGCCTGGAAGCGCCGTTCATGCGACCGACGGCGCTGTCCGGGGACCGGATTGGCGATGTCGATGTGCTCCGCCACGCGCTCGAAGCCACCGAGGCTCAGGATGGCTCGCATTACGATGTCGTCGTCATGCTGCAGCCGACTTCGCCGCTGCGTCGGCCGGAGCAGGTGCGCGCCACGGTCGATCGGCTGATCGAGGATGATCTGGACGCGGTCTGGACCGTCAGCCCTACCGATCTCAAGGCCCATCCGCTGAAACAACTGGTGCTGAAGCCCGACGGCCGCCTTGACTACTTCGACCCCCGCGGTGAGGCGGTGATCGCCCGTCAGCAGCTGCAGCCGGTCTACCATCGCAATGGGGTCGCCTACGCCCTGAAGCGAGCGACCCTGACCGAGCACAATAGCTTGATCGGTGCCCGCTGCGGCGCCGTGGTGATCGAGGAGCCGCAGCTCAGCATTGATACCCTGGACGATGTGGCGCAGGTGGAAACCGCACTTAGAGACCGGGGCCTTGCAGCGGTTACGGCGCCGAGGCGGGAGGCACCGCGTCGCCTGGTGATCGACATCGACGGGGTGCTGGC
This sequence comes from Gammaproteobacteria bacterium, assembly GCA_050485825.1. Lineage (GTDB taxonomy): Bacteria > Pseudomonadota > Gammaproteobacteria > Xanthomonadales > Wenzhouxiangellaceae > Wenzhouxiangella. The sequence continues at coordinate 119,720 of JBJHCC010000005.1, forward strand.
CGAGGCCGTTCCGGAGCTGGATTATGCCGCGGCCGGGCCGATCATGGAGAACGTCCGGCGCGTCAACGCCTTGTACGATCACGGCTGCCACATCGTGCTGTTTACCGCGCGCGGCTCTGGCACCGGCAAGGATTGGCGTGAGGTCACGGCCGAGCAGATGGCGCGCTGGGGTGTCCGCCATCACGAGCTGCGCTTTGGCAAACCACCCGCCGACTATTACGTGGACGACCGCCTGGTCAGCCTGAGCCAGGCGCTTGCCCTGTGCGGTCTGTCCGATGTCACGAACACCAACAGCCCGAACCCGAACACGAGAGAGCCCGCATGAGCAAGATTTTCGACAAGCTGTACATCTTCGAAATGGCCAACAACCACCAGGGGGATGTCAATCACGGCCTGGCGATCATCGATGCTGCCGCGCGTCTGGCGCGCGAGCATCGGGTGCGGGCCGCGGTCAAGTTCCAGTTTCGAGAACTGGATAGTTTCATTCACCCTGCCGCCAAGGGCCGGGATGACATCATGCATATCCCGCGCTTCGAGAGCACACGCCTGGACGACGGCCAGTTTCGTCAGCTGGTCGATGCCACCCGGCGCGCCGGTTTGGTCACCGTCGCCACGCCGTTCGACGAAGCTTCAGTGGGCCTGTGCCAGGCGCTGGGCGTCGATATCATCAAGGTCGCCAGCTGTTCGGCCACGGACTGGCCGCTGCTGGAAGAAATCGCTCGCGCCCGACGGCCGGTGATCGCCTCGACCGGTGGCCTGTCGATCTACGAGATCGACAACCTGGTCACCTACTTGAGCAAGCGCGTGCCCGAACTGGCGATCATGCATTGCGTGTCCTTGTATCCGACCCCGTACGAGCGGCATGCCATGAACTTCATGGCCAAGATGATCCGCCGGTATCCCTATGTCACGATCGGCTACTCCGGCCATGAAGCGCCGGACAACACGGATGTGGTGATGGTGGCAGTGGCCCAGGGCGCGAAGCTGCTGGAGCGTCACTTCGGCGTTGCAACCGACAGCATTGAGCTGAACAAGTACTCGATGAATCCCGAGCAGGCCGGGCGCTGGATCGACGCCGCCGAGCGCGCGCGGGCAATCATGGGCGTTGACGATGGCAAGCACGTCAGCCAGAAGGAGTATGAGTCGCTGCTGCAGCTGCAGCGCGGCGTGTTCGCCCGGCGCCCGATCAAGAAGGGCGAAGAGCTGACGCGCGCTGATGTGTTCTTCGCCATGCCCTGCCAGGATGGGCAGCTGACCTCGGGTCAATTCGGCCAGTACCGCGCCCACTACGTCGCCTCGCGAGATTACGCCGCCGATGAGGCCCTGTTCGAGCGCGCCCAGTCTGACAAATACAGCCAGGTTCGCGGCATTCTGCACGATGCCAAGGGCCAGCTGTACGAGGCCGGCATCGCGCTGGGCGATGACATCAGTATCGAGATCTCGCACCACTATGGCCTGGATCGCTTCCGCGAAACCGGCTGCGTGCTGATCAATTCGATCAACCGTGAGTACTGCAACAAGTTCCTGATCATGCTGCCAGGCCAAAAGCACCCTCAGCACAAGCACAAGAGCAAGGAAGAAACCTTCCACATGCTCTGGGGTGACCTGGAGGTGGACCTGGAAGGCGACATCATTCACCTCAAGCCTGGTGACAAACTGCTGGTCGAGCGCGACCAGCTGCACGCGTTCAGCACTCGCAAGGGCTGCATCTTTGCCGAGATTTCGACCCGTTCAATTCGTAGCGACTCGTACTACGCCGATGAGCGCATTGCGGCCATGGATCCGATGGAGCGCAAGACCATCGTCGAAAGCTGGTAGTGGTCTGGCGGCTGGTTTTGAGCCCGGCGGCCCGGGCTCAAGGATCTCGGGCAGGGGCCCGGTAATCAGCGAGCCGCGGCAGCCTTGCGCGCCTCGGCGGCCCCGGCAAGCTGGGCCAGAGCGGTCAGAATCTGGTCGATATCCTGGTCGCTGTGCGCCGCGCTCAGGGAAATTCGCAACAGATTCAATCCGGACGGCGTTGCCGGCGGAATCATCAGGTTGGCATAAACGCCCGCGTCCAGCAGGCCCCGCCAGTAGGCCAGCGCCGTGTCGCGATCGGGCAGGATGATGGCGGCCACCGGGCCGGGCATTTCACTGCCCAAACGGAATCCCTGTGCTTTCAGGCCGGCATAGAGGCGCTCGATGTTGCGGTGCAGCTGGCGGCGCAGCGCCTGGCCGGCCAGCAGCAGGCGCAGGGCGGCCCGGGTCGCGGCGATCACCGCCGGCGAGGGCGATGCGGTGAAGATATAGGGGCGACAAGCCAGCCGCATCAGCTCCAGTTCCTGATGCGGGCTGACGCAGAAGCCGCCGATACCGGCCAGACTTTTCGAGAAAGTGCCGACGATGAAGTCGACCTGGTCCAGCAGGCCTCGGTCCTCGGTCAGACCCAGCCCAAGCTCCCCGAACACGCCGAAGGAATGGGCCTCGTCGACCAGCAGCCAGGCACCGTGACGATTCTTGACCTCGACAAACTCGGCCAGCGGCGGCTGATCGCCCAGCATCGAATACAGGCCTTCGACCACGACCAGCGCGCGCCTGGCCTTGTCGCCAAGACGTTCCAGGCGGCGGTCCAGATTGTCGGGGTCGTTATGACGAAAGCGGATCGTCTCGGCCTGCGACAGGCGGCAGCCATCGTAAATGCTGGCATGGCTGTCGGAATCGACCAGCAGGTAGTCCTCCTTGCCGGCCAGGGCGGAGAGGGTACCCAGATTGGCCTGGTAGCCGGTCGAGAAGACGATCGCCGAGGGCCAGCCAAAGCCGGCGGCGAGCTCAGCTTCCAATGCGCGATGTTCACCGTAGCTACCATTGGCCATCCGAGAGCCGGTAGTGCCCGTGCCCTGGCTTTCGACCGCTACCCGCGCGGCGTCGACAACCTCAGGATGGAAGGTCAAGCCCAGGTAATTGTTGGTGCCGGCCAGCAGAACCTCGTGGCCGTCGATCAGGCCTCGGGTGGCCGAAAGAACCCGGTCAATGGGTGTTGCGATCGGCGCCGGACCATCATTGCCCAGCCCGGCGCGAGTCGCGGCCAGCGGCATGAACTTTTCAAACAGGCTCATCGGGCGCTCTCCTTGATCTGGACCAGTCGCTCAGCCAGCTGATTGAGGGTTTGCACCTCTGACAATACATCCACCGGCACCGACAGGTCGAGCTGATCCTCGATCTCCATGACCAGATTCATGATCTGTACCGAGTCCAGCCCCATGTCGCCGGTCAGGGTGGCGTTCCGGTCCATATCGCCCAGCTCGGGCAGGGCGGCGTCCAGGGCCGTGGCGATCGCATCATCGACAGTCGCGCGGGTATCGCTCATTGATATCGGCTCCAGCCGGGAAGTTGGTTCAGGGCTTCGGAAAATTCAATCATCGGTGTCCAGTCGGGGCAGCCAGGCAAGACCGTATTATCACAGACCCAGTCGGGGTGGACCAGTTCGCGCACCTTGCCCGGCACCAGCACCGGCGCTGAGCCGCGGTGGAGCCGGGCGCCGAACAGGTTGATCATCGCCAGGCTGCCCAACAGGGCGCGTGGCACCGGGACAATCCGAACCCGGCCGCCGCGTCTCGCCGCGGCCAGGCTCGCCAGTTCGGCCCAGCTGTAGCCGCCGGGCTTGCCGTCGTGGAGGCAGATTGGCCTGTCGGGCCTGGCCGAGCTCTGGCTGGCATCCGCCAGCGCCCGGGCCAGATCGTCCACATGCAGCAGTGAAAAACGCGCCGAGGATGGGCCCAGTCGCGGCAGCAGGCCGCGCGCGAGCATTTGCCAGAGCGGGCGAAGCGCCGGATCATGCGGGCCGTACACTGCCGGCGGCCGAATGATAAGGCTGCTCAGGCGGCTGCTCGTGATGATCTCCTCACCAGCGCGTTTGCTGGCGGCGTAATCCGACAGCGCGGGTTCGCGCGCGGCGAGGCTGGACACATGAACCAGTCGTGCCGAAGGGTTCGCCGCCGCCATGGCCTGAACCAGGTGCAGGCAGCCAGCGGCGTTGGTGCGGGCAAAATCGTTGTAATGGCGGCCGCTGATGGCGCCGGCGATATGAATGACGGCATCGACCTCGCGCACCAGCGCCAGCAGGGCGGCGGAGTCTTCCATGCTGCCCGCTACGATCTCGACCTGATCCGAGGCTTCCAGGCTGCGACCCGCTCGCAGCAGCACCCGCGCCTGCCAGCCTCTGGCCAGCAGCTCGCGCAGACAGGCGCGACCGACGAAGCCGGTCGCGCCGGTGATGGCAATGCGGGTCATGCGGGTCTGCGCGGCGCGGACGCCGCGTCAGTGACGGACGTCTTCGACCGCTTCGGTGTGCGGGGTGCGGTCGACCAGTTCACGCGGCAGCACCTGCCGGTTTTCCAGACCATTGCGCTTGAGAAAGTCCAGCCGGGCACCGCTGCGAGACAGCTTGCCGGAGGAGGTGCGGGGCAGGGTATGCAGCGGCACCAGTTCGATCAGGCAGGCGATGCCGAACTCGGACTGGATCCGCTGCTTCAAGCGCTCGACCAATGAAGCCTGACGGAAGGCGTCCCGCTCCCGGCACTGCACGACCAGCACCGCAACCTCGCTGCCGTCTTCGCCCGGGATGGAAAAAGCCGACGCATCTTCCGGCCGGACCTCCGGCTGCTGTTCGGCCACGTACTCCAGGTCCTGCGGCCAGATGTTGCGGCCGTTGATGATGAGCAGATCCTTGGCGCGACCGGTGATGAACAGCGAATCGCCGGCCCGGTAACCGATGTCGCCGGTATTCAGCCAGCCGTCATCGCTGAGCGACAGGGCCGAGGCTTCCGGATTGTTGGCATAGCCCTTCATCACGCTGGGGCCGCGCAGGTGAATCACGCCGCACTGGCGTTCGGCCACCAGCTGGCCGGCGACGTCGCGGATTTCCACCTCATACTCAGGCAGCGGGCGCCCGCAGTTGACGAACTCGCTGACTCGCGGCGCCGGATCAGTCGGGCCGAGCGGACGTGCGATGCGCTCATGCGCCAGCAGGTCGGCGTCGAGGCGATCAATCTCCAGGCCCTGCCCCAGCGGGGCGAAGCTGACGGCCAGCGAGCATTCGGCCATGCCGTAGCAGGGCAGAAAGGCGGTTTCATGGAAGCCGGCCGGGGCAAGGGCAGCGGCGAAGCGCTTGAGCCAGGCGGGGCGAATCATTTCGGCACCCACGCCGGCAACCCGCCAGGAGGACAGATCGAAGCGCTCCAGATCGCTGTCGCGCAGGCGGCGCGCGCACAGGGCGTAGCCGAACGGCGGGCTGAACGAGATCGTGCTGCGGTTCTCCGACATCAGGCTGAGCCAAAGGCGCGGGCGCATGGCGAACTCTCGCGTCCCCAGATAGTCCACCGACAGCTGCGATACGACCGGGCCTAGAATCAGGCCCACCAGGCCCATGTCGTGGTAGTAGGGCAGCCAGGACATGAACCGATCGCCGCGCCGGATCTGGACACCGTACTGCAGGATGCCGGCTAGATTGGCGAGCACGGCGCGCTGGGTGATCATGGTGCCGCGCGGGAATCGGGTGCTGCCGGAGGTGTATTGCAGGTAGGCCAGCTCGCCGGGCTCGGGCGGCGCCGGCAGGTCCTCGGCTGGCTCCAGCGCCATGAAGTCCGCCAGGGTGCCGGTCAGGCGCAGGCCGAGGCCATCGGCGGCCTCTTCGAGAAATCCGCTGAAACTCTCCGGCGCAAACGCGGCCGAAGCCTGGCAATCTTCAAGCATCGCTCGCAGATGCGATACGAAGGCTTCGCGGCCGCCCAGGTGAACCGCGGCCGGCAACGGCACCGGTACCAGGCCAGCGTACTGACAGGCAAAGAAAAACACCTGGAAATGCGGGTGCGTATCGGCAACCAGTGCGATCGTACTGCCGCGCTGAAGACCCAGGCCATGCAGACGACGGGCCAGGCGACGGGCCTCGGCGCGGAGCTCGGCGTAGCTGAGAACGGTCGTCAGCTCGCCGCGACCGTCATAGAAATTGCAGCCGGTCGTGCCCTGAGCGGCGTAATCAAGGGCTTCGGCCAGGCTGCGGTAGCCGGCGGTTTTCAGGGGCAGGGAATTGTTGGTTGGAGTAGGAAGCTGCATCAAAGCTGTAATATCCCTTCTTGTTGTAGCGTCCCGCATGGGATTCTTATTATAGTGGCACGATAACCTACCATTATAAGTTCCCAGCCAAGCAAATGAAAACATTGTTTTTCTCGCGCCCCGGGCGGCGTGTGCCGTCCGGCCGCCCTTGTTTCCCTGCGGCCGGGGGCTGCGCTGGGCCGGAATCGAAGTCCGGCGCCTCGGTGACGCTGGCATGACAGGCCGGCGGGGTGACAGTATCGGACCATCCGGGCTGACGGTCAATCCGCTGGCCGGCCGCGCCGACCGGCGCGCCTTCCTCAGCGTTCCGCGCGCAGTATATGCCAGGGATGAAAACTGGGTCGAGCCGCTGGCCATGGAGCGCCGCCAGCAGTGGTCGGCCCGACACCCCTGGTTTGAGCACGCCGAAGCGGTTGCGTTCCTGGCCCGCGACGGTGGCCGGCCGGTGGGCACGATCAGCGCCCAGATCGATCGGCGGCAGCCGGCCTCTCCGGACGGGCCGGTGGGTTACTTCGGCCAGTTCGAGTCCGTCGACGAGCCTGCGGTTGTCGACGCGCTGCTCGGCGCCGCCGGCGCCTGGCTCAGGGAGCGCGGTTGCGCGGTGATGCGAGGGCCGTTCGACCTCAACATCAATCAGGCTTGCGGCCTGTTGGTCGACGGCTTCGATACTCCGCCGATGGTGATGATGGGGCACGCCCGGCCTTACTACGCGGAGCGCCTGCAGCAAGCCGGACTGGCACCGGTGATGGATCTGTATGCGTATCTGCTGCCGCCGGACTTTGCGGCGCCGCCGGCGATGAGTCGTCTGCTGACCCGGCTTGGCGACCGGATTCGCTTTCGGACGATGGATTTTGGGCGCTACCAGGACGAACTGCAGCTGATGCAATCCCTGTTCAACTCGGCTTGGTCGGCGAACTGGGGCTTCGTGCCCATGAGCGAGGCCGAGTTTCAGCACATGGGCAAGGCCCTGCGGCAGGTGATCAGGCCCGAATACACCTGCATCGCAGAGGTTGACGGTGAGCCGGCCGGCTTCATCGTGGCCCTGCCCAATATCAACGAGCTGATTGCGGATCTCGGCGGTAGACTGCTGCCGCTGGGCTGGGCGCGCCTGCTGTGGCGCATCAAGCAGTGCAAGGCGCGCTCGGCGCGGGTGCCGCTGATGGGTGTGCGCCCGGCTTATCAACGCGGTCCGAGTGGCGCGGCGATCAGCTTTGGCATGATTGATCGAGTCAGGCGCGCCCTCCATGCCGACGGTGTCGAGCGTGTCGAGGTATCTTGGATACTGCAATCCAATCAGGGCATGAATTCCATGATCGAGGCGATGGGCGGCGATCGCTACAAATGCTATCGGCTGTTTGAGCGGAGGCTGGCTTGACCGCGGTCGCGGCAACAGCCGACGTGATCCTGCTGGCTGGCGATCGCGGCCCCGATGACCCGCTGGCCGAGGCGGCCGGCGTCGCGGGCAAGACCTTGGTGCCGGTGCTCGGCCGGGCCATGCTCGATCGGGTCCTGACGACCCTGCTCGGCTGGCCAGGCCTGGGGCGGCTGGTGGTCGTCGCACCGGCCAGCGTCGGGCATCAAGCGGTTCTGGCGGCCCTTGATCCCACCGGGCACCGGATCGAGCGGGTGGCGCCCTCAAGCTCGCCCAGTCTGAGCGTGGCTGCGGCGCTGAAGCATCTCGACACGGATGGCCCGGTGATCCTCGCCACTGCCGACCATCCGCTGCTGGATCCGGCCTGGATCGAGGCGCTGCTGGTCCAGCCCGATGCCGATGCGGACCTGGTCTTTGGCGTGGTTGAACACGCCCGCGTCATGGCCCGGTTTCCCGGCTCGCGGCGGACGCGCTACCCGTTTCGAGACGGCGGCGTGGGCGGCGCCAATCTGTTCCTTTTCAGAAATCGCCGGGCCGGCGCCATGCTCGAGCTGTGGCGCCAGGTCGAGCAAAACCGAAAGCAGCCCTGGCGAATTGTTTCGCTGCTGGGCTGGTGGTCCCTGCTGCGCTTTCTGAGCGGCCGGCTCAGCCTCGATGAGGCCTGCGCGCTGCTGTCGCGGCGCGCGGGCCTGCGCGTCCGCGCCTGTCGCCTGACCGATCCACTTGCGGCTGTGGATGTGGACTCGGCGGCTGATCTGGCGCTGGTCAGCCAGGTGTTGTCGCAACGGGAAGGCCCGGCATGATCATCGATCGCTACCTGGCTCGAGAAATCCTGCGCCCGGTGATCGGCGTCTTTGTTTTCCTGCTGGTCGTCGTGCTGGTGTTCTATGCCAGTCAGCTGCTGGCCCGGGCCGCGGCGGAAGGTCTGCCGATGGACGTGGTCGGCGCGATGGCCGGCCTGCGCCTGGGGCTGTTTCTGGATGTGCTGATCCCGATTGCGCTGACGCTGGGCATCGTGATCGGCCTCGGTAGGATGCAGGCCGCGCATGAGATCACCGCGCTGGCTGCCAGCGGAGCGGGACGCCGCAGGATCGTGCTGGCGGTCGGATTCTGGGTGCTGATGCTGGCCGTGTTGGTGGCCGCGCTGTCGATGCTGTTCAGGCCCTGGGCTTACGCCACGCTGTATGAGATGGAGCGAACGCTGGCTGCCAGCGTCAACCTTGAGCGCATCGAGCCTGGCCGCTTTCAGGTCGGCGATCAGCAATGGCTGATCTATGCCGGCGGCCGCAGCGGCCAGGGGCTGGTCGACGTCATGGTTCATCAGCGGCTGCCTGACAGCCGTGGCCTGGTGAGGGCGCAACGCCTGGAGCAAGCGGATGAGGCTGACGGGATGGTGCGCCTGATTTTCAGCGGCGATGTGCAGAGCTATCGAATCGAACGCGATGGCGAGGACGAGCTGATCGGTCGCTTCGAGCGCTTCGAAGTGAGCTTCGAGGGCCGCGACGCGCCGCGCCGGGCGCAGTTGCGTCGGGCCATGAGCACGCCGATGCTGGCCTCAAGCGAGGCTCCGATCGAGCGCGCCGAGCTGGGTTGGCGGCTGGTTGCGCCGGTTTCGGTACTTGTCCTGGCCCTGACCGCAGTGGCGATCAGCCGGATCAATCCGCGCCTCGGCCAGTCCGCTCGCGTCCTTTCGGCGGCGGTCGTCACGACGCTCTATTTCAGCTTGCTCGGGGTGCTGATCAACTGGATGGAGCAGGGTAGCCTGGCGCTTTGGCCGGGCGCCTTCGCGGCGCCGCTGCTGGCGCTGGCGGCCTTGGTGGTTCGCTACTGGCTGGTCCAGCGGGGCCCAGGGGCGCCGCTATGAGGATTCTCCGGCAGTACCTGGTTCAGCAGCTGCTGGCCAGCTATCTCGTTGCCGCCCTGGCGATCGGTGCGCTGATCTGGCTGCTGGACCTGCTGCAGCGTCTTGAATCCGGTATCGCCGGTGGCGGCGGTTTGCTGATGATCGCGCTCGAGTCTGTTCTCGGCGTTCCCGAAGCGCTGGTCGATCTGCTGCCGGTGATCACCGTGCTGGCGACGGCCGCGGCCATGAGCGGCTTGCAAGGGCGTCAGGAGTTGACCGTGATGCGCGCGGCGGGGGTATCGATCTGGCGCTTGACGAGGACGGCCCTGATCCCCGGAATAGCGATTGCCCTGCTTGGGCTGGCGGCCCTGCAATGGCTGACACCGCAAGTGCATCAGGGCCCTGAGCGTGTGCTCGGGGCCTCGCTGGGCGATAACGGGCTGTGGCATCCCTCGCACGGCTTGTGGGTCCGCCAGGAGCAGGAGTTTCTGAATGTCCAGACGCTGCACCTGGGTCGCATTCCCACGGATATCAATCTGTATCAATTCGATCCGGACGGCCGCCTGCGGCGTCATGTCCATGCGGCCCAGGCGCTGGTTCAAAGTGATGGCAGCTGGGCCATGGAAGAAGTGACCGTGCGCGATTTCGACCGTCGCGACGACGGCTTTCTGGTCCGTCGTGATGCGCTGGCCTGGCCTTCCTTTCTGAGCGCCCGACAGCTGGAGCTGCTGCTCAGTCCACCAGCGGCGCTGTCGATCAGCGACCTCTGGCTCTATGTGCAAGGCCTCAAGGCGCGCAATCAGGAGGTGGCCGAGTTCGAGATGGTGCTCTGGCGACGACTGGCCTTGCCCTTGACCTGTCTGGGCATGGTGCTCGCGGCAATGGCAACCTCCGCCGTACCCTTGAAAAGCCGGGCGATGAGCGTGCGACTGGTGGCAGCCCTGGTGCTCGGGCTGGGGTTCCAGATGTTGGTGGAATTGATCAGTTATACCGGGCTGGTGATGGATTGGCCTGTCATCCCGGTCGCGCTGGCGCCGCCGCTGGGTCTGGCCCTGTTTGCCTGGTGGCTGCTGTCCAGGGCCCGATAGCGACCCTGTTGGCGCGAGATTACCCGCTGATTGGCACAAAAAAAGCCGGCCCAAAGGCCGGCTTTCCACTGCTGATCAGGCTTTCGACCCGGTTTAACCCGCGCGCTGCACCCAGGCGCTGCACCAGCCATCATGGGCAACCTTCTTGCCGGGAAAGATGCTGCAGCCCATCCAGTCGGCGCTGAGGTCACCTTGCGCCAGCTGGCAGTTCGAGCAGATCTGGCCTTCCCGAAAACGCGGCCACCGCGATGCGTCGACTTCGCTGTAGTGGTGGACATAGCCCAGCGCCTTGGCTTGCGGGCTTTCGGGGTCCACAGCGTTCTCCTCGGCGAAGGCGAGGCCGGACGACAGACTGGTAAGCGCCGGCAACATCATGGCCAGCGAGCCGGCGCCAGCCAGCTTGAACAAATGACGACGGGAACATGTTTTCATTAGCTAGACCTCCACAATGGTGAGTGCACTCCTGTCGATGACAATATTATCACCGCGTGATGAGCCGATCATGAACAGGAGCGGAACGAAACAAGCCAGCGGCTGGCATCTGAACCTGCCGCCAAACGGCCGGCTCGACTACTGGCAGGGTGTGTTCGGTCCGGCTCGGGCAAAGCCTCTGTTTGCGGCGCTGTGCTCGGAGCTGAATTGGGCGCAGCGCAGCATCGTCATGTTCGGGCGCGAAGTGGCGCAGCCTCGCCTGGTGGCCTTCCATGGCGCCGAAGGCGTCCGTTATCGCTATTCGGGCCGGACTCTGGCAGCAACCCCCTGGACCTCGGCGCTGCACACCATTCTGGGCCGACTTCGGACCCTGCTGGACGCCGATTTCAACAGCGTATTGGCCAACCGCTACCGGGACGGCAACGATGCGATGGGATGGCACGCCGACGACGAGCCGGAGCTTGGTCCGGACCCGCTGATCGCCTCCGTCAGCTTCGGCGCCGAACGGCGATTCCTGTTGCGACCCAAAGCCGGTGGCAAGTCCCTTTCCCTGGCGCTGGCCGACGACAGCCTGCTGGTGATGAGCGGTGATCTGCAGCACCACTGGCAGCATCAGCTGCCGAGGACGCGGCTGGCCATCGGTGAGCGGATCAATCTGACGTTCCGGCGGATCCGTTGTTGCCCGGGGCGGGCCTGAAAGGCGCTGCACTGGACTCGTCCTCAGGCCGAGACAACAGTTCGACGGTCTGGCGGGCCTGGTCGAGACGGGCGTGGCAAAGTCGGCTGAGCCGAACGCCCTGTTCAAAGTGCTTCAGCGAATCGGCCAGCGTCAGTTCGCCGGACTCAAGCTGCTCGACCAGGCGTTCAAGTTCGGCCAGCGCCACTTCAAAGTCGGGGTCCTGGTCGTTCTGTTGCGCGGCTTTCTTCGCCATGATTGCTCCTGCAGTTTCCCGGTCCCTGGCTGGCGCCGATCACCGGGATCCGGTCCGGCCAGTGCTGATCAGCTGGTGGTCATGAACGCCTGCGAGACGTGAACGTCGGTCAGGGCGGCATGCCACTTCATGGTAACCCGTCGGCGCCGCCGGCGCGGCGCCATTCCAGCCGCAAACCCATCTCGTCGAGGCGGGATCGAAAACCGCTGTCCAGCCAGCGATCTCCCACGGCCAGCAATTGTCCGTCCTGCCACAGGCGCGGCCACAGTCGGCGGCGCCAGGGTGCGACCCTGGCCTCGTTCATCAGTTTCTTGACCGCGTGCCGGCCGCCGCTCCGCAGCTGAATGCGCTCACCAGTACTGCCCAGATGAACCTCCCATCGCGCCGCCGTCGACAGCGGCGCGGACAGTGCCAGCTCACCCAGATCCATGGGCAGCGCCAGGGGCTGCTGCCCGGACCACTGCGCTGACCAACTCAGATCAATATCGGGGCCTGATTGCAGCCAGAGCTGTTGGTTGTAGTGCCGGATCAGGGTGTTGTGCCAGCGCAGCTCGGGGCTACGATCGGGACGGGCATCGCGGAGTTGGGCGAGATACGCGTCAAGGCGCACACCGGGGGGCGGCTCGATGCCCAGTGCCAGGCACCACCGCCGCAGCAGTTCGGCTTGACGAAAGACGGGCAGCTTCGCGACCGTCTCCCAGCACAGGCGATCATGGCTGATCCGGGCCTGGTCCAGATCGGCCAGGCTCCGGGCCTCGATCATCGCTGCGGCACCGGCACAAAGCTCGCCGCTGCGCAACACGCTGCGATCCACACCGGGCCAACGCGCTCGGAGGCGCGGCATGATTTCGTGGCGAATGAAGTTCCGATCCAGCGACAGGTCGCGATTGGCCGGATCGTCGACCCAGCGCAGGCTGCGATCGGCCAGCCAGGCCATGATCCGCGGGCGGGGCCAGCCCAGCAGCGGCCGGGCCAACCAGCCATCGGCAAACACGCGCTGGGCCGGAATGCCGGCCAGACCCGACGCGCCGGCGCCGCGTAGCAGGCGCATCAGGATGGTCTCGGCCTGGTCGTCGGCATGGTGAGCGGTGACCAGCAGCTGGTCTGGCGCAAGCAAGCGGGCGAAGCAGGCATAGCGGGCTCGTCGGGCGCCGCCCTCCGGCCCCTGGCCGGCCTTGACGTCAACGGACTCGATCTGGCAGCGCAAGCCCAGCGTGCCGGCGATCATTTGAGCCCGGGCGGCGCGCTCAGCGCTGCCCGAATCCATGCCGTGATCGATATGGACGCAAAGCAGCGGTCGCTCCGGCAGGTTCTCGGCCAACCAGCTGGCCAGGCAGACCGAATCCGGCCCGCCGCTGAAAGCGATCAGAATTTCACCGCGTCCGGGCAGCAGGCGCGGATCGGACGCCGGCGCCATCCGCTGGACTCTGCCTCAGCTGCGCTCGAAAGCGCCGTAGCCCATCAGCCGCTGATAGCGGTCTTCGAGCAGCGCCTCGACCGGCTGCTCTTCCAGCCGCGCGAGCTGCGCGATCAAGGTCTCCTTGAGTTTGACCGCCACCCGCTGAGGCGCTCGATGGGCGCCGCCCAGAGGCTCCTTGATCATTTTGTCGATGAGCTTGAGCTGCTTCAAACGGGAGGCCGTCAGGCCGAGTGCTTCGGCAGCGGTTTCGGCCTTTCCGGCGTTCTTCCACAGGATCGACGCGCAGCCCTCCGGCGAAATCACCGAGTAGATGCTGTACTCCAGCATGTTGGTGCGATCGCCAACCCCGATAGCCAGCGCGCCGCCGGAGCCGCCTTCACCAATCACGTTGCAGATGATCGGCACGCGCAGCCGGGCCATCAGCTTCAGATTCCGTGCGATCGCCTCGGACTGGCCGCGCTCCTCGGCGCCGACGCCGGGGTAGGCGCCCGGGGTGTCGATAAAGGTGATGATCGGCAGGCCGAAGCGCTCGGCCAGCTGCATCAGGCGCATCGCCTTGCGGTAGCCTTCGGGTCGCGGCATGCCAAAATTGCGATACACCTTTTCCTTGGTATCGCGCCCCTTCTGGTGGCCGATCACGACCACGCCGCGACCCTCCAGCGAGGCCAGCCCGGCAACGATGGCGTGATCGTCGGCATAGGCCCGGTCTCCGTGCAACTCCTCAAAGCGCTCGAACACCATCGGAATGTAGTCGAGCGTGTAGGGGCGCTGCGGATGACGCGCCAGCTGGGAGACCTGCCAGTCGCTCAGGCCGGAGAAAATGGCCTGGGTGCGTTCGCGGCACTTTTCTTCCAGGCGCCGGATTTCATCTTCCAGATTCAGCGCATTGTCGCTGCCGACATTGCGCAGTTCGCGGATCTTCGCTTCCAGCTCGGCGATCGGCTGTTCGAAATCCAGATAGTTCGGATGCATCGGCATTCCGGTGTTGCAAGGGTGCCGGGCAGTATAGCCTCAGCCACCGGTCGGATGAACCCCGATGCACACCGGCCCTCGAGGAATGCGCCTGACCTGCCAGTTCCGCAGGGCCCAGCTGAACAGGGCGTCGAGCGAACGCGCCCCGGTCGGTGGCTCATGGCCCAACGCGCGCAGAACCAGGCGCAGCGCCGTGCCCGGTGGCCTGCTCTCGACAGGGTCGTCAGCGTCGGATTTGCTCAGTTTGCGACCGTGCTCGTCAACCACCAGGGGTAAATGAAGGTAGCTGGGCGGATCGAGGCCCAGGCACTGATACAGGTGAATCTGTCGCGGCGCGGAGTCGATCAGATCGGAGCCACGGACCACCTCGGTCACGCCGGCCGCCGCATCGTCGACCACCACGGCAAGCTGATAGGCAGGCAGCCCGTCGGCGCGCCAGATCACGAAGTCGCCGCAGGCCTGGGCCAGATTCTGCTGATATCGGCCCTGCAGCGCATCGTCAAAGGAGATGACGCGATCGTCCACGCGCAGGCGCAGGCTCCGGGCTTGTTTGCCCGGCGCCATGCCATCTCGACAGCGGCCGGGATACACGCCGCTGGCCGGCAGATCGGCCCGGGAGCAGCCGCACCAGAACGCCTTGTCGACGGACAGCAGCGCCTCGCTGACGCGGCGGTAGGCTGCGAAGCGCTGGCTTTGGTGGACCACCGGCAGGTCGGAGCGCAGGCCGAATCGAGCCAGCGTCTCGATCTGGGCCTGAGCAGCGCCGGGAACCTCGCGCGGTGGGTCGATGTCTTCGATTCGAAGCAGCCAGCGTCCACCGCGGCGGCGCGCCTGCAGATAGCTGCCCACGGCGGCCAGCAGGGAGCCAAAATGAAGTGGGCCGGTGGGCGAGGGCGCGAAGCGTCCGCAGGGCACGGGGGTCGCGGCATCGGCGGCGGCTGTGTCAGGACGGGGCAGGGCGGCAAATCCTATTGCAATCGCGCGGTGACGCCATCATTGTACGATTCGGTCAGGCAGGTTCAACGAGGCTAGGCAAGGATGAAGAGAATCGCACTGTTTCTGGGTACCAACCTCGCCGTGCTGGTGGTGCTGGGCATCGTCATGACGCTGCTGGAACCCTGGCTGGTCAGTCAGGGCATCAATGTCAACCACGCAGGGATTCTGTTGATGGCCCTGATCTTCGGCATGGGCGGGGCGATCATTTCGCTGCTGATGTCGAAGTCGATGGCGATCCGGAGCACGCGGGCGCGCATCATCACTCAGCCCTCGAATCAGGTTGAGCGCTGGCTGGTGGAGACGGTGGCACGCCAGGCTCGCGAGGCGGGGATCGGCATGCCCGATGTTGCCATTTACGACGCCCCGGAACCCAACGCCTTTGCGACCGGTGCCTCGCGCAACAATGCACTGGTGGCGGTCAGCACCGGCCTGTTGCGCGGCATGCGCGAGAACGAGGTTGAGGCGGTACTGGGCCACGAGGTGGCCCATGTCGCCAACGGTGACATGATCACCCTGACCCTGCTGCAGGGCGTGCTCAACACCTTCGTGCTGCTGCTGTCGCGTGTGCTCGGCCAGCTCATCGATCGTGTCGTGTTTCGCAGCGAACGGGGCTATGGCCCCGGCTACATGATTACGGTGATCGTGCTGCAAATGGTGCTTGGCGTGCTCGCCAGCATGATCGTGATGGCCTTTTCGCGCTGGCGTGAGTTCAGAGCGGATGCCGGCGGGGCTCGCCTCGCCGGTCGCGACAACATGATTGCCGCGCTGCGTCGTTTGCAGACGGTCAATCAGCCCAGCCAGCTGCCGGAGTCGGTGGAGGCTTTCGGAATTCGCGGCCGGGTTGGAGGAGGGCTGAAGCGCCTGATGATGAGTCATCCGCCGCTGGAGGAACGGATCCGTGCGCTGGCCGAGGGCAGCCGCTGAGCATGAACGGAGCGGGCCCGGCTCCAGGGCCCGCTGTCGCGCAGCAAACTAACCACTAGCCCGAAGTCGCAAGCGCACCGACCGCACGGGCCCGAGCACGAGGGCAAATCCTTGCCCTCTCGCTTCTTCCCTCTCCCCTCTTACCCCTATCCCGCGGCCATCAAATCGTCGCTTCCTCGCGCACAAAGTCGCCCTGGACCAGCGTGATGCCAAACTGCCAGAGCGTCGCGAGGTCGCCGGTGTGTTCGACCTTGGGAGCGATGACTCGCACCTGATGCTCGTCGGCATGTCCGACCAGCTCGGCGAGCTTCTGGCGCAGGCCGTCGTTACCGCTCAGGTTCTGGATCATTTCGGGTGCCATGCGCAGGAAATTGATTTCCAGGTGCTTGAGTAGCGGCTCAACATCAGATTCCGGCCCCACATCGCACAGCGCAAACTGGGCTCCGAAGGGCTTGAACAGGGTGATGAAGTCCTGCACCTTGCGCAGCTTGTCCCGCACCTCCGGTTCCCGGAATCCCCAGATCACCCGGGCGGCATCCAGCTCGCCTTTCTCGATCTGGCCGGTCAGGCGCTTTACCGCCTGGTCGTCCCTAACCGTGTCCAGACAGAGCGGCACGAGCCAGTAGTGGTCGTTGTTGGCCGGCTTCTCTGCCGCCGCCTGAATGAGGCGGCGGAGCATGTCCTGGTCCAGCCGCACGGCCATGCCGATGCGTGAGGCGGCCGGCAGGTAGGTCGAGGGCATCAGCACCTCGTCGCTGTCTTCGGCACGCAGTCGGGTCTCCACCTCGTTGATCAGGAAACCGTCGTCATCCATGCTGGTGATGGGCGAGGTGACCAGGCGGAACTCGTCGTTGTCGATGGCGTGCAGCAGCCGTTCCGACCAGGCGGCATCGTCCTCGTCACCGTCGCTGGATACCCGCGGGCGATAGCGCACATAGGCGTTCCCGCCAGCGCGCATGGCCTCGATCAGGGCCGAATCGGCCTGGGCGACCAGTGCGTCCACGTCGGCCATTTCACTGCCGGCGACGGCAAGGCCGACGCTGGCGGAGACGGTGAGGCTGGTATCGCGCACGTCGATGATTCGTCCCGAGCAATGGTCAACGATGCGCACCGCCAGGGCCTCGGCCTGCTCGCGCGTATGGATTTCGACCAGCACCCCGAAGCTGTGATCGCTCAAGCGAGCCATGGCCAGATGCTCGCCCACGGCCTCGCTGAACAACTCTGCGGCCTGACGGATCAGCGCGTCGGTCGCGCCCAGTCCGATCTTGGCCTGCAGCTCATCCGGCTTGTCCAGGCTGGTCAGCAGGACGGCCAGGCCGCTGGTATCGCTGCGGTTGCCAACTTCGCTGGCCAGACGCTCGAGAAAGGCGTGGCGATTCAGCAGGCCGGTGAGCATGTCGGTGGTCTTGAGCTTCTCCAACTCCAGCGCGATCAGCGGATCGCTGCTGGCGACTTCCTCGCGGACCAGCATCTGAGCGCAGTACTCGCCGCCGTAGCGCGCCGGCGAGAAGTCGACCAGGGCGACAAATTCGCTGCCGTCCTGACGATGCGCATTGAGGCGCATGTGATCCTCGGGGATATCGTCGCGCGACAGGGCCTTGAGGACCTGCTTGAGATCGGGCACTTCCTTGCTGGCCGACAGCAGGTCCAGCATCGACAGGCCTTCGAGGTCCTCGAAACTGGCGTAGCCGAACAGCTCCAGGTAGGCCCGATTGGCGTAGATGTGCAGGCCTTCATGGATATAGGCAATGGCTTCGCTGGAGCTGTCCAACAGCAGGGTATAGCGGCTCTCGATCTCTTCGAGCCGGCGCAGCGCGGTTCTGGCATCGCGGCGAGCCCGGACGGATTCGACCAGGAACAGCGTCAGCCTTCGAATCTGGCGGGGATTGGTGGCGAACACGAATCCTTCCACGCCCACACCGGCCGCAGCCAGCGCGGAGCGAGCATCGTCGGTCTTGACGATGGCGATGATCGGCACCGGGTCGCTGCCTTCCCGCGCCAGTCGGCCGGCGGTCTCCAGCAGCGCGAGATCGTTCGGGTCGACCTGAATCGTGACCAGGTGAACGTCCTCGGTTTCGAAGGTTCGCGAGACGGCATTGGCGGTATCGGCAAACAGAGTGCGTACGCCGCTGTCCTCGCCCAGCATCCGCAGCAGCTCGCGCGGAGCGCTGGGATCGTCGGTGACGACCAGAATCTTGATTTCAGTTCTCGGTCCGGCCATGCGGTATCTCTACTGTCGTTGGTTGTCGACGGATGAAAGCCTGCCGGCGCCAGCGTTCACAGGACCGGCAACTTGTAGTCTGCGCCGGCTTGTTCCCGCACCAGGCGCGGCACGAGGTAGCCTGAAAGCTCGCGCCTGAGCTGCTCATGCAGCTCGAGAGCGAGCGGTTCGCTGACCTCGAATCGCGCAGCCCCCGATACGCGATCCAGCAAGTGCAGATAATAAGGTAGCACGCCCGCTGCCAGGCTGCGCTGCATCAGCGCGTTCAGACGCTCGGCGCTGTCATTGACGCCGGCCAGCAGCACTGATTGATTGAGCAGATGCGCCCCCGCGGCTCGCATCATGGCCAGTGCCTGGTCAACGTTGGGGTCGAATTCGGCGGCGTGGTTGGCATGGATGACGACCACAACCGGCCACGGCAGGCCGGCGAGCCAGGCGCAGAGCTGTGCGGTTACCCGAGACGGCAACACGACCGGCAGGCGGGTGTGGATGCGCAGCCGGCGAAGGTGCCCGATCCGGGCCAGACCGTCGCTCAGCTCGGCCAGCCGCGCGGTGTCCAGCATCAGCGGATCACCCCCGGAAAGAATGACCTCTTCGATGTCGTCCCGCCTGGCGATATAGTCCAGCGCCGTGCGCCATCGCTCTGCGGCGCCCTGCTCGGAGGCATAGGGAAACTCCTGGCGAAAGCAGTAGCGACAGTGGACCGCGCAGGCACCGGTGGTGATCAGGAGCACCCGACCGGCGTACTTGTGCAGCAGGCCGCGCCCGGCACGACTGTCGCCGTCCCCAACCGGGTCGCTGACAAAGCCTTCGACAGCAAGGCGCTCGGCACCGACCGGCAGCACCTGGCGCAGCAGCGGATCATCCGGCCGGCCCGGCGCCATGCGGGCAGCGAAGGCGCGCGGCACCAGCATCGGAAAGCGGGCGCCCGGTTCCCAACCCAGGGCTTCGGGATCGAGTTTCAGGGCCGCCAGCAGGGCGGCCGGATCGCGAAAGGCCTGGCGCAGCTCGTTTCGCCAGCCTGATGGCTTGGGCTGCGACGGCCTTCGCGCTAAAATGGGGGATTGAGCTGACACATTGACCCTTAGGCCTTCGCCCGAAGTTTTCCATAGACGGCAGGGCCACCATTGTATTCGGAGACAGCATGGCGACCTACAGCACCAGCGAGTTCAAATCCGGCCTGAAGATCATTCTCGATGGCGATCCCTACACCATCGTCGAAAACGAGTTCGTCAAGCCCGGCAAGGGCCAGGCCTTCAGCCGGGTGCGGGTGCGCAACCTCAAGACCGGCCGGAGCATCGAGAAGACTTTCAAGTCCGGCGATACGGTCGAAGCCGCCGACGTGTTCGAAAAGGAGATCCAATTCCTCTACTCGGACGGCGAATTCTGGCATTTCATGGATCCGGAAAGCTTCGAGCAGATCGCCGCCAGCGAGGCCGCGGTAGCCGACTCCATCCCCTGGCTGAAGGAAGAGGACATGTGCCAAGTCACCCTCTGGAACGGGGTGCCGCTGACCGTGCTGCCGCCGAATTTCGTCGAGCTGCGAATTGTGGAGACCGATCCGGGCCTGAAAGGTGACACCTCGGGCAGCGGCGGCAAGCCGGCCAAGCTCGAAACCGGCGCGACCGTGCGGGTGCCGCTGTTTGTTCAGGAAGGGGAGCTGATCAAGGTCGATACGCGCAAGGGCGAATACGTCTCCCGGGTCAAGGAATAGGTCGATGAGCATCGGCCTCCAGGCGCTGCTGCCGGACTGGGTCGTTCCAGTCCGGCCGGAAAACGAGGTGCTGGTCGATCATGCCGTGGTCGTCGAGGGCGGCCGCATTGTAGCGGTGCTACCGGTGGAGGCAGTGGATCAGCGCTACCCGACCGCGGCCCGGGAGCGTCTGGCCGGCTGTGCGCTCATTCCCGGCCTGATCAACGCCCACACCCATTCGGCCATGGCGCTGCTGCGCGGGCTGGCCGACGATCTGCCGCTGATGCGCTGGCTCGAAGACCATATCTGGCCGGCCGAGCAGCGCTGGGTCGGGCCGGACTTCGTGCGCGCCGGCACCGAGCTGGCCATCGCCGAGATGCTGGCCGGCGGCACGACCTGTTTCAACGACAACTATTTCTTCCCCGATGTCACCGCCGCCACCGCGGTTCGCAGCGGCATGCGCGCGGTGATCGGCCTGCCGGTGATCAGCCTGCCCACCGCCTGGGCCGAGACCGAAGACGAATACTTCAGCCGCGGCCTGGAGGTCTACCAGAACCTGCACGGCGAGGCGCTGGTCAGCTGCGCCTTCGCGCCGCATGCGCCCTACACGGTCAGCGATTCGGCCTTCGAGCGCATGGCCGCCCTAGCCGAAGAAATGGACGTCCCAGTGCATCTGCATCTGCTTGAGGCCGCCGGCGAAGTCGAGGGCAGTCGGCAGCAGCACGGCAAGCACCCGCTGGATCGCCTGGCGGCGCTGGGTTTGCTGGGGCCGCGGCTGCTTGCCGTCCACATGACCCAGCTGACGGCAGCCGACATGGACCGTGTTGCTCGGGCCGGTGTCCATGTTCTGCACTGTCCGGCCTCGAACCTGAAGCTCGCCAGCGGCATCTGCCCGGTGGCGGAGCTCGACGCGCGTGGCGTCAATATCGCGATCGGCACCGACGGCGCGGCCAGCAACAATACCCTGGACATGTTTGCCGAAATGCGCCTGGCCGCGCTGCTGGCCAAGGGTGCCAGCGGCAACCCGGAAGCCATCCCGGCCGCGCGCGCCTTGTCCATGGCCACCCTGAACGCGGCCCGCGCCCTGGGTCTCGAGGATCGGATCGGCTCGATCGAAGTCGGCAAGCAGGCCGATCTGGTGGCGGTGAATCTTGACAGGCTCCAGACACAGCCGGTTCATCATGTGCTCTCGCAACTGGTCTACGCCTGCAGCCGGGACCAGGTTGCCAAAGTCTGGGTCGACGGTGAATGTGTGTATGCCGACGGCAAGCCTGCCCGCCTGGACCCGGACGCGATCCAGCGCCAGAGCCGTGAATGGCGCCAGAGGCTGCGCTCCAACCGCTGATTCAACCATGAACCCTGAGCGCTCAGACACCGCATCCGAACGAAACCTGGATCCCCGCGAGGCTGACAAATTCAACGCGCTGGCGGCGCGGTGGTGGGACCCCGACGGCGACTTTCGCCCCCTGCACGACATCAACGGCCCGCGCCTGCGTTACATCGCCGAGCGCTGCGAGCCGAAAGGCGTTGAGGCGGTGGATATCGGCTGCGGCGGCGGCCTGCTGTGCGAGGGTCTGGCCCGGCTGGGCGCCCACGTCAGCGGCATTGACGCCGCCGACAAGCCACTGGCCGTAGCGCGCCTGCACCAGGCCGAGTCCGGGCTGGAGATCGACTACCGGCAGATCACCGCCGAGGAGCTGGCCGCTGAACGGGCAGGGCAATTCGACCTGGTCTGCTGCCTGGAGATGCTCGAGCACGTGCCCGACCCGGCCAGCACCGTGGCGGCCTGCGCCGCGCTGGCCCGGCCCGGCGGCCAGCTGTTTTTCTCGACCATCAACCGCAGCCCCCTGGCCTGGGTCACCGCCATCGTCGGCGCCGAGTACGTCCTGCGCCTGCTGCCGCGTGGCACCCATCGCTACGACCGCCTGATCCGCCCGGATGAGCTGGCCGGCGCCTGCCGCGCCGCCGGTCTGGTCGTCAAGGAGATCGTCGGCATGGATTACAACCCGTTTTCGCGCACGGTCAGGATCGGTGGTGCGCCCCGGGTCAACTACCTGCTGCACGCGGCCAGACCCGACTGAACCATGCGTCTGACCTGCCCGCGCGCCGTGCTGTTCGACCTCGACGGCACCCTGATCGACTCGGCGCCCGATCTGATCGCCACACTGATGCACCTGCGCGTCCGGCACGGCCTGCGGGAACTGCCGCCGGAGCGCTTCCGGCCAATGGCCACGCGCGGCGCCATCGGCCTGCTGGAAGCGGGCTTTGCCGGGGTGCAGGATGTCGAACCAGGCGCCCTGCGCGATGACTTCATCGACCACTATCGGGCCAATCTCTGGCGCCTGAGCAGGCCGTTCGCCGGCATCGAGGCCTTGCTGGAGCGCCTCGCCGCGGCCGGCTTCCGTCTCGGCGTGGTGACCAACAAGATCGAGGCCCTGGCCGTACCGCTGCTGGAGCAGGCCGGCTGGGGCGATCGCTTCGGCTGCGTCATCGCTGGCGACACCACCGCCCGATCCAAGCCGGACCCCGAACCCGTGCTCGAAGCCTGCCGTCGTATCGGGGTGGCGCCGCATCAGGCCGTATTCGTCGGCGATGACGAGCGCGACATGCTGGCCGGCCGACGGGCCGGAGCAATCACCGTGGCCGCAGGCTGGGGCTATCTGCCTGAGGATCTGGCGCGCGAGCGCTGGCCGGCCGATGCCTGGATCGAGCGGCCCGATGAGCTGGACGCGATTCTCAATCAAATGGAGACCCTGGTGCGATGACATCCCGGGACAGTATTCAGCGCGTCCTTTTCGAAGACATCAACGCTCGCTGCGTCGGCGTCCATCTGGAACAGGTGGTGGCGCAGGTGCTGGACAAGGCGGACTATCCGCCGGCCGTGCGCAGCCTGCTGACCCAGGCGCTGGTGCTGGCCGCGCTGATGTCCTCGGGCCTCAAGTTCAAGGGCCGGATCAGCCTCCAACTGCAGGGCAGGGGCCCCGTTCGCCTGCTGATGGCCGACTGCACCGATTCAGGCGGCCTGCGCGGCATCGCCAGGCTGGACGAGGAGGCGCTGATCGCCGACGACCCCGCTGCCTTGTTCGCCGGCCTGCGCGACGGCGGTACCCTGACCCTGACCCTCGAGCCGGCCGACGGCGGCCAGCGCTGGCAGGGCATCGTGCCGCTGGAAGGCGCGGGCCTGGGCGAGGCCGTGGAAGCCTACTTTCAGCGCTCCGAACAGCTACCCACCCGAATCGCCCTGGCCGTGTCCGAAGGCGCCGCTGCGGCCCTGATGATCCAGCAGATGCCCGGCCAAAACGAGGACGACGATGCCTGGAACCGGCTTGAGCATCTGCTCGCCACGGTCCAGACCGATGAACTGCTCGCGGTCGGGCCGGAAGCCATGCTGACCCGGCTGTTTCACGCCGAGAATCGGCGCCTGTTTCCGGCCCGCGAGCTGCACTTCGAGTGCCCCTGCAGCCGCGAGCGCGTGCTGCGCGTGCTCGAAAGCCTGGGTACGGCCGAAATCCGGGATCTCGCCGAGCAGGAAGACACGGTCGAGGTGCGCTGCCAGTTCTGCAACACGGCCTACCACTTCGATCAGCTCGACCTGGCCGCGATCATTCAGGGCGGCGCCGAGGGCAGCAGCACCATCCACTGATGGACGCGCTTGCCTGGTGCCGCGAACGGCTGCTGAACCCCGGCCAGCCGTTGGCCGCCAGCCTCCCTTTCGCCGACCCCGAGCAGCGCGATCGCATCCTCGCCCTGCGCGCGCTGATCAGCGAGATCGCCGGCAGCGGCGAGCAGGCGGGCGAGGGCGAGCGCCTGGCCGCAACGCTGGCCTGGTGGCAAAGCGCGCTGGTCGAAAACAACGCCCACCCGGCCATCCAGGCTGCTCGATCGAGCGGCGTCTTCGACCGACTCAATGCCAGCGACTTCGCTCCGCTGATGTTCGCCGTGGCCCGTGCGGCCGAGAACCCGCGCTTTACCCGTCTGAGCGATCTGTGGGCGTTTTGCCGTGAACTGGGCGGCCATGCCGCGCGCCTGGAATGGCGCCTGCTTGAGGATAGCGATGCCGAAGCCGCGCTGGAACTCGGCGCGGCCGCCTACCTGATCCGCATCACCCGGGACCTGGCCATCGACGCCCGCCACAACCGCTGGCTGGTGCCGCTCGATCTTCAGGCCGACTTTCAGGTCAGTCGCCAGGACGCGCTCAAGTCCGAACTGAGCGGAGGCTTGAGCGCGCTCATCCTGAGCCTGCTGTCCGAAGCCGTCGCCCGCGGCCAGCGCGCCGCAACATCAATCCAGCCCGACCAGGCCAGACGCCACCGCCACCTCCTGCTGCAATGGGCCCTGGACCAACGCCTCGCCGCCCACATCGCCCGCCGCCCCGCGCGCATCCTTAAAGCCCGCATCACCCCCAGCCACCCCGGCAATGTCTGGCGCGCCTGGCGCAGCGCCCGAGCACTGCGTTGAGCCTTTCCCCGTCTCGTCTCCCAATTCAAGTTCGGCCGATTCGCTGTGTCTTTCGTGTTCTCAACGAGACTCCGTTTGGATAGTGAGCCATATAGAGCGACGAAACTGTTTGGAGTGTGATAAGCAGGCTATTGCGTATTTACATACATAGGTAAAAATGGCTTGCCAAAGATCAGGATCTCCCCTAATTTAGCCATATTCGCTTTGGGAATTTGTTTGTCGTTGTCGCCTATGGCAACTCGACGTCGGCTTGGTGATTGAGGGAGAGTGCGAGATGGGTTGGGGTAGAGTTTGGCGCAATGCCGTCTGGTTTGTGACGCTGGTCGGCGGCATCGCTGCTGCAAGTGCGAATCCGGCAATCGACGATTCGGCGATCGAGTTGCCGTCGGTCCAGCTGCTGGTTGATGAGTCGGAGTTGAGCACCGGGCGATTTCGTCTGGAATGGCAGATGACGACCGGCGCTTACCTCTACGACCATGTTTGGGTCGAAGAGCGCTTTGAGGGCCCCAATGGCCAGCTTGAGTGGCAGCTGGTCTCACGCGAACACGGCGAAAGTCTGCGCTTTATGGGCTTTGTTCCGGGGCCGCGGCAGTTTCGCGCAAGGGCCTGCGTTGATCTGGCCGCTCAACTTCACTGCGGGGACACCTCGCCAGTCGTCACCGTAACGATACCGGAGTCGGCCGAGCAGACCCGTCCGGTGACTCAAGCATCCGAATTACCACCTGCGCATGGCGGAATCTCCCTCAGCGACTTGCAGGGTGGAGGCGCCTTGATCCGTCCGGGTGGCTGGAGCTCGAGGCTCGGAGAGTGGACCGGCTGGCATTTCGCTTGGGTCAATGACCTGCGGCTTCCTTCTCAAGATCCGGATTACGCCAATCGAAACGAGCTTTTCTTGTATTGGCACACTTATCGCGACTTCGCGGGTGGCAACCCCTTGCCAGGCCAGGAAAATCTTCAGCCGGTTTGGTTGGTTGGAACGCTCTGGCGCAATCCGTCCCTCCCGAACCGTTACGAGGGGTCACTCTACTATTTCCGGCTGGTCAATGGCGTACCACAGCGAAGCACCGTCGGCAGTGTTCAAGTTACTCGCTGGGCGGGCTCCAGCCAGCTTGATGTGAGTTGGATCATCAACGACTCGAGCTTTTACAGTGGGCAAGCCGGCTGGGTAACCGAAAACCTGTACTGGGGGGCTGACGAGCTGGGCATCCCTGACTTTCCAAACCCTATCGATCATTATGGCGGCCTCTGGTATGGCAGCTTGCCAAGCGCCGCGCCATTCGCCAAGTTGTCTGAAGTTTTTGGCAACGTAGAGGTTTCGACGATTCACTTCTTTGACGCCCAGGGCGATCCCATCTGGGGAATCGACTTCTGGGCCGGGCATGTGCCGAACCCGCCGCAACCGCCAACCGCGGCTCCGCTGCTGTTCCGGCACTATGCCGTCGGTAATGCCTGGTATGCCAATCAGCGGCCACCAGTCGGTCGCCAGCCCGTTATCCATTGGCTCACGCCAGATGGCACTGAGAACACCTGGAGTGAGAGGCGTGCCTACCATCCTGTGATTCCCGGTCCCGCGGATGAAGGTCAGCTGACCCTGAACCTGCGCGTACCCAATGCGCTCCGACCGGCAGGGGGGCAGGTGGTCTACAACTTGGCCCAGGCCACCCATAGCATGGAGAAATGGGTCAGTCAGCACGATGTTCGCTATTTCGTTCAGGGCACCCAGAACGCGCCGAACTGCATCATGCATGGCGGCCAATGCCAGGTCGAGCTGACCTGGTACAGCGACGGCCACTACCCCGACGCGCGCGTTTATCGGACGCGCCGCAGCGGCAGCAGCTGGACTTCAGCGCAGCTGGTCGGCAGCTGGCCGTCAAGCGGACCTTTCGCGGTACAGAACCATGCTCACACAATCAGTCAGGCGGGAACCTATCGCTTCGAGCTGCGGCGCGCCTCAGCGAACGGCCAGCTGATAGCCCTGTCACCAGAGCTGGAAGTGACCCAGCCCGCAGCCGCCCAGCCCGAGCAGGCCCCGGCGCCCGCCCCGAATCCTGGATTCGCGATAGACCCCACCAGCTCCTCCGTTGGCGCGACAGTCGGCGAGTTTCGGGTCGATGAGTCCGGCGCCGCGAACTACAGCATCGGTATCATGACGGTACCGGGCTCCGGCGGTTTCCAGCCGCAGCTGAGCCTGCACTACAACAGCCACGGCGGCGCTGGCCCACTCGGCCCGGGCTGGAGCATCAGCGGCCTGTCGACGATCGCCCGCTGTGCACGCACACTGGTGCACGACAACGTCGCGGGCGCTGTCGAACTCGGCCCCAATGATCGATATTGCCTGGACGGGCAGCGGCTGCTGCTGGTCAGTGGCGGCTACGGCCAACCGGGGTCCATCTATCGCCCCGAGATCGATGACATTACCCGGGTTACGGCGCTGGGATCAGGCGGCGTCGTCACTCACTTCAGGGTCGAGCGCAAGGACGGGACTCGCGCCACCTATGGCAGCCCGCAAGCCGGTCACAGCGCGCGCGTCATCGTGCCCGGTGGGTCCGCCATCGTCGCCTGGCCGATCAGTGAAATTGAGGACAGCGCCCGCAACTACTATCGCTTCGTCTACTTCCAGCCCAACCCCAGCCAGGCGATCGAGTGGCTGATCGACCGCGTCGAGTACACGGGTAACTACCGTGCCAACACCAACCCGCTGGCGCGAGTGGAGTTTGCGCGCGAGCTGCTGCCCGCGGCCGAGCGTCGAAACGGCTATCTGGCGGGCGCGCGGACCCAAACCCAGTGGCGCATCAGTGCAGTCCGGTCGCGGGCCGAGGATGGGCAGTTCGTCCGTGACTACCGGCTGCAGTACCAGGCCAGTCCGGTCTTCGGCGGCCTGTCGGTCCTGCATCGAATCCAGGAATGCTCCTCAGTACCGGGCGGTACGGGAGAGGTTTGCTTCGAGCCCACCAGCTTTGCCTGGGAACAGGGCGCTTTCCACGTCGATGACCCGACTTACCAGAGCTACCTTCCAAGCATCAGCCGATTCGCAGGCGCCCAGTCTGGTGACCTGACCGGCAACGGTCGTGATGATATCGTCATACTGTCCGAAGAGAACAATCGGGCCGTGTTCAGAGTCCTGCGACAGCCCAACCCCGCTTCATCAGTACTGAGTTTCAATCTTTCGGCATCGGTAAACCTGGCTTGTGATATCAAGCCGGAGGACCTGGGCGGCTGGTCGCTGGTTGACCTGGAAGGAAACGGAAGCCTCGGCGTTGTCTACGTCTGCGGATCAGGCATTTATTATCAAACTTGGAATTTCGACACCGAGCGCTTGAATTCTGCGAACACACCTTTGCACGGGCTTCCTCAGCAAAGTTGGGACAAGCCCCGGGTGATGCCGTTTGATGTCGACGGTGATGGGCGTGCCGACCTGCTTCTGGCCGACAAGAGCGCGGAGCAGGGCTTGGCGAACTCGCTGCTGTTCTTCTTCCGAAACACCTCCAGCCAGGGCGGACCGAGTCTGGCGTCGCCCATCGCCATAGCGAACCTGATGTCTGGCTTACCCCCGATAAATCCGGGTAGTTGTCCTAACTTCTTCTATACGTTCAGACTGCTGGAAACGCCGCCAGTTGATGTGGATCAAAGCGGCAGAGCCGCGATTTTGGGAACCGCGAGCCTTCATCGGGACTGCGGTGGGGAGCCCTGGGCTCGAAATGTACCAGCGAGAATATCCTCGCTTGAGCAGAAAGAACTGTTCAGCGGCAGGTCCATGACGGTAGATTCGGTTACCAATGTGTATCAAATCCATGTGACAGCGACCACCGCGACAGCCTCGGCCTGGGGCCAACTACCCGTGGCCCAGGACGATGAGCTGATCGCAGTCGATATGAATGCTGACGGTCTGACCGATTTCGTCAGGCTCCGCAAACAAGGCTCGAATATCGGAGTTGCCCTGGTTTTCAATCTCGGCAATCAGCAATGGGAGGACACCGCCCAGATTCTGACCTTGAACGACGATCGTCTGATGAGTTCGATCCGGGTTTTTGACTACACCGGGAATGGCGTTCCCGACTTGCTGGTGCCGTCGCAGTTCAGCAACGGCTCGCTGGCTCGCTGGCGGGTCTACCGTGGCATCCGCCAGTCTCCGCACGGCGCCAGCTTTTCAACAAGCTTTGTCAACGGTCCGCGCGCTGGCGACATCAGCGCGGCAGACCTTACCGTCTTTGCCGATCTGTTTGGAGCCGGCAAACATGATGCGCTGGCGTTCTACCGCAGGGCCGGCTGGAACAATAACTGTGGGGGAAGCGGAAACCAGCCGTATTGCATTTTTGCTCGCGAAGGCACGTCGACCGGAGCGACACAGCGCTACCGCCCGCTTGGCAAGATCACCCGGCTTATCGACGGCTTCGGGGCCCGGACGGACATTGAATACAAGTCGATGGCGCAACGTAGCGTCTACACCCGCGACACCATCTGCCCATCGCCTGTTCAGTGCCCCGCCAGTTCAGTCACCTACGATATCGTTTTCCCAATGATGGTGGTTGCCGCCGCCGAAAGCAGCGCCCCGCAGGTGCGGGTCACGGCCAATGCGTCGGACCATCTGTCTAGCCAGAACCTGCCCAACGCCATCGCGCGCGTCGAGTACTACTACACCGGTGCGAAGCTGGCTGGTCGCGGTCGTGGATTCCTGGGGTTCCGGGAAGTCGCGAGTTTTGATCTGCAGACGCGCATGCTGACCCGCACGCGCTACCGGCAGGACCATCCCTTCATTGGTATGCCTGCTGAAACCGAAACGTGGTATCAGGCCGGAACACCTTGGACTCAAACGGATAACCAGACCGATTTGCAACCTTGTCCCACCGGCGGCTGCACCAATGCGGCCATCAATCCTGGCATCCTTCTGAGTCGGGCCGAAAACGTCTGGGATAGCGTGGTGACGGCCGGAGGCGCGCGTCACCCGTTTCTAGCTCAGGCCACGGAATGGAGCTACGCGCCGGTCTACAACGCGCAGCGACAGATTGTCTCCAGTCAGTTCCGCAATCGCACCGTCAGTCTGACCGGCTCGGTCGACGCCTATGGAAACCCGGGCTTTGTGGAAACAATGGTGTTCGCCAACGTCGGTCCAGGCCTGAGCAACCCGGCTTCCCGCCAAACCACGCAGAGCAGCTTTGATAATTGGGTGGACGCCAATCGCTGGCATCCGGGGCGACTACGCTGCAGCACCGTCTGGCACGAGCGGCCGGGCCAGACGACGCAAGTGCGGCGGGTCCGCTTTGCTTATGACAATGCCACCGGTCAGCTGCTTGAAGAGGTGACCGAGCCGTCCTCGTGCGGGCCGACAGCAGCGGGTTTGCGGCACCAGACCTACACCCTTGACCTGTTCGGCAATCGCCTGAGCGCTCGCCTGTCGGGCCCCGGCTTTGCGACGCGCGAGCAGGGCTGGGTCTATGACGCTCGGGGTCGCTTTGTCAATCAGGAGCGGGCCTTGATCAACGGCCAGTGGCGAACACTGAGCCAGGTGCTCGGGCGCGACCGATACGGCAACGCCACTCAGATTCGCGACGGCCGCAACCAGACCAGCTGGCACTATTTCGACCAGATGGGCCGCGCCCACTACAGTTACAGCGCCAATGGCGCCTGGTCGCGCAGCATCCATACCCGCACGGTTTCCGGCTGCCTCAGCGGCACGGTGTACAAGACGATCAGCACCGCCGCGGGTGGCGCAATGGCCGAAAGCTGCCATGACCGCCTGGGGCGAGTAACGCGCGAGCGGACGCTGAACTTTGCCGGGCAATGGACCTTGCAGGATACCGGCTATGACTTTGCTGGCCGGGTCGTTGAGCTGACCGAACCTCATCTGGCCGGCACGACGGTCTACCGCAACCTGACACTGCGTGATGAACTGGGCCGTGCCGTCATTGTGCAGGGCCCGGACGGTACACGTGACCGCTATAGCTATGCGGTGTTGTCGACCCAGCACAGCAACGCGCTGAACCAGGTTCACACCACCCAGTTCAACGTGCTGGGCGAGAAGGTGTCGGAAAGCGCCAGTCCGGACGGCGGCACCACCACCTTCGGCTATGATGCCCTGGGTCAGCTGATCTGGACCGACGGACCCTTGGCGGGTACGGCGGATCGCATCCATATCAGCTACGACAGCTTGGGCCACAAGACCCAGACCATCGACCCCGACAAGGGCAGCTGGAGCTATCGGCACAATGCCCTCGGCGAACTGACCTGCCAGCGCGATGCGCGCGGCCAGGGCCAGCGCCTGGTCTACGACAACATCGGCCGCCTGACCCAGCGCATCGACCTGACCAACATCACCAACCTGGACAGCTGCAGCGGCACCCAGGTGGGCTCGACCACCTGGACCTTCAGCAACCTGCAGGACAACCCCAGCTTCGGTCAGCTGACCCAGTCGATCTCGACGCGGGCAGCCGATACTGCCGGCGCGGCGCTGACCACCACGATCAGCTATGTGCACGACGCT
>JBJHCC010000006.1:0-120897 GCA_050485825.1 Gammaproteobacteria bacterium
TGGGGCCGACCTACTCGGTGCCCGACCCAATCGCCGCGCCATCGACTGGCACCGGGTAGGTCGGGGCCACGTCCCCGACGGACGATGGCGGGGCTTCGGCGCACATGGTCCGTCGGCCGCGTGGGGCCGACCTACTCGGTGCCCGACCCAATCGCCGCGCCATCGACTGGCACCGGGTAGGTCGGGGCCACGTCCCCGACGGACGATGACGGGGCTTCGGCGCACATGGTCCGTCGGCCGCGTGGGGCCGACCTACGCGACCGGTGCCTTGCGCTTGCTCCAGGGCCGGCGGTCATGGCGAAGGCATGGGTGCTGTATTTGGTGCTCCCCAGTGTGCGCCAAGTTGCGGCGTAACGGCCGCGGGTTTATGGTCAAAGTGAATACCGCGGCAGGCTTGAAGGCCGCCAGAACCCATCGAAGAGGACTTGATCATG
The DNA here is from genome assembly GCA_050485825.1 of Gammaproteobacteria bacterium. GTDB lineage: Bacteria > Pseudomonadota > Gammaproteobacteria > Xanthomonadales > Wenzhouxiangellaceae > Wenzhouxiangella. Next base: position 435 of record JBJHCC010000006.1, read on the forward strand.
CGATTTGCGAGCTTGTTGATCGTGGCGGCGCTGCTGCCGCTGGGACTGGTCGCGGAGGACACCGGGCCGGTGAGGGTCGAGCTGGTGGAGAGCGACCGCTATCTTGACGCAGGCGATGTTCCGCGCGATCGGCGGCGCAATCTGGAGTTGATCAGCGGTTTCCTGGCTGAGGAAGTCGGCGCCTGCCTGGCAGAGGGCGAGCGGGCCGAGATTCGGGTGCTGGATGTGGATCTGGCCGGGCGCTTCGAGTGGTGGCACCATCCGTCCGGGGTGCGGGTGGCGCGGGATGTCGATTTTCCACGGATGAAGCTGGCTTGGGCGCTGTTCGAGTCCGGCGACGAGCCGGTCATGCAAAGCCAGGCCTGGGTCAGCGATCCGAACTTCCTGCGTCGCAGCACCCAGCGCAGCTCAGGCGGGCCGCTGGCCCACGAGCAGCGCATGATCCGGGCCTGGGCGCAGGACAACTTCTGCCGCGAAGGCTCCTAGCCCGGATTATTCATGATCCGGACTTTGCGAGACGGCTCCGGGTCCCGCAGATGCAGGGTTTCGCGACCGAGCGAACCGGAGACATAGCTCACCCTACGTTGAGGATTCGCGACCGAGCGAAACCCTGCAGATGCGGGGCCTGGGGTCGTCGCAGTAGGCTGGGTCATGAATAATCCGGGCCAGGAGCCTGCACGCGGGTCAGCCGCGCTCCGTAGCCAATAGCCGATAGTCGGCCTGGCTGACGCGGATTTCCAGCGCCTGGCCGTCGGCATTGCGGCCTTCGACTTCGATGACGCCGGTGCGACTGTGCTCGACCTCGTGGAAGTGGGTCATGCCTTCGGCGGCAGCCACGGCGACGGCCTGGCGCACATCGTCGGCCGTCATTCCGGGGCCGGCGCTGCGCTGCTCTCGTTCTTCCTTGCGCAATTCGCCGTTGGCCAGGTCGAACTCGGCTTCCACGTACCAGCCGTCGGCCAGCCAGCCTTCGACTTCCACGCGGCCGCGGTCCTTGCTCTCAATTTCTCGATAGGCCACGATGCCGTGCTCGCCGGCCAGGCTCAGCACGCGATCGAGCTGCTCGACCGGCAGCGGCTCATCGGCCAGGACGGCCGGCGGCAGCGCCAGCAGCAGAACGGCGATGAAAGCACTTCCCAGCTTGTATTTCATGATCAGGCTCTCCACTGGATGAATGACGCTCGGACACCAGGGCGTCCGGGCCGTTGATGCCATAGTCTCCGTCATCAATCGTTCATATAAGATCAATCTTATGTTAAATGCTGATCCGGCCGCCCGGGCCGCTGTGTTCAGGGGTTGCGTGCGCCGGCCATAAGCCACCCGGGCGGTGCTGCCGGGTACCCGTCAAGTCTTGTTGTGACAGATGGGTCATCAAGTCGTCATCCGGGCTTGTTAGCGTCAGTTGTTGTCGTCCCGCGCCGTTTTCGCTCGGCTCCGCGCCCGGACCTTGCTTCGTTCTCTCTCTGCCTTGTTGGTGACCATCGGTTTGATCTGCGGCCTGCAGATCAGTGATTCCCATGCTGCCGCCCATCCTGATCTGCCGTCGGTCGAGGATTTCCCCAGCCAGCCGATCCGGCTGATCGTCTACACCAGCCCCGGCGGCCTGATCGACGTTACCGCGCGCCGCTTCGCGCGCCTGGCCCAGGAGTACGCCGACCACCCCTTCGCGGTGATCAACCGGCCCGGCGGCGGCGGGATCGTCGCCTTCGAGGAGGCGCTGCGCGAACCGGCTGACGGCCATCGCTTCCTGGCGGTGACGCGCTCGAACATCTCCAAGTTCGTCGCCAGCGGGCGTGAGGATCTGATCGACCGCCTGCACTGGCACTCCTACATCATGGACAACGCCCATGTGCTGATCAGCAACCGCGCCGAAGGCCCCGGCGACTGGGCCGAGCTGCGCGCGATCGGCCGCGACGACGGCCGGCCGCAGCGCTGGCTGGGGGTGGATATCGGCGGAGTCAAGCATGTCTCCGGGGTCAAGATCGCCGAGGCTACCGGCATCGACATGCACTGGATTCCCTACGGCAGCGGCGGCGAGGCCGTGGCCGCCCTGCTCGGCAATCTGGGCACGGCCTATCTCGGCAATCCGCGCGATGCGCTGACCTCCGATCGCCTGCGCATCGTCGCTGTCGCTGCCGAGGAGCGCCTGCGCGCCTTCCCCGAGGTGCCGACCTTCGCCGAGCTGGGTTACGAGGGCCTGGAAAACGAGCTGATCTGGCGCGGTTTCGCCTTCCGCAAGGGGGTGTCGGAGGACATCCAGGCCTGGTACAGCACACTGATCCGCCTGGTGCTGCACGACCCGCGCTGGGTGACGGCCTGGCAGCACGAAGCCGTCAACCTGCGCTATCGCAGCGCGGCCGACTTCCAGCGCGTGGTTGAGCGCGATCGAGAGGAGTTTCGTCGCTATCTGGCCCAGCTCGATCTGCTGCCCGAGGCGAAGCAGCCGCCGCTGGCCCGGGTCGGCGGCCCTGCCGGCCTGGCCGGGATTGCCGGGCTGGCCGGCCTGATCCTGATCGGCGGCGTGATGGCCTGGCCGGGTCAGCGCCTGCGCGGACGTCGCGCCGAGCTGGTGCTGCTGGGCAGCACGGCGGTGATCGCGGTACTCGCCCTGATGATCAGCGCAAGCCTGCCCGGCGCCAATGCAGTCGATCCAATCGGTCCGGCCGGCATACCGCGGCTATGGCTGTGGCTGCTGCTGCCGCTGGTGGCGGTCCAGGGTGTAGCCTGCCTGCGTCAGCCGCCGGCCGCCGCTGAGCCGCTGCACACCGGGCGGAGCTGGATCGCGATCGCCATGTTTCTGTCCTATGTGCTGCTGCTGCCGGTGCTGGGCTATCTGCTGGCCTCGGCGATCTACCTGCCGCTGCTGATCCTGTTCCTGGGCTACCGCAAGCCACTGGTGATCGGCGCCCTGACCCTGGCCTGGCTGGCCTTCTCGGAGCTGGTGTTCCAGCGCCTGCTGCATGTCGACCTGCCGCGGGGCGTGCTGTGGTGACGACGGCGGGGGACGGGCCGGCATGATCGAAGCGCTGTTCAGCGGCCTGGGCAGCGTGCTGGCGCTGGCGCCGCTGTTGACCATCGTCGCCGGCATCGTGCTCGGCATCCTGATCGGCGCCATGCCGGGCCTGTCGCCGTCGATGGGCGTGGCCTTGATGGTGCCCTTCACCTATGCGATGTCGCCGACCCTGGCGCTGATCCTGCTGGTCGGCATCTACATCGGCTCCAGCTACGGCGGCTCGATCACCGGCATCATGGTCAACGCGCCGGGCACGCCTTCGGCCGTGGTCACCGCGATCGACGGCTATGCGCTGACCCGCCAGGGCAAGCCGGCCACCGCGCTCGGCACCTCGATCGTGGCCTCTTCGGTCGGCGGCATGTTCGGCACCCTGATCCTGATCGGCTTTTCCGTGCCGCTGGCGGCCGCGGCGGTGCGTTTCCACCCCGCCGAATACTTCGCCTTTGCCCTGTTCGGGATGGCGACGATTGCCACCCTGGCCGGCGACAATTGGGGCAAGGCCTTCGTTGCCATGCTGATCGGCCTGTTCATCGCCACCATCGGCACCGACCCGATCTCGGGCGCGGAGCGCTTCACCCTGGACGCGACCGCGCTGTCCGACGGCTTTCTGCTGATTCCCGCGCTGATCGGCATGTTCGCCATGAGCGAGGTGTTCCGCGGCATCGAGAAGGGCGAGATGCGGCTGGCGCCGCTTCAGCGGGTACGTGATCGCTGGCCCGGCCTGGCCCATTTCTGGCGCCTGAAATGGGTGACGCTGCGTTCCAGCGCGATCGGCACCCTGGTCGGCGTGTTTCCGGGCGCGGGCGCGACCATCGGCTCCTTCATCAGCTACGGCCTGGCCAAACGCTTCAGCCACCACCCCGAGCAGTTTGGCCAGGGCAGCCCGGAAGGGGTGACCGCATCGGAAGCCGCCGACTCCGGCTCGGTGGGCGGGGCGATGGTGCCGCTGCTGGCGCTCGGCATTCCCGGCAGCGCCACGACCGCGGTGCTGATCGGGGCAATGATGATTCACGATCTGACCCCGGGCCCACAGCTGTTCGTGCGCAATCCGGACATGATCTACGCCATCTTCGGCGCCATGCTGATCGCCCAGTTCGTGCTGCTGTTCGTCGGCCTGGCCGGCGGCCGGCTGTGGGTGCTGGTCGCCAGTATCCCGAAGGAACTGCTGTACGGGCTGATCACGATGATGGCGCTGATCGGCTCGTTCGCGGTGCGCAACGCGCTGTTCGACGTGCTGTGCTGCCTGGCCTTCGGTGTGCTCGGCTGGATCATGCGCCGCAACGGCTACCCGCTGGCGCCGGTAATCCTCGGCCTGGTGCTGGGCGCGATCGCCGAAACCAACTTCCGCAGGGCGATCATGATGGATGGCTGGACGGTGTTCTTCAGCCGCCCGCTGACCGCCGTCCTGCTCGCCCTGGCGCTGTTGTCCTTGCTGATTCCGATCTACAGCAAACTGCGCACCAGCAAGCATCGCGCCTGACGCGGGCAAAAAAACATCACCCGGCACGAGGCCGGGTGATGGGGGTCACGGCGAGCTGGCAGCAGCTCATCCGCAGGCGGCAATCCTTGCAGATCGCCGCGCGGAAGGGCTCAGTTGCTTCGACTGCTGCCGGTCAGCTCCTCGCTCAGCGCGAAGCTTCCGCCGGTCTCGATGCTTTCCGGGTCCGGGTTGATCTCCAGCACCCCGCCAATCCAGATCGCGTTCGGATCGATCGGATCGACAAAGGTCTCGCAGAACGAGAGGACCAGCAGACCGTCGGCGTCGAGGGCGAAGTCGAAGTCAAGCGCCGCCAGATCGGGTACCGCGCCGCTGAACGGCTCTGCTCCCACCGTCGGTCGCTCAACACCGGCGCCGGGCCGCAGCACGATGGCCGCGCGATTGCTGCTGGAACCGATCAGGATCGCCGCCTCTTCCGCCCAGCTCGTGCCCTGGGTTTCGAGCAAGGTGTCCCAGCTCAGCCCGTTGATGTAGGCGTGAGCACCGAGGTCAAAGCTCAGGCTCGGCATCAGCGGAATGTTGCCGAGGCTGCAGGCCAGCTCCGGTGACTCAGCGCCGCTGAAGTCGGCGAGGAAGCCCTGGGCCGAATCGGCATTGAGCGGCAGGAAGAAGCCCGCCTCGTCGGCCGGCCAGGCGAATGCGGCCAGCGGCTGGTTGACGCCGTCACCGGCGGCAAAGGCGGCCAGCACAACGCCTTCCGGGAAGCTCAGCTCGATCGGATCGATGAAGATCGGATCGCCGCCGGGCGCGGTGATGCGCAGGTCATAGGCGCCTTCCGCCAGATCAAACTCGGCGCTGTCGCCGAAATTGACCGGCGCGATCAGGGTGCCGTCAGCCAGACGCACTTCGGCGGCGGCGTCACCGTCCGCGAACGGCGCGGCGTGGCCCAGGCGAAGCCGGAACTCACCGCCCTCCGGCGCGCTCAGATCGTCGACCACGGCCAGCAGGCTGAGCGGCTGGTTGTCGCCGTCGCCAAGCGCGACGACCGAGTAGGCCGTGCGGTCTTCGAGCACCACCGAGGCCGAGATCAGCACCGTGGCAGTGCCGGGCGCCCGCACCTCCAGATCGGTCGGTCCCGGCAGCAGCGACAGATAGCCGGTGGAACCGCCATAGGGCACGTCGCTCAGCACCACGGTGCCGTTGACCGCGATATCGACCTCGGTGTCTTCGAGGTCGGCGGCAAACGGCGCCAAATGGGCGACGCGAACCAGCGATTCGGGATCGCGCAGGTCAACGAAGGCGCCCTGTGCATCCACAGGCAGCGCGAAGACGCCGAGGTCCTGGTTGACGCCGTCACCGGCCGCGAAAGCCGACAGGACATCGCCGGCAGCGAAGCTCAGCTCGGTCGGGTCGATCAGCACCGGGCTGCCGCCCGGTGCGGTGATGACCAGATCGTAGGCACCGGCCGGCAGTTCCAGGAAGCCGGAGACATCGCCGAAGTCGACCGGCGCAATCAGGGTGCCGTCAGCCAGGCGCACCTCGGCCGAGGCCGGACCGTCAGCGAACGGTGCCAGATGGCCGAGGCGGAGCTTGAAGTTGCCGGCTGCCGGCGCGTCGAAGTCGTCGATCAGCAGGGCCAGACCAAGATCCTGATTGTCGCCGTCACCGTTGGCGATGACAGTGTAGCTGACCCCCGGCACGAGCTCAACGCTGGTGCTGATCAGGACCGTGGGGGTTCCCGGCTCGCGTACCTCCAGCTCGACCGGACCCGGCGCGACCGGCAGATAGGCCGTCGAGGCGCCATAGGGAACATCGCTCAGAATGACGGTGCCGTTGACCGCGATGTCGACCTCGGTGGCCGCCAGCGTATCGGCAAACGGTGCCAGATGGACGATCTGCACCTGGGCGTCTTCGATGTCGCCCTTGAGCGGGACGAAAAAGCCCGGCGCGCCCGGCGGCAGAGCGAAAATGTCCAGGCGCTGGTTGTCGCCGTCGCCGACCGCGAAGGCCGAGATCACATCGCCGGCCTCGAAGCTCAGCTCGATCGGGTCGATCAGTATCGGATCGCCGCCCGGCACGGTGATGGTCAGATCGTAGTCGCCAGCCGCCAGCTCGATGAAGCCGGTGATGTCGGCGAAGTCCACGGCCTGAACCAGGGTGCCGTCGATCAATCGCACCTCGGCGCTGGCCGAGCCGTCCGCAAACGGCGCCAGATGGCCGAGACGGAGCAGGAAGTTGCCGTCGGCCGGGGTCGGGATGTCGTCGACCAGCAGGCTCAGACCCAGCGCCTGATTGCTGCCGTCGCCGCGAGCCAGCGCCGCGTAGCGCACACCAGCCTCCAGATTGGCGGTGGCGGTGATGGCGGCGGTGGTGGTACCGGTCGGGAAGATCTCGATCAGGTACTCGCCGGGCGCCAAGGCCAGGTAGCCGGTGCTGTCACCATAGGCTACAGCGCTCAACACGACATTACCGTTGAGGGCGATATCGACCTCGGTGCCGGCCAGGGTGTCGGCGAACGGCGCCAGATGAGCAACCTGCAGCTCAGCCGCATCCTCGGTCACCACGAAGCTGACCGGGATGCTGACCACCGGGTTGCGAAGGTCGTTGCTTTCCAGGCACAGGTTGGTGGTGTAGGTGCCAGCGGCCAGGCCGGCGGCGTCGAACGTCAGTTCGATGGTGGTATCGCTGCCCGGCGCAACCGTGCCGTTGTCCGGTACCACACTCAGCCACGGTGCGCCGCAGCTGACCGCGGCATCCAGAGAGAACGCCAGGTTCGCAAAGACCGGATCGATCTCGGTCAGATTGGTCCAGTCGGGGATGCCGGCGAAGGCGCCGCCCGGGGCGATGATGTGGGCGTCGCCGGCCAGGTCGCCCGCGGTCGCGTTGAGCCAGTTCCAGCGCGTGTTGACGCCCGGGAATTCAGGCGCGGCCGAGATCCAGTAGCGGCCGGCCGGCAGCACCGGCAGATCGAGGCCGGCCTGGGCCAGGTCGAGGCGAATCGCGCTGCCGCTCAAGTCCAGGCCGGGCGACGGGTTGGCCACCGTGGCCGTCCACAGCTCGCTGGCGGCGCCGTCCTCAGGGTGACCGGCCGGCACACCGCCTGCGTCGGCGTAGAGGTAGAAGCGGATCGCTGAGGTGTTCGCGGCCAGCGGCAGGCCGCCACTGACGAAGCCAAGGAAGAACATCTGGCCAATCCGGGTCTCTTCGGCGAGCCCGAAGACCTCAGCCGAGTAGGCGCCAGTGCCCAGGCCGGTAAAGAAGCCGCTGGCGATGCCATTGCCGGTATCCACGCCCTGGGACACCACGGTATCGCCGGCCACGGCCGGGCTGGCGTTCGCCGCCCAAAGCAGATCGGCCGTACCGATGTTGCTGAAGCTCAGGGTTTCCGTGGCAGTGCCCAGTGCGCCGGCCGACGCGCTGATCGGGCTGTCGTCAACGTCGATGACTGCAGCCCGGGCAAAGATCGAAACCGGCATGCTTAGCGGCGCCTCCGCGGCACCGGGTGGGCCGGCCTCGGCGGGTTCGAAGCGGTCGGCAAACAGCGTGTCGCTGGCGGCGCTGACCGGGGTGATCACGATCTGGGCAAACTTCCAGTCGTCAGCGCCAATGCCGCTGTCGATGTCGAAGGTGACGGTTTGCAGCTGGCCGGGCAGGACGGTGAACGAGGCCGGGCTGATGGTGGCACTCAGGTCGCTGTCGGTGACCAGGCTCACGGCAAACTCGCGTGGGCCGTCGGCGACGCTGCGGAAGCTGCGCTGGAAGCTGCAGCTGCCGATGCAATTGTCATCGCTCAGGCCAGCCAGGTTCAGGGTGCGCGGGTCACCGCCAGTGGCCGGGTTGGCCTGGAAGAAGTTCAGTACGGTCTCGCGCAGCACCAGCGGGGTGTTGGCGGCGAGATCCACCTGGATGCGCCCGGCGCCTTCGTCGAAGACCGTAGCCGGGTCGATCGGACCGCCGTTGTCGGCCAGGATGCCGGTGCGGGCGGTCAACATCAGCGCGGACTGGATTTCGCTGGGCAACCAGGTCGGGTTGAGCGCGCGCAGCAGCGCCGCGGCGCCGGCATTGTGCGGGCTGGACATCGAGGTCCCGCTGAGCAGGCCGAACTCCGGCGCGCCCTGGCCGCCACCGGCCGCGACCGCGGCCAGGATCTGCAAGCCGGGCGCAGTCACGCTGGGCTTGGTGACATTGAAGGCATTCGGCCCGCGTGAGCTGAAGCCGGTGATGATGTCGCCGACCGAGTCATCCAGCACCACCGCAGACGGGGTCTCGGTATCAAGCCGAACGCTGATCGGCCCTTCGGCGTCGGCGAAGGCGAGCAGCTCGTCGGCGCGCGCCCGGGTGATCATCACGGCCGGCGCCGCGGTGCCGGCGGTGCCGCCCATGAGAATCGGTGCGGTGCTGTTGCTGTTGCCGACGACCACGCCGATGGCGCCGGCCGCCACGGCGTTGTTGATCTTGTCGACAAACGGACACACGCCGCGATCGACATAGGCGATGGCGTCGTCGAAGAAGCCCGCGGCGAAGGCGGTGCAGCCCAGCAGATTATCCGGGTCCAGGCGCAGCTCGCCGGTCTGGCCGCTGGCCGCCGGGCCTTCGCTCGGTACCGCGCCGATACCGACCAGGGCCGGCGGTGCGTCCGGGTCGCTGACGCTGACGCTGGCGCCTGCGAAGTAACGGTTGTGGCTGGCTGCGGCTACCGAGGCCACCCAGGGCTGGACGTGGCCCATGGTGTTCGGTCCCGGGCCGCTGTTGCCGGCTGACGCGGAAACGAATACGCCGGCATCGACCGCGGCCAGGAAGGCCAGCGAGATCGCCTGCTGCCAGGGCTCGGTACCGCCGCCAATGGAGTAGTTGATGACATCAACGATGCCGTCGGCCACCACTTGATTGATGGCAGCGAGCGTCGAGACGTTCGGACACAGGCCCTGACCTTGTGGCGTGGTGTAGCAGGCATCGTAGGCGATGATGTTGGCGCGCGGCGCGACGCCGCTGACGGGCGGGTTCGCGCCGCCACCAAAGTTGGAGACCATGGGGTTGCCGGCGACGGTGCCGGCGACGTGCGAACCGTGTCCGTTCTCGTCTTCACCGCCAGGGATATAGAGATCGTCCAGGCCCAGGCCACCGAGGAATTCCCAGGTCCCGATCAGTTTGTCATTACAGGTATCGGTGACGACACCGACGCCAGGATTGCACCAGCCGATGAAGTTGCCGCTGCCGAGCGGGTTGGTGTGAACAAAACCGTCTTCGGTTTCGGCGGCGAAGGAAGGATGGTTGATGTTGATGCCCGAATCGATGATCCCGACCACAACGCCTTCGCCCAGCGTACCGACTTCGCTGCCGGCCGCTCCGCTCCATACCGCGGGCGCGCCGATCCACTCTGGGCCGGCGTCGGTGAGCAGCGGATACTCCGCATACGCTTCAGCATGAATGATCAAGCCGCTGTCCAGAAGCCGCTGGACTTCATCAGCGCTGATGAACACCGCCATGCCGTTGAACGCATGCTGATAAGTGAAGCGCGTGTCGAGCTCGCGACCCAGCAGCTGGCCGGCTTCGGCAAGCACTTGCTGCTGGCGCTCGACCAGATGGGCAACATAGCTGCGCGCTGCGGCGGAGTTGACGTCAAGGCGACCCCGTTCGTTGCGGTCCGGCGCGGCGAAACCGGCCAGCTCGCCCTGGTAACTTGCCAGCGGCGCTTCCGGCAGCTGCACGATGAACAGCTCGGGCGCATCCAGCCTGGCCACTGCCTGCGGCAGCAAGGCGTAATCATCAGGCAACACCATCAGGCCCGACAGCTCGCTGCCAAAGGCTTCCGGTGACAGTGGTAGAGGACGTTCAAGCGGTGCTGCCGACGCCGCTGTAAAGCACAGCGATGCCAGCACCAGCGAGGCGAACAGTCGCCTGCCAGCAAGGACTACGGATCCGAACATCGAGTTTCTCCCGTCTAGGTTGGTCTGCAATACACCCAAGCCTGACTCGGTCCCACATCCCCGTTGGGGGGGCTTCCTCCAAAGCCGTGGGGCGCGACTCTAATCGCGGATGGTCGTCACCATGTGAACAATAGTGCTGAAGCTTTACTTCAATCCATGGCTTCAATCGATGGCTTCAATCGATGGCTTCAATCTATTGCAAGGTCTATCGCTTCAAGCGATTCCTTCAAGCTGTTGCCTTGCACAGCGGCATCGCAGCACATTGCAGCATGAAAAAGGCCGCCTGTTGCGACAACAGGCGGCCTGGTCAGGATCGTGAAGATTCGTTGACGATCAGATCACGATCAGATGGCAATCGATCAGAAGTTGAACACCACGCGACCGTAGACGAAGCGACCGGAACGACCGAACGGCGAGTAGTTCGAGAACGGCGTGTTACCGGTGGTGTTGTTGGCGATCGGGTTGGCGTCAGGATATTCATCCAGCAGGTTGTCGGCGCCAATCGCAATCTGCCACTGATCGGTCAGATCGAAGCGACCTTCCAGATCCAGCAGCACCTTGGAGGTCAACTGCACGTCCAGCGCCGGGTTGTTCGACGGCGACAGCACGCGACCATAGTGGCGAGCACGGAAGGTGCCGCCCCAACGATCCATCGACCAGTTGGTGTTGAAGGTGAACGTTGTCCGCGGATTACCACTTTCAAAGGTCAGCACGTTGACCCGATCGAACAGCGGCGGCGGCGGTGTCAGCTGGGACAGCGGCCCGGTGGTCGGGGTACGCTTGACCTGGGTCTTGTTGTAGTTGCCGGCGAGGATGAAGTTGAACAGTCCCATCGAGTCGGTGTCGGCCGACCAGCTCAACACCGCATCGATACCGCGGGTGCGGGTATCGACACCGTTGATGAAGAAGCGACCGCCGCCGATGCCGATAAAGCCCTGCTGCTCCAGGAAGGCGCGCACATTCGGCTGGGTCAGGTTCTCCGACAGCACGATGCGATCATCGACATCGATCTGATACCCGTCGATGGTCAGCGTGGCGAAGCCCATGTTGATCACCGCACCCAGCGAGAAGTTGATCGAGTCTTCGGCATCCAGATCCGAGGAACCAAGCGCCCGGGCCACCGGATCATCGACCGGGAAGGTGGTGATGTCGAACGGAATGCCGTTGATGAAGTTGGTCGAGGTGGCGGTGAAGTACTGCTGCTGCAGCGACGGTGCGCGGAAGCCGTTCTGCACCGAGCCTCTGAGCGCGAAGCTGTCGGTGAAGTCGTAGCGGGCCGCCAGCTTGCCGGTGATGGCGCTGCCGAAGTCCGAGTAGCGTTCGAAGCGGACCGCGGCAGATGCCAGCAGGCGCTCGGTCAGCTCGGCTTCCAGATCGATGAAGGCGCCGAGGGCGTTGCGGCTCTCACTGACTTCGTTGGACGGGCGAAAGCCCGGGAAGACCTGGGCGCCGGAAGCGGTGGGCTGGCCGTTCGGCAACAGCACGCCGCCGTTGCGCCAGGAGTCCGGCTCACCGGCGCTGATGCCGTAGCTTTCGCGCCGTGCCTCGACGCCGATTGCAAGGTTCAGCGGCGAATGGAAGCCGCCGACATCGAAGCTGCGCACGCCCGATACGTTGAATGTCAGCTGGTCATAGTCGTAGCCACCGGCGTCGAACACCGTCTTGCTGGCTGGCCCCAGCGAGCGGTTGAGGGTGTTGCGGATGGTGAAGTCCATCTCGTTGCCGCCGTAGACCAGCGAGGTGTCGAAATCCCACTGACCGATCGGCTGCGCGTAGCCAAAGGCAATGCTGTAGTCGGTCACGTCCGGGTTGATCAGCGGCAGGAAGCCGTCCGGATAGATCTCGATCACGTTACGGGCATCCTGGGCGGTCCGGTAGAAGCCGCCAGAGACCGCGTCCCGATTCATGTAGCTGGCCCAGCCGTAGACGCGGCCGCCGTTGGCCAGATCAACGCCCATGTTGGCGAAGATGGTCAGCTGCTCGAGATCCGGTTCGCCGTACCAGGCATTGAATCGATTGATGGTCTGCTCGCGCGGATCGAACTGGCCGTTGACCAGCGGGTACTGCTGGCGGAAATCCCAACCGCCGCGCTCGGTGCGATTCTGATCCTTGTATTCGAAGCTCAGGGTCAGGAAGCCGTTGCTGCCCAGCGGCAGGCCGAACCAGCCGCCGACGGTAAATACCTCGCCGTCGGTGACGCTGCGTGAAATCCGCTCCGGCGCGCTCCAGGTCGCGCCGGCGGGCGGCGGCGTGGTTGGCGTGGTGTACTTGCTGATCCGGGAACCGTAGGAGGCTCTGAGCGAGCCGCCCGAGTTGTCCTCGCGCAGCAGCACGTTGATCACCCCGGCGATGGCATCGGAGCCGTACTGGGCCGAAGCGCCGTCGCGCAACACTTCCAGGGTGCGCACGGCGCCCATCGGAATCGTGTTCAGGTCGACCGCGGCCGAGCCTCGCCCAATGGTGCCGTTGACGTTGACCAGAGCGGCCGTGTGGCGGCGCTTGGAGTTGACCAGGACCAGGGTCTGGTCGGGCCCCAGGCCGCGCAGCGTGGCCGGCCGAATGGTGTCGGTACCGTCGGCCAGGCCCGGCCGCGGGAAGTTGAAGGAGGGCACCGCGATGGACAGGGCCTCGTTGAGCTCGGTGGTCCCCACCGTTTCAAGCTGGGCAATGTCGATCACATCGACCGGTACGGCCGTGTCGGTGGCGGTACGGCCCGCTACGCGGGTACCGGTGACGATGATGTTGTCATCGGTGCGCAGCTCGGCCAGATCGACCGCCTCCTGCTGCGCATGGGCGGTGCTGCCGGCCGCCAGCAGCGACGCAATCGCTACGGACAAAACGCTTCTTTTCATGACCTGAACCCTCTGTCGGTGGATAAAGACTGCTGGGAAGCAGACGAAAGCTTGGCTTGTAGTCAAGAACTTGTTACGGTTTTGTGAAAAATTACACCAGGGTTCAGCGCAATGCCAGCCCCGCTTAGATCTTTTCGTACCGGGGGCTGAAATCGTATTCAGTTCCCTTGAGGATGACGCCAGCCGGGCTAGTCCGTACCCTTGCAGCTTGTCGACGGATCGGAATCAGGCATGAGCTTGCAGCCCGCCAACCTGCTGGTGATTTTCGGCGCCACCGGCGATCTGGCCCGGCGCATGCTGCTGCCGGCGCTGGCCGGGCTGGAGCGCGATGGCCTGCTGCCCGAGGCGCTGACCCTGCTGTGTTGCGCGCGCAGCGAGCTGGACACGGCCGGCTTTCGGGACTCACTGGCCGTAGAACTCCGTCAGACCGACGGCGATGAAGCCGCGATCCGACGCTTGCTGGCCCGCACCGAATACGTCGCCACCGACCTGTCCGACGCCAGCGCTTTCGGGGCGCTGGCCGAGCGTATCCGCCAGCTGCGCCAGGGCCATGTACTGTACCACCTGTCGACCGCGCCGAGCTGGTACGTGCCGATCTGCCGGGCGCTGCACGAGGCCGGGCTGGTCGATGGCGACTGCCGGGTGATGCTGGAAAAACCGATCGGGCACGACCTCGCCAGCTCCTGCGCGATCAACAACGGCACCGGCCAGGTCTTCGATGAGACCCAGATCTTTCGGGTTGATCACTATCTGGGCAAGGACGGCGTCCAGAACCTGCTGGCGCTGCGCTTTGGCAACGCCCTGTTCGAGCCGCTCTGGAATGCCCGCCATATCGAACAGGTACAGATCAGCATCGCCGAGACGGTCGGGCTGGAAGGTCGCGCCGGCTATTACGACGACTATGGCGCGATGCGCGACATGGTCCAGAACCACCTGCTGCAGCTGCTGTGCCTGACCGCGATGGAGCCGCCTTCGCACTTCGACCCCAGCGCAGTCCGCAACGAAAAGATCAAGGTGCTGCGCTCGCTCCGGCCGATCGGCGGCCGTGACCTGGCTGGCCACAGCATGGCCGGGCAGTACAGCGCCGGCGCCATCGACGGCAAGGCGGTGCCCGGCTACCGCGAGGAAGTGGGCCGCGATACCCGCACCGAGACCTTTGTTGGCCTGCGCGCCCATATCGACAACTGGCGCTGGTCGGGCGTGCCCTTTTATCTCCGCACCGGCAAGCGCATGCCGCGCCGGATGACCGAGATCCACCTGCAGTTCCGGGCCGTGCCGCACTGCATTTTTGCCGGCAGCGACAGCAGCATGCAGCCGAATGCGCTGACGATCCAGCTGCAACCCGATGAACGGATCGCGCTGACCCTGATGAACAAGACCCCCGGCCTGGACCGCAACGGGGTCAAGCTCAGCCAGGTGGCGCTGGATCTCGATCTGCATAACGCCTTTGAGGACAAGCGTCGTCGCTCGGCCTACGAACGCCTGTATCTGGATGCCATCGAAGGCAACGGCACCCTGTTCGTGCGGCGCGATGAGGTCGAGACGGCCTGGCAGTGGGTCGACGCGATCGTCGACGGCTGGCGCGAGGCCGACCTGAAGCCCAAATCTTATCCGGCCGGGACCTGGGGCCCGGCCAGCGCGCTGGCCCTGACCGAGCGCCACGGCCACAGCTGGCGGGAGTAGCGTATGGGCCTGCACCCTACCGTCGAACAGGTCACCGCCCGGATCGCAGAGCGCAGCCGGGCCAGCCGCCAGATCTATCTGGATCGTATCGACCAAGCCGCCGACCAGGACCTGGCGCGCAGCCGGATCAGCTGCGGCAATCTGGCCCATGCGTTTGCCGCCGCCGGTGAGGACAAGGCGGCACTGCGTGCGCTGAAGCGCCCGAACATCGGCATTGTCACCGCCTACAACGACATGCTCTCGGCCCATCAGCCGTTTGCCAGCTATCCCGGCCTGATCAAGCTGGCCGCGCGCCATCGCGGCTGCAGCGCCCAGGTGGCCGGCGGCGTGCCGGCGATGTGCGACGGCGTGACCCAGGGCCAGGTCGGCATGGAGCTGTCGCTGTTCTCGCGCGATGTCATCGCCCAGGCCACGGCCGTGGCCCTGTCGCACGCGGTTTTCGATGCCGTGGTGATGCTGGGGGTTTGCGACAAGATTGTGCCGGGCCTGTTGATCGGCGCGCTCAGCTTCGGCCACCTGCCGGTGCTGCTGATTCCGGCCGGGCCGATGACTTCAGGCCTGGCCAACGCCGAGAAAGCCCGCGTCCGCAAGCGCTTTGCCGAGGGCAAGGCCAGCCGCGAGTCGCTGCTGGAGGCCGAGGCCCGGTCCTACCACGGCCCCGGCACCTGCACCTTCTACGGCACGGCCAATTCCAACCAGATGCTGATGGAGGTGATGGGCCTGCATCTGCCGGGCGCGGCTTTCGTCAACCCCGGCACGCCGCTGCGCAACGCACTGACCCTGGCCGCGGCCGAGCGGGCCTGCGCCATTACCCGCCACGGTCCGGACTACACGCCGCTGGGCCGGAGCGTGGACGAGAAGGCGATCGTCAACGCCATGGTCGGCCTGGCCGCGACCGGCGGCTCGACCAATCACGCCATCCATCTGGTCGCCATCGCGCGGGCAGCCGGCCTGATCATCGACTGGACCGATCTCGACGCCTTGTCCCGGGTCACGCCGCTGCTGGCCCGGATTTATCCGAACGGCCAGGCCGACGTCAATCACTTCCACGCCGCCGGCGGCCTGAGCCTGGTGCTGCGCGAGCTGCTGGCCGGCGGCCTGCTGCACCCGGATATTCGCTGCGTGCACGGCGGCGATCTGCAGGCCCAGGCGGCCGAGCCCCGACTCGACGACGGCCAGCTGCGCTGGGGCGAGGCCGCGGCCGCCAGCCTGGATGAGGACATCCTGCGGCCTCTGGCCCGGCCCTTCGCCGCCGAGGGCGGGCTCAGGCTGGTCCGGGGCCGGCTGGGCCGGGCGATCGTCAAGATCTCGGCGGTCGCCCCGGAACATCGGCGAATTCAGGCGCCGGCGCGGGTGTTCGAGCACCAGGACGCGCTGCTGGACGCCTTCCGCGCGGGCCGTCTCGACGGTGATTTCGTGGCCGTGATCCGCGGCCAGGGCCCGCGCGCCAACGGCATGCCGGAACTGCACAAGCTCACCCCCACGCTGCAGGTCCTGCAGGATCGCGGCCAGCGCGTGGCGCTGCTCACTGACGGCCGGATGTCAGGCGCCTCGGGCTCGGTGCTGGCGGCCATTCATCTGGTGCCCGAAGCAGCCTGCGGCGGGCCGCTTGCACGGGTCGAAGAAGGCGACATCATCCGCATCGATGCCGATGCCGGACAGCTCGATATCGAACTGGACGACACCACCTTCGAGCTCCGAAGCCCGAGCTGGACGCCCGACCCCGAGGTCGAACACGGCTGCGGCCGCGAGCTGTTTGCGCTGCTGCGCGGCCAGGTCAGCGACGCCGAGCACGGCGCCAGCGCGCTGTTCGGGCCGCTGCCGTGAGCGGCGAGCCCGCTCTGGTCGCCGACATCGGCGGCACCAACGCCCGCTTCGCGCTGGCCACGTTCGGGGCCGGCCGGCCAGAACTGAGCCGGATCGAGAAGCTGGCCACGGCCGACTTCGCCAGCCTGCAGCAGGCCGCCGCGCACTACCTCGACGGCTGCGGCGAGCGCCCGCGGCGCGCCGCTCTGGCCGTGGCCTGCCCGGTCCGCGGCGACGAGATCCGGCTGACCAATCGCGCCTGGTCGTTCAGCCGCCGCGAACTTGCCGTCAGCCTGGGTCTGGACGCACTGACCGTGCTCAACGACTTCGGCGCCGCCGCGCGCGCCCTGCCCGCGCTGGGCAGCCACGAGCATGAACTGCTGTATGGCCCGGACGTACCGGACTGGGTCGGACCGATCAGCGTGCTCGGGCCCGGCACCGGGCTGGGCATGGCCCTGCTGCACCGCTGCCCGGATCAGCGCTGGCAGGTGATCGAGACCGAGGGCGGGCATGTCAGCTTTGCCGCCCTGGGCACCGAGGAGCGGCGGATTCACGACTGGCTGGCCGCGCGCCATGGCCGGGTGTCGGTGGAACGCGTGCTGTCCGGCGCCGGGCTGTCGAAAATCGACGCCGCCCTGCTCGGGCGACCGGCTTCGCGGCAGGACACCCCCGACGACGCGCTGCGCGCACCGGCCGATCTGGTCGCTGCCGCCCTGGCCGGCAATGATCGGGCGGCGCGCGATGCGCTGGCCCGCTTCTGCGCCATTCTCGGCAGCGTGGCCGGCGACTGCGCGCTGATCCACGGCGCGCGCTGCGTGGCGATCGCCGGCGGCATCGTGCCGCGGCTGACGTCCTTCCTCAAGACCAGCGCCTTTCGCGAGCGCTTCCTCGACAAGGGCCGCTTCGCCGCGCATCTCGAACAGGTCAGCGTGCTGCTGATGACCCACCCCGACCCCGGCCTGCTCGGCGCAGCCCTCAGCCTGGAAGCTGACCCTTGCCCATGAGCGACACGCACCCCGTCGACCGGCTGCTGGCCGGCCAGCGCATCCTGCCCGTGATCAGCCTGAGCGCGGCCGAGCAAGCCGTACCGCTGGCCGAAACCCTGCTCGCCTGCGGCTTCCGCGCCATCGAGATCACGCTGCGCCACCCGTCGGCGCTGGCGGGCATCCGTGCGATCGCCGCTGCCTTGCCAGAAGTCGTGGTCGGTGCCGGCACGGTGCTGAATGCCGACGAGCTCGACCGCGCCGTTGGCGCCGGCGCCCGCTTTCTGATCTCGCCGGGGCTGACCGAGCCGCTGCTGCGCGCCGGCCGACAGTCGCCGGTGCCGCTGATCCCTGGTGTGGCCACGGCCTCCGAGATCCAGCTCGGCCTGGACCAGGGCTACACCCGCTTCAAGTTCTTTCCCGCTGCGGCCGCGGGCGGGGTGGCGATGCTCCGGGCCTGGCAGGGTCCGTTCGGCGCGGTGCACTTCATTCCGACCGGCGGCATTCGTCGCGACAGTGCGGCCGACTATCTGGCCCTGCCGCAGGTGCTGGCAGTGGGCGGCTCCTGGATGGTGCCGCCGGACCGGATCGAAGCCGGCGACTGGGCCGGCATTCGCGCCCTGGTCAAGCCCTGATGCGGCGCTCGACCCGGCGCCCGCGAAGGCGTCAAGACGCGCTCGACCAGGGTGCTACACTCTCGCCCCATGAGGGTAGAAGCTGCCGCGTGCCTTCAATGAAAGGCAAGCCGAATTCACTGGATATCGCGATGCGCGCCGGGGTCTCGCAGGCCACGGTGTCGCGCGCCCTGCGCGGCAGCCCGCTGGTCAACCCGGTCACCCGCGAGCGCATCGAGCGCATCGCCCGCGAGCTCAATTACAAGGTCGACAAGAGCGCCTCCAACCTGCGCACCCAGCGCTCCAACACCCTGGCCCTGCTGCTGTTCGAGGACCCGACCGACGACCCCTCCCAGATCAACCCCTTCTTCATGTCGATGCTGGCCTCGATCACGCGCGCGGCCGCGGCGGCCAATCAGGACCTGCTGGTGTCCTTCCAGCAGCTGTCCGACGACTGGCAGGCCGACTATGAAAACAGCCACAAGGCCGACGGCCTGATTCTGCTCGGCTACGGCGACTATCTGGAATACCGCGCCCGGCTGGAACGGCTGACCGCGGGCGGCGCCCACTTCGTCCGCTGGGGCGCGGCGCGGGCCGAGCAACCGGGCCTGGCGATTGGCTGCGACAACATCGGCGGCGGCCGGGCGGTCAGCGAGCATCTGCTCGGGCTGGGGCGGCGCCGGATCGCCTTCATCGGTGAGGCCTCCAGCCGCTATCCGGAGTTCAACGACCGCTACCGCGGCTACTGCCGCGCGCTGGGCGCCTCGGGCATCGACATCGACCCCGCGCTGCAGGTGGACGCCATCAGCACCGAACGCTCGGGCCTGGAGGCGACCCGCGCCCTGCTCGCCCGCGGGGTCGACTTCGACGCGGTGTTCGGCGCCAGCGACCTGATCGCCATCGGCGCGATCGAAGCGCTGATCGAAGCCGGTCGCGCCGTGCCGGCAGAGGTCGCCGTGGCCGGCTTCGATGACATTCCGATGGCCCAGTTCTGCCGGCCGGCACTGACGACCTTGCGCCAGGACACCGGCAAGGCCGGCCAGGTGCTGGTCAACAGCCTGCTGGGCCTGATCTCCGGACAGCGCCTGGAAAGCCACAGCATTCCCGGCGAACTGATCGTGCGCAGTTCCTGCGGCACCGGCACGCGCTGAAGTCCAGCGAACAAGGCCTCCCGGCAAACCCCGGAACCACGGAAAAAACGGCCGGGAAGGCGGCGGCTTGCGTTGAGGCGTTGCGGCCAGGATCGAAGCCATGCCAGACCAGCGACCCCATGTGGGACCTGGCCTGATCAGTCGGCTTCGAGGCGGGCAAGCAGTTCGGGGTGGGTCACCGGCTGGTCCAGCAGCCATACCGACACGCCGTGTGCCGGCACCTGGTCGTGCAGGGCGCCGCCTTCGGCAAGTTCCTGACGCGAACCGCGCAAGGCTTCGCGCCAGGCGCCGGGCTGGATCAGTTCCGAGACATGGAAATGGGCCGGCGTCGGCCCCTTGTTCAGCAGCACCAAGGCCGTCTGGGCCACACCCTCGTGCTGAAACACGCGGTAGAAGGCAGCCCGATGGCCGCCGAGTTCCAGCATCAGCATCCGGCCGCGCTGCAGCGCCACCGACTCGGCCCGGACCCTGGCGATGCGCTGCAGCGGCTCGCGGATCGGGTGTTCGCGCGCGGCTGCAATGCCGTCGACGCCGAAGTAGTTGCGGTTGCCGGCATGTTCGCGGCGGCCGCGCATGAAGCCTTTCTCAGAGCCGTAGTAGACCGAGGGGATGCCGCGCGCGGTGAAGATGAAGTTGTGGACATTGATGAAGCCGGTATCGTCGGCGTTCAGGCGCGGCATGTCGTGGTTGTCGTAGAAGGTCACCAGCTCGTAGACGTTGGCATAGGGGGACTGGTCCAGGAACAGACGATCGGCCAGCCCGGCGAAATCGCTGTCCGGATCCTCGAATACCGCGCGCAGCCGGGCCTGCAGGGGGAAGTCGAGCACGCTGTAGCCGCCGTTTTCCGGCCAGGTGTAGGCCGCGATCTCGGCGGGATCGTCGCTGAACACCTCGCCGACCATGAAGAAGCCCGGATGCTCGGCGCGAATCCGGTCGCTGACCGTTTTCCAGAAGGCCTTGGGCATGTAGGCCATGGTGTCGACCCGGAACGCGGCAGCGCCCTGCTCGATCCAGCGCAGATAGGCGCCGATGAGATAGTCGACGACCTCCGGCTGGTCCGGATCGAGGCTGACCAGCTCGGCCAGCGAGGGCTCGGTGCGGAACCAGCGATGCAGCGGCTCGTTGACTGGATCCAGGTCTTCCGGGTGCCGGTTGCCGTGGTCGGCCAGCAGGTCGCCGTCGGCGCCGAAGATCTGGCCGAAACCGGGTTGGGCCTCGGGCATGCTCCAGCCCGGCGAACCGTGATTGCCGACGATATCGAGCACGGTGGCCAGGCCCTGGGCGCGCAGGCCGGCGGTCAGCTCGGGGAAATCCAGGCCCTCGCTGATCAGGTGTTCATCAGTGGCGTGGAAGTTGATCGCCCAGTAGCCGTGGTAGCCGGTCTTGCCGTGATCGGTCAGGATGCTGTCGCAGCTGATCTCGGCGCCGCCGCTGAAGGCCTCGTCGGGCTGATCAGCAATTGGGGTGATCCACAGCGCGGTGAAGCCGGTATCGCGGACATAGTCGGCATGGTCGAGCAGGCCGCGGAAATCGCCGCCGAGATAGCCGATGTTCGCCACCACGCCGTCGCAGGGCGGCAGCGGCCTGTCGAAAGTGGGATGCGCGCCGCCCTGATCACGATGGTCGTTGTCCGGGTCGCCGTTGACGAAGCGATCGGTGAGCACGAAATAGATCGCCTCGGCGGCGAAGGGCTCCAGGGTGCCGTAGATCGACGGCGGCGCTTGGCTCAGTTCCGGCACCGGGGCCGGCACCGGGGCGGGCGCCGGTGCACCGTCCGGCGCATCGGCGCAGGCGGCCAGCAGCAGGGCTGCGGCAAGGGCGACCGGCAGGGCCGAGCCAGCCCTCATGCCGGCACCGCCTCGATATCCACGACCTGCTCGGTCACCCGCAGGGTAAACAGCGCGGCCAGCAGCATCGACACCCCGCCGCCGATGATGGCATGCAGCGAGGTCGCGCCCGGAATCAGGCCGATCAGCTGGCCCAGCCCGACCGCGATAACGATCTGCGGCAGCACGATGAAGAAATTGAACACGCCCATGAAGAAACCCATCTTCGCCGGCGGCAGGCAGTTCGACAGCATCGCGTAGGGCATCGACAGGATCGAGCCCCAGGCAATGCCCACGCCGACCATGGCCAGCAGCAGCAGGCCCTGGCTGCCGATGAAGCCGATCGAGATCAGGCTCAGGCCGCCGATCAGCAGGCAGACGGTATGGATGCCGCGCGCCGGCAGATGCCGGGCCAGCTTCAGCAGCAGGAAGGAGAACAGGAAGCAGACCAGGTTGTAGATGGCGAAGCTGACCCCGGTCCACTGCCCGGCCTCGGCCACCCGCGCGGCGTAGTCAGCGGTATCGGGCACCGCGCCGAACACCGTTCGGGCAATCGCCGGGGCGTAGTAGATCCACATGCAGAACAGCGCCATCCAGGTGAAGAACTGAACGACGGCAAGCTGGCGCATGGTGGTGGGCATATGGCGCAGGCCCTCGAACAGCTCGCGCATGAAGCCGCCGACGCCGCGGCTTTCGGCCTTCATCCGCTCAAAGGCGGCCAGGTCCTCGGGCGGATACTCCGGCGTCGAGACCACGGTCCAGACCACGGCCAGCAGAAAGATCGCCGCGCCGGTGTAGAAGGCGTAATGCACCGCCGGCGGAATCTGGCCTTCCGGCGCGGTTCCGGCCACGCCGAAGAAATGGGTCAGCACCCAAGGGAGCGCCGAGGCGGCGACCGCGCCGGCGCCGATGAACAGGCTCTGCATGGCATAGCCGCGCGGGCGCTGGCGCGCCGGCAGCTTGTCGGCGACAAAGGCGCGGAAGGGCTCCATGCTGACGTTGACCGAGGCATCGAGGATCCAGAGCAGACCGGCCGCCACCCACAGGGTGGGCGAGTTGGGCATGAAGATCAGCGCGATCGAGGCACAGATCGCGCCGCCGAGGAAATAAGGCCGGCGTCGACCGAAGCGGTTCCAGGTGCGGTCGCTCAGGTAGCCGACGATGGGCTGGACGACGAGCCCAGTGACCGGTGCGGCCAGCCACAGGATCGGCAGCATGGCCTCGTCGGCGCCGAGCATCTGATAGATCGCCGACATATTGGCCATCTGCAGGCCCCAGCCGAACTGGATGCCGAGAAAGCCGAACGACATGTTCCAGATCTGCCAGAACGAAAGCGCTGGCTTGTTGTGGTGCATCCGGTTTCTCCCGGTGATTGCTTGTCGTTATCGTCATCGTCGCGGCCTGAACCATCACCGCAACGCTACCCGTCAACGATGGTAGAAGCCTCTGCCTGCGGGTGAAAGACGCTGCAAACGTATTCATGTTCGGGCTCATGCGCGGGCCCGGGGGCCAGCGCTACACTCCGGCGATGCAGACCCTATCCGGCAGCGCTGCGATCGATCATGTCGTCATCGTCGGCGGCGGCACCGCCGGCTGGATGACCGCGGCCGCGCTGGCCCGCAGCCTGCAGGCCGGCTGCCGGATCAGCCTGATCGAATCGGAGCAGATCGGGATTGTCGGCGTCGGCGAGGCCACCATCCCGCCGATCAAGCGCTTCAACCAGCAGCTGGGTCTGGACGAGGCCGAGTTCCTGCGCAAGACCTGTGGCACGATCAAGCTCGGCATCGAGTTCGTCGACTGGACGCGGCCGGATCATCGCTATTTTCATCCTTTCGGCAGCTTCGGCGTCGACTTCGACGTGGTGCCGCTGCACCAGTGGTGGCTGGCCGAGCGCCGCGCCGGCGCCGATCATGACTTGAGCGATTTCTCGATGGCCTGGCAGGCCGCCCGCCGCGGCCGCTTTGACCGGCCGCTGCGCGACCCCAGCCGGGTTCAATCGACCCACGACTACGCCTACCATTTCGACGCCGTCCGCTACGGCCAGTATCTGCGCGGCAAGGCCGAAGCCTGGGGGGTCGAGCGGATCGAGGGCCGGGTCGAGGGGGTCGAGCTGGACGCCGAATCAGGCTTCATCCGCGGCCTGAGTCTGGACGCCGGGCGCCGCGTCGACGGCGAGCTGTTCATTGACTGCACCGGCTTCCGCGGCCTGCTGATCGAGCAGACCCTGGCCAGCGGCTACGAGGAATGGACCGACTGGCTGCCCTGCGACCGCGCCGTGGCCGTGCCCTGCGCGCACGGCCCGGAAGGTTTGAGCCTCTACACCCGCTCGACCGCGCGACCGGCCGGCTGGCAGTGGCGGATCCCGCTGCAGCATCGGGTCGGCAACGGCCATGTCTATTGCTCGGCCCAGATGAGCGAGGATGAGGCCACGGCGCTGCTGCTGGCAAACCTGGAAGGTGAAGCCCTGGCCGAACCGCGGCCGCTGCGCTTCGTCACCGGCCGCCGTCGCCGCTTCTGGCATCGAAACTGTGTCGCTGTCGGTCTGGCCGCCGGCTTCATGGAGCCGCTGGAGTCGACCAGCATTCATCTGATCCAGACCGCGATCAGCCGCTTGCTGGCGCTATTCCCCGACCGCGGCTTCAACCCGCTGGATGCGGCCGAGTTCAACCGCCTGACCGCGATTGAATACGAGCGCATCCGCGACTTTCTGATCCTGCATTATCACGCCAACGCCAGGCCCGGGCAGCCGTTCTGGGAAGCCTGTCGGACGATGGCGATCCCCGATACCCTGCAATACAAGATCGACCAGTTCCGCGCCCGCGGCCGGATCGTGCATGAACCGCACGAGCTGTTCCAGAACCCGAACTGGCTGGCCGTGCTGGTCGGCCAGGGCATCGAACCGGAACAGTTCGACGCCCTGATCCGGCATCGCCCTCAAGTCGAATCCCGACGCTGGCTGGACAGCCTGAAGCGCGTCACCGCCGAAGCCGCGGAAGCCATGCCCAGCCATTCCGACTTCCTGGCTCGAGCCGGCGCGCTGGCGCGTTGAAGCTTTAGAAATCTTCAAGTCGCAAAGCAGCCAAGAAAGTGAAGCCAGCCTGCCTGTGCGCAGCACTCGGCCGCGGCCGATCAGCGCAGCGCGGCGAGGAAGTCGGCGTGAAGCGGCAAGCGAGGCAGCTGCTGGCGGATCAGGGCCTGCCAGGTCGTGAGCACTTCACGCCTTCGGGCTGACGGTAGCGCTTGGGCCAGCGGATGGGCGCGGGCCGGGCGGCCGCACTGGCCGAGCAGCACCTGCAGCCAGCTGCCTTCGGTGAACAGCTCGTCGGCGTCGCGACTGACCAGGCCCTGGGCCCGCCACAGGGCCATCTTCTCAGCCAGGCGTTCCGGTACCGCCAAGGCGCGGCGATCGTCCCAGAACGGCTCGCCGACGCGGCCGTTGGCGTGGTAGTGCAGGATCAGGAAATCGCGGATGCCCTCGAATTCCAGCGCGGTCTGGCGGTTGTATTCCTCAGCCAGGCTGGGGTCCAGGGCGCGGTCCGGGAACAGCTGCAGCAAGCGACTGACGCCGGTCTGGATCAGGTGAATACTGGTCGATTCCAGCGGCTCCATGAAGCCCGAGGCCAACCCGAGGGCGACGCAATTGCCTTGCCAGAAGCGCTCGCGCCGGCCGGTCAGGAAGCGCAGCGGCCGCGGTTCGGCCAGGGCTTCGCCTTCCAGGTTTGCCAGCAGCAGCGCCGTGGCCTCGTCCTCGCTCATCTGGGCCGAGCAATAGACATGGCCGTTGCCGACCCGATGCTGGAGTGGAATCCGCCACTGCCAGCCCGCCGGCCGGGCCGTGGCCTGGGTGTAAGGGCGCATCCGCTGGCCGCGCGCCGACGGTACGGCCACGGCGCGATCGCAGGGCAGCCAGCGGCTCCAGTCACGGTAGCCGACCTTGAGAGCCTGGCCGATCAGCAGTGCTCGGAAGCCGGAGCAGTCGATGAAGAATTCGGCCGCATGGCGCTGGCCGTCCTCGGTCTGTACGGACTGGAGGTGCCCGCGTTCCGGATCGAGCCGCACGTCGACGATCCGGCCCTCGATCCGGCGCACGCCGAGCTTTTCGGCCAGCCGCCGCAGAAAGCCGGCATAACCGGCGGCATCAAAATGATAGGCGTGGTGCAAGGGCCCCAGCACGCCGGCCTGCTCAGCGCTCAGGCGGCCATACCGGCCGGCCAGCGCCGCCTGGGTATTGAAGGAGTGCTGCCACAGCGAATCGGAATCGTTGGCCGCGGTTTCAGCCAGCCAGATCTGGTGGAAGGGCAGCACGCCCAGGCCGCGCCCGGTGTCGCCGAAGGCGTGCAGATAGCTGCCCTCGGGCCGATCCCAGCCGTTGAACTGAATGCCCAGCTTGATGCTGCCCTGGGTGGCGCGCAGGAATTCGTCTTCGTCGATGCCGAGGAACTGATTGAGCAAGCGAATCTGCGGAATCGTCGCCTCACCAACCCCGACGATGCCGATCGCCTCGGATTCGATCAGCCGAATTGACAGACTGGACCCGAAACTCCGCGCCAGCACCGCCGCCGCCATCCAGCCGGCACTACCCCCGCCGACAATGATCAGTTCCCGAAGCGGTCCCGCCGACATCCGTCAACCCATCCTTCCCCAGTGTACCCCGCAGTGTCCCACAACACAGGCAAAACAAAACCCCTCAACACATCAGCCTTCCCTTCTCCCATCTCCCTACTCCCTACTACCTTCTCCCATCTCCCTTCTCCCTTCTCCCTTCACCTTTCACCTTTCACCACCCCCAAGACCCACCCCGCCGACGAGCGACGGGGCGGGCCCTGGAGAGTCCGATTCAGATCAGAATCGGAAGCTGGCGCCGAGCATGTAGTTGCGGCCGAAGCGCTGGCGGTCGATCACCAGGCGCCCGTCGCCGCCTTCGAAGGTCGTGAACGGCTCGTTGGTCAGATTGTTCGCCTGCAAGAAGAGGTTCAGGCCGCGCAGATTGCCGGTGCTGAACTCATAGCCGATCTGGGCATCGATGATGCTTTCCGACTTGGCCTCGCGGGTGACCCGCGTGCCGCTGAGCCCGAACACTTCAGACAGGAACTCGTCGCGATAGCGGTGCGACAGGCGCGCCTGGAAGCCGTGCTTTTCATAGAACAGCGTGGTGTTGACCACCCAGTCCGACAGGCCCGGCACCGAGATCGACTGGTCCGAATCACCCAGCTTCACGCTGCTGTCGGTGTGGGAGACGCTGAACAGCAGGCCGAAGCCGTCCAGGGCCGGGGCGAACATCGAGGCCTGCAGCGCGGTGGCGACTTCAAAGCCGCGTATCCAGCCGCTGCCGCGGTTGGTCGGGCCGGAGGTCAGGCCCAGCGGCGTGCCGAGCTGCGCGGCCTGCTCGGGGGTCAGGAAGTCCGGGATGAAGGCGGAGAAGTCGGTCAGGAAGGAATCGCCCGGGTTGACGAAGTCTTCGAGGTCCTTGTAGAACAGCGACACCGCGAAGTAGCCGGCGTCATTGCCGAAGTAACGCTCGTAGCCCAGATCAACCGAGTTCGACATGATCGGGCGCAGCGAGGGGTTGCCACCGCCGGCGCTGAAAAAGGACTGCTGCGGATCGGTCGAGCTCAGCAGGGTGAAATTGGTGTTCAGCGACAGGCCGGCATTGAGCTGATCCATGCGCGGCCGCGCCATCACCCTGGACGCGCCGAAGCGAATCTTCTGGTTATCGGCGATATCGAAGATCAGGTTCAGGCTGGGCAGGAAGCGCCAGTAGTCGTCGCCGCGATTGACCGGAACGAAGCCCCCTTCCGCCACGCCTGCGCCCACCTCGGCGCCGGACACGCGAAAGCCGCTGGAGCTCTGGTCGGTATAGACGGCCTGAACGCCAACATTGCCGGACACCGGCACATTGCCCATCAGCGCATCGATATCGACGCGAACGAAGGTGGTGAACACATCTTCGCGCACCTTCCAGTCCTGCGGCACATTGAACGAAGACAGCTGCACCGAGACCTGGTCATAGAAGTTGTCCAGCAAGTACTTCGGGTCCCAGGCGATCATGCCCGGAATGCCGATGAAGGCCAGCGAGGTGGTGCCGACCAGCGCATTGGCCGGAATCATCCCTGAGGTCGCCCCGCCCGGCGGGATCAGGAAGGTCTGGCCGATGGTGCGTTCCTTTTCGCGCCGACCGAAGTCGACACCCAGTATGCCGCGACTGAAGGCCGCGCTGTCGAAGCTGCGGTCGATCTGGACCCGTGCCCGAGCCAGCCAGTCGTCGGTCTCCGGGCTGTTGATGAAGCCGGCCTGGGTCAGCGGGTTGGGCTGGGCGCCGCCGCCCCAACCTTGCGGGTCGGTCAGCACGAACTGGTTCGGATCGCCGTAATTCAGGGTCGGGCTGAACTGGAACACGCCGTTCGGCGCGATCCGGAAGCCGAGACTGTCGGCCGTGCCGCTCTGGGCGGGACCGGTACCGGCATAGGTTTCGACCAGCACGTCGTCGCGCTTGGCCCGCGAGTAGCTCAGATCGGTTTCCATGCCCCAGCGCGGCGCCAGCTGGAAGCGGGTGTTCCAGCCAATATTGAACAGTTCTGCATTGCGCTCGTTGCGGTCGCTGCGCATCACGCCGAAGACGTTGTTGAACACGCCTTCGGTAATGAGGCCGTCGTCGACCACGAAGCCCGGCTGCAACTGGGCCGAGGACCAGAACAGCGGGAATTCGATGCCGCGCAGGATCTGCTTCTCTTCAAAGTCCGACCAGGACACATCGAGCGTCGTGCGGAAGGTGTCGGAGGGCGCATATTCCAGCGTGCCGATCAGGCCCAGGCGCTTGAGTTCATTGGACTGGACATAGGGCTTGGCGCCGCCAGGCACCAGCGGGCCGCCGTCATCGACATTCGGATAGCCCCAGGCATTGAAGCGCTCGATCTGATTGGGTGTGGACTGGATGGTGGCGCCGAAGGTCACCCCCAGGGTCTGATCGCGGTTGTGATCAATGTAGATCAGGCTGGCCCGATAACCGTCGTCCTTGCCATCGGGATTGAAGGCCCCGTCATCGTTGCGCTCGTAGCGGGCGCTCAAGGACAGCACCCGCTCATTGACCGCCAGCGGTCGAATGGTGCGCATGTCGACCGTGCCGGACAGACCCTGCCCGATCAGGCTTGAATCGGGCGTCTTGTAGACGATCACCGAACCCAGCAGCTCGGAGGGATACTGATCGAATTCCACACCGCGGTTGTCACCGGTGGTGACCTGCTCGCGACCATTGAACAGGGCGGTGCTGAAGTCCGGGCCGAGACCGCGAATGCTGATCGTCTGCGAGCGCCCGTCAGTCCGCTGCGAGGTCAGGCCGGGGAGGCGCGCCAGGGCTTCGGCGATACTGACATCCGGCAGCTTGCCGATGTCTTCGGCAAACACCGCCTCAACCACTGAGGTACTGTCCCGCTTGACCGAGATGGCGCGCTCCACGCTGCGCCGGAATCCGACCACGGTAATGCTGTCTTCGGCCTCGTCGGCCGGATCGTCGCCGGCCGGGTCGTTGCTCTGGGCGTAGGCCAGCGGCGCCATACCCAGGCCTGCGGCGAGGGCCAGATAGAGCGCACTGCGGCGCAGCGGGCGGCCGAAGCGTTGGCCGGCCGTGGTGGGTGTGGCGCGGCGACCGGCCTTGAGGTGATTCGACTTCATCTTGTCCTTTTCCCCGAAATGAGTTCTGGTCTTGGGTCGGGTGCACCGTCAACGCATGTCACCGCACGGTCACACTTCTCGACGGCAGATGCTAGTCACTTCGCCAACAGCACAACAATCTTTTGCAAACGTATACATCACTGCATACGTTTGCATTGTTTGACAGCTCCAAAATCTGGCCACCAAGACCCTGACATTCGATGCTGAATACGTTTGCAGGGGATCAACACCCCGCGGCTCGCTGGTTAAGCTTGCACGCGGGAAGCACCGACAGGTTTCGTCCAGGCGATCCAGGCTCGGTGCTTATCACGCCAGAAAAAGGGCCAACGGACAGCAAGTGATGAGCGATTCTGATACGCCCTGGTGGCGCGGTGCGGTGTTCTACCAGATTTATCCGCGCAGCTTCCAGGACAGCAACGGCGACGGCATCGGCGATCTGGCCGGTGTGCTGGAGCGCATGGACTATCTCGCCGGGCTGGGCATTGATGCGCTGTGGATTGCACCGTTCTTCCGCTCGCCGATGAAAGACTTTGGCTACGACGTCGCTGACGCCTGCGACGTCGACCCGATCTTCGGCACGCTGGAAGACTTCGACCGGGTTCTGGCCGCGGCCCATGCGCGGGGGCTGAAGCT
Source organism: Gammaproteobacteria bacterium (assembly GCA_050485825.1). Taxonomy (GTDB): domain Bacteria; phylum Pseudomonadota; class Gammaproteobacteria; order Xanthomonadales; family Wenzhouxiangellaceae; genus Wenzhouxiangella. The sequence continues at coordinate 30,029 of JBJHCC010000006.1, forward strand.
GATCATCGACCAGGTGCCCAGCCACACCTCCGACCAGCATGCCTGGTTCACCGAGAGCCGACAAAGCCGCGACAACCCCAAGGCCGACTGGTACGTCTGGGCCAATCCGCGCGCCGATGGCAGCCCGCCCAACAACTGGCTGTCGCTGTTCGGCGGCGTCGCCTGGCAATGGGAGCCGCGCCGACAGCAGTACTACCTGCACAATTTCCTGGCCTCGCAGCCGGACCTGAATTTCCATAACCCCGAGGTAGTCGAGGCGGTGCTGGACAACCTTCGCTTCTGGCTTGATCGGGGCGTCGACGGCTTCCGCCTCGATGCGATCAATTTCTGCTATCAGGATCAAGCCCTGCGCGACAACCCGGCCAAGCCGGCTGAACTGCGGACCGGCCGCGGATTCTCCCCCGACAATCCGTATGCCTATCAGTACCACTGGTACAACAACACCCGGCCGGAGAACTTGAGCTTCATCGAACGCATCCGGGCACTGCTCGACGAGTACCCGGAGCGCACCACGCTCGGCGAGATTTCCTCGGAAGATTCGGTCGCCACCATGGCGGAGTACTCGGCCCCGGGGCGGCTCCACATGAGCTACAGCTTCGAGCTGCTGACCGAGGCGTTTTCGGCCGCGCATATCCGCCAGACGGTCGAGCGCCTGGAGGCTGCACTGGGCGAGGGCTGGGCCTGCTGGGCGATCTCGAATCACGATGTCGAACGCGTGGTCAGCCGCTGGGGCCGCGGACAGGAGACCGAGCATCTGCCCAGCCTGCTGTCGGCGCTGCTGTGTTCCTTGCGCGGGTCGGTCTGCGTGTATCAGGGCGAGGAGCTGGGCCTGCCGGAGGCCGAGGTGCCGTTCGAAGACCTGCAGGATCCCTACGGCATCGCCTTCTGGCCCAGCTTCAAGGGTCGCGACGGTTGTCGCACGCCGATGCCCTGGGAGGCAGGCCCGGCGGCCGGCTTCAGCACCGCCAAGCCCTGGCTGCCGGTCGACCCGACCCATCGCTCGCGTGCCGTGGCGGTGCAGGAAACCGCTACCGACTCCAGCTTGAACCGGTTTCGGGCGCTGCTGGCCTGGCGGCGCCGCCAGCCGGGGCTGCGCTGGGGCGATATCGCCTTCGTCGATACACCGGAGCCGGTGCTGGCGTTCCGCCGCAATCACCGGAATCAGGAACTGCTGGCCTGCTTCAACCTGTCTGATCAAACGGTAACCGCGACGCTGCCGATCGGCGCTGACTGGCCGCTACTGCCCTGTCCCGGCCCGGTTAACGGCGAGCGGATCGGGCCCAATCGGGTGTCGCTGCCACCGCACGGGCTGGCTTTTTTCGCTCGGCCCTGAGCGCGGAACGCCCGGGCGGGCGGGGAAGGGCCAAAGGCGACCGGCGTGCGAACAGACTGAAGCCTGACCGCTGCGCTAGTCGAGATCGCGGGGGCGGACGAAACGCAGCAGCTGGCCGCCGCCATCGTCGAGTGCGGACCAGGCCGGGATATCGAGTGCCAGCTCGGCCAGGGCAGCGGTGGGATACTTCAGCCGCAGCCGCCCCAAGGACAGGGCGTCGCCCCCGCCGGCCAGGCGACGGGCCAAATCCTCCAGCCCCGGGTTGTGGCCGATCAGCATGACACTGGCAAGCCCGGCATCAAGGCCGCGCAGGCGATCCAGCAGCTGACCGGCCTCGGCCATGTAGAGGGCCCGGTCGAACGCCACGTCCAGCGGCCGCGGGCTGGCCTCGGCCAGCGCCGCCCAGGTCTGCCGGGTACGACAGGCCGTCGAACACAGCACGCGCTCAGGCAGCAGCCCCTGCGCCAGCATCCAGGCGGCCATGCGGGGTGCGGCCAGGCGGCCGCGCTCGGCCAGCGGCCGATCATGGTCGGCCAGGCCGGGATGATCCCAGCTGGATTTGGCATGGCGCCACAGCAGCAGTCGTTTCAAGCACTGTTCTCCGTTGACGGGCTCAGTCCCGGGGTTCCAGCAAGTGCTGGCGCCGGCGGTCCAGACCCAGACTGAACACATCGGGGCGGGCATAGTGGCCGGCGGGGTCAAAACTCTGGCGGGCGCGCCGGACCTCGCGGGCGTCGATATCGGCGACCAGCAGGCCCGGCTCGCCAACCATCGGCTCGATCAGCCAGCGTCCGTCGGGACCGGCCAGACAGGAGCCGCCCTCGGCCCAGGGCATGTCGCCGGCCGCCGCGCGCAGACGGCTGGCATGGGGCAGCGCGTCCGGCCAGTCGTCGATCCGCATGATGCCGGACACCGACAGCACAAAGCTGCGCCCTTCCAGGGCCATGAATCGGGTGATGTCGCGGGTCAGGCGGGCGCTGCCTGGCCATAGCGCGATGTGCAGATCCTCACCCTGGGCCTGCAGGCTGGCCCGGGCCAGCGGCATCCAGTTCTCCCAGCAGTTGAGGCTGCCGACCGTGAACGGACCGACCCGATGGGTGCGCAAGCCGTGACCGTCACCGATCGCCCAGACCAGCCGCTCCTCGTGGGTCGGCATCAGCTTGCGATGGCAGCTGACCAGCGCGCCGCTGGCATCGATGGTCACGGCGCTGGCGTAGACGCTCTCGCCGCGCTGCGCGGGGCGCTCCAGGATGCCCAGTACCACGGTGATCGCATTGCGGCGCGCACAGGCGCACAGTTCGTCGAGATGACCGGCCTCGATATCCACAGCCTGATCGACATAGTGCGCGAACAGGTCCTTCTGCAGGGCGTGATCGAAGCGGGCGCCGTCGGTACGCTCGACCCAGAACGGATAGCCCGGCACCAGCGTCTCGCCGAAAGCAATCAGCTCGACACCGGCAACGGCGGCCTGCTCGATCTGCTCGATGACCCGCGCCAGGGTCGCGGCCCGATCCAGCCAGACCGGGGCGATCTGTGCCGCGGCAATGCGCAGACGATCAGCCACCGCGCGGATCCAGATGCAGCACCATCACCTGCGCATCCTCACGACCCTCGGCGGCCGGATAGTAGCCGGGTCGGCGCCCGATCACCCGGAAGCCCAGCGCCCGATACAGCGCAATGGCGCTGCGGTTCGACGGCCGCACTTCAAGGTAGAGCCGGTCGACATGGCCGGAGCGGGCCTGGTCCAGCAGATGGTTCAGCAAATGGCGACCGAGACCGCGGCCGCGATGCTCGGGCGCGATGCAGAGGTTCAGCAGATGGGCCTCGTCCATGGCCCGGGAATGGATGCAGTAACCGGCAAGCTGGCCGGCGACCACCAAGACTTCGCAGTGATAGCCAACCCGCAGACAGTCGCTGAAGATGCCGCGCGTCCAGGGGTAGGGATAGCTGGCTTCCTCGATCGCCTGCACCGCAGCGAGGTCGCCACGGCGCATGGGACGAATCTCCGGCGCCAGCTCCAGTACGGCGTTCATCTCAGGCGGCCAGAACCGGTGCGATCAGTCGCCACAGCGCTCGCCGCGCGGCGCCGTCACTGGCCAGCTCATCCAGCGCGGGCGCGGCCAGCAGGCCAGGCCAGGCCAGGCCTGCCGGCGTCGGACCGAAAGCCAGGATATGGCGGATACCGCGATCCGCCAGGGCCTCGAAGTCTTCGCCCGCCGTGGTGTCGCCGGCCCACTGACCGAAGCAGCAGCGCTCGATGCCGATGGTGGCACGGATATCGGCCAGCAGCGCCTCGTGCTGGCCGCGCCAGGGCTGACGCTGCACCAGCAACCACTCGCCCGTGCCGGACGACAGGCGAACCCGCGGACCGGCCGTTGGCAGCGCGGCCGGGGCGTCCGGCGCTGCTGTCAGGGCCGGCGCGAGGGCTGGCCTGGCGCGACGCTGCCAGACCGAAATACCCATTGCGGCCAGGCGTTGGCGCGAGGCTTCAGACAGCGCCATCGCGCCGCTCCCGACGCCGACGACGGCGCTGCTGATAGCGCCCGCGCACGGTCATCACCGGGCCGGAGCAGACATAGAGCAGACCGATGGTGAACAGCACCGCCGGCGGGTCGACCGCGAGCAGCACCAGCACCACCAGCAGGACAAAGATCCAGGCAAAGGGCACCCGGTCGGATACCGGCCAGGCCTTGAAGCTGAAGTAGCGCACGCGCGACACCATCAGCGTGCCGAGCAGCACGGTCAGGACCAGCATCAACCAGTCCAGCTGCTCGAAGGCGATCTCGCGATGAATGCAAAACCAGATGGTCGCGACCAGGGTGCCGGCCGCCGCCGGGCTGGCCAGACCCTGAAAATAGCGCTTGTCGGCGACGCCGGCCTGGGTATTGAAGCGGGCCAGGCGCAGGGCGGCACAGGCGGCGAAGAAAAACGCCCCGAGCCAGCCCAGCTTGTCAGCAACGGTATCCGGGCTGCCCAGGTTATCGAGCGCCCAGGTAAAGACCAGTACGGCCGGGGCCATGCCAAAGGACACCATATCCGACAGGCTGTCGTACTGGACGCCGAAATCCGACTGGGTATTTGTCAGCCGCGCGACCCGGCCATCGACGCCGTCGAGGATGCCGGCAATGAAAATGGCGATGCAGGCCGCGACGTACTGCTCGCCGATCGCGGCCACGATGGCGTAAAAGCCGGCCATCAGCGCCGCCGTGGTCAATGCGTTGGGCAGCAGAAAGGCGCCGCGGGCCGGGCGTCGCTGCGCTTTGTTCTCGCTCATATCGGGCAATAATCAATCCGCTCGGGGACGACGGCAAGGATAGCATCGGCTCGTTTTACTTGCGCCGGAGCGCTCAGCTGAGGCAAAGTCTGGGTTCTGGCCAAGGGGATGATTACCGGGACGAATCCGACATGAACCGCATGCTGCCCGCTATTTTCGCGATCACGCTGTCGCTGCTGCTTGCGCAAGCCGCGGCGGATAGCCCCATTTACCGCTGGGTGGACGAGAACGGCGTCACCCATTTCGCCGCCCAGCCCCCGGGCGACGGCCGCAGCTACGAGACCATCGGCGAGGTCCGCTCGCGCGGCACGGCGGCGCCAGCAGCAACTGTGGAGCTGGCCGAAGATGCCGACGAGGCCCGCGGCGAACTGCCCGAGCTGCCGACCATTACCCTCAGCCAGCCCGATCCGGCCGTCGTGGCCGAGCGCTGCAATCAGGCCCGCGACAACCTGCGCCATTTGAGCAGCGATGCCCCCATTCTGCTCCAGAGCGAGGGCGGTGGCGAGGAACCGCTGAGCGATGAACGCCGCCGGGAAGTGATCGCCGAGACGCGCGCCTTCATCGCTGAATGGTGCCGCTGATCCCTTCCTGCCGGGCCCGGTACCGCGGCCCGCGCATTCTGATTTGATGCGTCGGGAACGGCCCGGCCAGGCGAGCGGAAGGCAGCCCACAACGCTGCTGGGAGACTGCCTGTTGATGGGCATGGAGCCACTGTGGCCCGAGCATTTCCGACCGGCGCATGGCTCATTCTTGTCATGCCTGCACAGGGCTTTTTTCTCCGCCCTCCACATCGCCCGATACTGAAGGCCAGCGAAAGACCCCCAGCGAGAACACTATCCGCCTCGATCATCTCGCGAGTTGATGGAGCATTCGGGCTAGAATCTCCGATCTGACTTCGCGCTTCTGGGTTATCCCCGCCATGAAAATGTCCGCTTTCCACCTGGTCACGCAGCGGGAAGTTCCCGCCGATGCGGAGATCAGCTCGCACCGGCTGATGCTGCGCACCGGCATGGTCCGCAAGCTCACCGCCGGGGTCTACACCTGGACGCCGCTGGGCCTGAAGGTGCTGCGCCGGGTCGAGCAGGTGGTGCGCGAGGAAATGGACGCCTCCGGCTGCCTGGAGCTGCTGATGCCGGCGGTGCAGCCGGCCGAGCTGTGGCAGGAAACCGGGCGCTGGAAGGACTTCGGGCCGCTGCTGTTGAAGATGAAAGACCGGGCCGGCCGTGAATTCGCCTTCGGCCCGACCCATGAGGAGGTCATCACCGAGTTCGCCCGCGCCGAGCTGAAGTCCTACAAGCAGCTGCCGATCTGCTACTACCAGATCCAGACCAAGTTCCGCGACGAGATCCGGCCGCGCTTCGGGGTGATGCGGGCGCGCGAATTCCTGATGAAGGACGGCTATTCCTTCCACATCGACGAAGACTGCCTGGGCCGCTTCTACCAGGTGATGTTCGACACCTACAGCCGTATCTTCGAGCGCTTGGGGCTGCGCTTCAAGCCGGTGACCGCCGATTCCGGCGCGATCGGCGGCGCGGTCAGCCACGAGTTCCATGTGCTGGCCGACTCCGGCGAGGACCTGCTCGCCCACGTGCCGGGCGGCGCCTATGCGGCCAATGTCGAGCAGGCCGAGGCGGTGGCGGTGGGCGAGCGCCAGGCGCCGACCGAAACGATGCGCCGGGTCGCGACACCAAACGCGCGCACCATCGCCGAGCTGGTCGAGCAGTTCGAGCAGCCGATCGAGAAGACGATCAAGACCCTGGTGGTGGCCGCCAGCGATGCCGTCGAAGCGGATTTCGTCGCCCTGCTGGTGCGGGGTGACCATGAATTGAACGCGATCAAGGCCGAGAAGCACCCGGCCGTGGCCGCGCCGCTGCGGATGGCGACCGAGGAGGAAATTCGGGCCGCCGTCGGCGCCGGCCCGGGCAGCCTCGGCCCGGTGGGGCTGCCGCTGCCGGTGATCGCCGATCGCCAGGTCGCGCTGATGAGTGATTTCAGCGCCGGTGCCAACGTCGACGGCGAGCACTTTTTCGGGATCAACTGGGAGCGGGACCTGGCGCTGCCGGAGACCGCCGATCTGCGCAATGTCGTCGCCGGCGATCCCGCCGCAGACGGTTCCGGCGCGCTGGCGCTGATCCGCGGCATCGAGGTCGGCCATATCTTCCAGCTCGGCCGCAAGTACTCCGAGGCGATGAACGCCGTGGTGATGGACGAGAACGGCCGCGCCCAGCATCCCTGGATGGGCTGCTACGGTATCGGCGTGTCGCGCATCGTCGCGGCGGCGATCGAACAAAACCACGATGAGAACGGCATCATCTGGCCCGAACCGATGGCGCCCTTCGACGTCGTCATCCTGCCGTTGAACGGCCACAAGTCGCACCGGGTACGGGATCTGGCCGAACAGGCCTATGCGCGCCTGCGCGGTGACGGCCTCGATGTGCTGATGGACGACCGCAACCAGCGCCCGGGCGTGATGTTCGCCGACGCCGAGCTGATCGGCATCCCGCACGCCCTGGTGATCGGCGACCGCGGCCTGGACCAGGGCCTGGTCGAATACCGCCGCCGCGGCGAAGCATCCCGAGAAATGCCGGTGGAGGACGCGCTGGCGCTGCTGGGCGGGCGGTAAATCCAGCACACCGAGCCCGATTACTTCTCCGAGGCATCGACCGGCACGGGGTCGGGGCCACGTCCCCGACGGACGATGCGGGGCTTCGGCGGGCATGGTCCGTCGGCCGCGTGGGGCCGACCTACTCGGTGCTCGATCCATTCTCCGGGACATCGACTGGCACCGGGTCGGGGCCACATCGCCGACGGACGATGTTGGGGCTTCGGCGGGCATGGTCCGTCGGCCGCGTGGGGCCGACCTACTCGGTGCTCGATCCATTCTCCGGGACATCGACTGGCACCGGGTAGGTCGGGGCCACGTCCCCGACGGACGATGGCGGGGCTTCGGCGGGCATGGTCGGTCGGCCGCGTGGGGCCGACCTACTCGGATCGCTCTTCCCTCTCCCTTCTCCCCGCTTCCCTCTCCCCCGCTTCACCATCCGCACTCCGAAACCACACATCTCGCTGCGGGAAGGGGATGCCGATGCCGGCGTCGTTCAGGGCCTTGTAGATCTTCATGTACAGCTCGTGGGTCACCAGACCGCGTTCGGCCGGGTGGTTGACCCAGCACAGCAGCTCGAAATCGAGACTGGAGTCGCCGAAGCCGCGCATGCGTACGCGAGGTTCAGGGTCGCGGCAGACAGTCGGATGCTCGGCCGCCACGCGCTCCAGCAGTTCGACGACTTCATCGAGGTCGGAGCCATAGGCCACGCCGACCTTGATCCGGATCCGGAACTTGACCCAGCGCCCGCCGGACTCGTTGAAGATCTTGGCGTTGGCCATCTCCGAATTGGGGACGGTGATCTCTACATCGTCGCGGGTCAGCAGGCGGGTGGAGCGAATGCCGACCTTGGTGACCTCGCCGCGATCACCGGAATCGAGCACGATGTAGTCGCCCAGCTTGTAGGGCGCATCGGCGATGATGAAAAAACCGGCGAACAGATTGGCCAGGGTGTCGCGGGCGGCGAAGCCGACGGCAATGCCGATCACGCCGGCCGAAGCCAGCCAGGCGGTGGGATTGATATCCCAGACCATCAGCAGCGCATAGGCGCCGGCGCCGACGATCAGAATGGTCATGATCAGGTCGAATAGCGGAATCGTGCGCTCTTCAACGATGTGGAAACGATCGCGGATTCGGCCCAGAATTTCCAGGGCCAGGTGGCCGGCACGCATTGCCGACTGAATCAGCCTCAGAACCAGCAGGCTGAGCAGGATCCGAACCAGTGTCTGTTCCACCCGCTCGCTGAAGCCGACGACCTGAATGGCCAGCACCAAGGCGATGTACGCAGTGACGAAGGCAGCAACATTGGCGAGAATGCGGAGCAGCCGCGTGCCCAGCTCCGGGCTGGTGCGCGTGATCAGTTTGTTACCCCAGTGCAGCACGACCAGGCGGCCGATCACGGCCACGCCGACGCCAACGACCACGACGATGCCGGCCAGGATCAGCGGATAGCTGGCCAGATAATCCCAGACCGGCGTGGCGGTTTCCGGCAACCATTCCGGCGCCTCGGCCCGGTTCACCTCGTCAAGATTGGACATGCCGCGAATTCCCTCGGTCGTCAATCCGGTAACGATAGCGGATTATCCGTCCTCGAGGTTCGACAGCGGCGCCATCGAGCCGGGCGGCAGCGCGGCCGAGCCGTCCCGGTAGAGTCGGCTCGGGCCGACCCGGAGGGCCGACCCGAACCGTTACCAGCCCGACCTGAGGCCGGGGCTGCCCCATCAGTCCTCGCTGTCCTCGAAGCGATCGTTGAAGATCTGGTCGTCGGGCCCACCTTCGACGATGCCCTCGCCGGCAAGGGTCGCGCTTACCGACTCACCGTCGGCAACAACGCTGATCTCTCCGGCGAAAACCTCTGCTGATTGCGGGCTGAAGCTGACTTCGATCTCGCAGCTGTCGCCAGGATCGAGCACGGTGACCATCGCCTCGCAGTCGCCCCCGCTGATCTCGAAGACATCATCGCCGCTGCGGTTGATTTCGGAGATCGCCAGCGGATCGTCGTCGGGCGCACCGCCATGGCTGACCGTGATGAGGCGGCTGGCCGAGCTGGTCACGGTCACCTGACCGAAGTCAACCACGGCCGGGCTGACCACCAGCGGTCCGGGCTGCGGATCGCCGACCAGCGGCACGAAGAAGCCTTCGGTGTCGGGCGGCCAGGCGAAAACGCCAAGGGCCTGGTTGACGCCATCGCCGCTGGCGAAAGCCGAAACCACATCGCCGGCCTCGAAGCTCACCGGGACCGGGTCAATGAGGACCGGGGAGCCACCGGGGGCGGTGATCTGCAAATCATAGGTGCCCGCCTCCAATTCGATGAACGCGGTCACGTCCCCGAAATCTACCGCCTGGATCAAGCTGCCGTCGGCCAGCCGGACCTCGGCCGAGGCCGTGCCGTCGGCAAACGGCGCCAGGTGACCCAGCCGCAGCTGGAAGTGGTCGGATTCAGGCGGCAGGTCAAAATCATCGACCAGCAGCTTCAGTGCCAGAGCCTGATTGTTACCGTCTCCGATCGCGATCACCGAGTAGGCAACGCCATCGTTGAGTGCCACGTTCGGCACGGTGAGCACGGGCTGCGCGTTGCCGGCCGGGAAGATCTCGACCGTATACACGCCCGGAGCAACGTCGAGATAGCCGGTCGAATCGCCGTAGCGGAAACCGGACGCGACGCGCTCACCGCTGAGGTCGATATCCACCGCCGTATCCTCTCCGCCGGGGAACGGCGCGAGATGGGCCAGCTGGACTCGGGCGTCTGTGCGCTCGGCCACGATCGACAGCGAGGCCGGCACGGAGCGCGTCCTCTCAACGCCATCACCCTCGTCGAAACGGACCAGGATATCGGCGCTGTAGTCGCCAAGCTCGAGTTCCGGCAGGCCGGTGAAGGTGATTTCGACCTCGGCCTGATCACCGGCTTCAATGACGCCAGTGACCGGCTCGAAACTCAGCCACGGCGCCGGCGCCGGATCATCGGCCAGGAACAGGACCGCGTTGGCGACCACGAGATCGAGATCACCGGTCCAGACGCCCTGAGCACCATCGGAGCTGTACATCGCGTTGATGTAGAGCGAGTGCTCGTTGATCGCCATCATTGGCACGCCGTCGCTCCAGTTGGCCAGAAGCTCTGCGCCCGCAGTCAGGCTGTGTCCGCTGTTGCGGAAGTTGGTGCCGTAGCCGACACTGCCGACGCCGCTGAAGATCGGATGATCGGGCAGGACGATGTTCATGGTCACCGTCGCCTGCACGTCCGTAGGTGCCAGCGTCATCGGCGCGTAGCCGTCGTCGATGTAACGGCCACCGAGCCGGAAGGTCTGGGCGCCGGCAAAGACATCATCGAGGGCGAAGTTGTGCAGGATGACCCGACCGCCCGCGTCGACGTAGTCGGCCAGGGCGTCGCCTGCCGCTTCAAAGGCGCCGGCATCGGTCCAGCGGTTGTTGTTGGTGGTCACCACGACATCGAAGCCGATCAGATCGCCGGCGTTGATGCTGCCCAGGCTGGGCGGATCGTAGAGGCTCGCCTCGATGCCGGGGAAGGCATTCAGATCGTCAACCAGGTTGTTCGGTGGAATCGGATTGCCGAAGTAGCCGTCAGGCGAAACCACCAGCACCGAGACACTGGCACCGCCACGGGCCCGGAACTCGACCCGCCGATCGGGCTCGGCTGCGACCTCGTCCAGGAACCCGGCCCGGGTGTCGGCGTCAATGCCCTGATCGTCCGCGCCACGGCCTGCCCGAGGACGCTCAAGCGGCGCTCCGGCAAGGGTGATTTCGATGCTGTCGACCTCGAAGCTCGATCCGGCTGCGCCGAGGTTCTGCAAGCTCATCACACGGGTGTCACTCTCGCCCGGCAGGACAGTGGCGGCAAAGCCATCTTCGACGATACTGCTGCAGCCCAGCTCGATGGTCAGATCCAGATCGACCGTTGTGGTCTGGCCGGTGCCAATGGCGACCGCCTCGATCGTGCCGGTCAGATGGTCGGGCGCGGTCGCGATGACGTCGACCGGCCCTTCATCGGCCGGCAGCGACAGGCTGTAAAACCCGTTCTGATTGGCATTCGTGGTGAAGCTCTGGGTCGGTCCGACAACCGTGACTTCAGCGCCTGCGGCAGGCGCGGGCTCCTGATCGCAATAACCGAGACTGCGCACTTCGCCTTCGATCGTGGCGAAGCTGGCCGGTACGCGCACGGTCAGATTGACCGGGACCACGAACACCGGCCGCACCGGATCGTTGCTGAACACGCACAGTCCCGCCTCGTACAGCCCCGGGCTCAGGCCGCTGGCGTTCAGGTTGACCTGAATTTCGCGCGCTTGTCCTGGGTTGACGAAGCCGAAGGACGGCTCGGCGCTCAGCCACGGCACGCTTTCCGGATTGTCGCAGCTGATCTGACCCTGTATGGCCCGCACCAGCACCGCCCGATAATCCGGGAATGCCTCCTGGATCGGCGCCCACTGCTGGGCGCTGTCATTCCACCAGAAGCCGCCGCCGAAGCCGACCGGGCGGTCAGTGGATTGATCAGCGGTCAGGAACACATTCGGGCTGGACGGCGCCCAGGCAGCACCGATATAGACACTGCCCGACGCAACGACGATATCCAGGCTGCTGACATCAACCGCCTGCCAGACCGGCGTGGTCTGGCTCGACGGCGGCACATTGTCGGCGCTGAAGGGCACGGCGCCCAGGAAGGTGCCCGGCGCTCCATCAGGCCCATCAGCCGCATAGACCACCACGTCGAAGTCCAACTGCGGCCCGCCCGGCCCGCGGAAGGCAACGCAGACGTGATTGAGCCGACTTGGGTAGGACTCGGGCGTGAAGCGATTGGTAAAACGAACTTCGCTGACCACGTCCGGATTGCCGCTGTAGCCGTTTTCGATGGTGCCGTCGTCCAGCGCCAGCAGTCCGGGCACCGATTCACAGTCCACCGCGCCGTCGCCGGCGACAAAGGCCAGCGTCGGCAGTTCGCCCGGCGCCTGCCCGGGCGCGAACTCAAGTTCAGCCTGATCGGCCGCGAATGCGCCACTGCGGATGGCAGGCACGATCGCTGTTCGGGCCAGTTCAGCCGGCTGGGCGGTGTCGATCTGCCACAGCAGGCTGGCGTTGCCGCGCTGGTTGCTCAGTTCGATCACGCCAAAGGTCGACTGCCCTGGATCCAGGCTGACGTTGATCTGCTCCGGCTGGACCTCCGCACAGGGTTCGTCCAGCAACAGCTCGATGTCTCTGGTCGAAATGCTGCCCACCGTCAGATCGGCGCTGACCGTTCGATCTTGATGGTTCGGGAAGGTCGCGGTGATCGTCAGCGGGCTTTCGCTGGCCGGCAGGAAGGCGGCATAGCTGCCGTCGGCGTCGGTCTCGAGGACCAGGGTCTCGGTCTGACCGGTAATGGTCAGGACCGCGCCCTCGACCGGGCTCGGGTCTGCATTGCAATAGCCCAGGCTACTGACCTGGCCGGTGACGCCGCCCCAACCCTCGGGCAGCTCGGTGTTCAGGGTGACCGGCACTTCGACCAGCGGCCGCAAGGGATCGTTGCTGAACAGGCACAGTGAGGCCTCGTAAGTACCCGGTGCCAGCTGGGCCGGATCGAAACTGGCCGTCACGGTGTCCGGCGACGCGTCCGGCTGCACCGTACCCTCGATGGGGGCAACACTCAGCCAGCTTGGCAAGCTGCAGTCGACCGCCCGCCGAATCGCGAAGGCGCCGACAACTACCGTCGTATCGGTGTCGCCCTCCCATTCGATTCTCAAGCTGCCGTCCGATCCCGAGCGGGTCTCGAAGGATAGCTCGTTCCAGTTTTGGTCGCTGCTACTGGGCAGATCATTGATCACGAAGCGGCCGTCATTGTCGGCGCCGGTGATGGTCTGCTTGAAGCTGAACGCTGCCAGCTCGTCGCCATCGCTGACCTCGACGATGTTATCGATATTGCCGGCCACTCGATAGGCCACCAACCAGAACTCATAGGGCGTGCTTGGTTGCAGACCGGTCAGTTCGATGAAGAAGCGTCCGCCGCTGCGGAAGCCGTAGCCGGTCATTCCCGACAGATCGTAGTCGTACTGCGGCACGGCGTCCGGCGCCAGGGTGGCGGTCGCCAGGAACAGCGGCCCCAGCGAGCCGACGCCGCCCCAACTGAAATTGACGCCGCTTGCTGCCCCGGTATCGTCCGGAACGTTTTCCAGCGTACCTTCGACGGCGCTGATCCGGTTCCAGTTCTGCGGGTCCGGCGTCGCCGAGGCGGCAGTGGTGAAGTTGAAGCCGATCAGGGGATCGGACGATGTCCGCGGCAGGATCGCGGCGCCGGCGTCGCCGGTGCCGATCTGCCAGTCGAGATCACGGGTACCGAAGTTGCCGATCGACAGATCGGCAGTTGCGCCCTGATTGATCGGCAAGCTCGCTTCCAAGGCTTCGGGCTGCACGTCGATGCAGGCCACATCGGCCGTCAGCTCAAAATCCTCGACCGTGGTCACCTTGCCTTCGATAACCACGTTCTCGCGCAGCGCCTCGAAGTGGCCATCGGCGGCAACGGCGACGTTGACCGGCCCATCGTTCTGATTGATCTCCAGCGTATAAAAACCGCTTTCGTCGGTGCTGGTCTCGAAGACCACCGGCGACACCTCGGAACCGCCGGTGGCGATCACCGAGGCGCCAACCAGGGCTTCGGGAGGTTCACCGCAGATACCGGCGGAGGTCACGGTGCCCTCGAGGAAGCCGAGGTCCGGATCAACCACCTCCAGGTTTACCGGGATGGTCAGCTGCGGCTCGGTCGGGTCGTTGGACGCGACGCACAGCGCACTGTTGTACTCGCCACGGGTCAGGCCGGTGGCGTCAAGCGTGACCGTCACCTGATTGGCCGGATCACCGGCATCGATGCTGCCGCTGGCCGGATCAAAGCTCAGCCAGTCGGGCAGGTCACAGCCGGCGGTTTCGCGAATGGCCAAGGCGCCGATCACCGTGGTTTGGCTGATGCCCTGCCACTCGAAGCGGATCCGGCCGTCGCTGTCGCTGCGCGTGACCAGGGCCAGGTCGTCCCAGTCCATGCTGTTGTCGGCGTTGACCTCGTTGACCAGGAAGCGGCTGTTGTTGGCAGCCGCCGTAATGGCCTGCGAGAACTCCAGGCCGGCCGGGTCGGCGCCGTCGCTGACCGTGACCCGATTGTCGATCGCCGAACCGCCGCGGTAGCCGACAAACCAGAATTCATAGTCGGCGTTGGGTCGCAGTCCATCCAGTTCGATAAAGAACACGCCGTCGGAGCGAAAGCCGTAGCCGGTCATTCCGGACAGGTCATACGCAAACTGCGGCACGGCGTCGGCGGCCAGGGTGCTGGTTCCCAGATAGACGAAACCCAGCGAGGGCGAGACACCGCCCCAGCTGATGCCCACGCTGGTCGGCGCACCGGTGTCGTCCTGCACGTTGCTCAGGCTGCCATCCGCCGTGCTGATCCGCGTCCAGTTCTGCGGGTCGGCCGCGCCGGCAGCGGCGGTGGTGAAGTTGAAGCCGATCAGCGGCGCAGATGTGCGTGGCAGGGATACGGCGGCCTCTGGATCAGCCTGATTGATGATTGACCAGCTCAGAGGAAGGCTACCCACATTGCTGATGGTCAGTACTTCATTGGTGATATCGTCAAAGTCCAGAACCACATCCAAGGCGGTTGGACCGACTTCGATGCAAGCCACGTCGCCTTCCAGATCGAAATCTTCAACGGTGGTCTGCATCCCGGTCAGCGCGACGTTATCGCGCACCGCTTGCGCGTGCTGCGGCGCGCTGACCGTGATCGTCAGCGGACTTTCGTTTTCGTTGATCAGCAGCGTGTAGAAGCCGTTCTCGTCGGTCGTCGTCTCGATAATCTGGCTGGTTGCCGTTTCAATCACCAACTCGGCGCCCTCGACCGGGCCGCCGGGCGTCTGACACAGGCCCAGACTGGTCACCGTACCCTGGAGGAAGGCGATTTCCGGATCGATCACGTTGAACGTCACGGGTATGACGATCTCCGACGGCTCGACCGTGGTATTGCTGGACACACATAGCACCGCCTCGTAGAAGCCGTGCTCAAGATCCGTGGCGTCGGCGGTGATACTGATCTGATCGACATCCCCGCCCGGCGTGCCGCCGGTTTCCTGGCCAAGCAACAGCCAGGGCACATCCGCCGTTTGCTCGCCGCAGACCGAGTCGCCCTGGTCGGTGCGAATCTCCCAGTCAAGGACGCCGTTGCCGATATTGCCGATCTCAAGAACGCCGCTATCGGTCAGGCCAAGATCAATTTGAACCTCGAACTCGAACGCATCCGGGCTGGTCTGAGCAACCGGTTCGAAGCGGGTCTGGAAGCCGAACACGCTGCTCCAGTCGCTATCACCGCAGGCGTTGATTGCGCGCACCCGCCAGAAATAGTTCTGGCCGGTGGCCAGGTCCTCGCTTGGTGCGAACGCGGTGTCGCTGAGGTTGAGGTCGATGACCGGTGCCGAAAAGTCAGCGTCGGTGGCGAGCTGGAACTGATACGAGACCGCACCGTCCACGGCCGACCAGCCGAACAGCGGTCGCAAATCGACATTGACCGCGCCATCTTCCGGTTCGGACAGCGTCGGCGCCGCAATCGGGGCGTCGATTCTCAGATCGAGATTGCGGGTCTTGATGATCGGGTCGAAGTTCGGCCCGCTGGAGTCACCGGTGATTTCCAGCAAATAGGAACCCGGATCGACCGCCATGGTGTTGCCGATGCTCAGATCGCTGGTCGCCGCCGGCGTCGCCGGTACGACCGTGCCGGGTGAGAAGTCGGCCGTGGCACCCGTCGGTACGCCGTCGATCGACAGATCGACCGGATCGTCGAAGTCGAGCACGCTGAGGACAGCGATCTCGATCTCGGCGTCCAGCCCCTGACAGACGGCCACGGTCGGCGGATCGATCTGCAGGACGAACTCAGGCTCACCGATGCCGAGCAGGGCGCCGGTCGCGACCAGGGCATACGGCTGCTGGCCACCCATGGCGACCTGGACGCCGCGCACTCGAAGCTCGTAAATGCCGCTTTCCGGCGCCTCGAGGAGAATCTGATGGACCGAGTTGCGGTCGTCGAAATCGTCGGCGCTGGTACCCTGGAACGGGTTCGGGTTGCCCAGACCGCCGCCCGGGGTCAGCTTTTGCGTCCAGACATCGCCGGAGGGTGTTTCGAGCTCCAGCCTGAGCTGGTTGACGATGACCGGGTTGGCGCCCGCCTCGGCCGGAAAGTCGTGCCAGATCAGGGTCACCGCGAGCGCCTGTCCGGACTCCACAGTCAGCGTGTGACTGTGGACCTCGGCGGTTTCCAGACCGTCGCGCTCGTCGTGCAGCCACAGGCGACGGTCGTCGCCCTCGAAGTAGAGCGCGTCATCGGCGCGCAGGCGGCCCCAGCCGATGTTCTGGTTCGGGAAGTCGCTGCCGGCTCCGTTGCCGGTGATCCGAACCGAACTGTTGGTCATGATCGCGCGGATCAGCGCGGCCGAGGGGTTGGAAATGGCGAAATTGTCATCCTCGATGCCGAGCGGATAGAAGCCGCGCTGGAGGTATTCACGGACCAGCGCCGCGAAGCCTGCTGCGGTCGGGCTTGAGAACGAGGTGCCGCTGGTCGAGCGCGTGCCGCAGGCGCTGATCGAGGGCGACACCAGCGCCTCGCCCTGGGCCACGATATCCGGCTTGGTGCGTCGATCGAACGTGGGCCCGCGTGACGAGAATGCGGCCATGTTGTCGCCCAGCACGCCGCGCTGGTTGGCGCCAATGGCAAAGACATTCTTGGCATTGGCCGGGGAGCCGATGTCGGCGCCGAGACCACAGCCGGGTCCGCCGTCGCCACCGCCGCTGTTGCCGGCCGAGGATACGATCAGCAGTTCCGGGTTTTCCCAGGCGGCAATGTCACCAAAGCGCGAGTTCGGCCGGTAGTCGACCACGCAGCCTGCAACGCAAAGACCGAACGCGTTCCGGCATCCAGAACCCCAGGAGTTGTTGTGGATCGCTGCGCCGTCCTGGTGGGCGACTTCGGCGGCATGCTGAAGATCGCCGCCAAGTTGATTGAGATACTCAAGATTGGGCGCGGCCTCCTGCATGATCACGCGCGCACCCGGGGCCATGCCATCGCGATCAGTCAGACCGCCGGCACTGCCCGGCGCAGCGCAGTCGACCGGCTCAGCGAAATCATTGCCCAGCGCGTTGCCGACGACGAAGGTGCCGTGCCCGGTGCCGCCGTCGCCCGGCACGCTGGTCGCGCTGTGCCAGTTGTAGAAGGCACCGATCTTGCGGTGCGTGTCGGTCGCGCCGATCGCGGCACAGTTGATGCCCGCGGTGCAGTTGGAAAAGGGGAAGTCGTTGCCGGGGTCGGGATCTTCGAAGGAACAGTGGGTCGTGGTCAGCCCGCTGTCGAGCACGCCGATCAGCTGGCCGCAGCCGTACAGTCCACGCTCGAACAACGGCAGCGCCAGGGGATCGTTCTCGCCGCTCTGATGCAGCCAGGTGCCCTGCGAGTTATGGAATTCATGCGGGAAAAAGAAGCTGACCCAGGCGACCTCGTCGATCGTCACGATATCGTCGACGATTTGATCGAGCTGGTCTAGATCATGGTTCAGGCGCACATAGCCGCCACCCGCAGGGGTGCTGAACGCCACATCGACGCCGTCGATCGAAGCCAGCAGGGTCAGCACAGTTTCCAGATCGGCGCCGGCATGGACACTGAGCTCCAACTGGTCGAGCTCGGCGCGCATCCCTTCGGAGGCCAGATCCCGTGCCAGGTTGATGCCGACCTTCCAGGCCGGCAAAAAAGGGCCAACCCAGGTGACGCCGTCGATCTGGAGAGCGGCGGCATCGCGCGATGAGTCCATGCGGACCTTGTAGGCGAAGTGCGGCAGGTAGCCCAGCACCTCCGCTCCCAAGCCCTCCAGGGCGGTGCGTTGAGCACGGCTCAGCGGGCGCTCGAACTTGACTACCCGAATAGGAGAACCGGCGACCGTCGCCGGTTTCGCCAGCGGCGCGAGGCGATCACTGGCCAGCCAGCTTTCGCCGCTACAGACATTCAGGCTGGCGCTGTCAAAGGAAATGACGCAGGCGGGCTCGTCGGCCGCCTGAGTGAGGGAAAACGCAAAAACCAACAGTACTGCTGTGGCCAGGCGCGGCGCGATGCTCATATTCGATCCTCTCCCGATGTTCAGGAAGCAGTCCGAATCAAAGCCCTTTCAATCAACCGCCGAAGCTGCCGCAAACCCAAGCCGCAAATTGATGCAACTATAGTGGCGCTGTCAGAGGTCGAATCCGTGTCGGATCGACGCTTTGGTCAGACCACCCCTAGTGACGGAACGACGATCATGACGCGGCGGTGACACCCCTTGCAAAAACCAACTCTGCTCACATGCAGCTGCTACACACTACCATGGCCCTGACTATCGAAAAGCGCCATTAAGCCGGATCATGGAGCTGGTGGCGAGTCGATGATGGTGCCGTCCCAACAATACCAGCATCGACCATATAACAGCTTTAGCCGCCAATGCAAGCGCTCGCGCCGCCTGGCCGTCAATCAGCCTGCGGGCCAAGATGGGAGGAACCGCGCGTCACGGCAAGCGCCACTTGGCGGACACGCTCACGCAGACCCGATAATCGCTGCGGTGTGAATTTTTCATGACACAGACTGCAGGCGCCCTCTTCATCGACCGGCGGCATGCCGTCCGGGCTCAAGCCCTCCGCCGGGCGCCGGCAGCCCGCGCAAAGCGGCCGGCCGCTGGGCTTGAGCGCATGATCGACGCTGACCCGGTCGTCAAAAACGAAGCACTCGCCGCGCCACAAAGAGGTCTCCGGCGGGATATCGCGCAGATAGTTGAGGATGCCGCCCTCGAGCTGATAGACCTCACCATAGCCTTCGGCCAGCAACCAGGCACCGGCCTTCTCGCAGCGCACACCGCCGGTGCAGAACATGGCCACCGGTCGGGCCGGATCCAGATGGGTCCGGGCCCAGTCCTTGAAGTCGGTGAAGCTGTCGATCTGCGGGTCGGCGGCGCCGGCGAAAGTGCCGATCGCGACTTCGTACTGGTTGCGGGTATCGACCAGCTGCGCACCGCCTTCGCTCAGCAGGCGGTGCCAGTCCTCAGGTGGCAGGTGCCGGGCCCCCGGCGACCGATCCGGTCGCAGCGCGGGGTCGAAAGTGATGATCTCGGGCCGGATGCGCACCTTCAGGCGCAGAAAGGGCACGACCTCGACGGTCTGCGGGTTGCGCACCAGCGCATCGATACGGAGGTGCTCGGCCAACCAGGCTTCCCAGGCGGCCAGGTCTTCCGGCCTGCCGCCGAGGCTGAAGTTGATCCCCTCGCCGGCCAGCAGCACAGTGCCTTTCAGACCCAGTTCGCGCGCACGGGCCAGGATGCGCTCGCGCGTCAGCGGCAGATCGGCCAGATCGAGAAACTGGTAGGCGCTCAGGAGTTCAGGCATGCCGTTAGTGTAGCGGCTTGAACAGGGCCAGCGGCTCGCCGAACGATCCCTCGCGACCTCACTTTCACCGTTGCCTCGCTATACTTGGAGGTAGTCACGGTCGGGCCAGGTTCCAATGGCAAGCAGTCACTCCACCCCGCTGCGGAAGCAGCGAGTCGGGTCGCGTCAGGCTGGCACGGTTTTCGCGTGGCTGCTGGCAATCTGGCTGGTGCTGGACGGCACCGGCAATGTTCTGATCGGTGCGCTGTTCGCGGCCTCGGCCACCGCCGCCGGTGTGTGGCTGACCCCGCGGCAGCCGCAGGGGCTGCGCCTGCTCCAGCTGCCGCGCTTTGCTCTGTTCTTTGTGGTCGAGTCGCTGCGCGGCGGCGTCGATGTCGCCCGGCGCGCCTTCCTGCCCGCGCTGCCGCTGGACCCGCAGCTGAAGACCATGGCCGTAGGCCTGCCGGCAGGACCGCCGCGCACCCTGCTGGTCAGCAGCATCAGCCTGCTGCCGGGCACACTCAGCGCCGATCTCGACGCCGAGCGCAACCGGGTCACGGTCCACGCCCTGGCCGGCGATCCGGAGCCGGGCGTGCGCATGCTGGAACGCGAGATCGCGCGCCTGTTCGCGATCGATCGGGAGGCCAGGCAATGAGCCTGCTGCCGGCGCTGATCCTGTTCCTGCTGCTGAACCTGGTCGCCGGGCTTTGGCGCATCCAGGCCGGCCCGACCGCAGCCGACCGGATGCTGTCGGCGCTGTTGTTCGGCTCGACCACGGTGGCGATCCTGCTGCTGATGGCCGAGTGGCAACAAAGCCCCGGCCTGATCGTCGCGGCGCTGATCTTCGTGATGTTGGCCGCGGTCATTTCCATCGCCTATGTCGCCATCGACCAGGGCCGCGTGGCGCGCCCTCCGGCTGAGTCCGAGGAAGGCGAGCCATGAGCATGCTGCAGCTTGCCGCTGTTCCGCTGCTGCTGATCGGCGCCCTGTTCTACCTGGCCGGCACGGTCGGCTTGTTGCGTTTCCCCGATGCGCTGTGCCGCCTGCACGCCTTGACCAAGGCCGACAATGTCGGGCTCCTGTTCATTGCCATGGGCCTGGGGCTGTGGTCCGGTTCGCCGCGCCAGACCCTGCTGCTGCTGCTGATCTGGCTGCTGGCGCTGCTGGCCTCGACCGTCTCGGCCCATCTGATCGCCCGCCGCGCGCTGGCCGCGGAACGCCGGGAGACGGCGCCATGATGCTGGCGATCGACCTGCTGCTGGCGATCGGCCTGGTGGTGCTGGCCTGGCAGGCGCTGACCGGGCGCTCGCTGTTTCTCGGCATCGTGCTGTTCGTGGTGTTCGGCCTGACCCTGGCCATCGTCTGGGCGCGGCTGGGTTCACCCGACCTGGCCATGGCCGAAGCGGCGATCGGCAGCGGCGTGACCGGGGCGCTGATCATGATCGCCTACTGGCGCCTGAGGCGCCTGCAGCCCCGGCTCCCGGCTGCCCCAGCCCGGCACCGGCGCCTGCTGGCCGCCGTGGTGGGCACATTGTCCGCGGTGCTGGTCGCGGCGCTCGGCCTGGCTGCACTGCCCGTGCTGGGTACTGGCGGGCCGGCCGGACAGGCGCTGGCCGAAGCGCTGCCGGCCACCGGCCTGGGCAATCCGATCACCGGCGTGCTGGTGATCTTCCGCAATCTCGACACGGTGCTGGAAGTGGCCGTGCTGCTGGCCGCCTATATGGCGGCGCGCGCGGTCATGGGCGACGACAAGGCCGCGCTGCCACTGCCGCCGCCGCAGGATGCGCCGCTGGTCGGCGCCCTGGTGACCGCGCTGCTGCCGCTGGGCGTGCTGGTGGCGCTGTACCTGTTCAAGGCCGGCAGCCAGCTGCCCGGCGGCGCTTTCCAGGCCGGTGCGCTGCTGGCCGCGCTGGGGGTGGTGCTGGTCCTGGCCGGCCGGGTCGAGCCGGCGCCGCTGCGCGGCGTCTGGATCGGGCTCGGGCTGGTCGTCGGCACCGTGGTGTTCAGCGCCGTGGGCCTGGGCATGCTGGCACTGGGCCATCCGCTGTTCGCGATTCCGGGTACCTGGGCGGTGTACCTGATCGAGGCGGCGATGATGATCTCGATCGGCGTTACCCTGGCCCTGCTGTTTGCGGGCTCGGCCGGCCTGCGCACCGGGGGACGGCCATGAGTCATCCCGAACTCTGGATTCTGGCCGCCGCCGCCCTGTTCGGCATCGGCCTGTACGCGCTGATCCTGGGTGAGCATCTGCTGCGCCAGCTGCTGGCGATCAAGATCATGGGCAGCGCGATTTTCCTGGTGCTGGTGGTCGGCGCCGGCACCGTCGACGGCCTGCTCGACGGCATCCCGAAGGCGCTGGTGCTGACCGGCATCGTGGTCGCAATCTCGGCGATTGGCTTCGCCGTCACCCTGCTGGTGCGCCTGGCCGAGATAACCGGCTCGATCGACCTGGAAGAACCGGCAGAGACCGACGATGCTCGCTGAAGCCCTGGCCGGCCTGGTCTTCCTGCCGCTGCTGATCGCCTGCGCGCTGGTGGTCGCGCCCGCGCGCGCGCGGCCGGCGCTGGCCCTGCTCGGGATTTTGCCGCTGCCGCTGCTGCTGGGGCCGGTAACCGCCGCGGTCTGGCAGAACGGCGTGCAGAGCCTTGCCGTGGCCGGCTTCGAGGCGCCGCTGGGCATCATCTGGCGGGTCGACGGTTTGAGTCTGCTGCTGCTGTGGCTGAACGCCGTCATCGGCGCGGTCGTCGGTTTGCACGCCCTGGGCGACTACCGCCCGGCTACGCTGCACGGACGGCGCTTCTGGGCGCTGTGGCTGCTGCTCGTCAGCGCCATGAACGCGCTGCTGCTGTCCTCGGACCTGTTCAACCTGTTCGTGACCCTGGAACTGGTTACCCTGGCCGCGATCGGCCTGCTGGTGATCGACAACAAGCCGGCCGCCCTGCGTGCTGGCATGCGCTACCTGCTGCTGGCCCTGCTCGGCTCGCTGCTGTATCTGATGGGCGTGGCGCTGATCTACGCCGGCGTCGGCACGCTGGATCTGTACCAGGCCGGCAGCCTGCTCGAGCCTGATCCGCTGGCCCTGCTGGCGCTCAGCCTGATGACCGTCGGCCTGCTGCTGAAATCAGCCATCTTCCCGCTGCACGGCTGGCTGCCGGCGGCGCACGGCAATGCCCCCGGCCCGGTCAGTGCGGTGCTGTCGGCGATGGTGGTCAAGGTCTCGATCTACCTGATCTGGCGGCTCTGGTTCTGGCTGGCCGAGGACTGGTCGCTGGAGCCGGCGATGGTCCTGCTGGGCCTGCTCGGCGCCGGCGCGATCCTGTATGGCTCGGTGCTGGCACTGCAGCAGCAGCGCCTGAAGATGATGGTGGCCTATTCGACCGTCGCGCAGCTCGGCTACCTGATGCTGCTGTTCCCGCTGCTTGGCATCCTCGCCTATCAGGCGGCCAGCTACCACCTGATCGCCCACGGCCTGGCCAAGGCGGCGATGTTCCTGGCCGCGGCCAATATCCTGAAAAGCCTGGGCACGGACCGCATCGCCGATCTGGCCGGCGTCGACCGCCGGCGTCCGATCGACACGTTCGCCTTCGCCATCGCCGGGGTCAGCATTCTCGGCCTGCCGCCCAGCGGCGGCTTCATCGCCAAGTGGCTGATGCTGCAGCAGGCCTGGGCCCAGGGCGGCTGGCTGTGGATGGCGGTGATCCTGGCCGGCGGCCTGCTCGCCGCCGCCTATCTGTTCCGGCCGCTGGCGGTGATCTGCGCCCGGCCGTTGCCCGAGACAGCGCGTCAGGACCGGCCGGTACCCGTGGCCTCAAGCCTGCTCGCCCTGCTGCTGGCCCTGAGCGCCCTGGGCCTGGGCTTCACTCCGGCGCCGATCCTCGATCTGCTGGGCGGGAGCCCGCCGCCGGGCTTGCTGCCATGATCGACGGCCTGCTGTACTGGATTCCGCTGGCCGTGGTGCTGGTATCGGCGCTGGCCGGGCTGGGCATCTTTTGGGCCGGCGAGCAGCGCCAGTGGCTGCGCACGGCGCTCAACCTGGCCGCCGCCTTGGCCAAGCTGGCGCTGGTCGCGCTGATGGGCCTGCTGGTACTGGGCGGGCAGGTGCCCGAGTTCCGCGTCGCCCTGCTGCCCGGGCTCGATTTCGTGCTGCGCGCCGATGCCCTGAGCATGCTGTTCGCCACCCTGTCGGCGGTACTGTGGCTGGTGACGACGGTCTACGCCGTCGCCTACCTGGAGCGCGGCAGCGACCGGGCCCGCTTCTTCGGCTTCTTCAGCCTGTGCGTGACCGCGACCATGGGCGTGGCCATGGCCGGCAACCTGCTGACTTTCTTCATCTTCTATGAACTGCTGACCCTGACCACCTGGCCCCTGGTGGTCCACCACGGCACGCGCGCGGCCTTCGCCGGCGCGCGCAGCTACCTGATCCACACCCTCGGCGCCGGCGCGCTGTTCCTGGCCGGCATCGTCTGGCTGTATGCGCTGACCGGGCCGCAGGACTTCATCGCCGGCGGCACCATTGCCGAGCTGGGCCTGAATCAGGACTGGCAGCTGAAGTTCATCTTCCTGCTGCTGGTCATCGGCATGGGCGTCAAGGCCGCGCTGTTCCCGCTGCACAGCTGGCTGCCGAAGGCCATGGTCGCGCCGGCACCGGTCAGCTCGCTGCTGCACGCCGTGGCCGTGGTCAAGGCCGGGGCTTTCGGGCTGATTCGTCTGGTCGAAGACATCTATGGGCCCGTCCTGGTGGCAGAGCTGGGCCTGCATATCCCGCTGGCCATTGCCGCGGCCTTCACCATTCTCTACGGTTCGGTGCTGGCCCTGTACCAGACCGACATCAAGAAGCGCCTGGCCTACTCCACCGTCAGCCAGGTGTCCTACATCACGCTGGGCATAGCCGTCGGCGGGCCCCTGGCCACGCTGGGCGGGGTGGTCCACCTGGTCCACCAGGGGCTGATGAAGATCACCCTGTTCTTCTGCGCCGGCATTTACGCCAACCTGCTCGGGGTGAAGAAGATCGACCAGCTCGACGGCATCGGCCGACGCATGCCCTGGACCAGCCTGTGCTTCAGTATCGGCGCGCTGGGCATGATCGGCCTGCCGCCGGTGGCCGGCTTCATCAGCAAGTGGTACCTGGGCACCGGCGCCGTCGCCGCCGGCATGCACTGGGTGCTGCCGGTACTGATCGCCAGCACCCTGCTCAACGCCGCCTATTTCCTGCCGGTGCTGAAGCGCATCTGGCTGCATGAGCCGGCCGGGCCCTGGCCGAAAGAGGCCGCGGCGGGTCGCCTCGAAGTCTTTGGCATGATCGGTTCGGCCCTGATCGCAGCCGCCATGGCGCTGGGCGTGGGTGTGTTCGCCGGCCATCCCTTGAGCCCGCTGAACTGGGCGCGCGGCATCGTCAGCGGGTACTTCCCATGAGTGCACTGATCGCCATTCTGCTGCCCATGGCGCTGCTGGTGCTGTTGCTGACCAGCCAGGCCCGGACGCGCGCACTGCTGTACCGGGTCATCCCCTGGACGCCGCTGATTCTGCTCTGGCCGCTGCTGACGGGCGGGATCGAGACGCTGCCGCTGGTTCTGCTCGGGCTCACGCTGGGGGTCGATGACGCGGCCCGTCCGATCCTCTGGCTGACCGCGTCAGCGTGGTCGCTGTGCGGCTGGTTCGCGGCCGCCACGGTGCGCGAGCGCCACCGCTGGTTCTGGAGCGGCTGGCTGGGCGCGCTGACCGGCATGAATCTGCTGCTGCTGGCTGGCGATCTGGCCGGCTTCTATGTCGGCTATGCGACCTTGAGCCTGTCGGCCTATCTGCTGGTCACCCATGCACAGAACAGCGAGGCCTGGCGCGCCGGGCGGATCTATCTGGTCATGGCCCTGGCCGGCGAGGCCGCCATCCTGGCTGGCGTACTGATGATCGCCGGCCTGCTCGGCAACGCCCAGCTCGCCGAGCTGCCCGACCAGGTCGAGCTATTGGCCGGCAGCCCGGCGCGCTGGCTGCTGTTCGCCGGCTTCGCGGTCAAGCTCGGCATCCTGCCGCTGCACATCTGGCTGCCGCTGGCCCA
This sequence comes from Gammaproteobacteria bacterium, assembly GCA_050485825.1. GTDB lineage: Bacteria > Pseudomonadota > Gammaproteobacteria > Xanthomonadales > Wenzhouxiangellaceae > Wenzhouxiangella. The sequence continues at coordinate 55,677 of JBJHCC010000006.1, forward strand.
TCCGGTCGCGCCGGTGCCGGCCAGCGCGATTCTGTCCGGGATCATCGTCAAGGCCGGGCTGATGGGCTGGCTGCGCTTGGTGCCGGCCAGCGCCGACGACCCGGCCCTGATCGGCCAGGCGCTGGTCGCGCTGGGCCTGCTGACCGCCTTCGGCGGCGTTGCCCTGGGCCTGATGCAGGCGCGCCTGAAGACCGTGCTGGCGTACTCGACGATCAGCCAGATGGGCCTGCTGCTGGTCGGCTTCGGGATACTGCTGCTGTCTCCGGACAGCCGCGACGCGATGCTGCCGGTGCTGGGCCTGATCGCCCTGCACCACGGCCTGAACAAGGCCGCTCTTTTCATCGCCTGCGGCAGCGCACCCGGCGCCAGCCGCTGGCGCCTGCTGCTGTTCATCCTGCCGGCCCTGGCCCTGGCCGCCGCACCGCTGAGCACCGGCGACCTGGCCAAGGGCGCGCTCAAGGACGCCGTCCACGGTGCGCCCTTGCTGCCGCTGGCCACCACCCTGCTGGCCTTGAGCTCCACCGCCACCGCGCTGCTGCTGTGGAAGGCGCTGGGCCTGGCCCGAGGCTATCGCGACCAGGGCCAGCCGCTGTCACCGGCCTGGCCGCTGCTGGTCGCCAGCGCGCTGCTGCTGCCCTGGGCCTACGCGTTGACGAATGATCTGATCAAGACGCCGAGCATGGCCGGCCTGATCGACGCCGCCTGGCCGCTGCTGCTCGCCGCCGCGCTGATCGCGATCAAAACCTCGCTGCTGCCGCGCTGGCAGCCGCGCCTGCCGGAAGGGGATGTGGTCGTCCTGTTCGAACGCCTGGCCGGCGCCTGGCCGAAGCGGCGCGGCAATCCATCGGAAGCGCAGCCAGTCGAGGCGGCTGATTCGACCATCAGTGGCCGACTCGCCGCACTGGAAACGGCGCAACGAGGCCTGCCGGTCACCGGCCTGGTGCTGCTGATCATGATCCTGATGCTGCTGGCGAGTCTGCTGGCTCGGTAAGCGCCGAAGGACCCGCGGCCACCGTCGGCGGGCTAGAGACTCTGGAATCTGTCGGCAAAAATGGGATCCGGCGCGGTGCCGATTGCGCCGGCGGCAATGGCCTGACCGGCCTGATCCTCATAGGCGTATTCGACGATGGATCGTTGTCCAAGGTTCGCGCCGAAGCTCACCCTGACCCAGCCATAGTGAATGGCGTTGCCGTTGGCCTCATTCAAAAACCGGAACCCGAACAGGTTCTGGTCACTGTTCAAGCTCACCTCCAAACCCACATTGATGCTGCCTCCCGGGCGGACGAAAACACCGCCCGGTCCGATCGCCGTTCCGGGCGACAGGACAAAGGGACCGGCAATATTGGCAGTGGTGCTGAGCCATGTTTCGGCCAGCGCTCCCCAAAGGTTGAAGTGTGTTGCCGTGCCCGTCGCCGAGTAGGGGTTGATGTCCCAGCCGGCGACGCTCGCGCTGCTGCTGCCCGTCTGACCGGTCACCACGTTCAGGTAGACGCCGTCTAAGTTGGGGGGAATGGGGATCGAGACCGGCCCGCTGTGGACGATGTCCGCGGCTGCCGGGGCGGCGAGGAAGCTGCCGACCAGCAGAATGATGAACAGCCGCAATTTCGATGATTGGCTTGACCGCGACATGGTTGACTCCAGAACCTGATCGGGACGCGCCTCTCGCTCGTGGACGCAAGAGGCCACACGGCTCCATGCCTGTCCCCGGCGGCAATGTCCCTCGCAGCCGGTGCCCCTGAGATCGGGGATCGGGCGAGGACGCGCCGCGCCAGAAGCCCAGGCCCTGGAAACCCTCTAAATATCCGGCTGGCATATTACTACGACGATAGCCCGGTTGTCGCTGCCGACCTGGCCGTTTCCCAAAGCCGGCCGGACACCCGACCGCTGGCCTGCGCGAAAGAAACCTTCGAGGCGAAACGGATGCCATCGCGACGGCATGTGTCTATCGGAGAGCGCGCAGAGTGGACCTGTGTCAGCTAGACGATGCGCGCACTCAATGGCGAAGGCGCCGTTGCAGCCCGGACGGCTTCTGCCGCGCAGGCTCCCGGGGTCAATCCCGGGGAGCGGTCGAGGACGGGTCGGTCGCCGCGCTCGAGGCTTCGATCAGCCGACGGTGGCGGCCGTTGACCATCGGGATGGTGAGCATGGTGCTGGCTGCCGCCATCAGCAGCAGGGCGGTAAAGGCCTCGGCGCTGATCACCGCGCGGTCAAGCAGGATGTTGGCGAAGATGATCATGATCAGCGCCTTGGTCTGCAGCAGCCAGCCGATCAGGCGCGCTTCGCCAGGCGGCCAGCCCAGCCACCAGCCGGCCAGACGGACGCCGGCCAGCTTGCCCCAGACCGCGGCCAGCAGCAGGGCCGCGGCGGCGACCAGCACCGCCACACCGCCCAGCGCCCAGTCGGTCTTCAGGCCCGTCGACAGGAAAAACACCGGCATCATCACCAGCAGCAGGAAATCGCGCAGCCGGTCCATGGCCTCGTGGCCGAACCAGCGGCTGTCCAGCACCACGCCGGCCAGGAAGGCACCGACCATGTAGTGCAGGCCGGCGATGTCCGAGGCCAGCGCGCACAGGCTGAGCCAGATCAGGGCGGCGAACCAGCGGTCTGAGGCCTGCAGGCGCGGCAGCAGACGTCGAACCAGCAGGGTGCCGGCGACGAAGGCGGCGACGAAGATCGCCTGTTTGCCGAGGCGCTCGAAGTCCAGCAGGATCAGGGTCAGCACGATCCAGATCGCAATGTCGTCCAGGCTGGCGTAGCGCAGCACGCGCTGGCCCAGCGGCCGGCGCAGCATGTCCAGTCGGGCCATGAACAGGATCAGGATCGGCAGGGCGGTGACCGCGCAGGCCATGCCGATGCCGAGCACGAACTGCCAGCGCGCGCCGTCGGCGCCGATCCAGGCCGCATCCTGGCCCAGCATCAACAAGGCCACCAGCGCCCCGGCCGCCAGCGGGGTGAGCAGGGCGAGCGCGGCGGTGGTCAGGGCATCGCCGCGATGCTTCCAGGTCGCGCCCAGATCCAGCTCCAGCCCGGCCAGCCAGACGAACAGCACCACGCCCCAGATGGCGATTCCGCTCAGGTGCTGGATGACCGCCGGCGAAAACAGCTGGGCGTGCAGTTCCGGCAGCGCAGCGCCGACCACGCCGGGCCCGAGCAGGATGCCGGTCAGGATCTGGACCACGACCAGCGGGGCGTAGCGTTCGGTCCGGAACAGGCGCCAGATCAGCCAGGGCACGGCCAGCACGATGGCCAGCGCAAGCAGCAGGTAGGAGCTGGTTTCCATCGACTGGGCTGGCTCCATCAGTGCCCGGCTTCGGCCGCGGCGACGGGTCGCCCGGCATCGGCAGGTCGCGGCTTCATGGGCACCAATAGACCGTCAGACTCGAACCTGCGGCGGCCAGCAGCGCAGCTATCGGCAACAGGCGCGGGTCGGCGTTCGCTGCTCCGGCCCGCTCGACGACACGCCGCTTGTCAGTCCCGGTAATCAGCAGCACCAGACTGCGCGCATCCAGCAACCGCGACAGGGTCAAACTGATCCGACCGTATGGCGCTTCCGGAGGCAGGGGATCGGGTACCACCTCAATCGCCGAACTCCGGGCAGCAGGATTCAGCCCTTCAAGCAGCGCGGGAGAGCGCGGAAACAGAGAGGCGAAATGACCATCAACGCCCATCCCGACAACCACCACATCGAACGGCACGGGCAACTCGGCGAGCACAGTCCGGGCCAGCCCGGCATCGGGTTCCGGCCCCGGCTGGTCGGGTACCAGGCCATGGACATGAGGGCCCGCGGGCGCGAAGCGGCGAACGATCTCGGCCTTGTTGCTGGCCGCGTGATGTGCAGGCACCCAGCGTTCGTCAGTGGGCACCGCGCTGACGCGTGACCAGTCCAGCTGCGTCGCGCCCAGGGCGGCGTAAACTGGCATCGGCGTACTGCCGCCGGACAGGGCCATGCAGGCGCGACCGCGCGCGGCTACGGCCTTGTCCAGACAGTCGGCGAGATGGCGACTGACCGCCTTGATCAGCGCGGGCTTGTTGTCGAATTCCTTCCAGCAGATCGTCACGATGATTCCAATCCGGCCATGGATGATGCCGGTGCGGCCAGGGACAAGCCGGCACAGGCTCACAAGAGCCTGCGCGGCAGAAACCTTCGAGGCGCAACGGATGCCCTCGCCATTGAGTGTGTCTATCGAAGCGCGCGCATGGTGGACTCATGCAAGCTCGACGATAGGCGCGCTCGATGGCGAGGGCGCCATTGCAGCCCGGGTGGCTTCTGCCGCGCAGATTCCCGAGCATTGTCCAATAATGATCGGGCGGGGTCCAGTTCGGGCCCGGCGAAAGCAACGGATCGCGCTGGCAAAGCCTGGCTCGCCGACACTGGATCTTGATCTCGTTGGCTTTTAGCGGCTACAATTGAAGGGATTTGGTGCCCGAGAGGGGTGCCGAGTCAATAAAACACACGCTGATTGTCATGAGCCGCGGGGTTGCTCGTCGGGGTATGCCCGGAGAGTTCGCAGGCTCTGTTCGAGGTCAGCGGAGGCCCAAACCCCGGACAGTCCGATCGCCACTGACGCCCCTTAAGCCTTGGGCAGCGTCGGCTGTCCACCGATGCCAAGGAGCATCCCATGCCCAATGTCACCATGCGTCAAATGCTGGAAGCCGGCGTTCACTTCGGCCACCAGACCCGCTACTGGAACCCCAAGATGGAACCGTTCATCTTCGGCGCCCGGGGCAAGATCCACATCATCAACCTCGAGAAGTCACTGCCGCTGCTGAAGGAATCGCTGGATTTCCTGAGCCGGCTGGCCAGCCGTCGCGGCACCGTCATGTTCGTCGGTACCAAGCGCGCCGCCAGCCAGGCGATCGCCGAGGAAGCGGCTCGCTGCAACAGCCCCTATGTGTCGCATCGCTGGCTGGGCGGCATGCTGACCAACTTCCGCACCGTCCGCCAGTCGATCAACCGGCTGAAAGAGCTCGAGCAGATGGAAACCGACGGCAGCTTCGGCCGCCTGGTCAAGAAGGAAGTGCTGCAGCTGACTCGCGAGCGCGACAAGCTCGAGCGCAGCCTGGGCGGGATCAAGGACATGAACGGCCTGCCCGACGCCCTGTTCGTGATCGACGTCGGCCACGAGTCGATCGCCGTGGCCGAGGCCCGCAAGCTGAAGATCCCGGTCGTCGCCGTGGTCGACACCAACCACTCGCCGGATGCCATCGACTACGTCATCCCCGGCAATGACGACGCGATCCGCTCGATCCGCCTGTACGCCCAGCTCGCCGCTGACGCCATTCTCGAAGGCCGCGCGTCCGCGCCGCTGCCGGCCGGTGACGCCGATGAGTTCGTCGAACTCGACGCCGAAGGCAACCCGATCGAATCCAGCGACGCCGAGGGCGGCCGCAAGGCGGCCCGCAAGGCGCCGACCGCACGCGTGTCGAAGAAGGTTGCGCGCAAGGTCGCCGAAATCGAGGACGCCGAAGATGCGGCCGCTGCAGAGCAGGCCGAAGCGCCAGCGGCAGCTGCGAGCGACGACGCAGCAGCTGCTGCAGGCGACGACGCGGCTACTGCCGACAGCGCCGAGCCGGCCGCCGAAGCGGCTCGCAAGGTCAGCAAGAAAAAGGCCGTCAAGAAGGCAGCCAGCGACGACGACGCAGCCTGATCGGCAGCGACGACCCTATCGCCTAATCAGCAAGGAAGCAGTCATGAGCATCACAGCAGCACAAGTCAAGGAACTCCGTGAGCGCACCGGCGCCGGCATGATGGAATGCAAGAAGGCCCTGGTCGAGACCGGCGGCGACATGGACGCGGCGATCGAGCAGCTGCGCAAGTCGGGCCTGGCCAAGGCCGACAAGAAGGCCTCGCGCGTTGCCGCCGAGGGTGCCATTGTCGAAGCCTCCGAAGGCGGCCGCTCGGTGCTGGTCGAGATCAACTGCGAGACCGACTTCGTCGCCAAGGACGGCAATTTCCGCGCTTTCGCCGAGGAAGTGGGTCGTCTGGCCGCAGGCCTGGACAGCGTCGAGGCCGTGTCTGCTGCCAGCATGGCCAGCGGTGACAGCGTCGAAGACGCCCGTCAGCAGCTGGTCGCCAAGGTCGGTGAGAACGTCCAGGTCCGTCGCATGGCTGCGCTGGACGCCGGCGATGGCGTCGTCGGCAGCTACATCCACGGCGGCCGGATCGGCGTCATGGTGGCCTTGAGCGGGGGCAGCGAAGAGCTGGCCCGGGACATCGCCATGCACGTCGCCGCCCTCAACCCGGCCTATCGCGACGCCGAAGACGTGCCGGCCGAGGTGCTGGAGAAGGAGAAGGAAATCCTGATCGCGCAGTCTGCCGACAGCGGCAAGCCGGCCGACATCATCGAGAAGATGGTGGTCGGTCGCTTGAAGAAGCATCTGGCCGAGATCACCCTGACCGGCCAGCCCTTCGTCAAGGACGGCGATGTCACCGTCGGTCAGCTGGTCAAGAACCACGGCGCCAGCGTGCGCGCTTTCGTTCGTCTGGCTGTCGGCGAAGGGATCGAGAAGGAAGAAAGCGATTTCGCCGCCGAGGTCATGCAAGCCGCTCGCGGCGGCTGATCGCCAGCGACAACAGCAGCGAGGGAGGAGCGCTGGACCATGCCTGAGACCCGCTATCGACGGATCCTGCTGAAGCTCAGCGGCGAGGCGCTGCTGGGCGAACTGGATTACGGCATCGACCCCAAGGTCAGCTCGCGCATCGCGCGCGAGGTGGCCGCGGTGGTCGACGCCGACATTCAGGTCGGCATTGTTGTCGGCGGTGGCAACATCTTTCGGGGCAAGGGTCTGGCGGCGTCAGGGATTGACCGGATCACCGGCGATCACATGGGCATGCTGGCCACGGTCATGAACGCGCTGGGCCTGCAGGACGCGCTGGAGCGAGAAGGCGTCACGACACGAGTGATGTCGGCGATATCGGTCCGCGAGGTCTGCGAGGACTACATCCGGCGGCGCGCCGTGCGTCACCTGGAAAAGGGCCGCGCGGTGATCTTCGCCGCCGGCACCGGCAACCCCTTCTTCACCACGGATACCGCCGCAAGCCTGCGCGCGATCGAGATCGGCGCCGATCTGATGATCAAGGCGACCAAGGTCGACGGCATCTACACCGCTGACCCGAAGCTGGTGCCCGACGCGCAGCGCTACGAGCACATCAGCTACGACGACGTGATCGAGCGCAAGCTGGCGGTCATGGACACCAATGCCATAGTCCTGTGCCGGGACCAGTCCATGCCGATCCGCATCATCAATCTGAACCGGCCCGGGGAACTGCAGCGCCTGATCGAGGGCGAATCCGTCGGCACCCTGGTCAGCTGAATCGTGCAGGCGGCGAATGCCGGCGCTACAATCCGCCGGCCTGTCGCCCTTATCCCCGCAGGGGCATCCATACGAGGTGGATCATGCTGAACGACATCAAGAAGGACGCTTCCGAGCGCATGAGCAAAAGCGTTGCCGCGCTGAAGACCGAACTGGCCAAGATTCGCACCGGCCGCGCCCATCCCAGCCTGCTTGAGCACATCACGGTCGACTACTACGGGTCGCCAGTGCCGCTGAACCAGGCCGCCAACATCAGCGCGGAAGATGCGCGCACACTGAGTGTGGTGCCGTTCGACAAGTCGATGATCAGCAAGGTCGAAAAAGCCATCATGACTTCCGATCTCGGCCTCAATCCGGCGACCGCCGGCACCACCATCCGGGTGCCGCTGCCCGCGCTGACCGCTGAACGCCGCACCGAACTGGTCAAGGTTGTGCATGGCGAGGGCGAGCACGCCAAGGTCGCGATCCGCAACATTCGACGAGACGCCAACACCCAGCTCAAGGACTTCCTCAAGGACAAGGCGCTGACCGAGGACGATGTCCGCCGCGGCGAGACCCTGATCCAGCAGCTGACCGATCAGCATGTCGGTCAGGTCGACGAACTGATCGCGGCCAAAGAAAAGGAACTGATGGAAATCTGACCGGGAGTGTCTTCGATTTCCCCTCTACCGCAGCATGTGGCCATTGTCATGGACGGCAATGGCCGCTGGGCTGAGCGCCAGGGCAAGCCGCGCTCGCACGGCCATCAGGCCGGCAGCGACGCCTTGAAGCGCACGGTCGAGGCAATCATGAAGGCCCGCATTCCGTGGCTGACGGTGTACGCCTTTTCCAGCGAAAACTGGAACCGGCCGATGATGGAAGTGCGCCAGCTGCTCGATCTGTTCATGAAGGCGCTGACCCGGGAGATCCGCGAGCTCGACGAGCACGACGTCCGCATTCGCTTCATCGGCGATCGCTCCGCCTTCAGCCTGGCCCTGCGCGACGGCATGCGGCGCGCCGAGGCGCGCACCGAGCGCAACCAGGCGCTGATGCTCAACGTCGCCGTCAACTACGGTGGTCGCGCCGACATCACCCAGGCCGCGCGTGAACTCGCCCAGGCCGTTGCCGCCGGCCGCATCCAGCCCGAGCAGATTGATGAGCAGATGCTGGGCCGGCATCTGTCGCTGGCTGACGGCCCGCCGCCCGATCTGTTGATCCGGACCGGCGGCGAGAAGCGTTTGTCAAACTTCCTGCTCTGGCAGTTTGCCTACACCGAGCTGCACTTCAGCGACGTGCTGTGGCCCGACTTCGGTGCCGAGCAGGTCGACGCGGCACTTCAGGACTTTGCCAGCCGAGAGCGCCGCTTCGGCGGCCTGAGTCAGGTGCAGAGTGCTTAAGACGCGGGTCCTGACCGCACTGGTCATGGCCGCCATCGGTCTGGCCGTGTTGTTCGGGCTGCCGCCAACAGCGTTCGCGCTGGTTGCCGGCGTGCTGCTGCTGGGCCTGGGCGGTTGGGAAGCGGCCGCGCTGTCCGGCCTGCCCGGCCGCAGCAGCCGGCTGGCCATGGCGGCCGGGCTGTTGATCGCCGCTGCGCTGAGCACCCGCTTGTTCGCCTCGGAACATATCGTCTTCTGGCTGCTGCCGGGCGTGCTGACCTGGTTGCTGCTGTTGGCCTGGCTGACCCGGCCGCAGCTGGGTCGCCAGGGCTGGGTGGCCGCCAAGCTGCTGATTCTGAGCATCGTTCTGCTCAGTGCCTGGTTGGCGCTGTGCTGGCTGCAGGCGCGATCGCCCTGGCTGGTGCTGCTGGTGGTGCTGATCATTGCCGCGGCGGATATCGGCGCCTATTTCACCGGGCGTGCCGTTGGCGGGCCGAAGCTGGCCCCCAGCATCAGCCCCGGCAAGACCCGCTCCGGCGCCGCTGGCGGTCTGGTGGCGGCCACCCTGCTCGGCGCCGCCGCCATGCCGGTGCTGCCCGACATGCCATTCTCGCCGCCCGTGGCCGCAGCGATCGGCCTGCTGCTGGCCGCGGTGTCGATCGGCGGCGATCTGTTCATGAGCCTGCTGAAACGCCAGGTCGGGCTCAAGGACAGCTCGCGCCTGCTGCCAGGTCACGGCGGCATCCTCGACCGGTTCGACAGCCTTGGCGCCGCCCTGCCCTGTTTTGCAATGATCCTCGCGCTGCTCGCCCGCTGAGGCGAACCATTTGCCGATATCGTTGCCGATACAATACTGTCTTGCTTGCTTGCTGGCCTGGCCGACCTGGCCTGACGCCTGATTGACCCATGGATATATTCGGACCCATTTTCTGGCTGATCGTCGCCCTCGGTCTGCTCGTGACCTTTCACGAGTTCGGGCACTATTGGGTGGCGCGGCGCTGCGGGGTGCGGGTGCTGCGGTTCTCGGTGGGCTTCGGCCAGGCGCTTTGGTCGCGCCGGGGTGCCGACGGCACGGAATACCGCATTGCCGCCATTCCACTGGGCGGCTACGTGCAGATGCTGGACGAGCGCGAACAGGCGCTGGCCCCGGATGAGCAGGACAAGGCCTTCAACCGCAAACCGGTCGGCCAGCGCATTGCCATCGTCGCCGCCGGGCCGATCTTCAATCTCATTTTTGCCCTGGCTGCGTTCTGGCTGATGTATGTGGTTGGCATTCCGGAGAGCCGACCGGTGCTGGGCCCGACCAGCGGCCTGGCCGCCGAAGCCGGCCTGCGCGAGGACGATCTCATCGTCAGCGTCAACCAGCGCCGCACCGAAACCTGGACCCACACCGTACTCGGGCTGATTCCGGCGGCGCTGGACCGACGCCCGGTCGCGATCGAGGTCGAGGATCGCTTCGGCGAGCGCCGCAACCTGACCCTGCCGCTGGATCGGGTCAGCAGCGCCTTCAGCGAGGAAGACACCCTGCAGTATCTGGGCCTGCAACCCTGGCGCCCGGAGTTGCCACCGCTGATCGGCGAGGTGGTGGCCGACTCGGCCGCCGACCGGGCCGGGCTGCGCGCCGGCGACCGGCTGGTTGCGATCAACGAGCAAGAGATCAGCGGCTGGCAGGCCATCGCCCGCCTGATCCCGGAACTGGCCGTGGCCGAAGACGGCAGCGCCCGGACCCTGATGATCGACGTCGAACGCGCCGGCCGGCTGCTGCGCATCGAGGTAACCCCGGAGATCAACCGCGGCCAGGCCCTGATCGGGATCCAGGCCCCGGCGCCCGGGCCGGAGCTCGAGGCCGCCTTCGAACGCAGTTTCACCGTGCTCCGCCACGGCCCGATCAGCGCCATCGGCGAGGCAGGCAGCGAAACCTGGCGCCTGACCACGGCGACGCTGGGCATGCTGGGCCGGATGATTACCGGCAAGGCTTCGCTGAGCAATCTTTCCGGGCCGATCACCATCGCCCAGATGGCGCATTCGTCGGCGCGTCTGGGCGTTTCGCGGTTTCTCTGGTTTCTCGGCCTGATCAGCCTGTCGCTGGCCATTATCAACCTGCTGCCCATTCCGATGCTCGACGGCGGCCACCTGATGTACTACTTCGCCGAGATTGTGAAAGGCTCACCGGTTTCCGAGCGCACCCAGATCATCGGCCAGTATCTGGGTATCCTGGCGGTGATCGGCTTGATGAGCCTGGCCGTGTTTAACGATATATTACGGCTCATCACATAAACTTCACCGGCTCACGCGCCCCGAAGCCGGCGCCCCAACAAGCAAGGTTTTTCATGAAACGACTCTGTCTGCTGCTGGCCCTGATGTTGACCAGCGCAAGCGCCACGGCTGAAAGCTTCCAGATCGCGGATATCCGCGTCGATGGCCTGCAGCGCATCTCGGAAGGTACGGTATTCAGCTTCATCCCCGTCGAGGTGGGCGACACCATGACCGCCTCGATGGGACGGAGCACGATTCGGGATCTTTACCGAACCGGGTTCTTTGCCAACATCAGCCTCGGCCGGGAAGATGATGTCCTGATCATCACCGTCGAGGAACGTCCGGCCATCTCGTCGATCAATCTGACCGGCAACCGTCAGATCAAGTCCGACGATCTGCTGCCGGCGTTGGCCGGCATTGGCATTGCCGAGGGCGAAATCTTCAATCCGCTGGAACTGGACCGGGTCCACCAGGAGCTGGTCCGGCAGTATTTCAGCCGCGGCTACTATGCAGTGCGCGTCGAGACCGATGTGCGGCGCCTGGCCCGCAACCGGGTCAACCTGAGTATCGATGTGGTCGAAGGCCGGCAGGCGCGAATTCGCCACATCAACATCGTCGGGAACGAGACCTTCAGCAACAAGGAACTGCGCGACGACTTCGAGTCGCACACCACCCGCGGCTGGGCGTTCTGGCGCGGCCGCAACCAGTACACCCGCGAGAAGCTGTCGGGCGATCTGGAGAAGCTGCGCTCGTTCTATCTCGATCGCGGCTTCGTCGATTTCGCCATCGAATCGACCCAGGTTTCGATCAGCCCGGACAAGCGCGATATCTTCATCACCGCCAATATCCGCGAGGGCGAGGTGTATACGGTCAGCGACGTGGTCCTGACCGGCGATCTGATTCTGCCCGAGGAGGGGCTGAAGCGCCTGCTGATGATCCGTGCCGGCGATACCTTCTCGCGCAAGGACGTGGAGCAGAGCATGGAGAACATCACCGCCGTGCTCAGCAACATCGGCTACGCCTTCGCCAACGTCAATCCGATCCCGCGCGTTGATCGGTCCACCCGCGAGGTCGAGCTGAATTTCTTCGTCGAGCCGGGCAAGCGCGTCTATGTGCGCCGGATCGAATTTCGCGGCAACACCAAGACCGCCGATGAAGTACTGCGGCGAGAGATGCGCCAGTTCGAAGGTTCATGGTTCTCGCAGATCGCGCTGGACCGCTCACGCCTGCGTCTGCAGCGGATGGGCTTTTTCGACAATGTCAACGTCGAGACCCTCCCGGTCGACGGCAGCGATGATCAGGTCGACATCGTGGTCAGCCTGGAAGAGCAGCCCTCGGGCAGCTTCCAGATCGGCCTCGGCTACTCGCAGTTCCAGGGTATCATCGCCTCGATCGCGGTCGATCAGAACAACTTCCTCGGCACCGGCCGGCAGATGGGCTTCTCGGTCCAGCGCAGCCGCTTCCTGACCCAGGCGGGTCTGAGCTACACCAACCCGTACTGGACCGACGCCGGTATCTCGCGCGGCTTCTTCCTGCGCTACAGCGAATTCGACACCATCGGCCGCGGCTCCAATATCGCCGCCTTCTCGACCAGCCTGGCTGCTGGCGGGGTCAACGTCGGCTTCCCGGTCACGGAGCTGTCGTTCCTGCGCTTCGGCGCCTCCGGCCAGCGGGTCGATATCAACCTGCCGGTGCGGCCGTTCCCGGTTGACCCGGACGATCCGGACGGCCCGTTCGAGTTCCGCATTCCGGCCGACCGCCCGCTGGGGATCTCGCTCGATCAGGATGGTGACGGCTTCCTGTCGCGCAGCGAGCGCCGGGTGACCACCTACCGGGTCGACGCGACCTGGTCGCGCGACAGCCGCAACCACTTCCTGAACCCGACCCGTGGCTCGCTCAACCGGGTCTCGGCCGAAGTCTCGGTGCCCGGCAGTACCCGCGAGTTCTACAAGCTGAACTATCGCTTCCAGCAGTTCTGGCCGATCGGCCAGCGGATGGCCTTCAGCGTTCGCGGCGACCTGGCCTACGGCGACGCTTTCGACAACTACGACAGCCGTCTCAATATCGAGCCGACCGAGCCCGTGCGCCTCGCCGGCAACTGCCAGCTTGACGAGATTGTCACCTTCGACGCCGGCCTGCCGTTCTATGAACACTATTTCGGCGGCGGTGTGTCCGATATCCGCGGCTTCGACGACAACTCGCTGGGCCCGAAGGATCAGTTCTGCCGCTCCGTGGGCGGCGACCTGAAAATCGTCACCGGCGTCGAACTGGCGTTCCCGATCCCCTTCGTCGAGGGTCGCGGCACCCGCTTGGCCTGGTTTGTCGACGTCGGAAACGTCTATCGCGACTGGGACAGCTTCGATGCCAACCTGCTGCGCGCCTCGACCGGCCTGTCGCTGACGTGGCAGGCACCGATCGGACCGATTATCATCAGTCTGTCGCAGCCGCTCAGAAAACGCGACGGCGACGACACCCAAGCCCTGCAATTCACCTTCGGGGCGGCATTCTGACCCATTGAAACAGGCATGGCACATTGAAGCAGCCCGCGGCACAGCTCCGGGAAGCGCAGCACCGAGGAGCCGGCCGGAGAGCGGTGCTCAGCCTGATCCTGGGGCTGATGTTGCTGGTCACCGGGTCGCTGGCCGCTGACGGCGGCACCCGGATCGGCTACGTCGACATGAAGCGCCTGTTTGACAGCGCGCCTCAGGTTGTGGCCGTACGTGAGTCTCTGGACCAGGAGTTCAGGCCGCGCAACGAAGCCCTGCTGGCTGATGAGGAGCGCCTTGAACGCCTTCGCGACAGCCTGGTCGACGGCAGCGGCCTGGATGCCGAGGCCCGCTTTGATCGCGAGCGAGAGATCCGCAATCTGCAGCGCTCCATCGACCGCCGCCGCGAGGATCTGAGCGAGGAGCTGCGCTTTCGGACCAATGCCGAAACGAAAGCGCTGGAGGACACCATCGAGGTCGCGGTGCGCCAGGTCGCGGCGGCTGGCGGCTATGATCTGGTGCTGACCAGTCCGGTCGCTTTCGCCTCGCCCAGCATCGACATCACCGAACAGATCCTGGCCTGGCTGCAGGCCGATTTCAGCAGCCAGCAGCGTAACCATCGTTGAACGCGCCAGGCCATCATCCGATCCGACTGGGCGAGCTGGCCGAGCGTTTCGGCCTGCGCCTGGAGGGCGACGGTGAACTGGCCATTCGGGGCATTGCCACGCTGGAACGCGCGACGCCTGATCAGCTCGGCTTCCTGGCCAACCCGGCCTATCTGCCCCAGCTTGAGCAGACCCGGGCCGGCGCGGTGGTCCTGTCCCAGGCCCATGCCGAGCGTTTTGCCGGCAGCCGCCTGATCAGCGTCAATCCCTACGCCGACTGGGCGCGTCTGGCGGCCTTTGTCCAGCCGCTCCCCGTCCGCCAACCAGCGGTTCACCCCAGCGCCGTGATTGGCGAGGACTGCCGGATCGGCGCCGAGGTGGACATCGGGCCGCTGGTCAGCATCGGTCGCGGCTGCCAGATCGGCACCGGCTGCCGGATCGGCGCCGGCTCGGTGCTGGATGACGGGGTCCGGCTCGGTGCTGATTGCGAACTGGTCGGGCGCGTCTACATCGGCCGCGACTGCGAGCTGGGCGAGCGCGTCATCGTTCACCCCGGCGCGGTCATCGGCGCCGACGGTTTTGGCCTTGCGCTGGATCAGGGGCGCTGGCTGAAGGTACCGCAGCTCGGCCGGGTGCGAATCGGCAACGACTGCGAAATCGGCGCCAATACCACCATCGATCGCGGCGCCATCGACGACACGGTGCTCGAAGAGGACGTGCGCCTGGACAATCAGGTCCAGGTGGCCCACAACGTCCACATCGGCGCCCATACCGCCATTGCCGGCTGTGTCGGCATTGCCGGCTCGACCCGGATCGGCCGCTACTGCATGATCGCCGGCGCGTCCGGCATCGGCGGCCATCTCAACATCACCGACCGCGTCGTGATCACGGCGATGAGCACCGTGCTCGACTCCATCGATCAGCCGGGCGAATATGGCTCCGGCATTCCGGCCAGGCCGCACGGCGCCTGGAAGCGCATACTGGTGCGGCTGGGCCAGCTCGACGACTGGGCCCGCCGCCTGCGCCGCCTCGAACGATCCGACTCCTGATTCACGACCCAAGAACCCTGCGAGCCACTCATGAGCCATTCCCTGCCCATCCAGAGCGAAGCCATTCTGGACCTGCTGCCGCACCGCTACCCGTTCCTGCTGGTCGACCGGGTACTCGACTACGAGCTCGGTGATCCGCCGCGCATTCGCGCGCTGAAGAACGTCACCATCAACGAACCCTTTTTCCAGGGCCATTTCCCCGGCCACCCGGTCATGCCGGGCGTGTTGATCCTCGAAGCCATGGCTCAGGCCGCCGGCTGCCTGGCCCACATCGCCCGCCAGGCCGAGGGCAAGCCCTCGGAGCTTTATTACCTGGTCAAGATCGACAATGCCCGCTTCACCCGCGTGGTCGTACCCGGCGATCAGCTGATCTTCGAGATCCAGCAGAAACGATTGGTGCGCGGCATGGGCCTGTATCAGGCCCAGGCCCTGATCGAGGGCAAGGTGGTCTCCAGCGCTGATCTGCTCTGCGCCGCCCGTCCCGCAACGCCGGCATGATTCACCCGACGGCCCTCATCGACCCCGGCGCGCGTCTGGCCGACGATGTCGAGGTCGGCCCCTACAGCATCATCGGCGCCGGCGTCAGCATCGGCGCCGGCAGCCGGATCGGCGCCCATGTGGTCATCAGTGGCCAAACGAAGATCGGCCGGGGCAATCGCATTTTCCAGTTCGCCTCGATCGGCGACGAGCCGCAGGACAAGAAGTATCGCGGCGAGGATTCGGCGCTGGAGATCGGCGATGGCAACACGATCCGCGAATACGTCACCATCAACCGCGGCACCGCCGACGGCGGCGGCGTGACCCGGCTGGGCGACGACAACTGGATCATGGCCTACTGCCACATCGCCCACGACTGCCAGGTCGGTTCGCACAACATCATGGCCAACGGCGCGACCCTGGCCGGCCATGTCCTGGTCGGGAGCCATGTCATCTTTGCCGGCTACTCCGGCGCCCACCAGTTCTGCCGCATCGGCGACCACGCTTTCCTTGGCATGTACGGCGGCGTCAGCCAGGATGTGCCGGCCTATGTCATGGTGTCAGGACAGCCGCCGCGCCCGCGCGGGATCAACAGCGAGGGTCTGAAGCGGCGCGGCTTCAGCCCTGAGCAGGTCCGCAACATTCGCGAGGCCTACCGCACGCTGTATCGCAGCGGCCTGCCGCGCGCCGAGGCGCTGGCGCAGCTTGGCCAGCGCCTGCCCGAGCAGCCTGAACTGAAGCCGATGATCGACTCGGCCGCGGCCAGCGAACGCGGCCTGCTGCGCTGACCGGAGCCGGGCGCCGATGAAACCGGCCATGCGCCCGCTGCGCCTGGTCTTGAGTGCCGGCGAGGCCTCCGGCGACCAGATCGCCGCCGATCTGGCGCTGGCCCTGAAACGCCGCGAGCCGAGCATCGAGCTGGCCGGGCTGGCCGGGCCGGCGATGCGCGCGGCCGGCGTTGAAGCCTGGCTGGATATCGACCAGCTCAGCGTGATGGGCCTGAGCGAAGTGCTGGCCCATCTGCCGCGCCTGGTCCGTCTCCGACGCGCGTTTCGACGCCGCATCCTGGCCTGGCCGGCTGACGCTTTCATCGGCGTCGACGCGCCGGATTTCAACCTGGGCCTGGCCCGGCAGCTGAAGCGGCGCGGCACCCTGGCGATCCACTATGTCTCGCCCTCGGTCTGGGCCTGGCGCGCCGGTCGCATCCCCAGGATCGCCCGCTCGCTCGATCTGCTGCTGACCCTGTACCCCTTCGAGCCCGGGCTGTACCGTCCGCACGGCCTGGACAGCCGCTTCGTCGGCCACCACCTGGCCGACGCCCTGGCCGGATCGGAGGACCGCGCGGCGGCGCGCACGCGCCTCGGCCTGGATCCGGAGGCCACCGTGATTGCGCTGTTGCCAGGCAGCCGCGGCGGCGAACTGGATCGGCACGCGCAGCTGCTCGCCGACACAGCCACCCTGCTCCGCCGGCAGCTGCCCGAGGCCAGCCTGCTGCTGCCGCTGGCCGCCCCTGCGCATCAGGATCGCCTCTGGCTGAAGGTCGGCACCGCGCTTGAGACGGCCGCCGTGCAGCCGCTGATCGATCAGACCCGGCCAGCCCTGGCCGCGGCTGATCTCGCCTTGGCAGCCTCCGGCACGGTGACACTGGAGGCCTTTCTGCTCGGCTGCCCGCTGGTGGTGTTCTATCGCGTCGCCCCGGCCAGCTACGCGCTGGCGCGAAGCCTGAATCTGGTCAAGAGCGCCCATGTGTCGCTGCCCAATATTCTCAGCCAGCAGGCGCTGGTTCCCGAGCGCATCCAGCACTTGGCCAGGCCCGATCAGCTGCTCGCCGACGCCCTGGCCTGGCTGGATGACCCGGCGCGCGTGGCCCGCTACCGCGCCGAGTCCCAGCGGCTCGCGGCGACGCTGGCGATCGGTGCCGGCGAGCGCGCCGCCGCGGCCATCCTGGAGCGGCTGGGCCGTGCCTGAGTCACGGCACCTGATCGCCGGCGTCGACGAGGCTGGCCGCGGGCCCCTGGCCGGGCCGGTGGTGGTTGCCGCCGTGATCCTCGACCCGGATCAGGCGATTGCCGGGCTGGCCGATTCCAAGGCCCTGAGCGCGCGCCGGCGCGAGGCGCTGGCCGTTCAGATCCGCGAGCGGGCGCAATCCTGGGCCGTGGTCGTGGTCGACGCGGCCCGAATCGACCAGATCAACATACTTCAGGCCACCCTGGAAGGCATGCGTGAGGCCGTGCTGGCCCTGGACCCGGCGCCGGCGCTGGTTCGCATCGACGGCAACCGCGCTCCGGCCCTGCCGATAGCGGCGGAAACCCTGGTCGGCGGCGATGCGCTGGACCCGGCCATCAGCGCCGCCAGCATTCTCGCCAAGACCCATCGTGACGCCCTGATGCTCACCTTGCACGCGCGCTACCCGGAATACGGCTTCGACCGGCACAAGGGCTACCCGACCCGCGACCACCTGGCCGCGCTCCAGCGCCACGGCCCCTGCCCCGCGCACCGCCAAAGCTTCCGACCCGTATTGCAAGCGGGATTGTTCGACTGACGCAGGCCGGGCAGGCCGCTACCGCGAATGATCACGGGCGATGCCTGCTGCCCGCATCCGAAGGGCCGACAAGTGCTTATCCGGGCTCGCCCCCGCGCGTGAAGACCGCGTGAATTGCGATCGCTCGCTGTTTCGCCTATATTTCTGGCAAGGGGGTAGACCATCGCTAGTAAGAGAGGAGAAACCGCTTCATGTCACGATCAATCAAGGCCGCGTGCCTTTTTTTGCTATTGCTTCCATTCGCACCCGTATGGAGCGCAACCGGGGTGGCCTTTGTCCACGGCACCGGCAAGCAGACCAACGCCCTGAATGACTACTGGACCAGCGCCATGGTCAACTCGGTGCGCCAGGGCCTGGCCAACCAGAGCAATTTCGTGGTCGTCAACTGCGACTTCGAACAGTACATGTGGGATGCGCAGGCCGCCGGCTGCCTGGCCACACAGCTGCACAATTTCATCAACCAGCGCGGCATCACCGACCTGGTCGTCCTGACCCACTCCAACGGCGGCAACGTGATGCGCTGGATCCTGTCGAACCCGACCTGGGACAGCCGCTATCCGCTGATCATCCAGCGCACCCGCTGGGTCAACGCGCTCGCCCCGTCCAGCCTCGGCACGCCGCTGGCCGACGCGGTCATGGCCGGCAATGTGTTCGAGGCCTCGCTGGGCTGGCTGCTCGGCTACCAGAACGACGCCGTCCGGATGCAGCAGACCAGCTGGATGCAGTCCTACAACAGCACCTGGCTGCTGGGCACGGCCGGCCGGCCGCCGCTACCGCGCGGTTTCTGGAACGTGGTCGGCAGCGATGTGCATGCCGCGGTCTGGAACACCGCCTCCTACTGCGGCGGCTATCATTATCAGGTCGGGCTCGCGGTCACCCAGTGGTGGCTGAACGCCTGCTCCGACGGATTCCTCGAATGCAGCAGCCAGAACGGTGCCGGTAGCCTGTGGTTCTACGACCACTGGGCGACCCAGAGCGGCCGCCGGCTCTCGCACCATCAGAGCCGACGCAACTGCTTCAATCTCGACGTCATTCTGCGCAACGATCTGTAATCGGGAGGCCCCATGAGACTTTTTCACACCTTAACCGCATCCCTGGTCCTGTTCGGCGCTGTCGGCAGCGCTCAGGCCCAGCAGGTCAACTGGCTGCCGGTTCAGAACAGCGACCTGATCGCGACCAGCCTGGAGCAGCAGCTCCGCCACGTACCGGACAGCCTGCACAGCGAGCGTCAGCCGCTGCAGTTCGCCTGGCGCCCGGACGATGCCGGCCCCGGTCGCGCGGACGCGGCGCGGTCGATCAGCGAGTCACCCGCGATCAGCCGGGCGATCAGCGGGGCGACCACCGAGAGCCGGCAGTACTGGCTGGACGCGACCGGCGCCGACCTGGCCCTGGGCCTGACCTTGCCGATCAGCGCTGCGGGCGCCGTGATCCGCGTATCGGCCCTGGCGGCCGACTCGGAACTGCGCCTGGACCCGGCGGCCCTGAGCCTGGCGATGGATGGAGAACCGATCGCCGCCCGCTTCGGTCCGGACCAGCTCGCCACCGGCCGCGATCTGCGCGACCAGGGCATGCGCGTGCCGGAGAGTACGCTGGCGTTCCGGCTGTTCGATCACGTTGGCCCGGGCGCGCTGAGCCTGAGCCTGCACGGCCTGCCGTCTGATCAGGCGGTGGTGGTGCATGTGTTCGAACCCAACAGCCCCTGGATCGCTCGCCTGGCCCTGCCTCGTCACAACTTCCTCAGCGGGCAGGCGCTGGACTTCGACTTCGCCCTGGGCGATGGTCGCGTCGAGGCCGAGCTTCGCAGCCTGCAGGCGGTGCTGGTCAGCCCCGACGCCAGCCAGAGCTGGGCCATCGGCAGCGAGCGCGACGCCGCGCTCAGCCTCAGCGCGGCGCCGCTGGCCAGCCGCAGTGGTCCCGTTCAGGGCCTGTACGAGGCCCATGTCTACGTCGAAGCCGAAGTGGACGGCCTGATCATTCGTCGCGACTTGAGCCTCGCGCTGAACATCGCGCCGGCACTGGCCCGCTTCAACGGCCAGGCCGCGCTGGCCGGCACCCGGGCGGGGCAGGCGCTGGTTCTCGGCATCGACACCGCCGTTGATGGCCGCTTCCAGGTCAATGCCGAGCTGTGGGGGGCCGATGAACGCGGTCAGATGCGAGCGCTGGGCTATGTCCAGAGCGCCGCCGAGCTGAGCGCTGGCGGCGGCGCGATCAGCTTCGATCTCGACCCGGCGCTGGCCGAGAAGGCCGGACGCCTGGAAGTTCGCAATCTGCAGCTGCTTGACCAGGGCAGGATGTTCCTGCTGGAAGATCGCGCCGAGGCTCTGGAAATCACGCTGTAGCGCGGTTGGGGTAACGGCCGGCGGCTGGAAACAGCCGCCGGCTTTTTTTCAGCCGGTCCGAAAAGGCCCGCAGGGTGCATCGAACTGCGCCGCGTCGAGGCGCTCCAGTTGATCGACCCGGGCCAGCGGCGGACCCCGGCGCAACCAGGCTTCGAGCTGATCCAGCGCGTCTGCCGGACCCAGGGCCAACACCTCGACGCTGCCGTCGTCCAGATTGACGGCGTGCCCGCTCAAGCCCAGCGGCTCGGCCTGGCGCCGGGTGGATTCGCGAAACCAGACGCCCTGCACCCGGCCGCTGACGCGCCAGCGGCGCGTCTCAGCCATTGCCCTCGGTCCACTCGGCGATGCGGTCCTCGATCATCTCACCGGTGACCGGCCCGATCCAGGTATGAACCATGCGGCCTTCGGCATCGACCAGATGGGTGGTCGGCAGCGCCCGCGGCGCACCGAAGGCGGCGGGCGGATCATAGACGTCCACCAGCAGGATCGGAAAGCTGGCCGGATACTGCTGGAGGAAGCGCTCGAAGGCCTCGACTTCGGTGTCCTCGAAGGCAAGGCCGAGCACGGTGACGTCGTCGCGGCGATCGTGCAGGGCCGACAGGTCGGGAATCTCCTTGCGGCAGGGCGCGCACCAGGTGGCCCAGTAGTTGACCACCACCCAGTCACCGCGATAGTCGCTCAAGCGCTGAGTCTGGCCGTCCAGACCAGGCAGTTCGAAATCCAGTTCTGCCGCCGCCGTGGTACTGAGCAGCAGCGCCAGCAGGGCCAGGGTCCAGCGTTTCATCGTCTACTCCTCAACATCGAATTGCAGCAGGCTCTTGATCGGTCGCCGCAGTAGCGGGTCTGCCTCGGCATCGATGCCGGCCAGGCCGCTGATCAGCGCACGATCCCAATGGCTCTCGCTCGGCAACGCATCGAGCTCGCCCAGCGGCAGTATGAACGGGCCGGCGCGATAGAGTTCCGCCAGGCTGAGCTCGTCCAGATCGCAGGACAGCAGCCAGTCGCCATCATCGTCACGGTGGATGAAGCGGGCGTCAGCGAACCAACCCAGAATGCGGCGCAGCTGAGTATCGGTAGAGGCCGGCTCGCGCTCGAGCAGCGCCACCACGGACAGGGCCTGGCCGCGGCGCTGCGCTTGCCAGAAATGTCCCAGCAGCCGGATCGCCAGCAGCAGTTCATGGCGCTGCGACCAGCGCCAGTCGGCCTTGCGGTAGTTGAAAGTGGTCAGCGCCGCGGCGACGCTGGCCCCGAGCAGCACCACCACCCAGGACACGAAAATCCAGACCAGGAACAGCGGAATGGCGGCCAGCGCCCCGTACAGCCGCTCGTAGGTCGGAAAGTTGGTCACATAGAGCACGAAGCCGCGCTTCGCCAGCTCGAACAACAGCGCCGACAGGGCCGCGCCAGCCAGGGCATGATGCCAGCGGACCCGCCGATTCGGCACGATCAGAAACAGCAGAAAAAAGCCGACCAGCGACACCAGGAACGGCGTGACCTGAAGCAAGGCACTCTGCAGCAGCCCGCGCACCAGCTCCGGCGCCAGCAGCGGCAGCGCGGCCAGGTAGGAACTGATCACCAGGCTGGCCCCCATCAGCAGCGGCCCCAGGGTCAACACCGCCCAGTAGGTCACCAGACGGCTGACCGGGCGGCGCTGGCCGCGCACCCGCCAGATTCGATTGAGGCTTTTCTCGATGGTGCTCATCAGCAGGATGGCGGTTGCGATCAGGAACACTGTTCCGGCGCCGGTCAGGCCCGCCGTGCGGCCGACGAAATCCTGCAGATAGTCACGCACCTGGTCGCCAGCCGCGGGTACGAAGTTGGCGAAAATGTAGCTCTCCAGCTCATCGGCCCAGCGATCAAAAACCGGAAAGGCCGAGATCACGCCAAACATGACCGCCATCAGCGGCACCAGGGCCAGCAGGGTGGTATAGCTCAGCGCGCCGGCCGACTCGAAGTTCCGATCCTCGCGGAACTGGGCCCAGAGATGAACCGAGAAGGCACGCAGCCAGCGCCCGTCGGTCAGGGCCTGCAGCGAGCTCAGGCTGGTAGCCGTTGACTCGCCCCGGTTAAACTCGCGGACCTTGTGTTTGCGCGCTGGCAAGTCGGAAACCTCTCATGGATGTCATTCTCTACCATAACCCGCGCTGCTCGAAAAGCCGGGCCACGCTGGCACTGCTGGCGTCCCGCGGCCTGGCGCCGCGGGTCATCGAGTATCTCAAGCAGCCGCCGGATGCCGCCACGATCGAGCATATCATCGCCGCCCTCGACGCTCCGGCCTGGACCCTGATCCGACAACAGGAGCCGGAATGCGCGGCGCTGGGCCTGTCGGCCGCCAGCGAGCCCGCCGAGCTGATCGCGGCACTGGCCAGTGAGCCACGGCTGCTGCAACGGCCGATCGTTGTGGTCGGCGATCGCGCCCGAATCGGGCGGCCGCCCGAACAAGTGCTGGACATCCTGCCATGACCGACATCCTGGTGCTGGTTCATTCGGTGCACGGCAACACGCTGGCCATGGCCCGCGAAATCGCGCGCGGCGTCGAACAGCAGGACGGTGCCCGAGCGCGGCTGCGCGCCGTGCCGCCGATCACCTCGGCGCTGAATCCGAAGCAGGCCGAGCTGCCCGCCGACGGCCCCGCCCTGGTCGAGGCCCACGACCTGGTCGAATGCGGCGGCCTGATTCTCGGCAGCCCGACCCGATTCGGCAACATGGCCTCGGCGGTCAAGCATTTTCTCGACGGCACCGGTGGCGCCTGGTTCTCCGGCACGCTGGCCGGCAAGCCGGCCGGGGTGTTCACCTCGACCTCGACCCTGCACGGCGGCCAGGAAGCCACCCTGCTCAGCATGATGATTCCGCTGCTGCATCACGGCATGGTCCTGGTCGGGCTGCCCTATACCGAGCCGGCCCTGACCCGGACCCGCAGCGGCGGCACGCCCTATGGCGCCAGTCATCTGGCCGGCCCGGACAGCGATCGGCCGCTGGACGAGGATGAGCGGCGGCTGTGTCGGGTTCTGGGCCAGCGCGTCGCTGCGATCGCCCGCCGGCTGGAGACTCAGCGATGATCGGGCTGGCGGCCTGCCGCTGGAGCCTGCTGGCGCTGATTCTGCTGCAGCCGATCTGGCATGCCTGGCTGGCACCGCCGGCCGTGCTGCCGATCGCGCTGCTGCTGGCTCTCCTGGCGCTGCCCTTGCTGGCCCTGCTACCGGGCGTATGGCGGCTGCGGACGCGGCCGCTGGTCCTGGCCGGATGGGTCTTGCTGCTGCACTTCTGTATTGGGGTGATGGAGCTCTGGGCCAATCCCGCAGCGCGCTGGTTGGCACTGATCCAGGTCGTGCTGGTCGTGATCTACTTCATGGCGCTGCTGGCGGTTCGGCGTCAGCCGCGGGCGGCAGCCGGCTGAGCGCGATCAGCGCGGCCAGCTGCTCCAGGCCGTAATCCAGCTCGGGCGCCAGGTGGCCGGTCTCGCGCAGCGCGGTCGGATAGCTCAGCCACAGCTCGCGGAATCGCTCCAGGCGCTCGCGGCCCATCGACGGCACCTGGCTCATCGGGATACCGCCGTCGCGCATCTGGCGCACCCGATCACGGCTGAGCAGGCCGCTTTCTCCGGTCAACAGCGAGCGTAGCGGATCATGATGGCGAAGCAGGCGCGGATAGTGCAGCTCCAGATGCCGACGCAGCAAGGCGTTGAGTTCGCTGACTTCGGCCATGGCCATGGTCAGCGGGTCCGGGCTGTCGCCGCTCAGGGGGCTGAGCAGTCGCGCGGCGAGCTGACGTTCGCGGCGGCTGGCCAGACTGGCCAGCTGAGCAGCTACGGCCTGGTTCATCGCCTCAGGCTCGCTGCGTTCCAGCAGCTCGACCCGACCGCCAGTGACAAACCAGTCGCGCCATTCCGCGCCGCGGTCCCAGTTCGCTGTCAGCAGCCCGTCGGCGGTCACCGGGGTACTGACGAAGTAGGTCAAGCGGCTGGGCACCAGGCCCATCCGGCCTTCCGGCAAGCTACTGGCGATGGCTTCGCCGGCCAGGCCATGCGGACAGTCGCGCTCGAGCAGCGCCGGTTCGGCGGCGGCAAACAGGTAGTGTTCCGGGTCCGCGGCAGTCAGGCGCTGGCGGAACACCGTCTCGGTACCGGCGTTGCTGTCAAAGCCGCCGACCAGCTCGAAACTGAGGCGGCCGAAATAGCGTGCCACCTCGGTGTCGCCGCCACGCGCCGGTCGGGCCTCGCGATCGACCCAGCGGACCGCCTCGTAGCACAGCATGATGCTGCCCATGCCGATCTGGTCGGCCAGCAGATACGCGTTGGGAAACAATCCCAGCAGCGCCCGGCTGACCGACAGCTCGGACCGGGCACCGCAAGTCGCCGCGCCCGGACAGGGCCGCACCAGCAGGTTCTCCGGTCGATAGGCGGTGGCCTGGTCGGCGCCGCGGTCGAGATCGATATCGGCGCCAGGACGAATGACCTCCTGAACCAGCGCGCCTCGCGCCTCGGCCATGGCCACGGCCAGATTCTGATGCGCAGCCGCCATCAGATCGATCAGGCGCCGCACCGGCTCGCGCCGCTCGGCGCCGAGCCCGGTTGTGCAATCCATCCAGGTCAGGCGACTGTCTCTGCGGCCGTCGATGTCGGCAACCACCGCGGCCACCGCATCGCGCCAGCGCTCGGCCGCGAAAAACACCGGCCGCTGCGGCACCCAGCCGGCCAGATAGTGCAGCAGCAGCGACCAATCGAGCACATTCAGCCAGTCGCTGGCCGGGCAGGCCTCACCCAGACGCCAGTCCAGATGACCGTCCAGATAGCGCGCTCGCTGCCAGCTCACCAGGCTCAACTCCCGGCGCAGGAATTCCGAGGCGAACGGGCCGTCACCGTCGCCCACCAGCTCTTCCCGGGCCAGACGCTCACCGATCAGATCGAACAATCCGCCCAGACAGGCCTCGAAGGCCTCGCGCGGCAGCGGCCCGACCAGCAGCGGATCGACATTGCACTGCTGAATGGCGTCGCGAATGTCTTCGCGAACCGGCTGGTCCAGGTAAAACGCCGCATCGCTGATGAACAGCGCCAGCCGCGCGTAGGCGTCGGTCAGCTCGGCGATTGCGGCGACCCGGCCCGGATCATCGACGGCGAGAAAACCCGCGGCGTCTTCCATCAGCGCCAGCACCACGGGCAAGTCGATATCAACCTGGCGCAGCCGTGCCGCCTCCAGCTCCGCCATCTCGACCAGACGGTCCTGGTAGGCAACGGCCAGGGCGGTGAAGTCATCGCTGGCAGTCAAGCGGAGCAGGCCCTCCAGCAGCAGCCAGATCGGACGCAGCACCTGGCCGTCACGCCACAGCGTGTCGGCCTCGTCCAGGAGCAAGGCGGCCAGTACCCGCTCCCGGGCCGGCGCATCGTTCTGGGCCAGCCAGTCCGCCGCGCGCCCGGCCTGGGCGCGGGCCAGATCCAGCGTTTCGGTATCGTCCCCGGCCTGCTCCAGCAGCAGCAGTAGCGGCTGCCAGAACTGGGCCAGCGCCGCCCGAGCCTGTTGCCCGCCCTCGGCGTCCGCTTCAGCGGCCAGGCGACGATCGAACTGCTGCCACAGCGCGGGCCCTTGCAGGGCGGCACTGAGCTGCAAACGCCCCAGACGGCCAGCGGGCTCATCGCTGGCAAGCAGGGTGTCGAGCTGCTCGAGCCGGGGCAAGGGCGGCGACAAGCGCACAGCCGGCAGGTTCTGCTCGCGGCCGTGGACCAACCAGGCAAACAGCCCATCAGCGCCCGCCACCCATTCTGCCGGCAGCTGCTCGTCCAATCGCTGCAGCGCCAGCAGCCGCGAATCGACCTGACTCTGCCATCCGGCCAGGGTGAACTCATCGTCGGTCCACCAGGCCGCCAGCGCCAGACTGCGAAGCCGGGCTTCAGTGGCCGTCGCCGGGTGCCAGTGCAGTTCACCGATCTGCTCCAGCCAGTCGGACGCCGGCCGCGCGGAGGTCGACCAGGCGGCCAGCAGCACAAGCAGCGCTAAAGCAAGGTTGCGAATCATGGCCGCTATACTAACGGCCCGACAGCCGGAACGCGCAAGCCAGGTCCACGATCGTGAAAAAACTCAACATCCTGACCACCGGCGGCACGATCGACAAGATCTATTACGACGACAAGTCGGACTACCAGATCGGCGAGCCCGAGATCGGCCGCATCCTCCGGGCGATGAACGTGGCCTTCGACTGGGAAGTTCGGGCCTTGCTGCGCAAGGACTCCCTGCACATGAGCGACAGCGATCGGGAGCTGATCCGGCAAGCGATCCTGGCCAGCGACGACCGCCATTTTCTGATCACCCACGGTACCGACACCATGGTCGAAACCGCCGCCGCTCTCGGCGACATGGGTGAGCGGATCATCGTCATGACCGGCGCGCTCAACCCGGCCCGATTCATCGACTCCGACGCCGTGTTCAATATCGGCTGCGCCGTCGGCGCTGTCCAGAGCCTGCCGCCAGGAATCTGGATCACGATGAACGGACGGGTCTGGGATCCGCGCAAAGTGCGGAAGAACCGGGAAGCGAACCGCTTCGAGGGGGTGGGGTGAGGGGGAGAGGGAAAGCGGGGAGAAGGGAGAGGGAGAGCCCCTTCGTCCGGAATCCGTAAACCCTGAACCCTAATCCCTAAACCGTAAACCGATAGACTACCGGTTCCCCTACCGCCCACCCCGCCCATGCCCCAGCACACCCCCCTCTACGCCGCCCACCTCGCCGCTGGCGGCAAGCTGGTCGAGTTCGCTGGCTGGTCGCTGCCGATCAGCTACGGTTCCCAGCTCGACGAGCATCACGCGGTGCGTCAGTCCGCCGGGATGTTCGATGTCTCGCACATGACCGTAGTCGATCTGCAGGGCGCGGGCGCCGAGCCCTATCTGCGCCGGCTGCTGGCCAACGATGTCGCTCGTCTGAAAGAACCCGGGCAGGCGCTCTACAGCTGCATGCTCAATGAAGCCGGCGGCATCATCGACGATCTCATCACCTACTGGCTGGAGCCGGGCTTCTGCCGCACCGTGGTCAACGCGGCGACGCGCGAAGCGGATCTGGCCTGGATGCGCCAGCAGGCCGAGGGCTTTGAACTGGACATCATCGAGCGCGACGACCTGGCCATGATCGCCGTGCAGGGCCCGGTTGCGCGTCAGCGCGTGGTCGATCTGCTGGGCGCCAGGGCGGCCGCTGACATCAAGCCCTTCCGCTCGATCAGCCACGGCGAGGTGTTCATCGCGCGGACCGGGTACACCGGCGAGGATGGCTTCGAACTGCTGCTGCCGGCCAGCCAGGCCGAGGCGCTCTGGCAGGGCCTGCTGGATGCCGATGTACGCCCCTGCGGCCTGGGCGCGCGCGACAGCCTGCGGCTGGAGGCCGGCCTCAATCTGTACGGTCAGGACATGGACACCAGCAGCTCGCCATTGGAATCCAATCTGGCCTGGACCGTGGCCTTCGACCCGCCGGAACGCGACTTCATCGGCCGCGCCGCGCTGGAAGCCCAGCGCAGCAGCGGCGCCTCGCGCCAGCTGGTGGGACTGGTTCTGGACAAGGGCGCCATCCCCCGTGCCGGCGCCGTGGTCCGCAGCTCGGCCGGCCCTGGCCAGGTCACCAGCGGCAGTTTCGGCCCGACCATCGATCGGCCGATCGCCCTGGCCCGCATTCCCGCGGGCCGCTTCGAACAGGTCGAGGTCGAACTCCGCGGTCGCCACCTCCCTGCCCGTGTGGTCGCGCCGCCATTCGTGAGGAATGGGGAAGTGAAGGTGAAAGGTGAAGGGATAGAAGGGTAGAGGGGAGAGGGTAGAGGGTAGAGGGGAGAGGGGAGAGGGTCGTTCCTTGATTCTCAGATCGCCCGCCCTCGGCGGTTGGCGCCGCGTACCAGCAGCACGACCGGGATCGCGCCCAGGATCACCAGCACCAGCGACGGCGCCGCGGCCATTTGCCACTGGCCTTCAGCGGTCAGGTCGTAGATGCGCACCGCCAGGGTTTCCCAGCCGAACGGCCTGAGCATCAGGGTGGCCGGCAGTTCCTTGGCGATTTCTACCAGGGCGAGCAGGAAGGCGGTGACCAGGCCCGGCCACAGCAGCGGCAGATTGACCTGCCAAAGCCGCTGCCAGCGCGAAACCCCCAGGCTGCGCGCGACTTCGCCGTACTCGGGACGAATGCGCCCGGCGACACCGTCCAGCGGCCCCCAGGCCACCCGCACGAAACGGATCAGATAGGCCAGCACCAGGGCCAGCAGGCCACCGGCCAGGGCGGTACCCGTGTACGCATCGATACGGACAAAAGCCAGCATGATGGCCACCGCCAGCACGGTGCCCGGGATGGCGTAGCCCAGCGCCGCCACCTCGCCCAGCGCCATGACCCGCTTCGGCGCGCGATGCGTGGCCAGCAGCAGCAAAGCGCCTCCCACCAGCACGGCCACCGCCCCGACCAGGCCGAGCAGCATGGTCGCACCGATGACCCGGGGCATGCTGCCGGCCAAAACGCTGCCCAGATTCGGCCAGGCCCAGACCAGCAGCTGGATCAGGGGGATCACCACCGCCAGCAGCACCACGCCGCCCTGGGCCGCGCTGGCCGCCCAGGCCTGAGCGCCGACGAGGCGGATCCGGTTGCCGCTGGGCCGGCGCTCGGCCTGGCGCGCCCGGTCACCGCGGCTGAAGCGCTCGGCCAGCAGCAGCAGCAGGATGAACAGCATCAGGATCGAAGCCAGCTGGACCGCGGCGGTGAGGTTGAACAGCCCGAACCAGGTCCGGTAAACCGCCGTGGTGAAGGTCTCATAGCCGAAGATCGACACCGCACCAAAATCGGCCAGGGCTTCCATCAAGGCCAGCGCCAGCCCGGCAACCAGCGCCGGACGGGCCATCGGCAGCACCACTCGGACAAAGGTGTGCAAGGGCCCGACGCCAAGGCTGCGGCCCGCCTCGAAGGCGGCCAGACCGCCGCTGACGAAGGAGGCACGGGCCAGCAGGTAGACATAAGGATAGAAGGCGAGCACCAGCACGAACAGCACCCCGCCAGGACGGCTGAGCAGCTGCGGCAGCAGCGGGCTGGCATCGAACCAGCCGCGCCATAGGGTCTGAATCGGGCCGGCGAAATCCAGCAGACCCAGGTAGATGAAGGCCAGCACATAGGTTGGAAAAGCCAGCGGCAGAACCAGCAGCGGATCCAGCCAGCGCCGCCCCGGATAGTCGCAGCAGGCCGACAGCCAGGCCAGGCCGACGCCGAGCACGGTCACGCCCAGGCCCACCACCAGCAGCAGCAACAGGGTATGGCGGATCAGCAGCGGCAGCAGCCAGGCGCGCAGGTGCGCCCAGACCTCGGCCTGCGGATCCAGCCAGCTCAGCAGCAGCATCAGCAGCGGCAGGCTGACCAGCACCAGCAAGGGCAGCAGCGCCCAGTGGCGAACCGGGCGCCGCGTCATCCCGCTGGCGACTTGACCCTCAGCGGTAGCCGGCACGATCCATCAGGCGGGTGGCCTCGGCCTGGCGCTGGCCGGCAATCTTCAGGCTGGTGTCGTCGGCGCGAAACGCGCCCCAGTCCCTGACCAGCCCCCTGGCCTCGATCGCAGGATTGGCGGGGAACTCGACATTGCGCTCGGCGAATTCGGCCTGAGCGGCATCCGAGGCCAGCCATTCGATCAGGGCCCTGCCCTGCTCGGGCCGGGGCGCATGGCGAGTGACGCCCGCGCCGGAGATGTTGATATGGGTGCCGAAGCTGTCCTGGTTCGGCCAGAACAGCCGCACCGGATAGTCCGGATTATCGGCCACCAGACGGCCGAGGTAGTAGCTGTTGACGACCGCGATATCGCACTGGCCGGCGGCCACCGCCTCGATCGCCTGGGTATCCGAGCTGTAGGGGTTGGTGGCCAGATTCGCGACCCAGCCGCGCACGATCTCCTCGGTGCGCGCTTCGCCGTGGTGCTCGATCAGCATCGCCACCAGCGACTGGTTGTAGACCTTGCGCGAGGACCTGAGGCACAGCCGCCCGGCCCAGCGCGGATCAGCCAGATCCTCGTAAGTGGACAGCTCGGCCGGATCGACCCGGTCGGCGTGGTAAACGATGACCCGGGCGCGCAGCGACAGGCCGAACCACTGATCGTCATCATCGCGCAAATGGGCCGGGATGGCCGCGTCCAGCAGCGGGCTGTCGACGCTGGCGAGCAGGCCGCGCTCGGCGGCAAACCAGAGGTTGCCGGCATCGACCGTGATGAAGACATCGGCTGGCGTGCGCGCGCCTTCGGCGGCCAGGCGCTCGATCAGCGAGGCTTCGTTGTCGCTGGTGAAGTCGACCTGGACGCCGGTCTCGGCGGTATAGCGTTGGAACAGCGGTTCGATGAGATGCGGCTGGCGCGAGGTGTAGACGACAACCCGAGCCTGCTCTGCCTCGGCGACGCCGGACGCGGTCTGATCCGTGTCGCTGCAGCCCGCGAGCATGAGGGCCGACAGGCCCCAGAGGAACTTGCGCATACGCTCAATGATTCGGCAGGAAACCAGCCAGCATTGTAACGATAATGATTTGCATTAACAAGACGGGCAGGGCCGCACTCGGCGACCCTGCCCGGCCGGGGATCAGTCCTCGAAGCGATCCTGGAACAGGAGGCCTGCCGGCGAGAAACGGCCCGGTGCCGGCAACGCCGGCTGCATCCAGGCCGCCTCGGGACCATCGACAGGCACCAGGCGCACTTCACCGCTGCGGGTCGGCGCCTGATCCGTGACCAGCTCGAAGTTGTACAGGGTGAACCAGGGCAGCACCTCGCCCTCCGGCGCCTCAAAGACCACCCGGTCGGCAAGCCGCGTGGCCGGCCACGCGGCCTCAAGCACGTCCGGCGGACCGCCCATCCAGGTCTCTTCCAGGGCGGCGTTGGCCGGCAGCGGAATGGCGAAGGCGTCCAGGCCGCGATCGAAATCGTAGTTCATGACCGCGTAGCGGTAGCGCCACTGGCCATTGCCGAGATCATCGACCTTGACCAGCACGCGCAGGTGGCCCTGCGGCATGTTGTAGGGATAGGGGTTGTCCGGCGTCAGCGAAGGCACGGTGACCACGACGTGGCCGCGGTCCTCGGCCGCCACACCTTCGGGGACCCACTCCTTCAGCGGCGGGCCCTGGGTGAAGGGCCCCAATGGGGCGAATGTATACCCGCCCCCGGATTGTTGGGTGGGCGTAATACTGCGGAAACCCATGGTGTTCCAAATGTTGATGTCGTATTGGACTACATACCAAGCGTCAATAAAATAACGCGCACCTGCCGTCCCCAAATTTAGCTCAGCCGGCGCAATCAGGAGACGATTAAGCCACTGCCCTGAGTCCTGAGTTTGGCTGCCTGTGCAATTCGGGTCGAAAAAAGAGTGGCAGCTATTCCACAGCCCCAGGGAGGCCGAAACTTCGTCGCGCGGCCCTTGATACGCGGGCATATCGTTATTGCCCGCAGAGTACAAATCAAGACAGTTTGGCCATAAAACATGACCTCGATAAGCCTGTGGAATGAATCCATCACAGTTGGTCTGGGCGCAGCCAGAGTTAATGGTCAAAAATGCATGTTTGACACCTGATGCCGCAAGCTGCTCAATACGTCCATCCAAAAGACGGTAAACGTTCCAAACTAGGAACGGATGTTGGTCTCGAGGAACCCCTGGATAGAAGCCGGGCGCAACATTCTGAAACTGGCGAAACCAGGGCACATCACCATTGGAGTCATTCCTCAGCAATGCCGAGGGCGCGATTTTCAAAAATCCCGAACCCGGCTGGAAGCCTTGACCAGCAACATCGGGAATATTGGTAAGAGTGACGTCGACTTCATGACCATCCTGCGGCCAAAGAGGCCGACCTTCGCAAAATTGGGCCAAACTTTCCGGATATTGGAAGTGCTCTGGCTGTCCCGGGATGGCTGACTGAACCAGTTCCAGGTCAAGCCAGATCTGACCAATCAACATGTCTTGCAAAAGCGGCACTCCCAGCATCTCAGCCAAAATCGACGATACCCTCACGTCAGCATTGTGGAGTTCCGCCACGCCTTGATCCCAAAATGCTCGGGCATGGATGTTGTTGATTATGACCAGTAGATTGTTGTCCTCGTCAAATCCGTGGAGGGCAGGCAACTCACCGTACTCAGCCGGCCTGAATGAAAGCATTTCCAGCGCTACGGTTTGCCTAGGCCCAATCAGGGAAAAGGGTGTTCGGATCTGGAGATTGCCGCCAACGAGACCCGAAAAGTGACGCAGGGGTGCATAAATCCACAGCGGCCCGGACTCGACGGCCACCGGCGTGCTCAGGCGCTCGCGGCGGAACTCGCCGTCGACCAGCACCTCGACGCCGAAGTCAGGCAGATAGTCGCCGCGAATCTCCAGCAGGCCGCTGCCGCCGCCGGCCGGCCAGGCCGTACTCGGATCGGATTCCCAAGGCAGTCGCGAGGCCTGCGCGGGCAGGATCAGCGCAAGGCCCAGGCCCAGCGCGATGAGGGTTCTGATCATGGTCGGGTACTTCGCTGGATTTTGTTATCCCTGCATCATACCCAATCCCGGCAGCGATTGCCTCCGGCGGCCGGCAGCGCTGGAATGCGTCTGGCCAGCGCGGCGCCCTGCTGACATCATGCCGCGATGAGTTTCCTGCGCCAGTTTCTCGACACGCTCCTGCACGCGGCGCGCAATCTGCTGCCGATCATCCTGGTGGTGGGCGTATTCCAGTTCCTGGTGCTGCGCCAGGTCCCGGACGGCCTGGCGGCGATCGTCATCGGCCTGCTGATCGTGGTGCTGGGCGTTGCCCTGTTCCTGCAGGGCCTGGAGATGGGCATCTTCCCGATCGGCAAGAACCTGTCGGATGAATTCGCGGCCAAGGGCTCGCTGCCCTGGCTGATGATCTTCGGCTTCTGCATGGGCTTCGGCGCGGTGATCGCCGAGCCGGCGCTGATCGCGGTGGCCGAACAGGCCGAACTGATCAGCGAGGGCCG
Source organism: Gammaproteobacteria bacterium (assembly GCA_050485825.1). Classification (GTDB taxonomy): domain Bacteria; phylum Pseudomonadota; class Gammaproteobacteria; order Xanthomonadales; family Wenzhouxiangellaceae; genus Wenzhouxiangella. The sequence goes on from JBJHCC010000006.1 coordinate 89,027, forward strand.
GGTCGACCCGCTGGTGCTGCGCCTGCTGGTGGCCGGCTCGGTGGGGTGGTGGTCGCCGTGGGGGTGCTGCGCATCATCCGGGGCTGGCCGATGCACTGGTTCATGATCGGCGGCTACCTGAGCGTGGTTCTGGTCACCTTTTTCGCGCCGCCCGAGATCGTCGGCCTGGCCTACGACTCCGGCGGCGTCACCACCAACATCGTCACCGTGCCGCTGATCGCCGCGCTAGGGCTGGGGCTGGCCGCCTCCATCCGCGGCCGCAATCCGCTCACCGACGGCTTCGGCCTGGTCGCCCTGGCGGTGATGGTGCCGATGATCACGGTGCAGATCTATGGCATCGTGGTGTTCGGTTTCGGCGAAGCCGGCGAGCCGACCGCGACGGCCGCGGTGACCGAGACCATCACGGCACAGGCGGACAGTTCCACGCCCAGCTCCGCCGGCGGCCTGCTGAGCGACCTGGCCAAGATGGTCCGCGATGTGCTGCCGATGATCGCCGTCATCCTGCTGTTCCAGTTCGGTGTGATCCGCAAGCGCATCCCGAAGCTGCCGATGGTGGTGTTCGGCTTCGGCCTGGTCATCATCGGCCTGTATGCCTTCGTGGTCGGCCTCAAGCTCGGCCTGTTCCCGATCGGCGAACGGATGGCCGAGCAGCTGATCAATCATGAGCAGATCATCTTTCTGTACCTGTTCGCCTTCGCCATCGGCTTTGCCACGACCATGGCCGAACCGGCCCTGATCGCGATCGGCAACAAGGCCGAGGAGGCCGCCCGCGGCCGCATCAACGGCCAGGCGATCCGGATCATGGTGGCCATCGGTGTGGCCATCGGCATCACCATCGGCGTCCACCGGATCATCGCCGGCGACTCGATCCACGCCTACATCATCGCCGGCTACAGCGTGGTGATCCTGCTGACCTGGTTGAGCCCGCGCTACATCATCGCGCTGGCCTATGACCTCGGTGGGGTCACGACCTCGGAGGTCACGGTGCCCCTGGTCACGGCCTTGGGGATAGGCCTGGCCACCCATATCGAAGGGCGGAACGTGCTGATCGACGGCTTCGGCCTGATCGCGTTCGCCTCCATCTTTCCCATCGTGACCGTCATGCTGTACGCGATCGTGATGGACTACATCGCCAGAAAACGAGGAGCATCATCATGAAATTTTCGGTTTTGGTCGCCATCCTCGCCGAGGAAATGGAAGACAAGGCGATCGATGTCGCCCGCGAGGCCGGCGCCGGCACCGTCACCCTGCTGCACGGCCGCGGCATCACCGGCAAGGAGAAGAAGACCTTCTTCGGCCTGACCTACGAGGGCGCGCAGTCGGTGCTGATCTTCGTGCTGGAAAAGAAGCTCTCGCTGTCCGTGCTGAAGGCGCTGACCCGCGAACTGGGCCTGGACGATGACCCGCGCGGCATCGCCTTCACTTTTCCGCTGGAACACCTGGGCGGCATCGATACCAGTGAAGTCGACCAGTTCACCCGTCAAATCGAGGACGAGATCTGATGAGCAACGAACACTCCCGCAAGCTGGTCTCGGACCTGATGGTCCGCGACGTCGTCACCATTTCCTGCATGGCCACCCTGCGCGAAGCCATGACCAAGATGCGCGCGCACCAGGTCAAATCGCTGGTGGTCGAAAAACGCAGCCCCGGCGATGCCTGGGGCATCGTCACCTACACCACGGTGTTGAAAACCATCATCCAGGAAGAAGGCGATGTCGACCTGGTCAACGTCTATGACATCGCCACCAAGCCGGCCTTGAGCGTGCCGAAGAACATCGAAGTACGCCATGCCGTGGCGATGATGCTGAACTTCAACGTCAAGCGTCTGCTGGTCACCAATGCCAACGAACTGGAAGGCATCATGACCATGCACGACATCGTTGGCGCCATCCTGGAAAAGCTCGACCAGGCCTGAGTAGCCCCGGCCCGGCCGTCAGCTCAGGGAACGCAGCGCCGCCCGGCCGGCATAGCGCGCGGACTCGCCCAGGCGCGACTGAATGCGCAGCAGCTGGTTGTACTTGGCGACACGATCGGAGCGGCACAGCGAGCCGGTCTTGATCTGGCCGGCGTCGGTGGCCACAGCCAGATCGGCGATGGTGACATCCTCGGTCTCGCCGGAGCGATGCGAGATGATCGTGCCGAAGCCCGCCGCCCGGGCCATGGCGATGGCCTCCAGGGTTTCGGTGAGGGTACCAATCTGGTTCGGCTTGATCAGGATGGCATTGCCGATCCCGTCATCGATGCCGCGCTTGAGGATGCCGGTGTTGGTCACGAACAGATCGTCGCCGACCAGCTGCACGCGCCGCCCAAGGCGCTGGGTCAACAGCTTCCAGCCGGCCCAGTCGCTCTCATCGAGGCCGTCCTCGACCGAGACGATCGGATAGCGCTCGACCAGATCGGCCAGGTAATCGACAAAGCCGGCGGCATCGAAATCGCGGCCTTCCGAGGCCAGCACATAGCGGCCGTTCTTGTAGAACTCGCTGGCGGCCACGTCCAGGGCCAGCACCACGTCCTCGCCGACCCGGTAGCCGGCCGCATCGATCGCCTCCATCAGCAGGCTCAGGGCCTCTTCGTTGGAGCCCAGATCCGGCGCGAAACCGCCCTCGTCGCCAACCGCGGTGTTCAGGCCGCGCTTTCTGAGGATGCCTTTCAAGGCGTGGAAGATCTCGGTGCCGGCCCGCAGCGCCTCGGGAAAGTCGCGCGCGCCCACCGGCATGACCATGAACTCCTGGATATCGACCGCATTGTCAGCATGCGCGCCGCCGTTGAGAATGTTCATCATCGGCACCGGCAGGCTGGCCGTCTGGCCGCTGTCGGCCAGCAGCGATTCAAACAGCCACTGCTTGCGCGCCGCGGCGCGGGCATGGGCCACGGCCAGGGACACGCCGAGCAGGGCGTTGGCGCCGAGATTGGCCTTGTTGTGGCTGCCGTCCAGCTCGATCAGGCGCCGGTCGAGCGCGGCCTGGTTGTCAACACTGATGCCCTTCAGCGCCGGCGCAATATGCTCATTGACCTTGACCACGGCCTGACGCACCCCGCGACCGAGATAGCGCTTTGAATCACCATCGCGCAGCTCGACCGCCTCGCGGCTGCCGGTCGAGGCGCCCGACGGCACCGCCGCCCGCCCGACCGTACCGTCGTCCAGCGTGACTTCAGCTTCCAGCGTGGGATTACCGCGGGAGTCGAGGATTTCGAGAGCGTGGATGGATCGAATGCGCATGGGGGTTCCTCACGTTGTTCGGAAGGGGAGAGGGTGAGAGGGGAGCAGGGAGAGGGAAAGGCGGGCCGGCGCCCCTACCCTCTCCCTGCTTCCCTCTACCCCTCTACCCCGCTATTTCACGACCTGGTCTATGGCTGCCAGCGTTTCCAGCAGCCGCTCCATGTCGGACAGCCGCATCGAGTTGGGGCCGTCGCAGAGGGCTTTTTCCGGTTCCGGATGGGTTTCGCAGAAGATGCCGGCGACGCCGACGGCGACGGCGGCGCGGGCCAGTACGGGAATGAATTCGCGGGCGCCGCCGGAGGACTCGCCCTGGCCGCCGGGCAGCTGCACCGAGTGGGTGGCGTCGAACACCACCGGGCAGCCGGTCTCGCGCATGATCGCCAGCGAGCGCATGTCGGCGACCAGATTGTTGTAGCCGAACATGTAGCCGCGTTCGCAGACCATCAGCTGCTCGTTGCCGACCGCGCGCGCCTTTTCCACCACCCGGCTCATTTCCCAGGGCGACAGGAACTGGCCCTTCTTGATGTTGACCGGCTTGCCCTGGCGGGCCACGTTCTGGATGAAGTTGGTCTGGCGACAGAGGAAAGCCGGGGTCTGCAGCACATCGACCACCGCGGCGACCTCGGCCAGCGGCGTGTCTTCATGGACATCGGTCAGCACCGGCACGCCGAACTCGGCGCGCACCGCCTCGAGGATCTTCAGGCCCTCGTCCAGGCCTGGCCCGCGGTAGCTCTTGACCGAGGTGCGGTTGGCCTTGTCAAACGAACCCTTGAACACATAGGCCATACCCAGGCGATCGGTGATCTGCTTCAGCTGCCCGGCCACTTCCAGGCACAGATCCAGCGACTCCAGCGTGTCGGGGCCCGCGATCAGGAACAGCGGCCGGTCCAGCCCGACCTCAACGCCGGCCAGCCTCATGACCGCAGCGCCGCGGCGGAGGCGGACGCGAACCGGCCCTGGCGGCGCGCCAGGGCGGCGCGGATGAAGCCGGTAAACAGCGGATGGCCGTCGCGCGGGGTGGAGGTGAACTCGGGGTGGAACTGGCAGGCGACGAACCAGGGGTGCTCGGGCAGCTCGATCATCTCGACCAGCCGCCCGTCCATCGACATTCCGGCCAGGCGCATGCCGTGCGCCACCAGGATGTCGCGGTAGCTGTTGTTGAATTCGTAGCGGTGGCGATGGCGTTCCAGGATCTCGTCCTTGCCATAGAGTTTGCGCGCCAGGCTGCCGGAGGTGAGCTGGCAGCGCTGCGCGCCGAGACGCATGGTGCCGCCAAGATTGCAACCGGCCTCGCGCATTTCGCGCTGGCCCTTCTCGTCCAGCCACTCGGTGATCAGGCCGATCACCGGATGCGGTGTGTCCGGATTCATCTCGGTGGAATTGGCGCCGTCCAGGCCGCAGACGTTGCGCGCGAATTCGACCACGGCGGTCTGCAGCCCGAGGCAGATGCCCAGATAGGGAATGCCATTCTCGCGCGCGTGCCGGATCGCCTTGAGCTTGCCCTCGAAACCGCGCTCGCCGAAGCCGCCGGGCACCAGGATGGCATCGGCATCGGCGAGCACGCCGACCCCGCTCTGCTCGATCTCCTCGGACTCCACCGGCTTGATCCGAACGGCCACGCGGTCGGCCAGGCCGCCGGAGATCAGCGCCTCGTTCAGCGATTTGTAGGCGTCGGCGTGCTCGACATACTTGCCGACCATGGCCACGGTCACTTCGTGCTCCGGCCGGGCGCGGCGTTCGACCACGTCTTCCCAGTCCGACAGGTCGGGCGGATTGGCGCGCAGACCGAGCCGGTCGAGCACAATGCGGTCCAGGCCCTGGCGCTGATAGAACAGCGGAATCTTGTAGATGTTGTCAACGTCGACCGCCGAAATCACGGCCTCGGCCGGCACATTGGTAAACAGCGCGATCTTCTTGCGCTCGTCGTCGGACAGCATGCGCTCGCAGCGGCACAGCAGCACATCGGGCTGAATGCCGATCCCGCGCAGCTCCTTGACCGAATGCTGGGTCGGCTTGGTCTTGATCTCGTTGGCCGCGCGCAGGTAGGGCACCAGGGTCAGATGCATGAACAGGGCCTGGCGACCGTACTCGAAGCCGAGCTGGCGGATCGCTTCCAGGAAGGGCAGTGATTCGATGTCGCCGACGGTGCCGCCGATTTCGATCAGGGCGACGTCATAGCCCTCGACCGCCCGATTGACCGAGTCCTTGATCTCGTCGGTGATGTGCGGAATGACCTGCACGGTCGAGCCCAGATAATCGCCGCGGCGCTCCTTGGCGATGACGTTGGCGTAGATCCGGCCGGTGGTGAAATTATTGCGCTGGGTCATCCGCGTGCGCACGAAGCGCTCGTAGTGGCCCAGATCGAGGTCGGTCTCGGCGCCGTCCTCGGTCACGAACACCTCGCCGTGCTGGAACGGGCTCATGGTGCCGGGATCAACGTTGATGTAGGGGTCCAGCTTGAGCAGCGTGACGCGCAGCCCCCGGGCCTCAAGAATGGAGCCCAGCGACGCCGCTGCAATCCCCTTGCCCAGGGACGACACCACGCCGCCAGTGACGAAAATCAGAGAGGTCATGCCCGGATGCCCAGATCATATGAATCCGGGACGATATTGTAGCGCATGGCCCCGCCGACCGGGCCAGCGCCGGCCCTCAAGCGGCTGCGATCCAGATCAGGCTGGCCTGGCGGCCGGTGTAACCGCCGTCGCGGCGCCAGGAATAGAAACGATCCGGCAGCGCCGCCGTGCACAGACCGCAATCACTGATCGAGACCAGACCAGCCTGGCCGAGCTGGTGCGCCGCAATGGCCTTCAGATCGGCCTGCCAGCGTCCGCGGGCGTTCGCCAGAAAACAGCCGGAGAGTGCGCGATCCGAGTCGACGAAGGCCGCGCGCAAGCGCTCGTCAACCTCGTAGTGGGCGGCGGAGATCCCGGGCCCGATCCAGGCCAGCAGGTCTCGGCTGGGGACCGGCAGTGCGCGAATGACCTGCGCGATGAGACCGGCGGCCAGGCCGCGCCAGCCGGCATGCAGCGCCGCCACCAGGCTGCCGCGCCGATCCGCCAGCAGGATCGGCAGACAGTCGGCGGTGAGTATCGCGGCCACCTGACCCGGTCGGTCGGTCCAGGCGGCATCCGCCTCGATGTCCGGCCGCCAATCGTCCAGATGAATCAGGCGCGTGCCGTGAACCTGCTTCAGCCAGCGCGGCGCAGCCGGCAGGCAGGCGGCGAGACGGCGCTGGTTCTCCGCTGTTGCCTCGCCATCATCGCCGCAGTGCCGACCAAGATTGAGTTCAGCCCAGGCACCCCGGCTGACCCCGCCCGATCGCGTCGTGGCGCAGGCCTGGATCCCGGCCGGCGCGGGCCAGTCCGGACGGATCAGGGGAATGACATCAGGCACCGAGCATCGCCAGCAGCTGCTGGAAGTCCTCCGGCAGCGGCGAGACCGCCTCGATCGGGCGCTGGTCGTCCGGATGCGGCACGACAATTCGCCGTGCGTGCAAGGCCTGGCGCGGGAAGCAAATCCAGGCCTCGCGCTGGTCCGGGCTCAGGCCCGCCGGCGCACCGCGGCGGCCGTACACCGGGTCGCCGATGATGGGCAGGCGGATGTAGCTCAGATGCACCCGAATCTGGTGGGTGCGCCCGGTTTCCAGCGCCACGTCCAGCAGGGTGCAGCCTTTGCCGCGACGGCCGATGCGATAGTGGGTCACCGCCTCCCGGCCATCGGCGCGCACCATCTGACGGCGGCGGTCGACCGGATGCCGGCCGATCGGCTCACGCACGCTGCCGCCAGCAACCGGCTCGCCCCAGACCAGCGCCTGATAGTGGCGGCTGATCAGCCGCTTTTTCAGCGCGGTAACCAGAAAGCGATGGCTGGCCAGGGTCCGAGCCACCACCAGGCAGCCGCTGGTGTCCTTGTCCAGGCGGTGGATCAGCCCGGCACGCGGCAGCGGCGCCAGGTCCGGGTCGTGATGCAGCAGGGCATTGACCAGGGTCCCGTCCTGATTGCCCGAACCGGGATGAACGACCAGCCCGGCCGGCTTGTTGATGATCAGCAGCGCCTCGTCCTCGTACAGCAGGTCGAGTGCGATGGCCTGGGGCTGGGGGTTGTCCGGATGGGCGATCAGCTCGGCGGCGAGCGCCACCTGCTCGCCGGCGGCCACCGCATGGCGCGGCTTGACCTGGCGGCCATCGACCCGCAGCTGGCCGTCGCGAATCCAGGCCGCCAGCCGGCTGCGCGAGTAGTCCGGCCAGCGCTCGGCCAGCACCTGATCGAGCCGCCGACCGGCATCGTCGGACTCGATGACAAGGTTCTGCTGCAGCGACTTAACGGACATTTACCGGCCAATCTGGCATCATGAAGGGTCTTGATGCACCCAATGAATTGCAAGGATCCAATGCTTATTATGCAGAATCATCGCCCTGTCCAGCGTATTGGGCGAGTATTCGTGCTGTGTCTGCTGGCGCTGGCCGTCGTCGCGGGTACCGGCTGCAACCGCGAGCGACGCGAGGATGATCGCAGCGCCGAAGCGCTGTACGCCGACGCCCAGCGCGCGTTGAACAACCGCAACTTCGTGCGCGCCATCGATCTGTATCGCAATCTGATTACCCGCTATCCGTTCGGACGCCACTCTGAACAGGCCCAGCTGGACATGGCCTACGCCCAGTTCCGGGCGCGCCGCTCGGAAGCCGCGATCACCACCCTGGACCGCTTCATCCGCACCCACCCGACCCATCCGAACATCGACTACGCCTGGTACCTGAAGGGGCTGGTGCATTACGAGGAAAGCACCGGCTTTCTGACCCGGGTTCTGCCGAGCCGGGCCGTCGATCGCGATCTGGAGAGCGCGCGCCGCTCCTTCCTTGATTTTCAGGAACTGATTCAACGCCACCCGGACAGCCGCTACGTGGCCGATGCGCGCCAGCGCATGGTCTTTCTGCGCAATCAGCTGGCCGACTACGAGATCATGGTCGGGGAATACTATTTCCGCCGCGGCGCCTTCATCGCCGCGATCAACCGCTCGCGCTACGTGATCGAAACCTACCCTGGCGCCCCGGCCCAGGTTGATGCGCTGGCGCTGATGGAGCGCAGCCTCAGCCGCCTCGAACTGGCGGAGCTGGCCGGTGATACCCGTACCGTGCGAGAGCACAATTTTGGCAGCCAGCCGACGGCCCGGGAACGCGAGCGCCGCGGCCTGCGCCGGCTGTGGCCATTCAATTTCTGAGCGGCCGTTCCGGCCAGAGACTGGACGCCAAGATGAGCCCTGCCGCCCCCACCGCGTCGCCGGATGCGCTGCTTGACCACTGGAGTGAGCGCGTCGACGCGGCACTGCGCCGGCATCTCGATGTCGGCGATCCGCCCGACCGTCTGCGCCAGGCCATGCACTACGCCGTGTTCAACGGCGGCAAACGCCTGCGCCCGCTACTGGTTCACGCCAGCGGCCTGGCGCTGGGGGTGGACGCCGCGGCCCTGGACGCGCCGGCCTGCGCGGTCGAGTTGATTCATTCCTATTCGCTGGTGCATGACGACCTGCCGGCGATGGACGACGACGATCTGCGCCGCGGCCGCCCGACCGCGCACCTGGCCTTCGACGAAGCGACCGCGATTCTGGCCGGTGATGCCCTGCAGGCACTGGCCTTCGAAATTCTGGCCAGCGACCCGGCCCTGATCGCCCATCCGGCCGGCGCCCTCGGCATGATGGCCGAGCTGACCCGGGCCTGCGGCGCCGAGGGCATGGCCGGCGGCCAGGCGCGCGACCTGGCCATGGAAGGCCAGCGGCCCGATCGCGCCGAGCTGGAGCACATGTTCGCGCTCAAGACCGGCGCCCTGATCCGCGCCTCGGTGATGATGCCGGCGGCGATGAAGCCGGACATGCCGGCCGACCAGCGCGCTGACCTCGCCCACTTCGCCGACTGCCTGGGGCTGGGCTTCCAGATCCGCGACGACCTGCTCGATATCGAAGGCGAGACCGCCGTGATCGGCAAGCAGGCCGGCGCCGATCAGGCCCACAACAAGGCGACCTGGCCATCCCTGTTCGGCCTCGATGCCGCAAGAGCCCGGATCGACGAACTGGGCGCCGAAGCCCTGGCCTGCCTGGCCCGAGTCGACGGCGACACCGCCATGCTGGTCGAACTCAGCGAACGCCTGCTCAAGCGCGATCGGTAGTAGTCGCCCACCAGCAGCCCTGCCTCGGTGCCGTTCCGCCAGCTGCTCACAGCGGTGTGCTCGTAAGCCAGGACGAAAACCTTTTTGGACGCAAAGCAGCAAAGCAGCAAAGAGAACGGCAAGCTGCAAGCCTTTCTCCAATACTTCTTTGCTGCTTCGCTGCTTTGCGACTTAAAGATTTTCCAGAACGACGCTTGTCCCCAACGACGGCCCGGTCCGCGGTCGGCCTCTAAACGTAGCGGGTCGGGTCGGGGACGCCGGCGGCTTCGAAGCCCTGGCGTCTGAGCCGGCAGGAGTCGCAGACCCCGCAGGCGCGTCCCTGCGCGTCGGCCTGGTAGCAGGACACGGTCATGCCATAGTCCACGCCCAGGCCGACCCCGCTTTGGATGATCTGGGCCTTGGTCAGATGAATCAGCGGCGTGTGCACCGCGAATCGGCCACCCTCGACGCCGACTTTGGTCGCCAGCTGACACAAGGCCTCGAAGGCGGCGATGAACTGCGGCCGACAATCCGGATAACCCGAATAATCGACCGCGTTGACGCCGATGAACAGATCCAGCGCGCCCAGCACTTCGGCGTGACCCAGCGCCAGACTCAGCATCAGGGTGTTGCGCGCCGGCACATAGGTCACCGGAATCCCCTCGCCCGGTTCGGTCGGGACGGCGATGTCGGCCGTCAGAGCCGAGCCGCCGATGGCGCGCAGATCGACGCCAACCACCCGGTGGGAGGCCGCGGCCAGCGCGCGCGACACCCGCTCGGCCGCATCGAGTTCGGCCCGGTGGCGCTGCCCGTAGTCCACCGCCAGGGTATGGCAGCGGAAGCCGTCGGCGCGGGCCATCGCCAGCACGGTGGCCGAATCCAGCCCGCCTGACAGCAGCACCACTGCCGACCGGGATGCCTCGGCGCTCATCCGATCACCGCCACGCCGAACAGCACCGGATGCAGGATCAGCAGCAGCGCGTAGAGCGCCAGACCGCCGCCGATCGCCACCGCATCCAGCCAGAATGGCCGCGGCTCGGCGCTTGGCCGAACGCCGCGCTGATGCGCCAGCGCCATGGCCAGCAGCGCATAGACGCCGAGGCCACCGAACAGCAGCAGGGCAGCGCCATGGCCGCGCACGAGCAGATGGGCCAGCGCCCAAAGCACCACCCCCCAGAGCATGGGATGCGCGGTCAGCCGTTTGATGTTGCTGGGCACATAGGCGGCCACGATTAGCACCGACGCCAGCGGCATCAGCGCCGCGGCCAGCTCATGACCGAAGCGCGGCGGCGTCCACAGCAGCGCCGATTCAGCCCGGCCATAGCCCGCGCCCATCAGCACCAGCCCGAGCAAGGAAACGAGCGAAAACAGGCCCTTGTAGGGCCACTCGCCCAGCCGGGCGACCAACGGCGCGCGCCACGCCGGCACGGCGGTGTAGAGATGGGCGCCCGCGAACAGCAGCAGCCCCAGAATCAGCAGAAACATGCCCGCGCACCTCGTCCAGTCCACAGGCCCTCATGGTAATCCAAGCCGGCGTCCCTGGCGTCAGCCCGGCGCGGGACAGCGACCGCCTACAAAGCAGTTGTCGCGCTCGCCGGATTGGCGCTAGGATGCGCGCAATCTGGGGGGCTGTTCGATGCTCGACCCTGTGTCGCCGATCCCTGCGCCCGCCTGCCGCCGCCAACTGCCCAGCATCTTTTGCAAGGGAGGATCCAATCGATGAAGTTTGCACTCGGGTTCGCACTGCTGCTGCTATCACTGCTCTCTGGACCCGCTTCGGCGCAGTGGGTGGACTGGCGCCAGGAGCTGACGGTCGACGGGCTCGCCGGCCTCGACCTGGGCACCAACGATTCCCGAACCAGCCGCAATGCGGTGCTGGGCGTCGACGGCAGGACCTGGATTCTGGGTCGCAAGGACGACCCCGGCGAAGACGATTTCTTCATCGCCCGCTACGGCCCCGACGGCGAACGCGACTTCATCCACACCATGGACTTCGGCGGCGCGGCAAACGGCGGCAATTTGCTCGCCAGCGATGATGGCGGCGTCTACGCAACCGCCGCCACCACCCTGGCCCAGGGCAACGTGATCCATTTGCTGCGATTCAACCCGGACGGGGATCTGGTCTGGATGCGAACCCTGAGCCCGCTGCAGGGCGAGGCCGTCCGTCTCGCCGCCCTGGAGCGCGCTGACAACCGGGTCTACCTGGCGTTTCCGACCTTCGACCCTGAGCCGCCGTTCGCTCAACGTTTCGAAGTCGTCGAGACGGTCGATCAGGGCGCTGGCTGGCAAAGCGGCTGGCATGCGTCCTATCTGGTGCCCGGCAACGCCTTTGACCAGGTCAATCTGACCATCCGCGGCGACGGTCAACGGCTGGCGGTGTCGATGATGACCACCGGCTCCAACTTTACGCCCTATCTGGTTCAGATCAACACCGACACCGGCGGGCAAGCCAGTGCGTTGCTGGGATCGGTCACGGCCAACCGGGTCCTGCCGCCGCGCTTCCTGGCCGATGGCTCGGTTCGGCTGGCGGCCCTGACGTTCCCAAGCGAGCCAGGCGAATATCAGGAGATCACCTTGTTTCGAGTGGCCGCCAACGGCGACCTGCAAGGCGCCAGCTCGATTCCCTGCGAGGGCTTCTGTCTGATCGATGCCATGGAGCTGGATGCCAGCGGTGCCGCCTACGTGATCGGCGAGGACCAGCTGGAAGATCAGCCAAGACAGCTTCACGTTGTGCGATTCGAGCCGTCCGGGGCGCCGTCCTGGTCAAGGCGCTATGCGATCAACGAGGCCAGCCGCGGGATCACCGCCGCCGCCGAGGACAGCGGCGTGGTGGTTGGCGCCAATGCCTGGGACGACGAGAATGACTTCAACAACAGCCGCTTCGTGATTGGGCGCCTCGACGAGGCGGGGGATCCCGTCGCCCCCGGCTTTGCGACCAGCGACGCGGGCCGATTCGAGCTGATCGCGATCCATCGCGACGCCTCAGGTACCGTCCATGCCGCAGGCGCGGACAACACCAGTATCGGCCGCGTCATGATCGCGCAGTTCCCTGCGGGGGCGAGCGAAGCGAGCTTTCTGGTCGATCACGGCCCCGCCCCGACAGCGGTGGAAATCTCCTGGCCGCGGCACGGACTGGTGCTGGATCAGTCTCAGCGACCGGTGGTGGCGTTCAGGACGGCATTCTTCAACCAGCGTCGGGCCGGGCTGCGGGCTTTTGATGCCGCCGGTGCGCTGCGCTGGGAGCTGATCACCGGCCCGGATTCGAACGAAGCCGAAGCCGCCGTTGCGGCGGTCGGCAGCGGCGATTTGCTGTTCGCCAGCCACGTTCGGGGATCCGGTGCGCTGGGACAGATTCTGGTCCGCCGCATCGACGCCGAAACGGGCGCCGCCACCCAACCCCCCCAGGTGTACGGAGAAAGTGGCATTTTTGCGGTTCGCGCACACGGCCGAGCGGATGGTCGCGGGCTGGTCGGCGCGTCGATCAGCGCCCCCGAGGGCGTGGTGATCCGACGATTCAACGCCGCTGGTGTCCTGCAGTGGCGCAGCGTACTGGAAGGCGACGGCTTCAGCTTTCTGAGCGACATCGGCTTTCTGGACAACGGCCAACCCTTTGCGGTGTTCGTGGACAACGAGAGCTTCTCGCAGTCCAACACCATCATTCAGATCATCGACGATGCCAGCGGCAGCCCGGGCGTTCGGATCAGCCAGGCCGATGCCGGGCAGGTCAGCTGGGTCGCCGATGTCGCGACCCATGGCAATCGGGTCTATGCCACCGGCTACCTGTGGGACACGGCCCAGAGCTTCGATAATCTGTCGCTGCTGGTATTGTGCGCCGATTTCGACACCGGGCAACCCTGCTGGCCGGCCGTGACGCTGCCTGCGATCAGCAACGGCCACGGCGTCATGGTCGACGCCGATTCCGGTCGCTTGTATGTGGCCGGCTCGGTTCGCTCTGCGGGCATCGACCAGGCCACGCTGGTCGCGATCGACGACGATCTGGGCACCGTCCTGTGGCAGCGCCAGATCGGGCTCCCGGGCGGCCATATCGGCCGCGATCTCTTTCGCCGCGGTGACGACATTGTCATGCTCAGCGAGCGCCTGAGCGCGCAGACCGGGCGCGGCGACGCGCTGGTCCTGACCGGCTTTGACAGCGATGGGGAACGCCGCTTCGAACGGCTGCTCAGCAGCGGCGCGCGGCTCGAACCCCGCCTCGCTCGCTACCATCCCGAATCTGATCGACTGTCTGTGCAAGCCTTCTCGTCGCGCCTGTTCAACCTGGTCACCGAAACCCTGCTCGGCATCGACATGCTCACGCCGGATCCAGTGTTTCGCGATCGCTTTCAGGTCGAGTAAGGATGGGGCTTGTGGTTGACGTGCTGTCTGTGCAGAATCAGGCGCCGGCCCGGAGCGAGGCCGCTCTCGCGGAGACAGGATCATGCTGACACCGATGCTGGTGCTGATTTGCTGGACCCTGGTGATGCTGGTCTGGCTGGGCGCGACGCGCCTGCCGGCGATGCGCCGGGCGCGGATCAATCCGGCGCGGATGAAGGATCAGTCTGAACTGGACGTACTGCCCCAGAAAGTGCGCAATGTCGGCGCCAACTACAACCATCTTCACGAACAGCCGGTGATCTTCTACGCGCTGGTCGTTTACAGCCATCTGGCCGGCATGGCCGACCCGATCAACATCGCGCTGGCCTGGGCCTATGTGGTCTCACGCGTGATTCATTCGCTGATCCAGGCCACCAGCAATTACGTGCCCTGGCGCTTTGCCGTGTTCATGCTCGGCAGCCTTTGCCTGATGCTGATCGCGATCAGGAACGGGTACGCCCTGCTGTTCTGACCGCCCGGCTAGCCCTCATATTTCATGAACTCGCGCGATGATCGCGCAGGTTCATGAATTATTCGGGCCAGCTTCAGCCGGTCCCTGCGCTGCCGGAAGCCGAGCCCTCGTCCGCATCATCCGTGCTGTAGGCGGTGTACTTGCGCGCGCTGCCGCGGGCCTGATCAGCCGGATACTTGGCGGCGTTCAGGCGCATCTTCTCGACCACCGCCGCACCAATCGCGATCCCCAGCCGATCGGCCAGCGCGGCGAGGTAGATCTGGATGTCGGCGATTTCGTGCGATACCCGGATTCGCTCATCGGCCGCGAGCTGTTCGCTCTGCCCGGGCGTCAGCCACTGAAAGTGCTCGAGCAGCTCACCGACCTCGCCGGCCAGCGCCATCGCCAGGTTTTTGGGGTTATGGAACTGGTCCCAATCGCGGGCAGCAACAAAGCCACGAAACTCGATCTGGAAACGCTCGAGCTCGGGCCATTCATCCTCAGGCAAAGGGGTTGTCAGGCTCATATCGCTTAGCTTACACGGTCACGGCATTGCCGCGAAAGATCCGGGCCAGATAGCGGCTCTGGCTGGGGCTGACCGCCGGCACGCAGCACAGCAGCACGGCCTGGACCATGCGCTCCAGCTCCTCGGCCATTTCCTGGTCGTTGCTGGGCTCTTCGGCACGGGCGCGCCGGGTCAGCTGGACCTGGTTGACGGCCGGCTCGGTCGGCAGGCGCTCGCTCTCCACGCCCAGAGTGACGGTGAAGGCGTGCAGGGCGTTCTTGATGAACAGGGCCAGGGCGAATTCCTCACGGGTCGAGGCGCGCGAGGTTTCCGGCGTGACCAGCACGATCTGGCAGCGCGGCATCAGCGCGCACTTGCGCGCGATGCGGAAGTGGTGGGTCAGCTGCTCGTCGAGCAGGCGCTCGAAAGCCTCGCAGGACAGCACCCGGTCCCAGCTTTCATCGGCGTCGGCAGCCAGCGGGTTGAGCGGCAGACGGGCAAACGGTGTGCTGACCACGGCATCGATACGGCCGGCCGCGAGCCGGGCCGCGTCAAGCCCGGATTCCAGCGCTTCGCCGACGGCGCGCACCGTCACCGGGATACCGTCCGGGGCCTCGATCGTGGCACGCAGGGCCTCAGCCGTCTCCTCGCTGCGGGTCAGCACGCTCAGGCTGCCGACCGCCTGTTCCAGCAGGCCGCTCGCCACCGCGGCCAGTTCATCGCGCAGCGCCTCGCCGATCAGGACCACATGGCGCCCGGCCAGCCGGCGCAGATCTTCGGCGCCCGGCGGCAGCATCATCTCGCCCTCGGTGACCGAGCGGTCGAACTTCAGCCCGCCGGAAGGATGGAAGGTCTCGCCGCTGACGATCTCGTCGGCCAGACTGAACACGGTCGACAGCGCGACCTGCTCATCGGTCGGCATCTTGTGCAGATGCAGCCGATCAAGGATGCCGGACTCCACCTGCTGCGCCGTCTTCTCGATGTCCTGCAGATCGAAGAAATCGCCGTCCGGCGGCGGCACGAAGGCCGCCAGGTAGCGCTCGGCCTGGTCCGAGTTCACCGCGCCGCCGGCGACCAGCCGGTTGACCAGCTTGTCGGCCAGCGGCCGCGACAGCAGATGGCGGGTTGCGGCGGCATCAGGCTTGCCCTCGCCGACCTGGGCGGCGAGCCGCCGCAGCGCCGCCGGCGCGCCGTCCCAGCCGACCAGCGCGGCCGCCGTGTTGGCCGCAAGCCGCTCGAAGATCTCGCCGGCTTCAGCGCTTGCCAGGCCAGCCAGCACGGCCTTGTGGACCTGGTTCAGGCGCTTGTTTTCCAGAATCAGCCGGCCGCGACGGGCGAACAGGCCCGGTGCCCCGCCCAGGCCGCGCAGGCGCGCGCCGTCGACCGGGCCCGGCGCCATGGCGTTGATCTGGATCTCGGGGCCCATATGGCGCGACAGGATTTCGGCCATCGCGCGCTGGCCGGCTTTCGAGACCGCGTAGTCGGCGCGGTTGGGGTAGGCCACGGCCAGGTACTTCTCGCCGCCGAAATAGCTCGACACATTGAGGATCCGACCCGAACCCTGCTGCTTCATCAGCGGCGCGTACTTGCGGATCAATGACCAGTTCGAGCTCAGGTTGGCCTTCAGGGTCCGGTTCCAGGCCGCCAGCGGCATGTCGACCACCATTTCCTCGGCGCCGGAGATGCCGGCGTTGTTGATCAGGTAATCGACCTGGCCGAAGACCTCGATCGAGTGCTCGAACAGCTGCTGCAGCTGCTCTTCGCTGCCGACGTCGATGCCGGCCAGGATGCGCACCCGGTCCTCGCAGTCCGGGTAGCCGATCGCCTCGAGTTCTTCAACAATGCCGGCCCGGGCCTGGGCCAGCTTGCTCTCGCTGCGCGCGCTCAACAGCACCCGCGCCCCGGCCATGGCCAGGTAGCGCCCCAGCTGCAGCCCGATCCCCAGACTGCCGCCGGTGATCACTGCGACCTTGCCCTGGTGCAGCCCCGGCAGCACGCGCTGAATCGAATACGGCATGGCCGACTTGCCGGTGGCGCGGCGGATGTTCTTCGGCACCCAGAGGTTGATCGGATCCATCCGCCGAACGCGGTTGTTCAGGGTCGCGGTCCAGTCGGCGGCGAAGGCCAGATTGTCCGGATCACCGTTGTCGAAGCGCACGATCTGGTTCGGCCGCGAGCACCACGGCCGCTCGCCGTGGTCGTGAGCGTGCTGTTCCTCATAGCGCCAGATCCGGATCAGCTCCTCGACCGCCGCCCGCTTGATGTCGTTCAGGCGATTGCCGTGGCCGTCGTCGGGGTTGGTGACGAAGCTGATCGCCGGTGCCCGGTCCAGCTGCATGCGCTTCGACAGGGACCGCGCCAGCGCCGAGGCGAAGGCGACGGGTGCGACGATTTCATTGTCGACGAAGGTGGCCACATCCTGGTCGGTCGCCGTGCTCA
Organism: Gammaproteobacteria bacterium; assembly: GCA_050485825.1. GTDB lineage: Bacteria > Pseudomonadota > Gammaproteobacteria > Xanthomonadales > Wenzhouxiangellaceae > Wenzhouxiangella. Next base: position 106,151 of record JBJHCC010000006.1, read on the forward strand.
GCGAATGACCGTGCTCGCCGTTGGCCGTGCTCGGCAGGACGATGACGCCGTCGAGGCGGCCGAACTGGTCCTCGACCAGCTGGAAGGCCCGATCGACGGACTCCTCGCGCAGCGGGTCCAGATGGGTCAGCTTGACCTTGCGCTCAGCCTCGCTGCCCAGCAGCGCGCGGGCGCGGCCGATCGCCGGCAGCGAGCGGAACGCCAGCACGACCAGCGCGCCGCGCTCGCGGTTGCGCTCGGCGAAGGCCAGCGCCTCCGCCACATCCGAGCCGCCCAGGATCATGACCACGCGATGGCGCAGGTCGACCAGCCGGTTGTCCGGCCAGGACACCAGCTTGGACCGGCTCTGGGCCGGCACCTGCATGCCGTTGGTGACCTCGAAGCTGTGGCCGGAATAGGCCGCGGACTCGGGGCTGGCCAGCCAGACCAGGGTATGGGCCACGTCGATCGGGCGCGGATAGACGAAGTGCATGTTGCCGTCGGCATCCGGGCGCCGATTCAGCATCAGCCCCTTGAACGCGCTCGCGGTGCTGCCGGGCTCGAGTTTCTGCAGCGTATCCATGGCCGCGAACACGGTGTCGATGCGCTCGGACTCGATCGGCCCGGGGAAGACCGTGTTGACCCGGATGCCGCGCTCGCCGCCGCCCAGCTCCCGGGCCAGGCCCAGCGAAAACGCGTTCAGGCCGGACTTGGGCACCGCGTAAGGGATGCGACCGAAATACGGGGTGCGCGAGAAGATGGTCGAGACATTGATGATCGCGCCGCCCGGGGCCATCTTCGGCACCGCGGCCCGCGACATGTTCCAGGGGCCGCCGAGCAGGTTCATCGCCGCCTGGAACATGGTCTCGTTATCGCCGGTGGCCTTGGCCTGGGCGGCGGTGAAGGGGATTTTCTGCAGGGTTTGCTTCGGTCCCGCGCCGCCGGCATTGTTGATCAGCACATTCAGTTGGCCGTAGCGCGCCAGGGTCTCGGCGACGATGGCACGAGCCGCATCCGGGTCGGCGGAATCGCCGCTGACGGCGTGCATGGCCGCCGGGTCGAAACCTTCGCCGGCGAGGGTCTGAGTGAAGGCATCGAGCTTGTCGCGATTGCGCCCGGTCATGACCACGCTTGCGCCTTCGCGCAGCAACGCGCGGCTGATCCAGCTGCCGATGTTGCCGGCCGCGCCCGTGAGGATGACGATGCGGCCGCTCAGGCGAGCGCCGGATTGCGATTGCGTCTCTGCGTTCATCTCAGGGTTCCTGCGGAGCCGGTGTCGACCCGGCGGAGTTCGATGCCCTGGGCTTCTGCATCACGCAGCGCCCAGGCGCGGTAGAGTTCGTCGCGGGTCTTCAGGCCCGTTCGCGGCAGGCCATGAACGGCGACATAGGTCGCGCCGGCATGCTGGTTATCCCACATCGCCTGGTGGGCCGCGGGCAGCTCGGTCAGCGGCACGGGTACCGGATCGACCACGTCGATCATGCCGGCGGCGATCCGCTCCAGCACCTCGGCGTACTCGCGCGCGGTGTTCAAGTGCGTGCCGCGAATCTCGGCGGTGGGCATGAGAATCCGGCGCTGGCGCATCCACAGTTGCGGGGCGTAGAAGCTCAGACGCTGGCCCGACAATTCTTCCGCGTAGACCACAGAGCCGACGGTCGGCTTGACCAGCGAGGTCGCCAGGGCCAGACCATCGCGACCGGCGCGTTCGAACACCACGTCGGGCAGGCCGCGCCGGTCCAGGGTGTTGCGGAGCAGCGGCGCGATCGCTGAACCGATGGGCTTCAAGGTTCGATCGGAGAAGCGGCGCACGGCCTCCTTGAACTCGGCCGATTCGGTGAAGGGATCGGGCAGGGGCATGAACGGCCCCGGCGGGTCGAAGTCGCTGCCCAACCGGCGCTGGATGTCCTGCAGGCTGACCACGCCGGACAGGTTGGCGCCGAAGCCCAGCGAGGTGACGAACTCGCGCTGGGCGCCGGTATCGGCCAGTACCGCCACGCGTGCGCCGCGGGCGCAGCCGACCTCGATGGCTTCAATGGCGACCGGATCGACGATGCCGTCTTCCGCGCCGGGTCCGTAGATCACCAGCAGCGATTTGCCGGCGCGAAGGCCGGCGCGGGCCAGCATCACGTCGGCTTTTTGCGAGCCCGGTTTGCCCATGAAGGAGAAACGGTAGCCGGAAGTGGCGCCGAAGAAAGTCAGCACGCCGCCTTCGCCCAGCAGCTGGAAGGAACGCGAGAAGGCGCGCTCGCCGGCATGCGAGACCACGTAGTCGATCGGCCCGCCGGCCTGGGCCCAGACGTCGTCGACGAAAGCCTGGCCGGCTTGTTCCCAGGCTTGCCAGTGCTCGGGCTCGTCGGGCACGGGCGAGAAGATCGCGGCGAAGCGCGGATCCTTGCGGTTGACGGCGCCGCCGCCGAACTGGCGCACCCGCTCAGCGCGCGCCTCGCTGGAAACCATGCCGACCACGGCCAGACCCGTGCGACGGGCGCTGCGCAGGCACTCCAGACCGGTACCGGTGGACGCGCCCTCGACGAACAGGCGCGTGCCGGGCTGGATATCCAGGGTGCGGAACAGGGCGCGGTGGATCGTGCCCTGGGTCAGGCCGCTGGCGGCAGCTTGTTCAATCGTCAGGCTGGCGAGCTTGGGCTGCAGCTGCGGACCCTGCACGACCAGGAACTGGGCGTGCGAGCCGTCGTTGATTTCGTAGCCCTGGATATGGAAGTCGGCCGCCATCGGATCCAGGCCCTGATCCGGCGACAGCAGCTCGCTCTGGCCGGAATAGATCGTCACCAGCTGGCCCACCGACAGCCGGCCCTCGCGCACCAGTTCCTGACCGAGCTGGACGATCAGCGCCACGCCGCCGGAACCGGTCACCTGCAGGTCGGCGTCGCGCGCATCGAAGGGCGACACCGGAATGCCGGTGATCGCCCAGATATCGTTGAAGTTGACCTCGGAGGCCAGAATGTAGACCAGCGCCTCGTTGGGGCCGGGTTTCGGCGTCTTGAACACCAGGCAGCGCTCGGCGTCCTTGGGGTCGCCGTGGGCGGGTCGGGCGGTGGTCGGGTCCTTGGCCACACCCATGCCGTACTGGTATTCCGGGATGGGCGTGATGCCGGGATAAAACGGCGCGTCCAGCGGCAGCAGCCGGCCTTCGTTCTCCAGACGCCGGCGCGTCTCGGCGTCGGCATCGGGCGGCACCTCGACATACTTCAGCGGCAGCGGCGCGCTGCGGCGTTCGAGAAAAGCCTGAATGCCGGGCGGTCCACAGTCGGGATCGCACACCGCCTCGGCGAACAGCTCGGCCTCGCGTTTCAAGCCGACCGATTGGCCTTCCGCGGCGCCGAGAGCCAGCGCTTCCAGAATCCGGACCACGGGCTTGTCGCGCCCGCTGGCCTTGACCTGGTCTACCGTCGCCTTCAGGCGCGGATGCTGAAGCAGCGCCTCGCTCCACGGCAGGGCTTCATCACGTGTGGCCAGATAGCGCTCGCGCGCGGCCATGGCTGCCACCAGCGGACCTTCGCCGGCCAGCCAGGCACGGACCCGCGCCATCGCCGCCGCGACCACGCCGGTGGCATCATGTCCGACCACTTCATCGGCCAGGCCCAAAGCCAAGGCTTCATCGGCATCCACTGCCCGCCCGCCGAGGATCAGCCGCGCCGCGTTGACCAGGCCGTCCAGTCCGCGCCGGGCGTGCAGGCGGCGCGGCAGTCTTTGCGTTCCGCCATAGCCCGGCAGCAGATTCAGGTTGATTTCGGGCTGGCCGAAGCGGGCATGACTGTCGGCGATCACGTAGGCACAGGCCAGCACCAGCTCGCTGCCGCCGCCCAGGGCCGGGCCGTTGACGGCAGCGATCACCGGCTTGCCGAGGTTTTCCAGGGTGGAGAAGGCGGCATGGGCCGCGTTCGGCGGCGTCCGTGCGCTGTCCAGATCACCGGCTTCGCCGACTTCCAGCAGCTCCTTGACGTCGGCGCCCGCGACAAAGGCCGAGCGGGCGCCGGTGACGATCAGCGCCACCGTGTCCTGGCGCTCTCGGATGTGCTGCAGCACCGTGTGCAGCTCGTCCAGCGAGCGCTCATTCAGGGAATTGACCGGCGGGCTGTCGATGGTGAGTAAAGCGACGGTCTTGCCAGGCGCGACGCGGTGGTTTTCCACCCTCAGATAGCGGTGCGACTGCACGATCTCGCGCGCATCGCCCAGGCGGCCAAAGGCGCGCCACTCGGCCACGGTGGCGCGAATCTCGTCGACCACTTCCGGATTGCGCAGGGTCGAGGTATCGCCCAGCGGCTCGTCGAGCAGGATCGCGCGCAGGGTGCGGCGCATGTACTTGCCGGAGCGGGTTTCGGGAAAGCCGGAGACGACCAGGAAGTCCGAGGGCACGGCGGTGACGCCTTTTTCGGTGCGAACCAGGTCCTTCAGGCGGGTCAGATCGTCGTCGCCGAGTCGGGCGCCAGGCGCCGCGATCAGGAAGGCCACCGGCGTCTCGCCCTTCTCGTCGTGCGGCGCGCCGACCACCACGGCGTTGCCCAGCGGCGAATCGGGCCTGAGCACCTTGTCGCGCAGGATGGCGCCCTCGATTTCCTCGGTACCGATGCGGTGGCCGGAGACATTGATCACGTCGTCCGAGCGCCCGTGCAGGGTCACCGAGCCGTCTTCGTAGGAGCGCGCGTAGTCGCCCTGGGTATAGGCCAGGCCGCCGGACCAGCGATCGAAGTAGACCGCGCGGAAGCGCGCCAGATCGCCGCGCCACTCCGGTGTGCCCAGCCGTTCGGCATCGCCCCAGATGGTGCGGGCCAGGTACGGATAGGGCCGCTTGATCACCAGCTCGCCCTTCTCGCCTTCGGCCGCCACGCGCCACTTCGTTGCCTGACCCTGCTCGTCGGTTTCTTCGGCGATACGGACTTCCGCGTCGATCCAGGGCAGCGCCCAGGTGCGCGCGTCGGCGGCCAGCGGCTTGATCTCGCCCCAGGGGCAGGAGAACACCATGCCGCCGTGCTCGGTGGCCCAGTAGGAGTTGATGTAGCGCCCGCAGACCCGGTCCATGGCGAACTGCTGGACCGCCGGCGAAACCGGCTCGGCGCAGAAGGTCGCGACCTTCAAACCCGACATGTCGTAGGCCGCCATGTCCTCGGTGCTGGCCGGGTCGGTCATCACCGCCTTCAAAAAAGTAGACCCGGCCTTGAACATGGTCGCGCCGTGGCGCTCGATGATCGAGGAAAACCGCCCGGCGTGCGGGAACAGCGGCGAACCTTCGTGGACGATGGACGTGATGCCCAGGGCCAGGGGTGCGGCGATCAGATAGGACTGACCGGTGATCCAGCCCGGGTCTGCAATCACGTAGAGCCGGTCCTCCGACGTCGCACCAAACACCGTACGCAGGGTATGAGCCACACCGGCCAGCCAGCCGCCGTGGGTATGGACCACGCCCTTGGGCTTGCCCGTCGAACCGGAGGTATAGATCACGAACAGCGGCCAGTCGGCCGGTACGGGGAGCGCGGGATGGCTGGCGTTGAGCGCGCGCCACAGGTCCTGGTCGCTCAGCGCCAGCAGGCCGTCGACATCGGGAGCCTCAAAGCCTGCCGCGCGCGCCCGCGCCAGCACCTTCTCGGTGGCCTGAGCCACCAGCACATTCGACCACTGATCGCGCGGCTGCTCGACGATGTCCTGGCCGGTGTAGCGGACGACCACCACGGTCTTGACCGCATGCCCGGTATCCGCCAGGCGCCGGGCGACGATGGTACGGATCGAAGCCGTTCGTTCAGGGGCCAAACCGGTTTCAGCGGCCAGGGCATGGCCCAGCTCGCGCATCATGTCGCTGCGCTCGATGGTGATCTCGCCGGCCAGGCCGGACTTCACCGCCGCCTGCAGGCGATCGCCCAGCGCGCCCAGGTCGAGCTCGGCCAACACCTCGGCCAGCGCATCCAGCGCGGTTCGCAGCGGCACGAAGTTGTCCAGCGCCGGGTCGGTATAGGCCTCCTTGTAGGCCACGATCTCGGCGTTGCGGTAGCCGCCGTCGGCGGTCACGACCAGCTTCGCGCCGGCGTCGAAGATGCGATCGGACAGGGTCTTGGCCGAGAAACCGCCAAACACCGGGGTGTAGATGACGCCCAAGCGCTTGGCGGCCTCGGTGTAGTAGAGCTGCTCGGGAACATTGGGCAGATTGAAGGCGATGCGGTCGCCCTGCTTGAGCCCCAAGCCAGCCAGCACTTCGGCACGGATCACCGTTTCCAGTAGCAGACGACGGTAGCTGATCGCGCTTTCGACCACCGGTCCTCCGCGGCCGTCGTTGCGCGAGGGATCCCAGCGATCGCTTTCAAAACGGAAGGCCTGGTGGTCGCCGCGCCCGCCCAGCACATGACGGTCGACCTCGTTGAAGCAGGCGTTGGTGCGGGCCCCGACAAACCAGCGGTAGAACGGCGCGTCGCTGTCGTCGAAAGCCTGATCCCAGGGGCGCCAGTCCGCGCCCGGGAGGCCCGTCTCCAGCGGTACCCCCGTGCTGGCGTCGAAGCCTTGCCATTGCCCGCTGGCCGGGTCCCGATTCAGCCAGCCCCCGATGGCCTGATCATTCCAGTGCAGTTCCGAGGCGGCGATGGCGCCGTGATAGCGGCCCGGATCGGCCAGCGCGGCTGCGCGCTGCCGCGCTTCATCCTCGGCCCCGTCGAGCCATCCCCAATCGAGCCTGGCGCTCATGCCCTCTCCTTGTTCCGGCTCGCGCAGTGTTGGAAGCCGCGATTCCGTGACGATGTCGTCTGCGTGGCCTGGTGTCCCTCAGCGACCGTGACCCCGGGCCTTGCGCCGCCGCTTGTTGGCGGCAAATGCAATGCCCTGGGCGTTCAAATCAATGTCCAGCTTGATCAGCGACCAGACAGCAGGGTCCCTGCCCAATTCACCCTGGGCGTCCAGCAGGCCGCTGAAATAGTCGACCAGGCGCGCGCGGCAGTAGCCCTCCAGCGCCTCGTCGGCCAGATCACTGGCCTCGGCCTCGTCGCGCAGACGCTCGGCGAAGTCCAGATGGCGGATCAGCTGGCCGGCCGCGGTGTCGATATCGGTCACCGCGCCGTAGTGGGTCGGATACAGGCAGCTTGGCCGCGCCTCGACCAGCCGCCGCACTGAATCGCGCGCCAGCTCGGGCTCGAAATCGGTGGGACTGGTCGAGGGAAAAGCGAAGGTCCCGGCGCCCTGCAGCGCCGGATAGACCAGACCGAAGGCATCGCCGGTGAAGATCGCGCCCGAGCCGCTGTCGCCGATGCAGAAATGGTGGTTGGCGTGGCCGCGGGTGTGCATGAACCGAAGCTCGCGGCGCCCGAAACGCAGCGTCTCCTCATCGTCCATCACCCGGACCCGCTCGGCCGGCACGGCTTCGATGTGGCCGTACAGCCGCTCGAATTCATCCGGCCCATACACGGCCGAGGCACTGGCGATCAGCCTGGCCGGATCGATGATGTGCGGCGCCGCGCGCGGGTGAGCGAGGATCGTCGCGTTCGGGCAAGCCCGCGCCAGCGCCGAGGTGCCGCCGGCGTGGTCCAGGTGCACGTGAGTGATGATCAGGTACTCGACCTGCTCAGGACCCAGGCCCTGCCCGGCCAGCGCGGCCAGCAGCCGCGGCACGGACGCATTGGTGTTGTTGTCGATGAAGGCGGCGCTGTCCTGCTCGACCAGCAGATAGACAGCGGCAAACTCGGCACGCCCGAGGTAATGGGTGTCGATGGTGTGGACGCCGTTCAAGGGGCCACCGAACGGAGGCGGCGAAGATCGCCGATCGACGCTGACAGGACGCCTCGCGGCATCACGACTGAAAACAAGGATCCTCTCCCCAGGACACTCCACGCTCGACGGCCCCGCGTCCCCAATCCGTCAGAATTTCAGGCCGTCGCGACACGCCTTGAATCTACCTGAACGAATGTGAAGACGTCCATCAGAATCGGCAACGGCGGCCCGCCCGGCATTGTTGACGGCGTTGGTCGGATAGGGTTGGACCTTGAGGTTTGAGTTTCAATGTGTCCTCATTTCTGCAGCCTTTCGGCAAGAGCGGACTGGTCGGCCGATCGCAGAAAGCCATAAGCCCATGATTCTTATGGCCATATAAGTGGCAGTTGATTCTGCAGAAGGCCATGATCGACTGGTTTTCCCTTCGCAGCGTTTAGTAGCGTGCCGACTCCGCATAAAGCTTCTCGTAGCGCGTTCATTGTTTAACGCTACACAAATGCGCTCGTCACGCACAAAGGCTACATAATCCTCAGACAATCCGCCGCCCCTCGGCGAGATTGACCAGCCGAGGGAAGCAGAGCACCGCAGGGCGTCGGCCGGCGCGTGCCCGGAGTTCACGCAAAATGCCGCGTACCTTGAGCTGCCTGAGCAATCCTGGCGTGGTTTTCTCATGAACGCCATAGTCCCGCTTGAGCTGATGGGCGAGATCCGAAGACCGAAAGATCGGCTTGCTGAAAATGGCATCCAGCAAGTGCACGGAATACTGGGAGTGAGTGGCCTCCTGAATGGCCAGCTTCATCTCCTCGTACAAAGCCCGGATGTCTTGCACGCGCCGGCTGTTTTGTTCCGCCTGGCGACACACGCCTCTCAAGAAAAAGGCAATCCAGCCATTCCAGTTTCGGTCTAATGAAATGCTCTTAAGGGACTGGTAGTACTCGTCTCGATTCTCTTCCAGGTACTCGGAGAGATAGAACATCGGCTGCGAGAGCGCGCGCTTTTGGTAGAGAAACAGCGGAATCAGAATTCGTCCGATACGGCCGTTGCCATCCTTGAAGGGATGCAACAACTCAAATTGCGCATGCACCACGGCCGTCTGGATCAAAAAGTCAATATCATCGCTGTCCAGGTAGCGCTCCCAGGCAGAGAGATGATCTGGAAGCTGGATGGGGTTCGGCGGCACAAAAGTCGCCTGATCGATGGTGCAGCCCGCACGGCCGATCCAGTTCTGATCTTTGCGAAATTCACCCGGCGCCTTGTCTTGTCCGCGCACGCTGTCCATGAGAATGCGATGCAGCTCTCGGACAAAGCTCAATCGGATGGGATAGGCTTCCAGGTATTGACGAGCAGCAAACAGCGCGTTGCGATAGTTGGAAATCTCTTGGATGTCCTTGTACTTCTCCCCCTCTTTGACCAGGCCTGCCTCCTGCTCCAAGACCTCGTCGACAGTGGCCTGAGTGCCCTCGATTTTTGAGGACAGGACAGCCTCTTGAGTCGTCAGTGGCGATAGCATCACAGCAGGATTGGGGATGCCCTGCAGCAAACCGTCGTAGCGGGCCAGCATGGCATTGGCCTGACCGACGAGGGGCAACAACTGGCGGAAATCCAGGTCGGTTATCGGCAGTGGTTCCGGCACGTAGGGCTGCATGACAAAACTCGCTCAGATCGCCTTGACGTCAGTGATGGGCGAGAGCTCGCGGAAGACCTGAACGACGTTGATTCTCAAATCGTCCAGGACGAAACCGATGTTGCGAATTACCGTGTGCAGCCGGAACGTCTGGCCGAGTTCGCTCAAACTCAGCTCGAGCTTGTACTCGACAGCCCGGTCATCGACCATCAGAGCCAGAACCAATGGCGACGGCAGCGCGTCCTGAAGGAATCCCTGGCGCAGGAGCCCGATCTGATACCCCCCGAGCTCTAATCTGCGGTCCGGGACGGCCACCGCGCGGACGCCGCCGCCTTCGACAGTGACAGCGGCGCTGAAGCCGCGAGCGGCATAGTCCCGCATGACACATTGGAGCACCGCGTCCTCCGCGCCTGGAGCATCCGGGGTGTCAGTGAACTCTGCCACCGGGCGCCGAAAAATCTCGGGTGCCTGTTTGCTCATTGCATCCTGCATTCTTGGCTTCCCGGCATTCTTGCATATCGGGGCGCGTGATGAGAGAGCGGCGGACGGGGCCGCTGCGCAGCATGGGCGCGCTGAATGAAGAGGATGCGCCCGACCGGATGGGCTGCGCGCCTGGCGGCGCTTGCCGTGCGGGTGCGGCTGCGCCGCATCGTCCTCGCCTGGCGGCTCGGTTCGAACCTTCAGGTCCTCATCGAGCGGTCGGGAGGGTCAGATACCAAAAGACCTCCGCGAGGGAGGTCTTGTTGTGTCTGGCGCGCCCGACAGGATGGCTGCGCCCACTGCGTGGGCTTGGCCTTCGGCCTGAAGCGCGTACCGCGCTTCAGCGAGCTCGCGGCTGACGCCGCTCGGTTCGAACCTTCAGGTCCTCATCGAGCGGTCAGGCGGGGCAGATACCAAAAGACCTCCGCGAGGGAGGTCTTTTGGTATCTGGCGCGCCCGACAGGATTCGAACCTGTGACCCCTGCCTTCGGAGGGCAGTACTCTATCCAGCTGAGCTACGGGCGCTTGAAGCCTGAATTGTAATCCACTTTCACTCTCGGGCCCTGACGGGCCCGGCCCGACAGGATGGCTGGGCCGCTACGCGCCCCAGCGAGCTCGCCTGCGGCTCGGTTCGAACCTGTGACCCCTGCCTTCGGAGGGCAGTACGCTATCCAGCTGAGCTACGGGCGCGAGAGCGGCAGATTGTACCCGATCGCGGGGCAAAAAAAGAGGCCGGCATCCCAAGTGCAGGGAGGGATTGGATGCCGGCCGGAGCAGCGCCAGTTGAGCCGCTCTATTGGGTAATACGGATTTCGAGGGTGAAATAGGTCACATTTTTTGCAGCACCGGGGCGGATGAGCCGTGGCTTAGTCGCCGGCCGCCCTGGCCCACAGGGGGCGCTGGCGCAGCATCGCCTCGACGGCGCTGAATTCCACCGGGCGGGAAAACAGGTAGCCCTGGGCGAAGGAGCAGTTGAAATCGCGCAGCAGGGCGAGTTGCTCGGCGTTTTCGACGCCTTCAGCGACCGTCAGCATGCCGAGATCGGCCGCCAGGCTGCAGATCGTGCGGGTGATGGCCTGGTCCTCGCGATCGACGGCCAGGTCCTGGATGAAGCCGCGGTCGATCTTGACGACGGAGATCGGGAAGTTCTTCAGGTAGGCCAGCGAGGAATAGCCGACGCCGAAATCGTCGACCACGATGCGCATGCCGATGTCGTCGAGTTTCTGCAGGATGCGGCGGTTGCGCGTCAGGTTCTCGATCAGTACTTCTTCGGTGATTTCCAGGTGCAGCAGCTCCGGCTCGATGCGGTACTGGTGCAGGAGCACGCTCAGGCGTTCGGCAAAGCTGCCTTCGCGAACCTGAACGCCTGAAATGTTCACCGCCAGCCAGGGCGGCTGGTCGGTCAGCGTTTTCCAGTGGGCCAGATCGGCGAGGGCCCGCTCCAGGGCGAACTGGCCCAGCCGACCGATGACGCCGGTTTCCTCGGCGACACGGATGAATTCCTGCGGCGGCACCAGGTAGCCTTTTTCATGCTCCCAGCGCAGCAGCGCCTCCAGACCGCACAGGGAGGCGTCCTTGAGGCTGACGATGGGCTGGTAGACGACGCGGAACTGCCCGGCGTCGAGAGCATGGCGGATGTCGCGGCTGAGGTTGAGGCGGTGCTGGGCCTGGGCAAACATCTCGCGGGTGAAGACCGCGAACTGGTTGCGGCCGCCGTTCTTGGCCTTGAACAGGGCGGTGTCGGCGTTCTGGATCAGTTCATTGACGGTGCGGCCGGCATCCGGGTAGTAGGCGATGCCGATGCTGGCCGAAATGAAGAAGCGGGTGTCGTCGATGGCGAATCCGGAGTCCATCGAGCGCAGGATGTTGACCGCCAGCTGTTCGATCTGGTCGCGCCCGCTGCGGCGTACCGCAAGCAGGAACTCATCGCCGCCGTGGCGGCCGACGAAGTCGTTTTCCTTGAGCACGCCGGCGAGGCGGCGCGGAATCTCGCACAGCAGGCGGTCACCCAGCTGGTGCCCGAGCGAGTCGTTGATGTCCTTGAACTGGTCGAGATCGAGAAACATCAGCGCCAGCTGGCCGCCTTCGCGCTCGGCATCCAGCAGCATGCTTTCCAGATGCCGGGACGCGCCGGTTCGATTGGCGAGCCCGGTCAGGGGGTCATGGTTGGCGAGAAACGCCAGCTCCTGCTCGGCCTGTTCGCGCTCCCGCACCTCGGTTTCCAGACGGCGGTTGGAGGCGGCCAGAGTGACCGCCTGGCGTCTGGCATTCATGCCGAGCAGCGTCAGCACGGCCAGCAGCACCGCCACGGCAATCCCGCCGACCAGGGCAACCCGAGGCAGCGCCGAGAGGTGCTGCGCCTGCCCGTCTTCGCTGATTCCGAACTCGACCAGAAAACCCTCGCCGTCGCCGTCCAGATCCAGCAGATGGCCTGAGCTCCAGCGGTAGCGCTCCGGCATGGGCAGCGCCGGGAAGGGGTATAGCGGCTGTCCGCGGACTGTCACCCGCAGTACCAGGTCATCACGAAACACCTGCGAGTGCATGGTCGCAATCGCATCCGGCACCGCCATCAGGGTCAGCAGATGGCCGCTGATGCTGTCGTCATCGCGAATGGCGTGGATGATCATCACCGCCGGCCGCCCATCGGCCAGTTCAATCGGCGGCACCACAACAAAACCGGTATCGAACAACAGCCGCTGGTAGCGCTCATCCAGGTCCAGCGGCTGCCCCGACGGCAACACGCGCGGATCAGCCGGCTCCAGCCACTGCACCTTGAGCGCCGGGTCCAGCACCGCCATGGCCACGTAATAAGGATAGTGCCGCTGATAGTGACGGGCATCCTCCCGCCAGGCTTCCTCGCTCAGGTAGGACTGACGCTGCAAACGACCGGCAATGCGCTGCTGGGCCTGGACCTGCTCGGCGACACCGGAGAGCAGATCGGAGCGGGCAAAACTGGCCAGATGGTCGACGTAACGATCCAGGGCCAGCTGCTCGGCGTCGGCGAGCCGCTGCGAGAACCAGACGCTGGCGCCGATGCCAAGCAGCAGCACGGCGAGCGCGAACAGTAACGGCAGGCGCCGTGGCGCCCGCTCGCCCCCGGCGCGCCTCATGGCCTTGATTCCTGCGCTGCTCTGCTCATCTCCGCGACCGGTACACCCGGCTTGGCTCGCCTGGAGGCTGACTATCAATGCCGGAGTATAGGTCATGCCGGGTGCCGTCGGACTGCTAAACTCGGCCAAGCGCTTTCAGGAGAATCAGCTCATGCCGCAACGCCTGTTGCCTGCCCTCTGCGCCGGCCTGGCCATCGGCGCCGTGGTGATGGAAGCGCTGTTCGCAGGCTTTAACGCCTTGACCCCGGATACCGATCTGCCGGGGCGCCTGGCCGCTGGCGCCGGGTTGACGCCGGCCCATACGCTGGCCCTGCTCGCGATCTGGTTTCTGGCCGCTTTTCTCAGCGCGGCGATGGCGGCCGCGATGGCGCGCCTGAGCGGGGTGGGTTGGCTCGCCGGTGTGCTGTGGATGGTGCCGACCCAGCTGATGGCAGGGCTTGGCGGTCTGTCGGCAACAGCGATGGCGGCCTCGGCCCTGGTCTGCCTGGTGGCGGCCTGGGCCGGTGGCGAACTGGCCCGATGGACTCGCCCGCGCCCGACCGACCAGAAAAGCGCACAGGACGCAATGGCGACTTCCTCTTGACAACCGGCATCGCCCTGGCCCGCCCGGCAGAAACATGCGAGGCGATACGGATGCCATCGGCATTGAGTGCGGCTTTCGGAGCGCGCGAATGGCCGCCCTGTGTCAGCGCGACGACAGGCGCACTCCATGGCGAGGGCGCCGTTGCAGCCCGGACGGCTTCTGCCGCGCAGGCTGCTGGCACTGAGCCAGCAGCCGAAGCCAGCGCCTGCCCCGCGAGTGCTGCGATATAATGGCGGTTTGGCTGGCGGCCGCTCGGCGCGCTCGGCCCCTCTGAACTCTTGCATGCGAGGTTACCGGGCGTGTCCGCGGAACATGATCGAATTTTTCTGAAGAACTTCAGCCTCGTGCTGGTTGGCCTGATAATTTTCACGGTCGCCATCATTCTGGTGGCCCTGAGCATTCACAACCAACTTGAGCTCAGCGAGAATCCGGCGCGCGACCAGGCGCGCCTGGAGCGCATCGCGCCGGTGGGCGGCGTGTTTGCCGGCGAAACCGGCCGCGCTGCCGCCGCCGAAGCCATGGCCGCCGCGGCAGCGGCTGCCCCGCAGGTGGCCTTCGACGGCTCGCTGGACGGCAGCCTGATTTATGAGCGCGCCTGCGCCAGCTGCCATGAAGCCGGCGCCGCCGGTGCGCCGCTGATGGTCGCCAGCGCCTGGGTTGGCCGTGTGGAACAGGGTCTCGACGTATTGATCCAGCACGCCATTGAGGGTATCGGCGCGATGCCGGCGCGAGGCGGTCGTCGCGATCTCAGCGACGAGCAGATCGCGGTGTCCGTTCAGTACATGCTCGACTTGCTGGATTGATTGCTGGATTGATTGCTGGATTGATTGCTGGATTGATTGCTGGATTGATTGCTGGATTGATTGCTGGATTGATTGCTGGATTGATTGCTGGATTGATTGCTGGACTGATCGCTGGACTGATCGCTGGCGTGGTCGGCGGCGAACACGCCGCGATCACCCGGCGCTGAGCTCGCTACGCCAGCGCCGCGCCGCGCTTTCCAGGTCGGGGAACAGGCGCAGAAACACCGTCTCGACCTGCGCCTCGTCCCTGTCCAGCAACTCCAGCCCTCGCGCCAGCGGGCTGGGTCGGCCGTGGCGAGCGGCCAGCAGGGAAAAGATCTCGCCCAGCAGCTCGCGATCCCCATAGCGACACCAAAGCCCCCGGCGCCGCGCCCACAGGCTGAAGCGCTGCAGACGCGGCGGCAGGGTATCGCGTTCACGTTCGAACAAGGCATCGATCTGGTCAGCAAAATCCGCGAGCGGGC
>JBJHCC010000007.1:0-112298 GCA_050485825.1 Gammaproteobacteria bacterium
GAGGGAGAGCATTCCTCCCTCTCCCTTCTCCCCTTCTCCCCTTCTCCCCCTTTCCCCTGCTTCAACTTACCGGTTGCGACCGTGGCGCGGGTAGTCGCCGCGCTTGGCCTGACGGCGTTCAGCCAGGGTGGCGAGCTGCTGTTCGGTCAGAATGTCGCCCAGGGCTTCGCGCCAGGCGCCGCGGTCGGGCTGTTCGCCTTCGGCGCGCAGGGCCTGCATGCGTTCGCGCAGGGCGCTGCGCTGTTCGTCGCTCAGGTCAAGACCGGCCAGCGGGTGGCCCCTGCCGTAGCGGCCGCCGTGGCCGCGATGGCGGTGCTTGCGCTGGGACTTCATGGCGTCGAAACGCTCGGCCTGCTCGGGCGTGAGCACGGCGCGGATTTCCTCGCGCAGGGCCTGGCGTGATTCGCGCATCGCGGCGCGATTGCGCTCGCCTTCCGCACGCTCGGCGCGGCGCTGCTCGCGTTCGACTTCGATCAGCGTGGCGATCTGCGCCTGCTGTGTTTCACTGAGTTCCAGGCGCTCGGCCGACGGGGCCTGACGATGGGCGAGGGCAGAGCCGCTGACGGCGATCAGTGCGGCCACGGCCAGGGCGGACAGGGACTTCGAGGGGATGCGAATGCTCATGGGCTGTACTCCTTCATCTTGGGTTTGGGCAGCGGTCGCGGTCTTGCCTGCGACCTTAGAGACAGCTTGCGCCATTCGCACGTGGACTTGGGTGGCGAGGCCGCGGGAAGTGTCAAGAAGCGTTAAGCCGGCAGGATGATCGTGACCGCCAGGCCGCCGTTTGGACGATTGGTGGCGGTGATGCGGCCGCCGTGGAGTTCCACCGCGGCGCGGGCGATGGCCAGGCCGATGCCGCTGCCGCCGGCGTCGCTGCGCGCCTCGCTGAGGCGCACGAAGGGTTCGAAGATGTCGTCCAGGCGCTCGGGCGGCACCCCGGGGCCGGCATCCAGGATGCGGATGCAAACGCACTCGGCGCCCGGGTCAATGGTGCCGCGCTCGGCGACCAGTTCCACGGTGCCCCCGTCGGGCGAGTGGCGCAGGGCGTTGCGGATCACGTTCTCCAGGGCGCGGCCGAGTAGTTCGGCGTCGCCGGCCAGCGGCAGGCTGGCGGGGCTTTCGAATTGGACCTTGACACCGCGGGCGCTGCCTTCCAGTCGGGCGGCGTCCGCCAGGTCGGCCAGCAGTTCGGCCAGATCGAAGCGCTCGCGCGCCGGCGCCGGCTGGTCCTTGAGACGGGAGTAGCGCAGGATCTCGTCGATCAGCGCATCGAGGCGCTCGATGTCGGTCTCCATTCGGGTCAGGTAGCCGCCGCGCTGTGCCGGATCGGCGCTGTCGGCGGCCAGGGTCACGGCCACGCGCATCCGCGCCAGCGGCGAGCGCAGCTCGTGGGAGACATCGCGCAGCAGCTGGCGCTGGCGCTCGATCTGGCCCTGCAGGCGCTCGGCCATGCGGTTGAAGTCGCGGGCCAGGTCGCCGAGTTCGTCACCGCGGGCGGTGCTGGCGGCATCGGCGCGAGCACTGAGCTCGCCGCGCCCCAGGGCCTGGCCGGCGCGCTTGAGCTCGCCGACCGGACGGGTGATCGAGCGCGCCAGCCCGAGGCAGATCAGACCGCTGAACAGGATGGCGAGGCCGAGCAGGCCGGCGCCGCTCAAGCCGCCGAACAGGCGCAATACCAGTGGTTCCGGCGGTGGTGTGAGGATGACCAGAAAGCGGCCGTGGCCGGGATCGTCCAGGGTGGCCAGCACCTGGCCGCGGCGCGGCGTGTCCGGCAGCGCGTCGCCGCGCTGCCAGCCGCGAACGGTCGCTCTGAGCTCCCAGGGCAGTCGTTCGCCGCGCAGTTCGACGCCGGTGCTGTCGATCACGAAGGTGCGGATCCGCCGCCCTCGTTCCGGGCTGCGCTCGGCCCAGCGAATCAGCCCCTCGACGCCATCGCTGGCCAGTGCCTGACCCGCTCGTCGTTCCATGCCTTCCGACAGTCGCAGGGCGCGGCCGGACCATTCGACTTCATCGCGCTGGGCGCGGTCCAGGCTCCAGTTGATGAGGGCGACGGCGCCTATCGTCAGCACGATCACCGCCCAGAACGAGAAAAAGATGCGCAGGTAAAGCCGGCTCATGGCTCTGGCGTCAACAGCAGGTAGCCGCGACCGCGCACGGCCTGGATGCGGGGTTGACCGTCGGGCAGCGGCCCCAGCTTGCCCCGCAGGCGGCTGACATGGGTGTCGATGCTGCGCTCGAAGGGCTGCAGGGTGCGGCCCAGGGCATGTTGGGCGAGCTCGTCCTTGGCGACGACCTGGCCGGCCGCGCTCATCAGGCGCTCCAGCACCGCGAACTCGGCGGCGGTCAGGTCGATCGGCCGGCCGCTCAGGCTGACCCGGCGGCTGGCATGGTCGAGGCTGAGCTCGCCGGCCGCCACCGCCTGATCCGGCGCCGGTTTCGCGCGCCGCAGCACCGCCCGCAGGCGGGCGCCGAGTTCGCGCGGATTGAAGGGTTTGGGCAGATAGTCGTCGGCGCCCAGCTCCAGGCCGACGATGCGATCGGTATCCTCGCCGCGCGCGGTCAGCATGATCACCGGCACCCGGCTGCTGGCGCGCAGGCGGCGCAGCAGATCGAAGCCGTTCATCCCCGGCAGCATCACGTCGAGGACCACCACGTCGACCTCGGCCGAGCACGCCGCTGCCAGGCCCGAGGCGCCGTCGTGGGCCTGCTCGGTGATCCAGCCTTCGGTGCCCAGGTACTCGGCCAGCATGCCGGCCAGCTCGCGGTCGTCGTCGATGATCAGGATTCGGGTCGCCATGGGCTTGAGTGTTGCGGTCCTGCGCACAGGATAAGCCGCTCGACCTTACCGCCCAAGCTCGGCCCTGTCACGATTTGTGAAGACTGACAGCCCCGGTGTGCTCGCTGCGGCGAATCAAGGGCCGTCTCGCCGGGCCTGCGCCCGGGCCGGAGCGCTCAGGGCGGGCCCCATGGCAGCGCCCCGCTGGCCGGTCGCGCCAATGACCAGGATCTGGCTCATGGCGTCTCGTTCAGCCACTGATCCAGCCAGCGCTTGACGTGCTGGTGCCAGAGCAGGCTGTTGTTGGGCTTCAGTACCCAGTGATTCTCGTCGGGAAAGTAGAGAAACTCGCTGGCAATGCCGCGACGCTGCAGGGCGGTGAAGGTCGACAGGCCTTGTTCCAGCGGCACCCGGAAATCGAGGGCGCCGTGGATGACCAGCATCGGCGTCTGCCAGTTCTCGACGTAATTGACCGGGTTCTGGCGCTCGTGGCCTGCCGGGTTGGCGAAGTAGGGGCCGCCGTGCTCCCACTCGACGAACCAGAGCTCCTCGGTCGAGTAGTACATCGAGCGGTTGTCGAACAGTCCGCAGTGGTTGACCAGGCAGCGGAAGCGATCCGGCCACTGGCCGGCGATCCAGTTGACCATGTAGCCGCCGTAGGAGGCGCCGAGCGCGCAGACCCGGTCGCCGTCGAGGAAGCCGTAGCGCTCGATCGCATGGGCCAAGCCTTTCTGCAGATCGACCAGCGGCTTGCCGCCCCAGTCGCCGGAGATCGAATCGACGAAATCCTGGCCATAGCCGGTCGAGCCGTGGAAATCGATGAACACCGCCGCCATGCCGGCGCCGGCGTAGGTTTGCGGGTTCCAGCGGTAGTGGAAGCCTTCGCCCATCGAGCCCTGCGGGCCGCCGTGGATGATGAAGGCCACCGGGTAGCGGCGGCCGGGCTGGAAATCGACCGGTTTGACCACGTAGCCGTAGACCGTGTTGCCCTCCCAGCCGGGAAAGCTGAACTGCTCGTAGTCGCCGAAGGCGATGCCGGCCAGTTTTTCGGCGTTGTGGTGGGTCAGGGCGCGGGTTTGTTCGCCGTTGCTGCCGAGCAGGTAGAGCTGGGTCGGCGATTTGAGGTCCTCACGGGCGATGACGATGCGCTCGCCGGCAACACTGAAGCCGGCAACCCGGCCGTGCGGTTCCAGCGCCTCGACCGCGCCGCTGGCGATGTCGATGGCGAACAGCGGCCGGCGGCCGAGGTGGTCGGCGGTGGTGTAGAGGCGCTCACTGTCGGCGGAAAAGCGCACGGCCGAGGCCGAGCGGTCCCAGTCGGGGGCGATTTCGCGCTGTTCGCCCGTGGCCAGGTCGCGAATCATGATCGCGAAGCGATCGGACTCGAAGCCGGGGCGGCTGTGCGCCAGCCAGACCAGGAAGCGCCCGTCCGGGCTGAAGCGCGGGTAGCTGTCCCAGGCCGGATTGTCGGCGGTCAGGTTTTCCGGCTCGCCGCCGGCCAGGTCTACCCGATACAGATCGAAGTTGGTCGACCAGGGCTCGTCATTGCCGGCGATGCGGGCGGCGAAAATCAGGCTGTCGCCGTCCGGCGCAAAGCTCCACTCGGCGGCCGAACCGAACGGTGCCGAGGGCACATCGGCGTCCAGGCCGCGGCTCAAGGGCAAGGGTTCGGCGCTGGCCTGGCCGCTGCCATCGAGCTCGGCCAGGAACAGCTGCGCGCGCCGGCCGTCCTTCCAGCGGTCCCAGTGGCGGACGAACAGGCGGGTGTGGAGCCGGCCGGTGGTCGGATCGGCGGCGCGCTCGTCGAGGCGCTGACGCGTGCAGGCCAGGCTGTCGCAGTCCGGGAACACCGCCACGCTCAGCGCCAGGGCCTGGCCGGTCGGAGAGACGAGGAAGGCGCTGACGTCCAGGGGAAGGTCGGTGACCTGAACCGGGTCGCCGCCGTCCAGCGGCTGGCGCCAGACCTGGGCAGATCCGCTTTGGCTGCTCAAAAACAGCACCGCCTCGCCGTCCGTGCTCCAGCGTGGATGGTGCCCGCTGACATCGTCGGGCAGGAGCCGCCGGGGCGCGCTGTCAGTGGTCTCGACATCGACAATCCACAGGCTCATGACGCCGCGATCGGCCGCCATGTCGGTCTGGCGCAGGCTGTAGACCAGATGCCGGCCATCGGGTGAGAGCTGGGGGTCGGATACCCGTTCCAGGCGCACCAGGTCCTCGGCGCTGAATGGCTGTCGTTCGGCCGCCATGGAAGGCAGGATCGTGGTCAGCAGCAGGCCGGCTGCGGCAAACAGGGCGGGCAGACGATTCATGGGGGTCGACTCCTTGGGCATCGGTGATCCCGGCATGGTAATGGCACGGCTGCCGCGAGACCAGCGGCGCCTGGCCCGAAGGCAGGGCTGGACGGCGTGCATGCAGTATGATCACCAGTCCTGTGTCTGCCCGTTGAATGTCCATGTCTCCAGCCCCGATCCGTTCCGTCGCGGCCGCGCTGCTGCTTGTGCTGCTGCTCGCCAGTCTGGCCCTGGCCCGCGATCTGCCGCCGCTGGCCTGGGACGATGTGTTTCTGCTCGAGACCGCCAGCGATCCGCAGCCGGCGCCGGGCGGCGATCGCATCGTGTTCGTGCGCAACTGGATGGACCGCCAGACCGACCGGGTCCGGACGAGCCTGTGGATTGTCGATGCCGACGGCGGCAATCTCGAGCCGCTGACCCCGCGCGACCGCGATGCCCGCGCGCCGCGCTGGTCGCCGGACGGCCGTCGCATTGCCTATCTCGCCGACGGTCAGATTCACGTTCACTGGCTGGCCTCCGGCCGCGACACCCGGATCAGCGAGCTGCCCAATCCGCCGGCCGACCTGGCCTGGTCGCCGGACGGCCAGTGGCTGGTCTTCACCATGCTTGAGCCGGCCAGTCGATCGGCGCCGCTGACCCTGCCCGGTCGACCGGAGGGCGCCGAGTGGGCGCCGGAACCAATCTTCATCGACTCCCCCGTCTACCGCGCCGATGGCCGCGGCTATCTGCCGGCCGGCCATCGCCATATCTTCAAGCTGCCGGCCGAAGGCGGCTCGGCGATCCGATTGACCGAAGGCGACTGGGATCACGGCGAACCGGCCTAGCATCCGGACGGCCGCTCGCTGTTCCTGACCGCGAACCGGCGCGAGCAGGCCCACCGTCATCCGCTGCGCAGCGACATCTACCGCCTCGACATGGCCAGCCGCGAGCTGACCCAGGTACGGACCGGCGAGGGGCCGCATCGCCAGCCGCGGGTCTCGCCCGACGGCCGTCAGCTGGCCTGGCTGGGCTTCGAGGACCGCCGCCTCTCGCATCAGGCCCAGCGCCTGCACGTGATGGCCCTGGACGGAGCGGAGCCGCGCAATCTCACCGAAGACCTGGACCGCCACATCAACGCCTTTGCCTGGCTGCCCGACAGCCGCGGCCTGCTCATCCAGTACGACCACCACGGCCAGCCCCAGCTGGCCCGCCAGCCGCTGCGCGGCCAGCGCGAGGTCTTGAGCGAGCGTCTCGGCGGCACTTATTTCAGCCGCCCCTACACCAGCGGTGACTTCGCCGTCGGCGCCTCGGGCCTGATCGCCTATACCCGCTCCAGCACCGAGCGCCCGTCCGAGCTGGCGGTGATCGATCGCCGCGGCAGCCGCCAGATCACCGATCTGAACCGTGATTTTGCCGCCAAGCGCCAGATCGGCCCGGTCGAGACCATCTGGTACCCCTCCTCGATCGACGGCCGCGACATCCAGGGCTGGGTGATCCATCCGCCCGGTTTCGATCCCGAGCGGCGCTGGCCGCTGATCCTGGAGATTCACGGCGGCCCCTTTGCCGCCTACGGCCCGCTGTTCGCGATGGAGCTGCAGCTGATGGCGGCCCAGGGTTACGTGGTGCTCTACACCAACCCGCGCGGCTCGACGAGCTATGGCGAAGACTTCGCCAACCTGATCCACCACAACTATCCCAGCCATGATTTCGACGACCTGATGGACGGCGTCGATGCGCTGATCGCGCGCGGTTACATCGACCCTGATGAGCTGTTCATCACCGGCGGTTCCGGCGGCGGCGTGCTGACGACCTGGTCGATCGCCCACACTGACCGCTTCGCCGCGGCGGTGGCGGTCAACCCGGTGATCAACTGGTACAGCTTCGTGCTCCAGGCTGATCTCTACAATCTGTTCGCCCAGTACTGGTTCCCGGCCCTGCCCTGGGAGGACCCGGAGCACTACCTGCAGCTGTCCCCGATCAGCCATGTCGATCGGGTCAATACCCCGACCCTGCTGCTGACCGGCGAGGTCGACTACCGCACGCCGATCTCGGAGACCGAGCAGTATTACCAGGCCTTGCAGCTACGCGGCATCGATACCGCCATGGTGCGGGTACCGGAGGCCTCGCACGCCCTGCACGCCCGGCCCAGTCAGCTGATGGCCAAGCCGGCTTACGTCATCCACTGGTTCGAGCGCTATCGGGCCGGCGGCGCGGGCCGCCAGCCCTGACGCCTGCGACCGGTCAGCTGTCCTTGGTCTGGGTCAGCAGCCAGGGCAGCAGCAGCTTGAGCGGCGAGAAGTCGGGCCTGACCGTGGGCCAGAGCTGGTCGAACAGGTAGCCGGCGAGGAAACTTTGCAGCAGGGCGTGCGGCGTCCGCGCCCAGCCCAGAAAGTCGCCTTTCAATTGCTCCCGGTCGCCGCGCAGATCGCGGCGTCGTTGGGCGATTCGGGCCAGGATTCGGCGTCGTCGTCGGGCCAGGTCGCGATTGATGATCATGTCGAGGCCTCCGCGCCTGATTTAGCCTTGCGGCTGCCCAGCAGGGCCGAAACCGCGCCCGAAAACCCGCGGAAGCCCAGATCCCTGGACACGCGCCGCATCAGCAGCCAGGCCAGGGCGGTGGCCAGCAGCTGGGTCGCCGCCAGCCCGAGCAACAGCAGCGGCGCCGGCAGGTCCGGGAAGACGATCAGCAGCCAGGCGGCCAAAGCGGCGTTGAGCAGCAGCCAGGTGCTGGCCAGCAGCAGGCCGATCAGCGCCGCCAGCGCCAGCATGGCGACCAGCGCCCGGCCAGCCATCTCGCCTTCGGTGGCCAGCAGCTCGGCCAGATCGCCGAACAGGGCCGAGGTATCGGCCAGCAGATTCAGCAAGGGCCGGGCCGCGCCCTCCGCCGCCTGCTCAGCTGACGGCGGTTCGGGCTTGGCGGCAGCGGCGCCCGGCGGCGCAGCCTCGGCGCTCACCGGCTCAGCGGCGGTTCAGGGCGGAAAACAGGGTGCCGGCGGCGAAGGCCAGCCCGAGCGCGGTCATCGGATTCTCGCGCACATAGTGGCTGACGGCCTCCAGCACTTCCTGCGGCCGGGTGGCCAGCTGCTCGGCCGCCGCTCTCACTTTTTCCTCGGCCGCACCGGCTGATTCGGCGGCTTTGTCAACGGCACTTCGGGCGGCATCGGCGGCGCGCTCGGTGGTTGCGCGGTCGCTGTCTTTGGTCGACTTGCTCATGCTCGATCGCTCCTTGTTGCTGGGTCAATGGACTTGAACACTCAGGCGCAAGCTCGCGCCTGGTGCGGGAAACCGGCGGCGGCAGCGTTCATATCGCCGTCCGGTCCGGGTTGTCGGTCGTGGGCTGCTCATGAGCGCAGTACACACGCGCCGATTTCAAAAAGAAGCCGTTGGCCGCCAAACGGGCTGAGCCAACAATGATGCAGGCAAAAGTGTAGCCCCACATCATGATGGTGACAGAGATGAAGAACGGGCCGTAGACCGTTTCCAGCTCCATGCTCGGCGCCAGCCAGCGGAACACGATGTCGGCGATCATCAGCAGCAGGGTGGCAAAAACGGCCTCTGGCAGGATCATGCGCAGCGGCCGGCGCCGGTTCGGCAGCCAGTGAAAGGCGCACAGCAGCAGGCAGAACACGACCAGGCCAGCGACGACGTAATAGCAGATCATGAACACCAGCGCTGGGTTGGTGCCGTACGGCAATACCCGTTCGGCGGTACTCGATACCAGATTCAACAGTGCGGTAGCCGCCAGAACCAGGACGCCCAGTGCCAGCACCAGCGCGGTGCCGCGAATCTGGCTACCGACAAAATGACGCGGCAGCCGGACCCGGTAGGCGGACTCCAGCGCCGCCTCCATCGCAAAGAAATAAGCGGATCCCGCCCAGGCCAGCAGCACCACGGAAATCAGCTGGTGAATGCCGATATGGTTCACATACAGCCCCAGATTGCGCACGATCCACTGCTGCGAAATCGGAAAAAACTGGTGCAGGGCGGCCAGCAGGGTGTCATTGAGGCCGGCCAGCGGCAGGGCCTCGGTCAGGCTCATCAGCAGCACGATCAGCGGGAACACCGACAGCACAAAGGCGAAGGTGAGGGCGAATACCAACAGCGTCGACTCGCGGCAGAACAGCCAGCCGACCGCGCTCAGGAAACCGCCGACGCGGCCGGGCAGGCGCTCGTGCAGTCGATCAGGTGCGCTCAACCAGGGCTCGGCTTGCCGAGCCCGAATCAGGAACAGGCGCTTCAGCCCGGGTCGGAACAGGGCCAACCGCGATGGCCGCGCTGGCATTTCGCTCATGGCCGATCGACTCCGAAAGCTATCCCCCGCATCAGGATAGCGAAAAAGCAGGTCGGCGATGAACCCGGGCAAGGCGGCCGTGTCGTCATGGCGCGGGATCCGCTTCGGGGTCCTGTCGGCGCAGCCACAGCGCTGACAGCGCCAGCGCTGCAGCCGCGTAGATCAGCCCACCGGGCACCCACATCAACAGCCCGGCCAACTGCTGGTCCGAGAGCTGGTCGAAACCGGCAAAACCGGCTGGATGTTCCGGATAGAGCAGCTGCGGGGCGAAGGTCATCAGGGCGCCGAGCATGCCGGTGTGCATCATGGTCAGCACGGCCAGCATCGCGGCGCTGCCGAATCCGTCCTGGCCGAGCCGGCTTGGCGCGATCAGGCTCCACCAGAACCACAGGCCGGTCGCAAAAAACAACAGGTGGACGGCGTCGTGGATGAGCTGGTGTTCGAGCACGAACTGAAAGGGCAGCGGCAGATGCCAAAGCCAGATCACCAGGCCATGGGCGAGGAAGGCAATGATCGGGGTCGCGGCAGTGCCGCGGTAGATCTGCCCCAGCAGCGGCCCAACTCGGCGCCGGATCCCGATCGGCAAGGCCAGCATGAACTGCGGCATCGGCCGGGCCAGCAGCAGTAGCGGCGGTGCCACGGCCAGCAGCACCATGTGCTGGACCATATGGCCGGTCAGGCTGGCATGGGCCCAGGCATCGACCGGGCCGATCACGCTGAAGGCCAGCGTTGCCCAGGCCAGCAGGAACAGCAACGGGCGCCAGCTCGCCGGCGCCCGCGCGCTGCGGGCCAGCCCGATCAGATAGCCGAGCAGGCTCAGCAGCAGGGCCCAGACCATCCAGTTCGTGAGTAGCCCATGGCTGCCATGGGCCAACGCCGGCAGTGGCAGCACGAGTAGCAGCGCCGCGATCAGCCCACGCATGGCGGCACCATCAGCAGGGGGGCGGCGATGAACAGCAGGCCGGCCAGCGACAGCCAGAGCACAAAGCCTTCCAGCCAGTGATGGAGTGCCCGCGACCGTTCGGACTCGCCCGCCATCGCCGTGATCGGTCGAGATCGACGGCGCAGCAGCAGGCCCAGCAGCAGCGCTCCGTGCAGCCCGGCGATGGCCACCAGGCCCAGCGAAACCGGGTTGCGCAAGCCGACAGCGGCAGGGATGTCCAGCTGTTGGCAGCCCAGCGAGTAGCCGGCGTAGAGCAGGACAAAACCTGAACACCAGATCAGCAGGCCGGCGCTGACCCGGAGCAGACGCGAGATCGTGCCCGGTCCCGTCTTCATCCGCTGCTACCGAGCAGGGCGGGCAGGCCGTGCACCAGGCCCAGTCCGATCAGCGTGACGGCCGCCGTGTAGGCGGCCCAAAGGCGGGGGACGCGCAGATCAAGGCTGCGCATCGGCGAGATGAAGCCATGCCGCCAGCGCAGGGCGGCGAAGCCGGCCATGACCGCGCTCAACAGCGCATGCAGGGCCAGATAGCCGAGCAGAAAGCTGCTGACCGCAGCATAGGCATGGCTGGTTGGGTCTGCGACATCGTTTGCAATCTGCCGGCCCAGGCCGGCACAGGCGCTGGCACCGGCGATCAGGGCGACGAGCAAGGCTGGCAGCGGCGAGCCGCTGGCGGCATTGACCCTGAGCGCACGGTGAAAGGCCAGCGCGCAGACCAGGCTGGCAAGCGCGCTCAGCAGCGCGGTCAGGCGGCCGGAATCGACGAACTGCTCCGGCGGCCAGCCCGGCGCCACGGCCCACAGGTAGAGGTAACCGAACAGCAGGGTGATGTAGAAGGTGGCGTTGACGCCCAGGCCCACCACCATGCCCCACCAGCCCGGTGCGTCATCGACCTGCGGGGCCAGCGGCAGGCTCAGGCCACGTCCGGCGTCCTGGTCCGGGTAATCCCGATCCAGGCCGTTGCACCAGGCCCAGCGCAAGGCTGCGCCCAGCGCAGCGACCGCGCCCAGCGCGGAGAGCCAGTAGGCGCCGAACAGGAAGCCGACAAAGAACACACCCAGCAGGGCGGCGGTGACCAGGGGTAGCAAGCTCGGTCCCGGCAGGATCAGAATCTGATCCGGCCGGCCGGTGATCGGATGCACGCCCAGGGTCTCCTGCCAGCCGTTGCGAGCCAGCGGCAGGTAGCCTTCGCCGGCGCGGATCTGCGTCTCGATGTCGTCCTGATCCCACAGCGGCTCGCGCGAGCGGATCTCGGGCAGGGCGGCAAAGTTGTAGGCCGCGGGCGGATGGTCCAGCAACCATTCCAGGCTGCCGGCCTGCCAGGGGTTCGGCGGTGAATCGCCGCCGGCGCGCAGGCGTACGACCAGGTCGAGGAAGAAGGCGGCAAAGCCGATCGTCAGAATGAAGCCGCCGATCGAGCTGGCCAGGTTCAGCCATTCCCAGCCCAGCCCCTCGGGATAGGTGTAGACGCGCCGCGGCATGCCGACCAGGCCGGTCAGGTGCATGTGCAGGAAGGTCAGATTGAAGCCCGAGAAGATCAGCCAGAAGGCCCAGCGCCCCAGGCTCGATGAAGGCGCCTTGCCGCTGATCAGCGGCAGCCAGTACAGGGCGGCGGCCAGCAGCGGAAAGACAAAGCCGCCGATCAGCACATAGTGCAGGTGGGCGACCACGAAGTAGGTGTCGTGAGCCTGCCAGTTGAACGGCACCAGGGCCAGCATGACCCCGGTCAGGCCGCCGCAGACGAAGATGAACAGGAAACCGAACAGATAGAGCATCGGTAGCGACGGCACCGGTCGGCCCTGCCACAGCGTCGCCAGCCAGGCGAAAAACTGGATCGCGGTGGGAATGGCGACGAACATGCTGGCGGCTGAAAAAAACAGCAAGGCCAGGTGCGGGATGCCGACGGTGAACATATGGTGCACCCACAGCCCGAAGCTGATGAAGCCGGTGGCGATGACCGAGGCGACGATCCAGCGGTAACCGACGATGGGGCGCTGTGCAAAGGTCGGAATCATCATCGACACCGCGGCCGCAGCCGGCAGGAAGATGATGTAGACCTCGGGATGGCCGAACAGCCAGAACAAATGCTGCCACAGCAACGGATCACCGCCCAGCCCGGCGTCGAAAAACGGCCAGCCGAAGGCGCGCTCGATCTCCAGCAGGATCGAGCCCAGAATCAGCGGCGGAAAGCCGACCACCATCATCAGCGCGGTGATCAGAATGTACCAGCCCCACAGCGGCATCCGGCTCAGGCTCATGCCGCCGGTGCGCACCTTGAGCACGGTGGCGACCAGCTCGATGGCGAAAGCGACGGCTGACACCTCGACAAAGGTAATGCCGATCAGCCACACATCCGAGTTGATCCCCGGCGAGTACTGACCCGAGGACAGCGGCGTATACATGAACCAGCCGGCGTTCGGCGCGACCCCGGCGAACATCGCCACCAGCAGGATCGAGCCGCCGAACAGATAGCACCAGAAGCCGAACGCGCTCAGGCGCGGAAAGCACAGGTCGCGCGCCCCCAGGAGCTTGGGGACGAAATACAGCGCCAGCCCCTCGATCAGCGGAATGGCGAACAGGAACATCATCACCGTGCCGTGCATGGTGAAGATCTGGTTGTAGGCTTCGTGGTCGAGGAATGCGTTGCCGGGAATGGCGAGCTGGGCCCGGATCAGCATCGACAGCAGCCCGCCGATGATGAAGAACACCAGGCTCAAGACAATGAAGCGCAGGCCGATGACGGTATGGTTGACTGCGGCCAGCCGGCCCCAGCCCGGCGGGGTGGCATACAGGCGCGCCATCTCGCGATGCTGCTGTTCGAGCTGCTCGGCGCTCATTGTCATCGCCCGGCCTCGAAAGCCTGGTCCAGCCAGCGCTGAAAGTCTTCCGACTCGTGGACGGTGACTTCAAAGCGCATATAAGCGTGCAGCGCGCCGCAGAACTCGGCGCATTGCCCGCCGAAGCGGCCAGGGCGGGTCGGCAGCAGGCGCAGGGTATTGCTGCGTCCGGGAATGGCGTCGATCTTGCCGCCCAGGGCCGGAATCCAGAATGAGTGAATGACATCGACCGAATCAATGTGGAAGTCGATGCGCTGGCCGACCGGCAGATGCAGCTCGTCGACCAGGGTCAGCGTTTGGCCCTGTCCGTTCCGGTACTCGAAGGTCCAGGACCACTGCTGTGCGGTGACCCGGATCTCCAGATCGGCCGGGCCGATCGGCAGCATCGAATGGCCGGTGCGCACCCCGTAGGCCAGCAGCAGGGTGATCACCACCAGCGGCAGCACCAGGCCGCCGCCGATCAGCGCGGTTCGGGCCGTGATGCGGCTGGGGCGCTCGCTGTTGCGGTAGAGGGCGTGCAGCCAGAGGGCACTCATCATGGCCATGAAGAACAGCGTCCCGCCGATCATCAGCCAGCTGATCCAGGCAATGTCGGCGGCGGCCTGGCCGGCCGGATCCAGCGCTGACATCGGCCCACGGCAGCCGGCCAGGGCGATGCACGTCAGCGCCCCGATGCCGATGCTAGGATGAAAGCTGGTTGAATGACTTCGATCAGACATGCCCAAGCAAGCTCATCCGAAGGACGATGTCGGCAGCCGGGTGGCGATCAAGGGCCATCCGCTGCATGCCATGATGGTGACCTTCCCGATCGCTTTCCTGATGTCGGTGGCGGCCACCGACCTGCTCTGGATTCTGACCGGGGATCCGTTCTGGTCGCGCCTGTCGCTGTGGTTGGCTGGCGCCGGCGCGATCAGCGGCGCGGCCGCCGGCCTGGCCGGCACGATCGAGCTGCTGTTGATTCCCGGCGTGCGTCGGCGCGGCGTCAGCTGGAGCCATTTCATCGCCGCCATGACCCTGATCTCGGTGGCCTTCACCAACTGGTCGCTGCGCCTGGCCGATGACAGTGATCTGATCCTGCCCTGGGGATTCGCCCTGAGCCTGCTCGGGGCGGCACTGGTGGGCGTCGCCGGCTGGCTGGGTGCCAATCTGGTGTTCGATCACCGCATCGGCATCGTCGAACGTGACGGGGATTGACCAGCCGCGTCCGCTCACAGCGGCTTCCAGCTGACCAGGGTGATGACCAGCACGATCACCAGGATGCCGGGCATCAGCAGCAGCAGGTGAGCCCAGCCGGGGCGCAAATCCGGCTGCTTGTACAACAGCCCCATCAGCCGGCCCAGATAGACATGCAGCATCACCATCAGCGCCACCGCGCCAAGTTTCAGCACCATCCAGCCGCCCAGCGCGGCGGCCAGGAATACCAGCACCGTACCGGAGGCAATCGCGATCACCGCCGCTGGCGACATCAGGCCGACGTAGACCAGGCGGGTCTGGTGGCGCAAGCGCTCGAAATCGGCCGGCTGCCTGGCCACTGACGGGTGGCGGGCGAACAGCCCTGGCAGGTAGAGCAATCCGGCGCTCCAGACCACGATGGCGGCGATATGGATCAGCTTGAAGCCGATGTAGGCAGACACGGGAGACGGCGGTACCTCATGGGAAAGCAACCGGCCGCACTGTAACACCGCCTGCTCGGGGGCTGTCTTGATCGAGGTTAAGGCGCCGCCTTCTCACTCTGCCTAGACTGGGTTCATCCAGCGCCTGCTGCCGGCAGCAACGCCCGCAGCGCGCCGGAGAAACCAAACTCCAAGCCTAAGGACAACAACATGAATATGAAGGCACTTGTCGGACTGATACTGCTGGTGGTGGGTCTGATCCTGCTGTATCTCGGCTATCAGTCCTCGCAGGGCTGGGATGATCAGATCAGCGAAGCGATCACCGGCGAATACACGGACTCCACCGTCTGGTACTGGATCACGGGTGCGGCCTCAAGTGTGGCCGGCGTGGCGCTGCTGGCGCTGCGACGCTAGCCCTTCCTGGCCCGAACCATTGATGAGCTTGCGCGCGCCCTCGCCAGTCCATTGTCGGCACAGCGGATTTTCCTCAGTCGGTCGTAGCGCTCGATACGACGCGCCATCGGGATATCCACCGTGGGAACAAGATCCTGCGCGATCATCGCGCGAATTCAGGAATGGTTGGGGCTAGGAGCCTGCGCGGCCGCTACCGCTGGACCGACGCGCTGGGCTGGCTGGCGGCGTTCCTGCTGCTGGCGGCAGCGCCGCTGCTGCTGGCGCTGTCGGCGCCTGGCGCGCAGCGCGGGCCGGCGATCGAGTTCGGGGCCGCCTTGGGCCTGCTGGGCCTGGGCCTGGTGCTGGCCCAAGCGTGGTCCAGCGGCCGCCTGAGCTGGGTTGCCGCCTCGCTGGGGACGGACAATCTGCTGCATTTCCACCGCCATCTCGGCCTGCTGGCCGGCTTGATCCTGCTGGCCCATCCCGCGGCGCTGGTGATCGCCGACCCGGACTGGCTGCGCTTTCTGGATCCGCGCGACGACCTGCTGCGCGCGCTCAGTCTCTGGGCTCTGCTCGCGGCTATCCTGCTACTGCTGGGCAGTAGCCTGTGGCGGCAGGCGCTGGGCCTGTCCTATGAACATTGGCGTCTGGCGCACGGCGCGCTCGCCCTGCTGATCCTCGGTCTTGGGCTGGGTCACGCGCTGATGGTGCGCCATCATCTTGACGCCGACTGGCAGCGAGCCAGCCTGCTGCTGCTCGCTCTGCCTGCGCTGTATCTGCCGCTGCATACGCGTTTGCTCAGGCCCTGGCTGAACCGGCGCCGGCCGTGGCGAGTGGTTGCGGTGGAATCTGAGCCTGGCGACGTACACAGTCTGGAACTTGCCCCCGAGGGGCATGCCGGCCTCGACTTTCAGCCCGGCCAGTTCGCCTGGTTCACCCTCGGCGAGACGCCGTTCGCCCTGCAGCAGCATCCTTTTTCGCTGGCCGGGTCGGCCGACCGCGCCCGGATCCGATTCAGCGCCAGCGCAGTCGGTGATTTCACCCGCGGTCTGGGCCAGGTTCGGCCCGGCTCACGGGCCTGGATCGAGGGGCCGTTTGGCGCCTTTGTGCCGGCTTCGGATCCGGCGCGGTCGCTGCTGATGATCGCCGGTGGTATCGGCGTCACCCCATTCATCAGCATGCTGCGCAGTCTTGCCGATCAGCGCAGCCCGCAGCCGGTCACCTTGATCTACGCCAACCGCTGCTGGTCGGAGGTGGCTTTCCGCGATGAACTGGAGCAGCTCGCCGCCGTTCTGGATCTTGCCCTGATCCATGTGCTGGAGGAGCCGCCGGCAGACTGGTCAGGAGAATCGGGCCGTATCGATCGCGCTCTGCTCGACCGCCACCTGCCTGATCCCGGCGCGCCGGCACAGTATCTGATCTGCGGGCCGGCGCCGCTGATGGATGCCGCCGAGTCCAGCCTGCGTGACCGCGGTGTCGGCTGGCGCTGCATCTTCGCTGAGCGCTTCGAGGTGGTTTGAGCGATGTGGCATCGGCGTCTGCACAAGTCGATCCAGCGTGCGGCGGAGCTGGTCGTCGCGCTGCTGCTGATACTGGCGCTGGTGTTCGCGCTGCGCGGCGGCTGAGCGCGATCAACAGCCGCCTGGCCCGCTACCCGTTCGCGGTCTTGCCGTAGCGGCTGATCAGCGCTTCGACCGGCAGCGGCCGGCTGAACAGGAAACCCTGGGCATAGTCGCAGCCGCGCGCCTTGAGCAGCGCCAGCTGGCCTTCGGTCTCGACGCCCTCGCCGATGGCCCGCATGCCGATCGAATGGGCCATGGCAATGATTGCCGAAGTCAGCGCCAGATCGTCGCGGTCGGTTTCCATATCCGCGACAAAACTGCGGTCGATCTTGACCCCGTCGACCTGGGCCTGGCGCAAATGGCTCAAACCGGAAAAGCCGGTGCCGAAATCGTCCAGCCAGATATGAACGCCGCGGCGCCGCAGCCGGCCCAGGGTGCTGGAGGCCAGAACCTGGTCATGCAGCAGGCTGGACTCGGTCAGTTCCAGGCCCAGGCATTCGGCAGGCAGGCCGGTTTCATCCAGCGCCTGCTCCACCAGATCGGCCAGGTCGCGGCGCAACAGCTGGCGGCCCGAAACGTTGACGCCGACGCGGACACCGGGCAGCACCGGCTGCCAGGCGACCGCATCGCGACAGGCCTGGCGCAGGGTGCTGATGCCCAGCTCTTCGATCAAGGAGCTGGCTTCGGCCACCGCCACAAAGCGCTCGGGAGCCACGTCGCCGCGCTCCGGATGGTGCCAGCGCAGCAGCGCCTCGGCGCCAACCACCCGGCCGCTGGACAGCTCGATGATGGGTTGATACGCCACCCGGACCTGATCGTTGCGCATGGCCTCGCGCAGGTCCTGCTCCAGCAGCAGGTGCTCCTCCGCCGCCGAGGTCAGGCCGTCGTTGTAGAAGCTGAAGCAGTTCTTGCCCTGCAGCTTGGCCTGGTACATCGCCAGATCGCCACACTTGAGCAGCAGCTTGGAGTTGTGCGCGTCTTCCGGAAACAGGGTGATGCCGATGCTGGCGCTCAAGAATACGCTGCTGTCGCCGGCGGCGAAGGGCTCCGTCAGGCTGGCCAGAATGGCTTCGGCCAGCTGCTGGCAGCGCTCGCTGATGTTTCGGCCGGAGACCAGCGCGACGAATTCGTCACCGCCGAGGCGGGCAATCACGGTCTTGCCGTCGCCGGGATCGCTGTCGATCACCGGCAGCTGCGCGCGCAGCCGCTCGGCAAAGCCGCCCAGCACCTCATCACCGGCATCGTGACCGAGGGTGTCGTTGCAGCGCTTGAAGTCGTCGAGATCAATGAACAAAAGGCCCAGCGCCTGAGCTTGCGCGGCATAGTCGCTGATGCTGTCATCGAGCAGCTCGCGAAACATCAGTCGATTGGGTAGCCCGGTCAACGGATCCTGATAGGCGAGGCGCCGGATGTCCTGGTCATGCTGGCCAATCGCTTTGGCCATCCGACTGAAGGCCTGCACCAGCTTGCCGAGTTCATCATTGCGCCGGCTTTCCAGCTGGATCTGGTCAAAGCGGCCCGCTTCCAGCTGCTCGGCGGCGCGGGCCAGCGATCGGATCGGCCGGACCAGGCCGCGCCCGGCCAGCCAGCCGGCCAGCGCGGCCGCCAGCAGCAGCAGGCTGAAGGCCAGCAGCAGCAAGCGTCCCTGGCTGACAAAACGGCGCTCCAGATCCGCGGCCACGTTGGCCTGGTCGGCGGCAATCGCAGCCTCGACGCTGCTCAGCGACAGGCCGATCCGAACGCCACCGATGCGCTGCCTGCCGAGCCGGATCGGAAGGGCCAGGTCGAGCAGGCCATCGCGCCACTGCAGCAGGAGCTCATTCGAGCTCACGGCGGCGAGGGTGAGCTCATCGTCCATCACCTCACCAAAGCGCGCCAGCGTCCGGCTGCCGTCGTGCAGCAGTCGGCCGTCCAGGTCGAAGATCTTGACGTACTGCACGTCGGGCTGCTCCAGCACCGAATGACTGAGATCGCGCAGCGCCTGCAGGTCGTAGAAGTACACCGGATTGGGCAGGCTCTCGGCCAGGAAGCGCAGCTTGATTTCGCCGCGTTGCTGCAAGTCGATCAGCGCCTGGTCGCGCATCAGCTGAGTGGCCTGGGCGAGCAGCAGCTGGTTGCTCCGGGCGCCAGCCAACCACAAGCCGGCCAGCACCAGCAGCAGGACCAGCGCGGAGCAGGCCAGGGCCAGGGCGAATCGTTGCTGCAGGCCCAAACGCATCATTCGAGCTCGCGCCGCACCCGACCGACCAGGTCGCGCAGGGTATCCAGCTGAGCTTCCACTTCCGGGGTGATGGCGGTGAAGCGCTCGGTGCCGAAATAGCTGGCCAGCGCCTCGCGCCCCGCCGGGTCGCTGGCGGCGGCCAGCAGAATGTCGTGCAGGCGCTCCCGGACCCGCGGGTCGAGACCGCCGCGCACCAGCTCCAGGGCCCGCGGATACTCCGGACTGCGTGCGATGACGGTCAGCTCGTTGCGGAACTCGGCCACCGGCTCGACCAGTTCGTCCCAGTCCTGGTTGCTGATCGCAGCCACGTCAACCAGCCGCTTGTGGACCCAGGCGACTGAATTGGCTTCGGCGCCGGTGAAGGCATAGCCGACAAAGTCCGGCGCCGGGCGATCCAGCGGCGACAGCAGCACCGCCAGCGGCAGGTCCAGGCTCAACAGCATGCCGGCCGGCACCAGGTAGGCGCTGGTCGACATCGGATGCTGAAAGCCGACCGAATGGCCGCGCAGCGCGCTCAGGTCGTCAATGCCGCTGTCGCCGCGAACCACGAAAACGCTGTGGTAGCTGGCCAGCCCGCCGCGCCAGCTCAGCGCAAGAAGCTCGGCGCCGCCGCGGTCGATCATGGCCACGGCGGCGCCGGCGGTCTCGGTGACCCAGTCGACCCGGCCCTGGCGCAGATAGCTGACCATGGCCTGGCCATCGCGGGCCATCAGGATGCGGCCTTCGCGGATGCCGACATCGGCCATTCGAGGAACGACATAGTCCAGCAGCGGCTTGAGCCGGTCGTAATGCGCGCGCGGATTGTCGCTGACCCGGCCGATGACCAGTACGTCGGAATCGGCCGCAGCCGGCCAGGCCAGCACGGCGGCCAGCAGCGCGACCACGATTTGGCCCGGCGCCCGCAGATTCAGCAAGCGGTACAAGCATTATCCTCATCGACCCGACGCTGCATTATGAACCAAGCCGGGCCTGATAAGCTCGCGGCCTGGCGGAAAGAGGCCGCCGTCGACTTTGCCTGACGCGGTCGGCGTCCGTCCGGGTATGCTGCGGGCTGATGAACCGCGACAGGTGAGGCCAGCCGCGCATGCTCAGCTACCGCCATGGATTTCATGCTGGCAACCCGGCCGATGTGTTCAAGCACTGCGTGCTGCTGGCCCTGCTGGACGCGATGCAGGTCAAACCGCGGGGCCTGACCCTGATCGACACCCACGCCGGCGCGGCTGGCTACGACCTGAGCTCGGACATGGCCCGCAAGAACCGCGAGTTTGATGCCGGCATTGGCCGGCTGTGGGCGCGGACCGTGCCAGCCGGACCCTGGGCCAGCTATCTGAGCGCAGTCCAGGCCTTCAATCCGGATGGCAATCTGAGCCGCTATCCCGGCTCGCCCTGGCTGCTTCGCGATCGCCTGCGGCCCCAGGACAGACTGGTCCTTTGCGAGCTTCACCCGACCGAGCAGGTCGCCTTGCGCCAGGCCTTCGGCGAAGATCGTCGGGTGCGGATCCAGGCCGGTGACGGCTATCAGGCGCTGGCAAAACTGCTGCCGCCACCAAGCTCCCAGGCCCTGGTGCTGATCGACCCGCCGTTCGAGCTCAAGACCGAGCTGGAGGATCTCGCCCGGGCGCTGGCGACGGCGCTGAAGCGTTTCGCCCACGGCGTCTTTCTGATCTGGTATCCGCTGATCGAGGGTCGGGAGACCGCTCCGGATGGGCTGCCCGAGCGCCTGGGTCTGGGCGCTGAGCAGTGGTTGGATCTGCGCGTCAGCTTCGCGCCGCCGCAGCGCCTGGGTCGGATGAGCGGCTGCGGCATGGCGCTGATCAACTGCCCGTTCAGTGCCCGCGATCGGCTGCAGACGCTCACGGAAGCCTGGTCGACCCTCTTTCCGGCATGAAAAGCGGCTTTTCGTGGGGTTTATCGACGCTGAGCTACCGATTTTTCAGCAGTTTTTCCCGGAATCATGCACAATATGAATGATTCGCTAGCAGCGGATGCCTCGGCTGGGTAGGCATTCTGCTTGCCTTGCGTCGCAGGCGCTTCGACTTGTCTCGGATGAGTCGGGGTGTTGCGACTTTGACCCGGCACAATCGTAATATCGATGGAGTTGACGATGTTGAGCAAAGTAGCCCTTCCTGGAATGAAGGCGTTGGCAGCCGCTGCTGCCCTGGCCCTGCTGTCTGGGTGCGCCACCACGGCCCAGGTCGAGCGCGCGCAGGCTGATGCCGCCGAAGCGCGTCAGGCGGCTGCTGCCGCCCAGCAGGCTGCCAGCGACGCTGCCACGGCCGCCCGTGAAGCCCTGCAGGCTGCACGTGCTGCCCAGCAGACCGCTGACGGCGCGCAGCGCTGCTGCAATGAAGTGTCCGAGCGTCTGGACCGGGCGCTGGAGCGCATGCAGCAGAAGTGATCGACGGCTGAGACCGGCGGGCCCTCGGGTTCCGCCGGTCTCTTCCCATTTCGAGGGTGACGCCGGCCCTGACGAACCGGGCGTCTGAAAATCAGGCGTATTGTGCGCCTGAGGCGATCGTTTTTGCTTCATTCCTACTGCGCTGCTTGGTCAGTGCGCCTGGCTGACCAGCCCGGCCTGATCCGTTTCGCCAGATACCACCTCCGGCACGCCGGTTGCGGCGTCCGCCACCGTCGCCACCTTGTCCATATCCAGCAGTAGCCCTGCGCGACCCCGGTTGGCCGAGCGCCAGCGGTCGATCTCGTCGATGACTTCAGCCAGCGTTGGTGCCCGTCCGTCCGCGTCCGGATGCACTTCCAGGTAGACCTTGCCGTCACGCTGCCCCAGCTTGATCGGCTGATCGACGAACTGGACGCTGGTGCCCAGCGGCACGGTTTCGACGAGATAGCGAATATGTTCCGGAAACAGCCGCACGCAGCCCTGGCTGACTCGCATGCCGACGCCGTCGGGACGGTTTGTGCCGTGCAGCATGATCCCGGGCAGATCCAGCATCAGGACGTGGTCGCCGAGCGGATTGTCGGGCCCTGGAGGGATGCGACGCGGTAGATAAAGGCCGCGCTCTTTGTAGTTGGCGATGACCCCCGCTGTCGGATACCAGGCCGGGCTCTCCAGCTTGCGCACGATCCGGGCTCGGGCTCCGCTGGGGGTCTCGCGGCCCTCGATGCCAACGCCGATCGGATAGGTGGTGACCACTGGCCGGCCGGCGGCGTCGCGATGGAAGTAGTACAAGCGCTTCTCTGCGCGGTTGACCAGCATGCCCTCGCGGGCGCCGTCGGGGAGCACGAACAGTGCCGGGATCAGGATCGCTCGACCTTCGCCCGGGTTCCACAGATTGATGTCGGGGTTGGCGCGCCGGATCTCGTGGTAGCCCATGCTGTTCCAGCGCCCGATGTCCATCAGGGTCAGATCGCGCCGACCGAAATCGGTGCGAAGCTCGCCAACCACTTCGACCTGATCGTGCATCAGTTCGAAACGCAGGCCGGCATGGGCCGGGTTCAGCGCCGCCATGATGGCGACGATGGGCGCCATCATCAGGCCTGGCAGGATGCAGCGCTGCCGTCGTCTCGGCAACAAAGCGGGGGCATGGGGATTACTGAGCTGCGGCATCGTCGACTGGATTGACAGGAGTAAAAGGCCCGGCCGTCGCGGTCGGCGTCGGCTTGGGTGGTTTCGGTCAGCGGCAAACTGATCCATAATCAGCGCCA
Source organism: Gammaproteobacteria bacterium (assembly GCA_050485825.1). Classification (GTDB taxonomy): domain Bacteria; phylum Pseudomonadota; class Gammaproteobacteria; order Xanthomonadales; family Wenzhouxiangellaceae; genus Wenzhouxiangella. The sequence goes on from JBJHCC010000007.1 coordinate 22,569, forward strand.
TAGGAACCTCAAGGGGACTTGGATCATGCCCGCCGCCTTCCGTTCACCGCTGCTCGCGCTTTTTCTTGCCTGGCTACTCTGGCCGGCCGCCGGCTGGGCGCTGGATCTGGCCGCCTTCGAGCGTGACTTCGCGCTTATTCTCGCCGAAGAAGGGGTGCCGGGTGGCGCTTTTGCGGTGGTTCAGGGCCCGCGCGTCATCCATGCGGCAGGATTCGGCGTCCAGCGTGCCGGCGACCTGACGCCGGTTGACCCCGAAACGGTGTTCCGCCTGGCCTCGGTGTCAAAGCCTTTCGCTGGTCAGCTGACCGGATTGATCGTGCGCGACGGCTACCTGTCCTGGGATGATCCGGTCAATCGCTTTCTGCCCGAGTTCAGGCTGCGCCAGCCCGGCCATGCCGACCAGCTGCGCATCCATCATTTGCTCAGTCATACCGCCGGCGTCGTGTCCAACGCTTATGACAACATGCTCAACGACAGCCAGCCGCTGGAGCGCATCCTGCCGCGCTTCGCTGATCTGGACCCCGTCTGTCAGCCGGGGAGCTGCTACACCTACCAGAATGTCCTGTTTGCGCTGGTTGGCCCGGCGATCGAACACGGCACCGGACGTGCTTTCGACGAGCTGCTGCGGGAGCGTATTTTCGTTCCGCTCGGCATGCACCAGGCTTCGATCGGCAGCGCAGGCTACCAGGCAGCGAGCAATCGGGCGACGCCGCATGTGCGCCGCGGCGAGCGCTGGCTGCCGACGGAAGTCAACGAGAACTACTACCGCGTAGGCCCGGCGGCCGGCATCAACGCCAGCGCGCTCGATCTTGGCCAGTGGCTCACCGCTCAGCTCGGATTTCGTCCGGATGTGATCCCGCCGGAGCTGGTGATCGAGACTACCGAACCACGCACCCGCACCCTGCGCGACCTGCGCCGGCGCGGTTGGCGCGATTTGCTCGATGATGCCCACTACGGGCTGGGCTGGCGGATCTATACCGTCGGCGGTGAGCGCATCGTGCTGCACTCCGGCTGGGTGCGCGGTTTCATGGCCGACGTGGCCTTTGCGCCAGAGCGCGGCATCGGTCTGGCGGTGTTGATCAATGCCGAAAGCGGTGTCCTCAACGACATCACCACCCTGTTCTGGCGCCAGGTGCTGGCAACGCCGCAGTGGATGGCCGACGGCAGTTCCGGTGCCGAGTCGCCGGCGGCCGGGGTCAGCATGGGCGGAGACTAGGGAGCCTCTGAACATAGGCTCGGGCTCGGGTTCGGTTGCTGGCTTGAATACGTTTGCATGGCCTTGAGGTTCCGGCCGTGACTGGCTAGCTTTAGATCCCGGATCAAGGGGTAACGCCAGGATGGACGGAGCCTTCGATGATCCTGATCAAATCCTGCTTTCGGCCGGGCACCTTTGTCGCCCTGTGGCTGCTTCTCGCCGCGTTCAATCCGGTACGCGCGGACGTCATCCTGCATGCTTTCAACTGGAGCTATGCCGCGGTTGCTGATCGTGCCGAAGCCATTGCCGAAGCGGGCTATCGGGGCGTACTCGTCGCCCCGCCGCTGCGCTCGGCAGGAACCGAATGGTGGGCGCGCTATCAGCCGCAGGACCTACGTCTGATCGATCATCCGCTGGGCAACACGCTGGATTTCGTCGACATGATCGACGCCTTGGCCGCGGTCGGGGTCGGTGTCTACGCCGATGTCGTCCTCAATCACATGGCCAATGAGGCTGCGCAGCGCCCCGATCTCAACTATCCGGGCGCGGCGGTTCTGGCCGAATACGCGGCCGATCCGCAACACTTCGAAAGCCTGAAGCTGTTCGGCGATCTCAATGACAACGTCCTGTCCGAGTTCGATTTTGGTCCGGCCCAGTGCATCCTGGATTACAGCGATGTGTTTCAGGTTCGGAACTGGCGGCTGTGCGGCGCGCCGCCTGATCCCGGGCTGCCTGACCTGGTTGCCAACAGCTGGGTCGTCTCCGTGCAGCAGCAGTACCTCGAAGCGCTGAAGGCGCTGGGCGTCGTGGGCCTGCGGGTGGATGCGGTCAAGCACATGCCAATGGCCCATATCAATGCGGTCATTACGGCTGACATCCGCGCCGGGCTCCATGTGTTCGGCGAGGTCATCACCGCCGGTGGCGCCGGTGACCCGTCCTATGAGTTGTTTCTGGCCCCGTATCTCGCCGCCACCGATCATGGCGCGTACGACTTCCCGCTGTTTGAAAGCATTCGTAGTGCTTTCTCTTTCGCCGGCAGCATGAGCGAGTTGGTTGATCCCGGCGCCTATGGGCAGGCCTTGCCGCCGGACCGCGCGGTGAGCTTTGTTGTCACCCACGACATTCCGAACAACGCCGGCTTTCGCTATCTGATACTCGATCCGGTCGATGAAGCGCTGGCCTACGCCTACATTCTGGGGCGGGACGGCGGCGTCCCCTTGCTTTACTCGGACAACAACGAGAGCGGCGACGGCCGCTGGGAAGAAGCCTGGTCAAGGCCGGATCTGGTCGCGATGGTCGGCTTTCACAACGCCGTCCAAGGCCAGGACATGGCCGTCCTGTCTCATGGCAGCTGTCATCTGCTGTTTCGTCGCGGCAGCCTTGGCATTGTGGGCATCAACAAGTGCGGCGAGGCGCAGAGCCTCTGGGTCAACATGAATGGCAGCGTGCTGTGGTGGTTCAGCGACTACGTCGATGTGCTGGACGCCGACAGTGTCGTCAATATCGGCTCGACCTGGCAGGAGTTTCTGCTGCCGCCGCGCCAGGCCAGGCTTTGGCTCCGGCAGTGAGAGACGACTGACCGCCTTCCGTCCGGCCGCTTTCGCACGGCCGACCCGTCAAGGCGCTGGCTCAGCCGGCGGGTACCGGCGCGGCCAGCGCCTCGATCACCGCCGCTTCCAGCGGGCTGTCCACGGGTGAGGTCCTGGAGCCGAAGCTGCCGAGCACGCGGCCATCGCGCCCGATCAGGTACTTGGTGAAGTTCCAGCGCGGCTCGCCCTCGGCGTCGGCCAGCGCGCGAAACAGCTCGTTGGCCTGCTCGCCGCGCACCGCAGTGGTGGCGAACATGGGGAAGCTCACGCCATAGTTGATGAAGCAGACATCGGCGGTGTCGGCTTCGTCAGCCAGTTCCTGACGGAAGTCATTGGAAGGGAAGCCCAGAATCACAAAGCCCTGGTCGCGGTGGCGCTGGTACAGGGTTTCCAGGTCCTCGAACTGGCGGGTGAAGCCGCAGCGGCTGGCGGTGTTGACCACCAGGATCACCTGCCCGGCATAGGCCTCGCAGAGCCTGTCTTCGGCCTGGCTGGCCAGGCGCCGATAACTGAAATCGAGGAGGTTGTCACAGGCCGCCGCCAGCGGTTCAGCGACGATCAGGATCAGAGCCAGAGCCAGCAGCCGAAGCATTGGAGAATCTCGCGATGAATGGACCGACCCGCAGTAAACGCCCGCCCCAGTCAGCAGCAGGTGAAGGCGATTCATTGACAGTGCCACCCTACCCCTGAATGACGCTGGGCGGGCGCGACCGCGCCGGTTACGGGAGCCGGCCTAAAGCCCCCGCAGCCACTCCGGTCGCAGGCCGGCCCCGTCCGGGTCGGCGATGGCGCGACGGATATCCGCCAGCAGGCGCGGCTTGTCGGCGCCCAGCCGGCCCTTGAGTACCAGCCAGTTCGAGGCGTGATCCGAGCGAAACTGGGTGTGCTCCAGTTCCAGGCCCTCGATCAGCTGCTCCATCTCCACAAACAGGCCGCGCTGATCCAATGGCTGCCAGTCGGGAAAGCCGTCCCGAAAGCGCGCCTCGCCCATCGGAAAGCTGACCACCAGCGTCGCCAGATACTCCGGCTGGGCGGCATTGGCCAATTGCGCCGAATGCTTCGCATGCTGGGTACTGTAGGCTTGTCCGCCCAAGCCGTTCAGGATCATCACCGAGCGGGTGATGCCGGCCTCGCCGAGCTTGCTCAGCGCCTCCAGCGTGCTGGCGTAGGTCTCGCCCTTGTTGACCCGGGCCAGCACGGTATCGTCGCCCGATTCGGCGCCGACGTAGGCAATGCCGAGGCCGGCCGCCCGCAGCACCTTCAGTTCATCGACCGACTTGCGCCGCAGATTGCGCGGCAGGCAATAGCTGCCGACCCGCTCCACTGCCGGCAGGTGCTCGCGAATGGCTTCCAGGATGCGCAACAAGCGATGGGTCGGCAGCACCAGTGCGTCGCCGTCGGCCAGGAACACGCGCCGGACCCGGTCGCCGAAACGCTCACCGCTGGCCCGGATCGAGTTCAGCACTTCGTCCTCGTCGCGGGCGCGGAATTTTTTCTGTGGCGCGGTATACATCTCGCAGAACGTGCAGCGGTTCCACGAGCAGCCGTCGGTGACCGGCAGGATCAGCGAGTTTGCCTCGCTGGGCGGTCGGAATACCGGCTCGACGTAGCGGATCGGAATGCTTGCTGACACTGACATGGGTTTGAACGTTGGGGCCGACGCCGATCGGCGCAACACCTCTCAAGGATCAACGCACCACATGCCACTCGGTCTGGCGCCCGCCCAGGTAGATCACCCGTTCGCCGTCGAACAGCGCGGTCTGCTCAAGCTTGATGTGGATCAGCTGGCCGTCCCATTCCGGCAGCGGCAGCTTGATCGAGCCCTCGATGGCGTGGACGGTGTTCGGGTGCAGCGGCCAGTCGCCGCGGATCTCGATCACGCCCGGCACGTCCCACATGCCGATGGTCGGCCCGGGTCCGTGGCCGAAGAAGCCGACCGGATGGGTGTAGACATTGAAGTCGGCCCAACCAGCGCCCGCCATCCGGCGCTGGGCGGCGAGCAGGATGTCGTTGCCGCTGCGGCCGCTGACGAATTCCGCGGTCAGCATGTCCTGCCAGCGGTTGCCCTCGGCCAGTGCCCGGACCAGGCCGGCCGGCACGCCGTCTTCCCCCGCCTCGGGCACGTAGGCCATCTCCTGGGTGTCGGTGCACAGCCTCAAGTAGCAGATGCCGACGTCGGTGTGCAGTACGTCGCCGGGCATGATCACGCCGTTGATGCCGCAGAAGGGGTTGTCGGCCTGGCAGTCGACGCCGGGGCGCTGGATGTTGACGTAGGGCATGAACCAGATCGGCAGGCCCATGGCCTCGAAGCGCTCGCGCAGGAACCACTCGACATCGTCGGTGGTGGTGACGCCGGGGGTGATGGCGCGGCTGGAAAAGCCCTCGGCCAGCACGCCGCGGGCGATAGCGACGATATGCGGGTAGACCGCCAGCTCCATCTCCGTTCGCGTTTCCAGCCAGCGCACCACCAGGTCCTCGGCCGACACCAGGCGCTCGTGCAGGGCCTCGGGCAGCACTTCCAGCAGCCGCTGCTGAAGGCCGGCGCTCAGCCCGTCGGCCTCCGGCCAGTGGCGCGAGACATTGATGCCGATGCGCGCAGGGGCCCGCTCGGCGATCAGGTCGCCCAGGGCCTGCCACTGCTCGTCCAGATCGCCGCCCGACCAGGCCGGCGCATAGGGCTCGCCCAGCGGATAGCGGTTGACGGTCAGACGATCGACCTGGCCGTCGGCCTGGCGGTGGAAGACCAGCATGGTCGTGCGCCGGGCAGCGAAGCTGGGCTGCGGCACCAGGGTGAAGTAGACCGGATCCTCGGCGTACTCGCGGTTCAGCACCAGCCATAGGTCGATGCCGGTCTCGGCCATCAGCGCCGGCAGCAGATGTTCCAGACGGTCGATCAGCATCCGGTTTTCCGGCTCGATGCGGGCGCGCGGCGCCAGCACGGCGTGGCTGGCCGGGGTGATGACCCGGCCCTGTTCGGCGCCGGCGGCGACTGCCGCGGGTACAAGGCTGGCTCCGGCAAGCAGGATCAGGAGGGCGGTCGGCGCCACGGCGCGGGAGGGGCTGGACATGTCGGCTGGATCCTCGATCAGCGCCTGGACCCTTCGGCCGGAGCCTTCGGGCCAGACAGGGTTTCGGGCAGGGTTGCGGTCGTTCGACCTTGTACCAGATTGTTGGCCCGGGTGTCAGGGACGTGCGGATCAGGCCGCCAGCCCCAGCGCCTTTCGAATGGTGGGTTCGCCGGCTTTCAGGCCGGCGTTCAGGCCTCGGGCCAGCGCGGCATGAGGGTCGTCGTTGCCGTGCCGGTGCGCGGCCAGGGCGAGCATCGCACCGACCCGGTTGCCGCTGGCGCAGTGCACCAGCATGGGCTGCTGCCCGGCATCCTGCCAGTAGTCCCAGAATCGGCGGGTCTGCTTCGCATCGACCTGGTCCAGGCCGCTGATGGGCAAGTGCAGAAAGCTCAGGCCCAGGGCGCGGACGCGGGCGCCGAAGTCATCGCCGTTCCACTCCCTGGACTCGCGCAGGTCCAGCACCGTCTGGAACCCGGCTTGCTGCAAGCGACCGAGGTCGCGGTCGGACGGGCAGCCGCCGGCAATGATGCCCGGCTCGGGCCGGCAGGCGTTGGCCAGGTCCAGGGTGTCGAGATCGGGAAAGGCCTGTGCGGATAAGTTTGTCGTCATCAATTTGCTCCTGGAAGCGGTGGCGAGGATATCAGCCCGCTGGCGTCGATCAGGATGCCGGCGGCCACGATCAGCAGCAGGGCGGCAAAGCCCTTGCGAAAGACCTCGGCCGGCAGTCGTCGGCCCAACCAACCGCCGACCACGCTGCCCAGACCGCCGAGGACAATGAAGATTCCGATGATCGACCAGTCCACGCTCAAATCCAGGCGCTCCAGGACCGACAGGTATTTCGCGAAGCCGGCCAGGGACTTCAGCGCGATGATGATCAGGCTGGTGCCGACCGCGATCACCGGGTTCAGGCCGCCGAGGAGAATCAGCGCAGGGATGATCAGGAAGCCGCCGCCGACACCGACAAATCCCGTCAGCGCCCCAACCGCGATGCCGTCGACGACGATCTTCCAGCGTGCCCGCGCCTTGGGCGTATGCGCCGCGGTGCGCTGGCGCAGCATGCCGACGGCGGCCACCAGCATGACCAGGGCAAACACCGCCAGCTGAAAGCGGCCGCTGACAAACTCGGCCAGCCAGGCGCCGGCTACGGTGCCCGCTATACCCGGCCCGCCAAACCACAGCACGGAGCGCCAGTCGACCAGGCCGCGACGTATGTAGGACAGCGCGCCCAGCCCGGCGACGGCCCCGACAATCGCCAGCGAGCCAGCGATGGCAATCTTCTCGGGTTGGCCGACCAGGTAGACCAGTACCGGTACGGTCACGATGGAGCCACCCGAGCCGAACAGCCCCAGGGCCAAGCCGATCATTACAGCGCCGATCCATGCCACTTCTGAATGCTCCGGTTGAGCGTGGTCTGGCCCAGGACCTGGCCGGACTTCCGCAATGAGGTATTGACAACATATTAGAACATGCTAAATTAATGTGCAAATGGATGCTGGAGACAAGGACGATGCAAGCCACGAACAGGAAAACCAGTCAGCAACAGGCGCTGGTCACACCGTTCCATCACCCGGCGACGGGCACCTGGTCCTATCTGGTTCAGGATCCGAGCAGCAAGGCCGCCGCGATCATCGATCCGGTGATGGATTTCGAGTACCGAGCAGGCCGCACTTTCAGCGACTACGCCGACGAGATTCTCGAGCATGTCCGGCGCGAGCAGCTGGAGGTCCACTGGATACTGGAGACCCACGCCCATGCCGATCACTTGTCGGCCGCGCCCTATCTGCAGCAACAACTGGGCGCGCCGATCGGCATTGGCCGTGGCATTACGGCCGTGCAGGCGCGATTCAAGGAGATCTTCAATCTGCCTGAGGCCTTCAAGACCGACGGCAGCCAGTTCGACCATTTGTTCAACGACGGCGACAGCTTTGCCATCGGCAGCCTGACGGGCCGGGTCATCGCCACGCCCGGGCACACCTCCGACTCCAACAGCTTTCTGATCGGCGACGCGCTGTTCGTGGGTGACTCGCTGTTCGCGCCGCGCTTCGGCACCGCCCGCTGTGATTTCCCGGGCGGGGATGCCGGCGTGCTGTTCGATTCGATCCAGAAGCTCTACAGGCTGCCCGACGAGACGCGGGTATTCCTGTGTCACGACTATCCGCCGGAGGGCCAGGCGCCGATCTTTGGGACCACGATCGGCGCGCAAAAGCGCAACAACATTCATGTGCGCGCGGATACCCGGCGTGAGGACTTCGTCGCCATGCGCAGCCGGCGCGATGCCAGCCTGCCGCTGCCTGAACTGATCATTCCTTCGGTGCAGGTCAACATCAACACCGGCAAGCCGATGCCGGCAGAGGACAACGGCACTTCATACATCAAGGTGCCGCTGAACATCTTTCCCGGTGATCCTTCGAGGAGCCGCCCATGAGCATCGACTGGACCTCGTTCACGCCCTGGCTCGCCTTGAGCGGCGGCGCCCTGATCGGATTGTCCGCGACCGTGCTGTGGCTGGGCCTGGGGCGCATCGCCGGGATCAGCGGGATTGCCGGCGGCCTCACCAGCCTGACCGCCGCTGCCGGTGACCGGGCCTGGCGTGGACTGTTCCTGGTCGGCCTGATCGGCGGCGCCCTGCTCGTGCATTTGGCCAGCGGCGGGCTGTTCGAGCCGCGCAGCGGCTACCCGATCGCTTTGCTGGTGGGCGGCGCCTTCCTGGTTGGTGTGGGTACGCGGATGGGTTCGGGCTGCACCAGCGGCCACGGCGTTTGCGGGATCGCGCGGCTGTCGGTGCGCGGCCTGGTCGCGACCCTGACTTTCATGGCCACCGCCTTTGCCACCGTCTTTGTTATCCGGCATCTGATTGGATGGGGAGCGTAGCGATGAGGAATCTGATCGCACTCGGCGCCGGCCTGCTGTTCGGCGCCGGCCTGTATCTGGCCATGATGGCCGATCCGAACAAGGTCCTGGCATTTCTCGATCTGGCCGGCGCCTGGGACCCCTCGCTGGCCCTGGTCATGGTCGGGGCGATCGCGGTCAGCGCCGTGGGCTTTGCCGTCTCCAGGCGCATGGCGGCCAGCTTCAGCGGTCGGCCCTTCAGCTGGCCGACGCTGACCCGTCCCGACGCCAAGCTGCTCGGCGGTGCCGCGCTGTTCGGAATCGGCTGGGGCATGACCGGCTACTGCCCCGGGCCCGGCCTGGCCGCCCTGGCGGTCAATCCGGCCGAGGCGCTGCCCTATCTGCTGGCGATGGCAATCGGCATGATCCTCTGGGACCGCGGGCTGTCGCGCGGCGACTGAGCCGAGTCCATAACAGCTGCTGCGGAGGCAGCGAACGCACGCTGCCAAGGGCCGGGAGACATTGTCGGCGGATCGAGGCGCTGATGCCGAACCGGTTTCCGTGAGATTTTCACGCCGGCGCGACCGGGCGGCCGGCACCCTGCTATCACCCCGGTTGGCGGCGGGGCGATGTTCCATTGTGAGAGTTGGATCAGGGGAGCCTGCATGATCCGTACGCTGGGCAGTCTGTTGTTCTACGCGCGCTTTCTGAAGCGATTCAGTACGATGGGTTATCAGCGTGCGGCCCGCGACTGGGTGCCGCTGAAACCGGATTTCGAGGGCCAGACCTGGCTGGTGACCGGCGCCACGGGCGGGATCGGGCGCGCCGTCACTCTGGCCGCCAATGCGGCCGGCGCGCGGGTGCTGGCCGTTGCCCGCGATGCGGGCAAGCTGGCTGCGCTCAAGGAGGCGGCGGTGTATCCGAAGCGGCTGCTGCCGACCGAGGTCGATCTGTCGTCGATCGCGGCGGTCAAGCGCCTGGCGGCATCCCGCGCGGTCCTGACCCGGCCTGTCGATGTGCTGGTCAACAATGTCGGCGTGTTGCTGAATGCGCACAGCCTGACCGAGGAAGGCTTCGAGCGCTCCTTTGCCACCAATCTGCTTGCGCCATTCGTCCTCACCGAGCGTCTCAGGGCCGACGGCCAGCTCGATCCGGACGGTCTGGTGATCAACGTCTCCTCCGGTGGCATGTACGGCGCGGCGCTGAGCCTGGAGCCGATGAACTGCCTCGACCCCAACCGCTATGACGGCATGGCCGCCTACGCCTGGCACAAGCGTGCCCAGGTCGCGCTGACGCGCTGGTGGAATCAGTCCTGGCTAGGCCGGCCGCGGGTCGAGGTGATGCACCCGGGCTGGGTCGATACCGCCGGTGTCCAGACTGCGCTGCCGCTGTTTCAGCGTAGCCTCAGGCCCTGGTTGCGCACACCCGAGCAGGGCGCAGACACCATCCTCTGGCTGGCCGCCGAGCGCCCGCAGCCGGTTGCTGACGGCGGCATCTGGCTGGATAGGCAGCTCGATCCGGAGCATGAGTTCGGCTTTACCCGGAAAAGTCAGGTCAGCCCGAAGGATCTGGCGGACTATCTGACCGAGCTGGGCTTCGGTCGCGGCGACTGAGCAGGAAAGGGCTCAGCTGAGCTTGGCCGTGCTGCCGTCGTCGAAGAACGGCCACAGGCTCTTTGGTCTTGCAGCAAAACCCGGTCGATGGACGCGCCAGGCGTCGAAGGCTGCGATCAGATAAAACAGGCACAGCAGCGGCAGGGCGACATGGACGATGGCGCCGCCGGGGTCGTGGTCGGGGTCGAGGATGCTGCGGCCGAGCAGGACGGCGACGCAGACCCCGAACAGGACCACGCCGGTGCCCAGCCGACCCCAGCTCAGCGCCCGGCGGCGCATCTTCTCGATAGCACTGGCCGTGGGCAGGGTCCACAGTTCGCGCAGCCGCTCCAGCACCGACCACAGCAGCGGCAGAAACACCCAAAGGCCCATCTGCCAGCCGGCCACGATCAGTGCGATCATTTCCGGAAACACGATCACCAGACCGATGATCAGCCCCAGCCCGAGCCACCAGGGCGGTGGCCGCTTCAGGCGGGTGGCGATGTCGACCAGCGCGACCATGAAGAACAGGGTGGCTGCCTCGATGCCGACCAGCCAGTCGACCGTGTCTTGCAGCGGAATGTTCAGCCAGGGCGGCAGCAGATTCAGCCACAGGCCGAGCAGGACCGCCGCCGTAGTGAGTTCCGGGAACAGCTTGCTGGCCAGGCCGGCGCCCGCGTTCGACGATGGGCTTGGCCGTGCGGCTTCGTTCGATGGCTCAGGGGTAGCGGGTAGCGGCATGCCGGGCTTGATCGGTGTCCATGGCATCAATCACGTCGTTTGCTGCGGCGGGGGGTCAGTCATCTGCGCTCGGCAGCAGAATGGCGCCAATCAGCAGGCTTCTTGGATCGGCGCTGAGCTCCTCGATCAGCTCGGCCAGGGTCGCGGCGATGTCCGGCGCCCGTTCGGCGAAGCCCGGCCAGTCGATGAGGATCAGCGCCATCGGCCGAGCGGCAACATCCTCGGGACCGGCCAGCAGATCGGCCAGCGCATCCCAGTTGGCACCGAACCAGTCCGGCCAGGCCAGGTCGCGCTGAAAGGCGCGCATCATTCCATCCTTGTCGGCGACCGCACTCAGGTCGACGGCGCCGGCATCCAGACCGGCCGCCGCCAGCCGCCCGCTGATCTCGACCGGCGCCACGGGCTGATCCAGCGCCAGTAGCGCCGGGCCCTGATCCAGCCAGGCGGCGAGCTGGTCTTGCCAAAGTCGTTCGCTCATCATCGCAGACGCTGAAAGCTTCGGTAGTGGTCGGCGGTGTAGAAGATCTCCCCGTCGGCGCCGATGACCAGGCGCTGCGGGCCGGCATGGTTGATCCCCGGGGTGCGGACCACGTATTCACGGTAGTGGCCGCGCGGTCGCTGGGGCAGGCGCCGTTCGCGATTCTGGAACACCGCGCCGTCGTTGCGGTGCGGGTCGCGCTCGCCAGCCTCGATTCGGGCCAGCACCGGATTCAGGTCGACATCGCCGCGCCAGGCCACCCGGCCGTCCAGGTCGCGGACCTGGACATCGCGCAGGATCAAAGACGGATCGCCGTCGGCCACCAGGCCGCGCGAGAGCCCGGGCTCGGTAGGCGCAGCCGCATCCATGCCGTCCTGCAGCCACCACAGCGCCAGCGCGGCCAGCAGCAGCAGAATGGGCCAGAGCAGCCGGGTCACAGCGCCTGCGCCTGGTCGGCGGCTGCGCGCAGCCGCGCGTCGATGGCCAACAGGATCGGATGATCCGCCAGATCCGGGCTCCCGGTGAGGCGGTTGCGCGCGCTGATTCGAGCGGCGCGGGCCTCGGCCTCGCGGCCGGCCGCCTCCAGCAGATCGGCGCGCAGCAGTTCGCGGCGGACGACCAGAATGCGATCACCCAGCCTGGCCTCGTCGCCGAGTACCAGCGCCATCGGCAGCGCCTGGTCTGGATCCGGGACAAGGCCGCTGCGAAGCTGGCAATAGGCGCGGGCTTCGGCTTCGAGCGACTCGCTTGCGCTGACCCGATGCGCGGCTCCCCGGCTCAGCCAGGTTTCGGCCTCTTCGGTCTCGCCCAGTGCGCAGAGGCTCAAGGCCAGATACAGGGCCACTTCGGCGCGCTGCTGGTCGATGATGTCGTCCTGTTCGGTCATCAGCGCCCACGCCAGTCGCGGTTCGGGCGCTGCCTCGTGATGCCGTCCGGCGCGGGCCAGGATCAAACCGCGGTTAACGGCCGGGAACAGCCGGTCGTCCTCAGGCTTTGCTGCCAGTAAGCGCAACCATTCCCGCCAGGCCCGATCAACCTCGTCCAGCGCCGCCTCATGTCGGCCCTGTCGCCAGAAAATGCCGGCGAGTCCGTGGTGGGCATTGGCGCGCTGACGCAGCGGCCGTTCCTCAACCGATTCCGTGCGATCAAGTGCCTGCCGGTAGTAGCTGGCGGCCAGACTGAGCTGTCCCAGTTCCTGGTACAGGTAACCCAGATTGTTCATCGTGTTGGCGAGCACATCGACGCGCGCGTCCGGATCGGCCAGCCGCAGCGTCAGCTGGCGATGAAAGGCCTCACCGGCGGCAACCAGATCGCCATGCCGGCCGTGCAGCACGCCGAGATCGCCGAGCAGAGTGAGCTTGATCGCATCGGCCTCCGGGTCCGAATGCCGCTCGACGCGCGCCAGCAAGCCCTCGATCCGCGCCGCCGCGACCGGCAGCGCCAGTCGATCCAGGTCGATGCTCAACTGCATGCGCTGGGCGAAGAAGAGGTTCGTCGAATCCGGCTGAATCTGCTCCAGCAGGGCAACCAATCGGGCGGCGTAGTCCTGCGCAGCATCCAGGTCACGCCGCGAATGCGCGAGCATTGTCGCGTTCTCCAGCGCCTCGGCCAGCCATTCCAGATCGGGCTCGGGGCTGGCCAGCATCAGGCGCATGGCTTCCTCCAGCAGCGCGGCGGCTTCGTCGTATTGCTGGCGGGAGGTCAGGATTTCACCGAGCACGGTCAACATTTCCGCGCGCACCTCGGGCGGCCCGCTGTCCGGATCCTGGGCCCGCTCGACGCCGCGGTCGACGATCTGGCGGGTGGTGGGCAGCTGGTCGGCCGGCAGCAGCGGAATCTCGCCGCGAAACAGCTCGACCACGAACTCGCGCACGGCCACGGCGCGGGCCTGGGCCGCTTCGGCTTGCCGCTGGGCGGAGCGCGCAGCCTGCGCTTCGGCCTCGGCCCGATTGGCCTGGTTCAAGGCAATGGCGGTGCCCAGGCCCATGGCCAGCAGCACCGCGGTCAAGGTTGAAGTCGGCAGCCAGTGACGCTTCAGAAACAGCCGGGCGCGATGGCCCGGCCCGACCCGGCGCGCGCTGACCGGCCGGCGCTGGCGCCAGGCCTCCAGATCCTGCCTGAGGCTGTCCACGCCCGGGTAGCGGTCTTCCGGTCGTTCGGCCAGACAGCGGTTGATGATCGCGTCCAGATCGCCTCGAAGCTCCTGTTTGAGCCGGGCCGGGGTGCGCCGACGGCGCTCGGCGCTGGCCGCTGGGTCGAAGTCAGCGTCCGCGCGCATGACCTGACTGGAGGCCGGCTGCAGCTGGCGCTCGATCGGATCGCGGGAGGCTCGGCGGCCGGCAAGCAGTTCATGCAGCAGCAAGCCCAGCGCATAGATATCCGCGCTCAGGCCCACCCGCTCGCCGGCCAGCTGTTCCGGGGCGGCGTACTCGGGGGTGAGCGCCCGATAGCGGGTCAGCGGCTGATCAGGGCTGGTGTCGTCGATCAAGCGGGCGATGCCAAAGTCGAGCAGCTTCAGATCGCCACGCCGGTCGACCAGGATGTTGGCGGGCTTCAGATCGCGATGGACGATCAGCTCGCGATGCGCGAACAGCAGCGCATCGAGGACCTGGTCGAACAGGGCGAGGCGCTCACCCGGGTCGAGGCGCTGGCGATCGCACCAGGTCGTCAGCGGCTCGCCGTCGATCAGTTCCATCACCAGATAGGGCAGGCCGTTGTCGGCGATGCCGCTGTCATACATGCGGGCGATATGCGGGTGCTGCAGCCGGGCCAGGATCTGTTGCTCGCGGGCGAACAAGTCCCTGAGCTCGGGCGAGTACAAGCCGGCCTTCAGGCACTTGAGCGCGACCTGCTGATCGACCGTGCCGTCGGCGCGCTCGGCCAGCCAGACCGAGGCCATGCCGCCTTCGCCCAGGGGTCGAACCAGCCGCCAGCGGCCGAGCACGGCGCCTTCGACGGTGCCATCACGGCCGGTCTCCAGCTCATCCTGCAGGGCCGCAAGCCCCTTGATCAGGGGGTTCAACTCGGGGCCGCGGGTCTGTTCATGAGCGAGCATGGTCTCGACCCGCTCGATCTCGGCCGCGCTGGCACCGAGCTCGCCGAGCCGCTGCGCGCGGTCGTCCGGTGCCAGATCGAGGACCGCGTCGAGCAGCTCGGCGATGCGGGTCCAGTCCGGTGGGGTTTGCTTGTCCATGCCCGATTCCTTGCTGGTGTGGCAGCCGGCGAACCTGCAGCCGGGCCGGGATCGGGCCGCCAGACGGCACTGTACAACGCCGGAACGCATTCACCAAGCGGGTTTGCGCCGATCCCGGCCCCGCCTGTTGGGGCGATGTCCTGTCCGGTCCTGCTTTTCCGATAAGTCCAACAGAAGTTAAACCGACCGGTCCCGCCGGCCGCTGATTGCACTCACCCCAATGCAGGACAGCAACGTGACCGCGTACAACAGATCAAGCAGCCGTATTCACCTGGCCCGCGCTTCCGGCCTGGCCCTGGCCCTGATGATGGGCGGCAGCGCTCAGGCCACGATTTATGCCGTTGGCACCGGGCCTGGCTGTACCCATCCCACTCTGGCGGCCGCGATGACCGCGGCGGTGGCGGATACCAGCCCGGGCCCCCACGAGATTCGACTGCTGACCGGAACGATAGCAGCCTTCAATGTCGAGATCATTGATCCCGCGCAGGATATTCGTGTTATCGGTGGCCATGCTGGCTGCGACCAGGCGTTTCCAGAGCCTGCCCAGCGAACCACCATCCATGCCGGCGGCGTCGATGGGCGCCGCGTCTTTCTCATGGCCAATGCCGGCGAGCGAATCAGCGTGACCCTGGGCCGCCTGACGCTGACTGGTGGTCGCAATCCGGCGCCGGACAACCTGGGTGGCGCGATCTACGCCAGTGGCAACATGAATTTGCAGCTGCTCGCCGACACTGAGGTGATTTCAAACCTCGCTCAGGCGGGTGGCGGTATCGCCGTCGGTAACCCGTTCGATGGACCCGTGCAGACCCTCCTGCAGCTGGACTCGGCGCGCTTCGAGCAGAATACCGCGTCTGGCGGGGGTCTCCCGGGCGACGGCGGCGCGGTCCTGGCTACTGGCTCGAGCTTCGTCATCCTCAGAAACGTGGAGTTTTTCAACAATCTGGCGCGCCGACACGGTGGCGGGTTGGCGCTGGATGGGCCCGGCACTTACGCCAATCTCTGGCCTACGTTCAGCTCGGACCGGATTCGCTTCGAAGCCAATCGCGCGCTGCCGATCAGCTTCAGCGAAAGTATGGGCTACGGTGGCGCCATCTACAGCCGGCAAGGCAACCTGAACGCGATAGGGACTTGGCTGGAGCAGGTCAGCCAGTTGCAGTTTCTGTTCAACGAAGCAGATTTTGGCGGGGCCATCTATGCCGTCGGCACGGACAATGCGGCCGGTCCGTTCACCGAGCTCAGGCTGCGCAATCCGGTGTTTCAGGGCAATACGGCCCAGGGCCGCGGCGGCGCGGTGTATCTGCGCAATGCGGTGGACTATGAGGCCGTCAAGTGGGGCAGCGGCCCATGCCCGGCCAACCCGGGCGGACTGTGCGTGAGCTTCAGGAACAACGAAAGCCGGAATGAAGCGGGCATTGAACAGCTCGGCAGCGGCGGCGCGGCCTATCTGGACCACGCCGCCGGCGCGCCCCGCCCGGCCTTGCGCATCGCCGGTGCTTTGTTCAGCGGCAATCGCGATCCGAACGGTACCGCAGCCGTGATTGATGCGCGTAACAACAGCTCGATCCGGGTGCTGCGCAGCGTCTTCGTCGACAATGCCTCGGGCACCAATACCGGTATCGTATTTCGTAGCCTGATCGAATCACGCAACGATACCTTGTTCGGTTACAACACCGTGCTGGCCAATAATGTCGAGCGCGTGTTCTATCAGATCGCCGATACCAATATCAATCTGCATGGCAGCATCGTGCATGTGCCGGGGACCCAGATCCTGTGGGGCGGCGGCACGGCCAGCACGTTCTCAGGCTGCGTCATCAGCCATCCCGATGGCGGCCTCATCGGCGCCTCGCAGGTGACCGATCCGATGATCGGGCCCAACTTCCGCCCGCTGCCCACCGCGCTGGCTGTCGACTTCTGCAACGCGGGCGTGGGCGATATTTTCTGGCCGTCGGATAGAGACGCCTTCGGACTGCCGCTGCCGGTCGCCTTCGGCAGCCCGCTGTTCGGCGATTACGATCTGGGTGCGATCGAGCTGCGTGATATTGTGTTTCGCGATCGGTTCCAGCTGCCTTAGGGTCGGCAGCTCATGCCGTCGGACAGGGATGGCAGAGGAGGTAAAGCCTTGAGTTTTCAGATGCGATGGGTCAGCGCGCTGCTGCTGCTGACCTGGCTGCCGCTGAGCGCCGGCGCCTGTGTGCCCTCGGGCAATGAAGGCGGGGTGCCGGTGTATCGGGTGGGCGCGGCTTGCGTCTGCACCAGCGTGCAGCAGGCCGTTGATGCGATCGGCTTTCAGGGCGAGGGCATCGTTCGCATCCGCAGCGGTGTCTACAACGAAAGCCTCTACATCTTCAATCGCTCGGTCAGCCTGATCGGCGGGCATGCCAGCTGCACGGCGGGAGCGCCAAGCCCGGGGCAGGACAGCACCCTCAGCGCGCTCGGCAGGAACGAGCAGGTCGTCGGCTTCCAGGTCACGACAGGAACGCGCGATCTGAGCCTGGCCAATCTGCGCCTCACCGAGGGCGACGGTCAGAGCGGTGCCAAGCGGCCGTTTCCGGGTGGTGGTCTGAGCGTGACGACCGCGGCTGGCACCCAGGCCGATGTGCTGCTGGACCGGGTCCAGGTCGTCGGCAACCGTACCGCCTTCCATGGCGGCGGCATCGCGCTGACCGGCGCCGGCCAGGCTTTTTTGACCCTGCTCAACAACACTCGGATCAGCAACAACCAGGTGACCGGGCCTGCCCCGCACGGTGGCGGCGTCTATTGTCAGGGTAGCCACGGCATCCTGATGCTGGGCGGCGCCATCACCAACAACCAGGCCGGTGCCGCCGGCAGCGGTCTGGGCCTTGGCGGCGGCGTTCACCTCGACGGCTGCGACCTGAGCTGGTTCTCCCAGGAGCGCGAGGACATCGGCCTGTTCAATCTGAGCCTCAACGTGGCCCGCGAAGGCGGCGGCGGACTGTACGCGGCCGGTGGCTCACAGGTCCTGCTCAGCGGGGCTCATTTCGTGCTGTTCGGCGACCCGCGCAGTACCACGCCGTTTGCGCTCAACAGCAACACGGCACCACAAGGCTCCGCGGTCTGGGCCGTGGGCGCGAGTGCACGCGTGACCCTGGACCGGGCCTGGACGTTTCAGAACAATATCGGCTTCGGTACCGGTTCGACCTTCTTTGCCCAGAACGCCACGATCAGGGTGGAACGGTCCAGCCCCGTGTGTCACAACCCGCGGCTTTGCTCGCGGGTGTTCAGCAATGACGGCGGCAACAGCGTGTTTCGGGCAGATCAAGCCACTGGCCGCATCGAAATCAGCCGAACCATTGTCTCCGGCAACGTCGCCTTTGACGCCGGCGGCTTCGTCACCAGCCTGTTCAATCAGCAGTTCGGCAGTACGGTTCAGGTCGACGACTCGCTGATCCACGACAACCCCGTTGGCGATCTGTTCTCGGCAACCAGTGCCTTGCCGCCGCAGCTTCGGGTGGAGCGAAGCACCATTGCTCTGAACGGTTCCGCGGGGCGGGTGTTCCGGCTCGGCGCCAGCGCGGAGTTCCGGCTCTGGGACAGCATCGTCTACGATCCGGCGCGCCTGATTGCCTCGGGCCACGAAGAGGCCTCGCTCAGTATCGAATGCGTGCTCTGGCATGATGACAGGATGGGAGGCCTGATCACCTTGGTCGGCGATCCCGGGTTCATTGATCCCGATGCCGGGCAGTTCCAACTGCGTGAGAACTCGCCGGCGATCAACTTCTGCCCGTTTGCACCGCCAGCCCCGGCCGTGGACCTGGACTGGAATCCGCGTGGTCTGTGCCACAGCACCAGCGGCGGCTGCGGCGCCGATGTCTACGATCTGGGCGCCTACGAGTTGCCGCTGCGGGTGTTCCGCGATCGCTTCGAAACGCCTTGACAGTAACCCGGCAGGCCTGATTCCGGGCCGGCCTATTGGCGCGAGGCCTCGGCCAGCTCGGCGATGCGGGTCCAGTCCGGTGGGGTCAGATCGTTCATCGATTGCTTGGCCCGGGGCCGAGTCAGTCGCGGCGGCGACAAAGCCCTCGCCATGAGCCGGCCACGCTATCAGTGTGCCGCTTGTTCGGGTCGATGGTGCGCCCAGTCCAAAATTATTTCATGGGCTTGTCCTGCGGGCCCCGCATTTTCCGATAGACCGGATAAGCGCCGTTCACTGCCGAGGATGCCGACAATGACCATGAAGGGGACGATGAGCCGATGTCGCACGCTGGCGCGTGCGGCGCTGCTCGGTCAGGGCGTCGGCCTGCTGGCCCTGCTGATTTTCGCGAGCAGCGTCCAGGCGACGATCTATACCGTGGGCGCCGGGGCGGACTGCACCCACAGCTCACTGCAAGCGGCGGTGGCTGCGGCGGTCGCGGATACCAGCCCCGGCTGGCATGAGATTCGACTGCCAACCGGTGTGATCGTCGCCCACGACATCGAGATCATCAATCCGGCCGAGAACATTCGGATCATCGGCGGCTTCAGCAACTGCAGCCAGAGCCAGCCAACGCCGGGGCAAAGTACCACCGTGGATGCCGGCGGCATTATCGGCCGTCCCATCTTCCGGATCAGCCAGTCCGGTGACCAGACCTTCGTCGCCCTGGTTCGCTTGAGTCTGATCGGTGGCCGCGATCCAGCGGTGATCAACGCCGGCGGCGCGGTTTGGGCCGACGGCGCCATTGTTCTGTTTCTGGCGGACTCGCAACTGGTCGGCAATGAGGCCCAGACCGGCGGCGCGGTTGCCATCGGCAATCCGCTCCTGACCACTCGTGAAACCCAGCTTGCCGCCTTGCGCACCGAGTTTCTCAGCAACCCTGCCACCGGGGGAGGCTTTCCGGGTTCCGGCGGCGCCATTCTGGCCTGGGGTCGAAGCCGTGCCGAAATCCAGTGGGATGTTCGCTTCGAAGGCAACACGGCGCGCAACCGAGGCGGGGCGATCGCCCTCGAGGGAGAGCTGACCCATCTATGGCTTCGGCATTCTGAGGACGATGTCGTGCGGTTCTGGGCCAACAGCGCCGGCAATGGCTCCAGTTTCGAGTCTGGTACCGGCTTCGGCGGCGCGATCTACAGCCGCCGCGGGCGGATCGAAACCTCAGGCTTCGAAGCCAGATATCGCGGCACGGACTTCAGATTCAATTCGGCCAACTTCGGCGGTGCGGTTTACGTCGAGGGCGCGGACGCAGTGGGCAGTCCCTTCACCCTGGTCAATTTCAACAACCCAAGCTTCGTCTCGAACTCCGCCCGAGGCCAGGGTGGTGCCGTTTTTTTGCGCAATGCGGTCGACCTCATCGCCCGCAAGGATGGACCCGGAACCTGCGCTTACAACCCCGGCGGTCTGTGCGTGATCTTCCAGGACAACGAGAGCCAGAACATTGGCGGAGACGCCACCTTCGGTAGCGGTGGGGTCGCGTTCCTCAGCCACGCCGTGGGCGCACCGCGACCGGCGATCCGAATCGCCGGGGCCTTGTTTCAGGCTAATCGTGATCCCAACGGCACCGCCGCCGTGATCGATGCCCGTGGCAACAGTGCGATCCGACTGCTGCGCAATGTCTTCATCAACAATGCCTCGGGAACTGTAAGCGGCACCCCGTTCCGCAGCCTGGTCGAGGCGCAGGGCGACACTCTGTTCGGCTACAACACTGTGCTGGCCAACGATGTTGCGCGCGTCTTCTACCAGAGCGCCGGAACCAGTATTGACCTGCACGGCAGCATCGTGCATGTGCCGGGCACGCAGATCCTGTGGGGTGGCGGCACGGCCAGTACCGGCAACGGCTGCGTCATCTCGCACCATGGCAGCGGCCTTGGCGATGGCGCCAGCGTGGCCGACCCGATGATCGATGCGGCCTTCCGGCCGATGCCGTCCTCGCTGGCCGTCGATTTCTGCGACTTTGGGGTCGGTGATTTATTCTGGCCGGCAGACCGCGACGCACTACGCCTGCCGGTACCGATGGCCATCCGGCCGCCCTTGTGGGGCCCGTTCGACCTGGGCGCGATCGAACTGCGGGACGAAGTCTTCCAAGACCGCTTTCAGGCCCCTGGGCCGTAAAGCAAGCCGGGCCTCTCGCCTGGTCGCCGTTGCCGCCCCGTCTTCCCTGGGATAGTTAGCGCCTGAACATCATATAGCCATTCTGATACCATCCTGATCAAGCCAAATTTCAATATCAGGAGTAGCGGATGCGGCGCGCGATTTTGTGGATTCTTCAGCTGGCGGTGTTCGGCTGGCTGCTGCCCGGCTCGTCGGTGCAAGCGGGTGATGAGGGCTGGATTCCCTTTGACGGAAGCTCCGGCGCGGTGTTGTTCCGGGCCACGGTGAACGGTCATCCCGCCGGCGTGGTACTGGATTCCGGCGCCAGCATCGGGGCGGTGTCCCGGGCTTTCGCCGAGCGTGTCGGCATCGAAGCCGATCCGCGCAGCCAGATCCAGGTTGTCGGCGTGCATGACCAGGGTCGAGTGTACGGCTCGCGCGAGTTCACCCTGATGCTGAACGAAGCGCCGGTGCGGCTGCGCAACTTCGCGATTGTCCCGGGGGCCGGCTTCGATATTCTGCTGGGGCGCTGGATCTTCGAGCGCGCCGTGGTCCAGATTGACTATCCCAACCAGCGGGTCCGGTTTCTCAATCGCGACGGGGTGAACTTTGAAGGCAACGTCCCCATGCGGGTCACCAATACCGGAGAAATGCTGGTCGACATGAGCCTGGACGGCCGCCAGGCCAGGCTGTTGCTGGACACGGGCAACACCGGCATGATCGTGCTGACGCAAAGCTTCGTACGTCGTCACGGCTTCCAGCAGCAGGCCATCGACGAACTCGTGGTGCCGACGCAGGGGGTTATCGCCAGCGCCGACATGCAGCTGCTTCAGCTCAACAGCGCTCAGCTTGGCCCTTATCCCATGGAAGGCGTGCTGGCTGGATTCAATCCGAATCGTAATGAGGGTCTGGACGGGCGCGAGCGTACCATCGGCACCCGGGTCCGGCAGCCGCGCACCAGCAATGACGGCTTGCTCGGTTACGAAGTGATGCGTCATTTCATCGTCACCATTGACTGGCGCGGGCGCAAGCTGCATTTACAGGCGCCCTGATTGGCGCAGCGAGGGCTGCGCGTTCGCGCGGCGGCGGCCAGGAACGTGCTATCCACATGGCCGTTGCCCTGCAGGCGCGCAATCCGGTCCCGAGGATGGCCGCCAACGGTGGCGAAGTTGCCGCCCATCAGGATGCCGCCGGCCGCTTGCAGCGCCATGGCGAACACAGGCGAGCTCGCGTCAGCGATAAAGGTGCCATCGACCCGCCCGTCCGGTTGCAGCCGCGCAAAGCGCAGGCGCGGTGCGCCTCCGATCGCCGTGAATCGACCGCCCACCAGGATCTAGTCGTCAGCCAGCACGGCCAGGGCTTCTACCGCGCCCGAGGCAGTGGGATCGAAACCGTCCGACCCAACTTGGCGCCCAGATTGCGGTCTGCACCGCCGCGGCCAGCAGCAAGCAGGCCACCGCCAGAGCACCGATGCAGCCTTTTCCAAGCGTTCGGCCCCGCCCGCCGCAGCTGGCCCCGGAGCCGGCCGCTTGCCGCACGAATGTGGTTTGCGGCAAGCCCGGCCTTGCATCGCAAACCTTTAGGCTCGTGACGCCGGCAGAGCCGTAACGCCAGGCAACAGTCGGATGGTCATGGCTGGATTCCCCTCGAAAACAGGTGGCTGCAAGCTCTCAACGCCCAGCCCAGCGCCAAACCGGCTCACGGCGCAGCGGCCAGTGAGCGACGGCAGTCGGGACTCGAGCCTATTGCTGCCACGGCGAAGTCGCTCGCATGGCGCGAATCGAACAAGCTTGGCGAAGGTGGGGCCCTGTCATGCCATTCATGCCGTGGAATTTCCGCAATTCTCACCGCCCCTGCGATGCGTTTCGTTCGCCATG
Source organism: Gammaproteobacteria bacterium (assembly GCA_050485825.1). GTDB lineage: Bacteria > Pseudomonadota > Gammaproteobacteria > Xanthomonadales > Wenzhouxiangellaceae > Wenzhouxiangella. The sequence continues at coordinate 45,153 of JBJHCC010000007.1, forward strand.
TACACCCAAAAGTGATCTGCGAGAAAAACACTCGCATGTTGTTGCGCGAAGCAAGTGCTGAGGTGCTCGCCTCGCCCGTACTGATCGTTCCGCTCGAGCCGGAGGTGCCGCCGCCTGCTCGGTCGAATTGGGGGCCCGCGTCGGCGTCCACGATGCGGACTGACCTACCGCAGGTCAGCTGCGGTCCCGCAGACTCTCAGCAGCGGTAGGGAACCAGCAGCCTCAGCAGGCCGCCAGGTCGAAAATCACGGGTATTGCGGGTGACCAAAGTCAATTCGTGGTGGATGGAAACGGCTGCCTGAAAGGCATCGGGGAGCTTGAGGCGATCGCTGCGGCGCAGCTGCGCGGCCAGATCGGCGATTTCAATCGTCAGTGGTAATGTCTGGAATTGCGAAAGCAGCGAACGAACAGTCGCCTCCTGTGCACCCTCACAGCCCGCCAGGACCTCGGCGCGCGTAATGATGGAGATGGCGCAAACATCGCCGTGCAGGCTTAGGAACTCTGTCGCCGCGTCTATGCCGTTCAGATGATCGATTACGATCACTGAATCCAGCAGGTAACTCAAGGGCGCTCATCCCATTCGCTGCGCAGCTGCTCTTGCCATTGCAAGCCGTCGCCCCGTGACCAAAGGCCGCGCGTATCGGCCAACAGCGTCTCCAGGCTCGGGCGTTCCCTTGATTCCTGTCGCATTCGATACTCGCTGACCGCCTCGCCGACCAGGCGAGTCATTGGCACACGCCGCCGCCGCGCTTCCTGATCCAGCCAGCGCTTGTCGTCGTCCTTGATGTTGACAACTGTTCTCGGCATTGTGGAATGATATCACGACGCCCATAACCGATATCACTGAGCGCGCCGCTTTGGTCCTGGATACGCGGAGACGGTCGAGCCCCGTGATCCCGAGTGCGAACTCAATCCCGCAGCCGCTCCCTGATTTCGTCCAGGATCGCCGGGTCGTCGATGGTCGAGGGCACTGGGCGGGCTTCGCCGTTGGCGAGTTGGCGCAGGCTGCGGCGGAGGATCTTGCCGGAGCGGGTTTTGGGCAGGCGTTCGACGACCAGGGCGCGGCGGAAGCAGGCGACGGCGCCGATGCGGTCGCGGACCAGGGCGATGAGTTCGCGGCTGATCTGTTCGGGTGCGCGGCCGGCGCCGTCCTTCAGCACCACCAGGCCCAGCGGCAGCTGGCCTTTCAGTTCATCGTCGATGCCGAACACGGCGCATTCGGCCACGGCCGGGTGCGAGGCGACGATTTCTTCCATCTCGCCGGTGGACAGCCGATGGCCAGCGACATTGATGACGTCGTCCATGCGACCCATGATGAACAGGTAGCCGTCGGCATCGAAGTAGCCGCCGTCGCCGCTCAAGTAGTGGCCGGGGTAGGCGCTGAAGTAGGAGGACTGGAAGCGCTCGGGATCGCCCCAGATACCGCTCAGGCAGCCCGGCGGCAGCGGCCGGCGGATGCACACAGCGCCTTGTTCGTCGGGGCCGCAGGGGCGGCCGTCGGGGTCGAGGATGTCGACCTGAAAGCCGGGCGTCGGGCGGGTTGCCGAGCCGGGTTTCTCGGCCATCGGCTCCAGGCCGACCGGGTTGCAGGCCATCGCCCAGCCGGTTTCGGTCTGCCACCAGTGGTCCAGCACCGGCAGGCCGGTGCGCGCTTTCAGCCAGGCGTGGGTCGGCGGGTCCAGGCGCTCGCCGGCCAGGAACAGGCGCTGCAGGCAGGCCAGGTCATGGCCGGCCATCAGCGCGCCGTCCGGGTCTTCCTTGCGGATGGCGCGGAAGGCGGTGGGCGCGGTGAACAGGGCGTTGACCCGGTGCTCGGCCACCACCCGCCAGAACGCGCCGGCATCGGGCGTGCGCACCGGCTTGCCCTCATACAGGATCGTGGTGCAGCCGTAGATCAGCGGGCCGTAGACGATATAGGAATGGCCGACCACCCAGCCGACGTCGGAGGCGGCCCAGAACACCTCGCCCGGCGTCATGCCGTAGACCGTCTGCATGCTGTAGTGCAGGGCCACGGCGTGGCCGCCGTTGTCGCGCACCACGCCCTTGGGCTTGCCGGTGGTGCCGGAGGTGTAGAGCACGTAGAGCGGGTCGCTGCCCCGCACCGGGACTGCCGGATGCGGGGTGCCGGCGGCTTCCAGCGCGGCCCAGTCGTGGTCACGCCCGGCGATCAGGCCGGCTTCGGCCTGCGGCCGCTGCAGTATCACGCAGGCCTGCGGCGCGTGCCCGGCCTCGGCCAGGGCGGCGTCCAGCAGCGGCTTGTAGGGAATCACCCGATCGACCTCGATGCCGCAGGAAGCCGACAGCACCAGTGTGGGCCGGGCATCGTCGATGCGAACGGCTAGCTCGCGGGCGGCGAAGCCGCCGAAGACGACGGAGTGGACGGCGCCTAGGCGCGCGCAGGCCAGCATGCCGATCACCGCCTCGGGCACCATCGGCATGTAGATCACCACCCGGTCGCCGCGCGTGACACCCAGCCCGGCCAGCGCGCCGGCCATGCGCTCGACTCGGGCCAGCAGTTCGGCATAGCTGTAGCGCTGGCACTGGCCGGTCACCGGCGAGTCGTGGATCAGCGCGACCTGCTCGCCGCGCCCGGCCTCGAGCTGCGCATCCAGCGCCAGCCAGCAGCTGTTCAGCTCGCCGTCGGCGAACCACTGATCCGCGCCTTCGGCCGACCGCGACACCCCTTGCGTCGGCTGCCGGAACCAGCGAATGCGCCGGGCTTGCTCCAGCCAGAAACCATCGGGATCAGTCGCGGCCGCCTCATGCGCCTGACGCCACGGTGAAGCGCCGAGTGCTGTCCTGGGTCGGTCATTCATGACGCCGGCCTGATATCGGGTAGGGCAGCATCGAGTCTGCCGCTTCGCGGCCTGGATTGCCAGTAGACCTTAGGCGAAGCCGCCCGGCTCTCAGCTCGACAGTTTGAGGCCGACGATCCCGGCCACGATCAGGGCCAGGCTGAGCAGCTTCAGCGGCGTGACCGATTCGTTGAACAGCAGCAAGCCCATGATCGCCGCGCCGATCACGCCGATGCCGACCCAAATCGCATAGGCGGTGCTCAGCGGCAAGGTGCGCAGGGCCAGGCTCAGGCAGTAGATGCTGGCAATCAGCGTGACCAGGGCGGCCAGCGTGGGGAGTGGCCGGGTAAAGCCTTCGGTGTACTTGAGGAAAGTGGCCCAGGCCACTTCGAGCACACCAGCAAGCAGCAAAATCATCCAGATCATATCGGCACCTTTCCGCAAAGAAGGGGCCGTCCCCTGATGATTCACAAGCGCTGCAGGGTCGTCCCCGCAGCCGCGCCGCGCTCGCGGCATCGAGAGCAAGCGTAGCACAGCATCCGAGCGGAAGGAGCAGGCCGACTGAGGGGCTTGGCTTGACTCTAAAACCTTGGGGTCGCAGAGCAGCAAAGCAGCAAAGCAGCGAAGAAGCGAAGAAGCGAAGAAGCGAAGAAGCGAAGAAGCGAAGAAGCGAAGAAGCAAGGAAGTGCAGACATTGCCCTCTTCTTTCTTTGCTGCTCTGCTGCTTTGCGACCAAAAGCTTTAATCAGGCAAAACCATGGATGCCGCGCAACAGGCACTGACGTGTTTCCGTGCCTTCAGTGTCTTCCGTGGTTTCCTTGGTCCTGTCGGTTTGCAGGCGCCGAGGCTCGACTCAGAACGAGCCGAACAGCGTCCCCAGCACGATCACCGTGGTCAGTGCGAGCAGGGCGCCGACGACGGCGACCATGACCACGTCCAGGTAGCTCTGGCGGTGGCTGCAGCCGCAGACCGCCAGCATGGTGACCACGGCGCCGTTGTGGGGCAGGCTGTCCAGCGTGCCCGAGGCAATGACGGTGACCCGGTGCAGCAGTTCCGGATTGAGGCCGGTGGCGGCGGCGATGTCCATGAAGGTCGGGCCCAGCGCCTGCAGCGCGATGGTCATGCCGCCGGAGGCCGAGCCGGTCAGCGCAGCGAGGATGTTGGTGGCCACGGCCAGCGACACCAGCGGCCCGCCGCCGATGCCCAGCACCCATTCGCGCACCGCCTCGAAGGCGGGCAGGGCGGCGACCACGGCGCCGAAGCCGACCAGGCTGGCGACGCTCAGCACCGGCAGCACCGAGGCATTGGCGCCGGCGTCGACGCTGTCGCGAAGCGCGGGCAGGCGCGACCCGTTGATGAGGACCAGCACCAGGCTGCCGACCAGCAGTGCGGTGGCCACCGACCAGACGCCGCCGACTGAGGACAGCGAACTCGAACCCCAGCGCGGCTCGGCCAGATAGCTGGTGTCGATGGCCGGCAGGATCAGAAAGGTCATCAGCAGATTGACCGCAATCACCAGCACCAACGGCAGCAGCGCCAGGGCCAGCGGCGGGCGATCGGGCGCGGGCTGGCCGTGCGCCATCTCGGCCGGGTCGAACTCGCGCGCGGTGGTCGCCAGTTCGCGCAGCTTGACCTCGTCGGCCGCCGGCGTGTCCTCGAGGCCGAAACCCTCGCCGGCGCGCCGGGCCTGGCGCTCACGCAAACGCAGCCACCACAGGCCGAAGCCCAGCATCACCGCCGCGGCGATCAGGCCCAAGCCCGGCGCGGCAAACGGGGTGGTACCGAAGAACGGCATCGGGATGGCGTTCTGGATCGCCGGCGTACCGGGCAGGGCCGACATGGTGAAGGTCGAGGTGCCCAGCGCGATCGCCGCCGGCAGCAGCCGGCGCGGGATGCCGCTGGCGCGGAACAGCGCCAGGCCCATCGGCGCCAGCACGAAGAAGGCAACGAACAGGCTCACGCCACCGTAGGTCACCAGGGCGCCGGCCAGCACCACGGCCAGCACCGCGCGGGCGGGGCCCAAGCGCTTGGTCATCCAGTCGGCGATGGCGTCGACCGAGCCCGAGTCGTCCATCAGCTTGCCGAACAGGGCGCCGAGCAGGAACAGCGGGAAGAACTGGGCCAGGAAGCCGGCCGCCGAGCGCATGAAGGTCTGGGTCCAGTGGGCCAGCAGCGGCTCGCCGGAGAACAGCGCCGCGACCACGGCGGCCAGCGGCGCCAGCAGCAGGATGGTCCAGCCGCGATAGGCCAGCACCATCAGCAGGGTCAGCGCGATCAATATGCCGATCAGTCCCAGCACCATGTCAGTCATCCTCGAGCAGGCTGTCGATGTCGAAACTGGAGCGCAGGCCGACATCCTCGGCGTGATCGTTCAGAAAGCGCTCTGCCGAATCACGGCCGGCCTTGAACAGCGTGTCGAGAAAGGCGCGCTCGGCGTTGAGCTTGGAGGAATGGCCCAGCCGCACCATCAGTTCGCTGCTGATCCGGTGCAGGCGCATGTCGCGCCAGAGCTTGGCTTCGCTGCCGCCGGGATCGGCCACCTGGCGAAGCAGGGCCATCATCCGCAGCTCCTTCAGCAGGGTGGCGTTGAAGGAAATCTCGTTCATCCGGCTGGCGATCTCGCGCGCGCTGGTCGGGGTCTCGACGCGTTCGACCGGGTTGATCTGGACCAGGATGGTGTCGTTGCTGTCGCACTCGCGTACCAGCGGCGTCATCGTCGGGTTGCCGGCATAGCCGCCGTCCCAGTAGGGCACGCCGTTGATCTCGACCGCCTGATACAGGGTCGGCAGGCAGGCCGAGGCCAGCAGTACATCGGCCGATATTTCCTGGCGGCGAAACACCCGGCCGCGCCCGGTGTGGACATTGGTGGCGGTGATGAACAGCTTGATCGGGCCTTTGGCCAGCTGCTCGAAGTCGATCAGGTCCTCGAGGATCTGCTTCAGGGGGTTGCCGGTCAGACCGCCGAGCAGGTACGGCGAGATCAGGCGCGCGCTCAGGTCCATGGCGATAAAGGCCGGGTTGTTGTCCAGGGTCCAGTTCCCCATCAGCCGGTCCAGCGGCCCGCGCTGAAACGGGCTGAAGCGCGCGGCGTCGGCCACCCGTCCCCAGAACTCGGCCAGCAGCGCGCGGGCGCGCTCAGGTCCGCCGCCCGCCATGCCGCTGGCGAGCACGGCGGCGTTCATGGCCCCGGCCGAGGTGCCGGAAATGCCCTCGATATCGAAGCGATTGGCTTCCAGCAGGCGGTCGAGCACTCCCCAGGTAAAGGCACCGTGGGCGCCGCCGCCCTGCAGCGCGAGGTCGACGGGAATGGGGGGCTGGGGCTTGGAGCGGGCTTTGGAGGGCATGGGCAAGGCGGCATGAATTGTGCGCTGCACTATAACCGCCCCCGGTGAACTGAACAAGTCGCAGCGGTGGCGCTCCGCTCTGCCGGCAAAAAAATACCGGGCGTCGGCCCTGTGCCGACGCCCGGTCCTCGCCCTTGTTGGTCCCCTGTCTGCTGCGCGGGCCAGCGCAGCGACTGCCACTTGCTTACCTCTACAAACGTAAAGGCGCGAAAAAGCGGACAGTCAGCTCAGATATGTTTTGTCAAATTGCGATCTGGGATCAGAGCAGAGCCTGATCGGGCCAGCGTCCGGCCGGTGTAGGAGCTTGGTTAAGGCCATTCAGCGCAGCAGCAGCAGGTGGGCCAGACCGTCTTCGTCGTTCCAGACCACGGCGTTCTGCTCGAAGCAGTGTCCAAGGATTGCGCTATGAAAACGATCCAGACCAAGCACCAGCAGGCTGTCTTCTCCATCCCATCGCTGGTCGGGGTCCTCGCCGCGGCCGTGGATGCAAGCCAGGCCGCGGGCCTCAAGCAGCGCAGCCAGCGCCTGCTGGCGCCTCAGGTTGTCTGCCGGTGGCAGGCAGCGGCCGTAGGGATTGAAGGCGGTGATAAAGGCGCTGCAGCTGACGCCGGCCTGTCGGTGAAGAGCCAGCAGCGCTGGGCTGAGTCGGCCGACCCTGAGCGTCAACGGCGGGCTGGCTTCGACGCGATAGTGGGTCAGCCGATAGGCGCGCAAGGTCTCGGCTTCGATCCGGGAGGGCGGGCGCCCGTGGTCGTCCCCGCCCGCAGGATCGGCAAGGAGCAGGGGACGCAAGCTGTCGGTCTGGTCGTTCCAGTCGATGGCCATGCCTCGTCCCGGCGCGTGGTTTCACCAGCCCAGCAGATCGCCGATGCGCTTGACCGGCTTGCCGCCCAGTCGGCGCGCCACTTCGCCGGCCAGCGCTTCAGCGTCCTGTCGGGATTCGAAGCAGGCGAGGGTCCAGCGCCTTTGCCCGACCACGCTGACATCATAGACGTCGAATATCCGGCCGCCCTGCCCGCCGTCGGCGCCGCCCAGGTGGCGACCGCCCAGGCTGATGCCGACGCTGCTGCGGTCATGTTCGCGTTCCTGGCGTTTCTGAATCTCAATGCTGGAGATCATGGACGGCGGTACTTGCCGGGATCGGTGACCGCGCAGTGTGCGGGTTTCAATCTTGAGGCCGCGGGTCTTGTCGTCGACAGCATAGCTCGTGGCGAGCGGCCAGAACAGAATGCAGAACAGGCAGAGCAGGGCGCTCAACAGCAGGATCGAGCGGGCCAGCCAGGCCGGTTCGACGAGGTTGTAGAGCACGATGCCCGGCATCAGCAGGAACAGCGCGCACAAGCCCACCGCGATGGCCACGGCTGCAAATCCGCCGGCACCCTGTTCAAACACCAGCGGTTTCTCGCGCTGGCTGATCGTCTCGTTCATCCGGGTACAACGCCTCGATCGCGGTGAGCCGCCGCCGGCCCCTTGCGTTGCGATCAGACTAGCCGAGTCGATCGACCGGATCCATTTCGATTCGGTGACGTCGAGCTCAGCCCGTAGCGCGGCCATGCAGGCTGAGAAAATCTTCCACGACCCGATGCAATCTGGCCTGTGTGGCTGCCGTATCCGGGCGCTGCTGCGAGCGGTAGACGGAGCGGACCAGGTTCAGCCCCAGCAGCATGCCCATGAACAGCTCGGCGCTGTAATCCGGATCGGCGCAGTCGAGCAGCGCCTTGCGGCCGGCCCGGGCGAGCCAGTCGGCGAGTTGGCGGTGGGTATTTTGCGGGCCGTTCCGAAAGATCGATTCCGAAATCCACAGCGGCAGATCGCTGGCCCCGGCGACGGCGTGGACGAACACCATGTGCTCGGGCCCGAGGATGAAGTCGGTCAGGCGCTGGGCGAAGCCCAGCAGGGCACCGTGCAGGTCGGCGGCAGAGTCGGGGTCGATATCGAAGCCGCTGGCCAGCAGCCTGGCCTTGTCCTGCACGGCCGCCGTGATCAACTCGTCGCGATTGGCATAGCGCCGGTAGATCGTCGGCTTGGAGATGCCGGTGCCCCGCGCTACCGCTTCGATAGTGACCGCCTGCGGACCCTCACCGTAGAGCAGGCGACCGGCTTCGGCCACGATCGCCTGGTCCTTGCTCGGGTCGAGGGGGCGCCCTACGGCTCTGGATTCACTTTCCATCGACGTTTCGCTCAAATACAATACGGCATCGTTTACAAATTGTCCGGAACACCTTATGCCGACCCATTTTCTTGTCCCGGGCATTATAGCGATCGCCCTGTTGCTGACCGGATGCGGCACGGACCGCGTCGAGGCTGAGGCCGAGCCGGCCCAGCCGGTGCTGACCCGCGAAGTGCGCCTGATCGATGGCGAGGCGCTGCAGCTGTCGGGCACGGTACGCGCCCGCACGGAAACCGCGCTCGCCTTTCAGGTTGGCGGGCGTATTGCCAGGCGCGACGTCGATGCCGGTCAGACGGTGCAAGCCGGGCAAGTTTTGTTGTCGCTGGATCCTTCCGACCTCGATCAGGCCAGAGCCCGCGCGCTGGCTACGGCGGATGCGGCCGCTGCGGCCTTGCGTCTGGCCGAGGCGGAAAGCCGTCGCGGCCAGGCGCTGCTGGAGCGCCAGTTCATCAGCGCCCAGGCCTTCGAGCAGCTTGAACTGGTCGAGGAAGCCGCCCGGCAGCAGCACAGGGCCAGCCTGGCCGTGCTGGCGGAAGCCGACCACGCGCTCGCCTATGCGCAGCTGCGCGCACCTTTCGATGGCCTGCTGATCTCTGTCGGCGGCGAACCAGGCCAGGTGGTGGCCGCCGGCCATCCCGTGGCGATGCTGGCGCGGACCGATCGCCTGGAGGTGGAAGTGCTGCTGCCTGAGGCGCTTGGCGCGCCCGAATCCGGGCTGCTGCTGGCGGCTCAGGGGCAGCCGCTGCGCTTGAGTCTGCGCGAGGTCGCCGGTGCCGCCGACCCGCAAACCCGGGCCTGGCCAGCACGCTATCGGCTGGACGATGCCGACGCCGCCCTGCGGCTGGGCAGCGTGGTGCGGGTGAGTCTGAGCGGCGCTGGCGGGGGTTCGGTTCTGGCGGTCCCGATCAGCGCCATTCACGAACGTGGTCAGGGTCCGGTGGTCTGGCGCATCGTCGACGGGCAAGCCCGGCCGCTCGCTGTCGAGCTGCTGGCCCTGAACGAGGAATACGCGCATATCCAGGCTGAGCTGGTCCCGGGCGAGCGGATCATCGCGGCCGGGCTGCACCGTCTGCAGCCAGGTCAGCGCGTGCGCGACAGCCGTTACTGAAGCCCAGCGGACACCATCATGAACTTTCCCAACCTGTCGCGGCTGGCCGTCGATCAGCCTGCGGTCACCCTGTTCTTTTTGCTCCTGAGCATCATCGCCGGCGCCTATGCCTTTCTGTCGCTGGGGCGGGCCGAGGATCCGGCCTTCAGCGTCCGGGTCATGGTGGTGTCGGTGGCGTGGCCGGGCGCCACCGTGGCGGAGCTGCGCGATCAGGTCGTCGATCGGCTGGAGCAGCGCATTCAGGAGGTCGAGCTGCTGTATCGCATCGAAACCACCATTCGACCGGGCCAGGCGAATCTCCAGGTCGAGTTCCACGACTACACGCCCGGGGAGCGCTTGCCGGCGCTGTTTTATGAAGTCCGCAAGCGCATGTGGGACGAAGCGCCGCGGCTGCCGCGCGGTGTGATCGGGCCGATCGTCAACGACAGCTTTTCCGATGTCTACTTCAGCCTGTTTGCTCTCACCGGCCCGGAGCTGCCCGCCCGCGATCTGGTTCAGTTGGCCGAGCGTCTGCGCGATCGCCTGTTCGAGGTCGACGGCGTGGCCAAAGCGCTGTTGATCGGCGAGCGGCCGCAGCGCTACTTCGTCGAATTCGACAACCGGCTGCTGGCCAATCTGGGCGTGTCGCCTGAACAGATCTTCGATGCCATCGACGCCCACAGTCAGCTGCTGCCCAGCGGCCGCATCGACAGCGCCGGGCCGCGCCTTCATGTCCGGGTCGATCGCGACTGGTCGGACCCTGACCGGCTGCGCCAGCTGCCACTCCGGATCGGCGATCAGATCCTGGCGCTGGGCGACATTGCCCAGATCCGCTTGGGCCATGAGGACCCACCGTCCTTCCTGGTCCGGGCCGGCGGCGAAGACGCGATCCTGCTCGGCGTGGTCATGCAGAGCGGCTTCAACGGGCTGGCGCTGGGTCGCAACCTGGCGGCCTTTCTTGATCGCGAGCAGGCCGAGCTGCCGCTGGGTCTGGAACTGAAGGTCCTGACCAACCAGGCCGAGGCCATCTCGCAGGCGGTCGACCTGTTCCAGATCAAGTTCCTGATCGCCGTGCTCGTCGTGCTGGGTGTCAGTGTCCTGAGCATCGGCTGGCGCGCCGGCCTGATCGTCGGCATCGCCGTGCCGGTGACCCTGGGCCTGACCTTCCTGCTGATGATGATCAGCGGGATCAACCTCGATCGGATCACCTTGGGAGCCCTGATCATTGCACTTGGCCTGCTGGTCGATGACGCCATCATCGCCATCGAGATGATGCTGGTGAAACTGGAGGCCGGCATGGCCAGGATCGAGGCAGCCGCCTATGCCTGGCGCGCAACCGCCGCGCCGATGCTGTTCGGCACCCTGATCACCGTGGCCGGCTTCGTACCGATCGGATTTGCCCAGTCGGGCGTTGGCGAGTACGCCGGCAATATCTTCTGGGTGCTGGCCTTTTCGCTGATCCTGTCCTGGCTGGTGGCGGTGGTGTTCACGCCCTATCTCGGCACCCGGCTGCTGAAGGTGGAGCCCGGGTCCGGCCCGGACCACGGTGGCGGCTACGACAGCGTCGGCTACCGGCGGCTGCGTCGGATCATCGAATTCTGCCTGCGCCGCCGCGGCTGGGTGGTCGCATCCACGGTGGTGCTGCTGGTGCTGGCCGTGCTTGGCCTGGTCGGGCCGGTGCAGAAGCAGTTCTTTCCGGGCTCGGATCGGACCGAAGTGATGGTCAGCGTCTATCTGCCCGAGGGCTCGGCGATTGCCGCCACGGACCAGGTTACCCGCCGCCTGGAAGCCCTGCTGGCGGATATGGATGAGGTCTCGAGCCTGTCGGCCTTTGTCGGCGCCGGCGCGCCGCGCTTTTTCATCTCCGCCAATCCCGAGCAGCCCAATCCCGCCTTCGCCAAGCTGGTCGCGGTCACCCCTGATCCGGCCGCGCGCGATCGGGTCATGGCGCGGCTGGAAGCGCGCATCGCCGCCGGGGACTTTGCCGAGGCTCGCGTCCGGGTCTATCGGCTGCTGTACGGCCCGCCGGTGGTCTGGCCGATCGAGTTTCGCCTGCTGGGCGAGGATCCGATTCGGCTGCGGGAACTGGGTGTCGAAGCCCTGGCCCTGATCGATCGCCATTCAGCCCTGCGCAATGCGCACCTGAGCTGGGGCGAGCGGGTACCGGTGCTGGCGCTCGACGCCGAGCCCGAGCGCCTGCGCCGACTGGGGCTGACGCCGCGCGATCTGGCCCAGCAGATCGAATTCGAAACCCACGGCCAGTCGGTCACCGAGATCAGGCGCGACAATCGCAATGTGGCCCTGGTGGCGCGTGGGGCCCGCGGCGATGCGGCGGTCGACCCGATGGGCCTTGAACTGCGCAACCAGGACGGGCAGCGCGTCGCCCTGGCCAATATCGGCAGGCTCGAACTGAGCTGGGAAGAGCCGGTCATCACCCGCTACAACCGACGAGCCCATATCGCCCTTCGAGCTGATGTGCGCGGCGCCCAGCCCAACGACGTCACCGCCGCGCTGTGGCGCGAACTCCAGGCCTTCCGGGACGCGCTGCCGCAGGGCTACGAACTGGTGATCGGCGGCTCGGTCGAGCAGTCCAGCCGCGCCGACGCATCCATTCAGAAGCTGCAGCCGCTGATGCTGGCCCTGATGCTGATCTTCATCATGCTGCAGATGAAAAGTTTCGGCGGCAGCTTCGTGGTCCTGGCCACGGCGCCGCTGGGCCTGATCGGCGCGGTGCTTGCCCTGCTGCTGTTCAGACAGCCGTTCGGCTTCGTCGCCCTGCTGGGCCTGATCGGCCTGGCCGGGATACTGATGCGCAATACCTTGATCCTGACCCAGCAGGTGGCCGACTATCTGGCCGAAGGCATGCCGGCCAGCGAGGCCATTGTCGAGGCCGCCGTGCGCCGTGCCCGCCCCGTTGTGTTGACCGCGCTGGCCGCCGTGCTCGCCTTCGTGCCGCTGGCTTTCGACAGTTTCTGGGGTCCGCTGGCTTTCGTGCTGATCGGCGGGGTCAGCGTCGGCACCGCCATCACCTTGCTGTTCGTGCCGGCGCTCTACGCACTGTGGATGCGGCCGGCTAGCTCGCCAGATCGAGCCAGTCGCGCGGCTTGAGGTAGTCGGCCAGGGCGGCCTCCGGGCTGCCGGGCTCGGGCTGCCAGTCGTAGCGCCAGTGGGCGACGGCGGGCAGGGACATCAGGATCGATTCGGTGCGGCCGCCCGACTGCAGGCCGAACAGGGTGCCGCGGTCCCAGACCAGATTGAACTCGACGTAGCGGCCGCGGCGATAGCGCTGGAAATCCACTTCGCGCGGCCCATAGGCATCGTGGCGCCGCCGCTCTACGATCGGCAGATAGGCTTGCGCGTAGCCGTCGCCGACCGCGCGCAGGTAGGCGAAGCAGCGCTCGAAGCCCCAGCCGTTCAGATCATCGAAGAACAGCCCGCCGATGCCGCGGGTTTCATCGCGATGGCGCAGGTAGAAGTACTCGTCGCACCAGCGCTTGTGCTCCGGATAGACCGCCTCGCCAAATGGCCGGCACAGGGCCTCGGCCGTGGCGTGCCAGTGGCGGCAGTCCTCGTCGCGCGGGTAGCAGGGGGTCAGGTCGAAGCCGCCGCCGAACCACCACACCGGCGCTTCGCCCGGCTTGTCGGCGATGAAGAAGCGGACATTGGCGTGGCTGGTCGGCACGTGCGGATTGACCGGGTGCATCACCACCGACACTCCCAGCGCCTGGAACGAGCGGCCGGCCAGCTCCGGGCGGCGCGCGCTGGCCGCCGGCGGCAGGGCGTCGCCATGCACCAGAGAATAATTGACCCCGCCCTTCTCGAACACGGCGCCGCCTTCCATCACCCGGCTTCGGCCGCCGCCGCCTTCGGGCCGCGTCCAGGCATCCTCGCGGAATCGCGCCTGCCCGTCGCAGGCCTCGAAGGCCGCGCACAAGCGGTCCTGGAGGCCGGTCAGATAGCGCTCGACGGCGTTCAGGTCAGGGGCGGACATGGCTCGGCATGACAGGGGTTCGGTTCAGCCGGACAAGATACGAAAACACTGGACCACTGAAAACAAGGAAGGCACGGAAGGGGCTTGAGTGGTTCACTTCAGTGTTTTTTTGTCTTCCGTGGTTTCGCGGTTTTCACGGCCAAACGGCAGCATCAGCCCGCTTTTTTCTTCGAGGCTTTCTTTCGGGCTGCTTTTTTCTTCGAAGACTTTTTCTTGCCGGTTTTCTTTCTGGCTTTTTTCTTCGTCGTTTTCTTGCCGCCGGGCGCGGCCGGCTCCGCGGCGGCCTTGCCGGCCTTCTTCTTGCCGCGGCGGCCGCGCGGCGGGGCTTCGTCGAGCAGCTTGCGGCACTGCGCCAGATCAAGGCTGGCCGGCTCGACATCCTTGGGCACGCTGGCGTTGCGCTTGCCGTCGGTAACGAAGGGTCCGTAGCGGCCCTTGAGAATCTCGATGCCCTCGCTGGCGAAGGTCTTGATCACCCGCTCGGCCAGCATCTGCTTGTGCGCGCTGACCAGTTCCAGCGCCTGCTCCAGGCTGATGTCGTGCGGATCATGCTCCTTGAGGGAGACGAAATTGCGGGCGCCGTAGCGAATATAGGGGCCGAAGCGGCCGATATTGGCCTGCACCGGCTCGCCCTCCGGCGTCTGGCCCAGATCGCGCGGCAGCTTGAACAGCTCCAGCGCCTCTTCCAGCGTGATCGTTTCCATCTTCTGGCCCGAGCGCAGGCCGGCGAAGGCCGGTTTGTCCTCGTCCTCGGCGGTGCCGATCTGGGCGTAGGGCCCGTAGCGGCCGAGGCGTACGATCACCGGCTTGCCGCTGGCCGGGTCGGTGCCCAGTTCGCGCGCCTGCTGGGCTTCCTGGCGGGTGACGGTTTCGTCTTTCTCCTGGACCCGGTCGATGAACGGCTGCCAGAACTCCTTCAGCAGCGGCACCCAGTCCTGCTCGCCGCGCGAGATCGCATCGAGCTCGTCTTCGAGCCGGGCGGTGAAGTCGTAGTCGACGTAGCGGTCAAAGTGGTTGGACAGGAACTTGGCAACCACCCGCCCGGTAGCAGTGGGGGTGAAGCGGCGGTTGTCGAGGTCGACGTACTCGCGATCCTTCAGGGTCTGAATGATCGAGGCATAGGTCGACGGCCGGCCGATGCCATAGTCTTCCAGGGCCTTGACCAGGCTGGCTTCGGAAAAGCGCGGCGGCGGCTCGGTGAAATGCTGCTCGGGGCGAATTCGCTCCAGCACCACCCGGTCGCCCTCGTTGAGCTCGGGCAGGCGATTGTCGGTTTCGGCCTGGGCGTCCTGGTAGACCTTGAGGAAGCCGGCCTCGATCAGAGTCGAGCCGGAGGCGCGGAACACCGCGTCGCCAACGTCGAACTCGGCGCTGACCGTGTCGTAGACGGCCGGGATCATCTGGCTGGCCACAGCCCGGTTCCAGATCAGCTGGTAGAGCCGGTACTGGTCCTCGCTGAGATGGCGCTTGAGCTTGATCGGGGTCAGCGCGGCCGAAGTCGGCCGGATCGCCTCGTGCGCTTCCTGCGCATTTTTCGATTTCGACTGGTAGAAGTTGGGTTTCTCGGGTACCAGCTCGGCCCCGTATTCCTTCGCGATCACCTTGCGGATGTCGCTCAGGGCGTCAGCCGACAGCGCCACCGAATCGGTACGCATATAAGTGATCAGGCCCTGGTTGTCGCCGCCAAGGTCGACCCCCTCATACAGCTGCTGCGCCAGCCGCATGGTGCGCTGGGTGGTGAAGCGCAGCCGCCGGGCGGCTTCCTGCTGCAGGGTCGAGGTGATGAAGGGCGGCTGGGCGCGGCGGCGGCGCTGGCGCTTGTTGATCCGGGCAACCTGGAAGCTGCCTGCAGCAGCCGTCTCAATGGCGCGGGTGACCTCGCCGGCCCGGGCTTCGTTGTCGATATCGAACTGGTCCAGCTTGCTGCCACCGAGCTGAACCAGATTGGCCGAGAAGCGGGTCTCATCGCTGTCGCCGAGATCGGCCTCGATGGTCCAGTATTCGCGCGGCTTGAACTGCTCGATCTCTTCTTCGCGCTCGACGATCATGCGCAGGGCCGGCGACTGCACCCGCCCCGCAGACAGGCCGCGTCGCACCTTCTTCCACAGCAGCGGCGACAGGTTGAAGCCTACCAGGTAGTCGAGCGCGCGCCGGGCCTGCTGCGCATCGACCAGCGAGTCGGCCAGGTCGCGCGGCTGCGCCATTGCTTTCTGGATCGCCCGCGGGGTGATCTCGGAAAATACGACCCGGCGGACCAAGGTGTTGCTATTGATGCCCCGTTCCTTGAGGATCTCGGCAATATGCCAGGAGATCGCTTCACCTTCGCGGTCAAGGTCGGTGGCCAGATAGATTGCGTCGGCGCGCTTGGCGGCGGCGACGATGCGGTCGACGTGCTTCTTGTTGCGGTCGATGATTTCGTAGCGCATGGCGAAGTCGCGGTCGGTGTCGACTGCGCCTTCCTTGGGCACCAGATCACGGACATGGCCGTAGGAGGCCAGGACTTCGAAGTCCTTGCCGAGGTATTTGTTGATGGTCGTCGCCTTGGCGGGCGACTCGACGATCAGAAGGTTCTTGGCCATGTGCTCAGCTTGTGTGGCGGGGCAGGATCAGCGGCGCGGTGGCGCCGGCCCGCCAGAATCGATGTCAGTGGCGGTATTCGCCTTCCTCATCGAACATCAGGTCTTCCATCCAGGCGTAGTTCGCCTCCTGTCCGGGCTGATTGAACAGCACCATCAGGATCACCCATTTGACGTCCTCCAGATCGATTTCCTCGGCGTCCAGCGCACCGAGACGGTCGAGGACCTGCTCGCGACGCGCCGGATCCAGCACCCCGGCATTCTCCAGATAGAGAATGAAGCCGCGCGCATCGACATCGAGGCGTCGACATTCGTCGTCGCTGAAGATGCGGATCGGGTTGGATTCGTGACCGCCCAGCTCCGGCAGACTGCGCTGCTCGGCCAGCCCGTCGAGCCAGGCGAAGGCCCGGTCGATCTCGGTGGAGGAGAAGCCGGCCTCCTCCAGGCTGTCGCTCAGGGATTCACGGTCGGGCGTGCTTTCCGGTTCTTCGTAGATGTAGTTCTCGAACAGGTACATCAGCAGATCGAGCACGTTTTCCTTCATTCACTCCAGTCCTTGTCGGGGGCCATTGATCCACTGCGGCTGTAGCGGCCGCCAGTGTGTGCCTGCACCCGACCGTCCAGTTCCATGATCAGCAGCATGGAGGATACCGCCGCGGTCGTCAACTCCGAGCGCTGAATGATCTCGTCGACGGGGGTGGGATCGAAGCCGATGGCGGCCAGCAGACGATCGTAGTCGGGGTCGTGGGTCATATGCGGCGCGATAGCCGCTTTCTCAAGCCCGTCGTCGGGCAAGCTGTCCAGCAGCGCCTGGATGCTGGAGGCCAGCTCGCCGGCCAGGGGCGCCAGCGCTTCGATGATCTCGGCGGCGGTTTCGACCAGCCGGGCACCATCGCGAATCAGCCGATGGCAGCCTCTGGCCAAGGGATTGTGCACCGAGCCGGGTATGGCAAAGACCTCGCGGCCCTGTTCGGCGGCCAGGCGCGCGGTGATCAGCGAGCCCGAGCGCAGCCCGGCTTCGACCACCAGGGTGCCCAGGCTCATGCCGCTGATGATCCGGTTGCGGGCCGGAAAATTGCCCGGGCGCACGGGCGTGCCCGGCGGGAACAGGCTGATCAGCGCACCTTGATCAAAGATCCGCCGGGCCAGCGCCTTGTGGCGGGCCGGGTAGACCTTGTCCGGGCCGGTGCCCATCACCGCGAGGGTCTCGCCGCCGGCACCCAGGCAGCCTTCATGGGCCTCGGCATCGACGCCGACGGCCAGGCCGCTGGTGATGATGAAGCCGGCGCGACTCAAGGTGGCGGCGAAGTCGCGGGCGTGCCGGAGGCCGCCGGGGGTGGCGTTGCGGCTGCCGACGATGGCCACTTGCGGCCGCACCATCAGCTCGGGTCGGCCGAGCACGAACAGCACCGGCGGTGGGTCGTCGGTCTGCTTCAGCAGGGGCGGGTAGTAAGGGTCGTCGAGCGTGATCAGTTCGTGGCCCGGCGCGTCCAGCCAGCGTTCGCAGCGTTCCAGCGCCGCCGGGTCGGGGTGCCTGAGCGCGGCGCAGTGGGTTTCGCTGAGGCCCAGCGCCCTGAGCTCGCCCGTGGAGGCCCTGGCCCAGGCGCCCGGACTGCCCAGTGCCTCGGTCAGGCGGGAGATCCGGCGCGCGCCCAGCCCAGGGGCGAGCGCCAGTGCGAGCCAGTCGCGGACCCGATCCCGTTCGGGCATCGTTCCCGCGGATCTAACCCGAATGATTCATGAGCTCGCGCGCTGATCGCGCAGGATATTGTCCGTACCGCGGATTTTCCGATCGAGCGCCGTATCGGGTGATACGGCCGACTGAGGAAAATCCGCTGTACGGGCAACAGGCTGGCGAGGGCGCGCACAGGTTCATGAATGATCCGGGCTAGAGCCTGCGGTCGGGATGGAACAGCCGGTCTTCGGCGCGGATGGGCTGGGTGCCGTCCATCACGATCGCGTAGCTGATCCGCTCGAAGGAACGGAACACCATGATCTGGCCGGCGAACTGGTCCGGCAGATCGACGTAGCGCTTGTCCCGGTTCTGGAAGGCGGCCCGGCTCATCGGCGGATAGCGGTCGTCGCGGATCCGGTCACCCGGCCGGAACGCCGAGAAGGTGTGACCCGCTTCAACGCCGTCGGCGGTACCGAGGGAGATGGCGACGATCTGGTAGTGGCCGACGCCGTAGAAGGCTTCGCTAACGGTCAGCACGCGCGCATGCTCGGGGATTTCGTCCATCGCCCGGGGCAGGAAATGCATGTCATGGACCTGGTAGTCGACCGGCAGCACGTAGTCGCCGGCCATGACTTCGCGCCGACCCTCGATCAGTTCCAGGGTGACCGGGTCACCGGTCTGGATGACGCGGGCGCGGGCGGCTTCCCAGAGTTCATAGCCGATTACCGGATAGTTGAAGCGCTCCAGCCGGCCCAGGGTGTTCTGCCAGATCCGACTGTCCGGCCGCTCGCTGGCCGGAACCTGGCCGGGGCCATTACGCATCCGGTTGCGGCGCAGCTGGATGCGGTCTTCGTCGCGGCTGCGGTCGACAAACTGGTAGGTCAGGCGGGCGATGACCACTTCGTCGCCGACACGGACATCGTCGAGGCCGCGCGCGTAGGCGTGGTCGGTGGGGCCGGCCATCATCCGCTGCTCGCGGTTGGCCACGATGTAGGGCAGCCCTTCCAGCTCTTCCTCGGAGACAATCCGGGGCCGGCGCAGAAACGGCGCGATGGCATCGTAGGGGATGGTGTTGATCGGCCCGTCGATGGCTTCGCGGCGGATTTCCGGGGACAGGCGCCGGGTGGAATCGTCGCGGTCGACGACCAGGCGCGGCTCGCCGCCGATGAAGGCCAGGGAAATCCGATCGCCAGGGAAAATCAGGTGCGGATTGTCGATCTGGGGATTGGCCTGCCAGATGGCCGGCCATTGCCAGGGGCGGGTCAGGAATCGGCTGGCGATGTCCCACAGGGTGTCGCCCGCCTGGACGATGTATTCTCTCGGATGGTCTTCGCGCAGCTCGATATCCTGAGCCTGTACACTGATGGCGAGAGCCACTATGGCCGGGATTGCCATGACGAGCAGTAAGCGTTTCACGGAGCGTAGCCCTCCAAAGGTGCCGTCCAGCTTGATCACTGTCAGGCTATCATAAACATTGTCATTGTAAAACGCACCCTTAAGCGGGTTTTTTCATCTTATGTCACGACTCAGCATCCTCGAATTTCCCGATCCGCGCTTGCGCCGGGTCGCCAAGCCGGTTGAGCAAGTCACCGAGCGCGAGCGACAGCTGGCCGCCGACATGCTTGAAACCATGTACGCCGCCCGTGGCATCGGACTGGCCGCGACCCAGGTCAACGAGGGTCTGCGCGTGGTGGTGATGGACCTGAGCGAAGCCCGCAACGAGCCGCGTTTCTTCATCAATCCGGAGATCATCGATCGCAGCGGCACCCAGACCTGTGAAGAAGGCTGTTTGTCGGTGCCGGGCGTCTACGCCGAGGTCGAGCGGGCCGAGCAGGTTCGGATCCGGGCGCTGGGGCTGGACGGCGAGGCTTTCGAACTTGACGCCGATGGTTTGCTGGCGGTCTGCATTCAGCACGAAATTGATCACCTCGACGGCAAGGTCTTTGTCGATTATCTCTCGCCACTGAAGCGGCGCATGGTCGAGAAGCGCCTGCGCAAGCAGCAACGCGCGGAACAGCAGCCGGCGTGAGCCGGCCGCGCATTGTCTTTGCCGGCACGCCGGAGTTTGCCGTGCCGGCGCTGCGCGCCTTGATCGAGTCTTCCCAGCGGCCGCTGGCCGTGCTGACCCAGCCTGATCGGCCCGCCGGTCGCGGCCGGCAGCTGCGCTTCAGCCCGGTCAAGGCCCTGGCGCTGGAGGCCGGCCTGCCGGTCCTGCAACCCCGTAGCCTGAGGTTGGACGAAGCGCGCGTCGCCCTGGCCGAACTGGAACCGGAGCTGATCATCACCGCGGCCTACGGCCTGCTGCTGCCGCCGGCGGTGCTGGACCTGCCGCGCCACGGCTGCTGGAATCTGCACGCCTCGCTGCTGCCGCGCTGGCGCGGTGCCAGCCCGATCCAGCAGGCCATCCTGGCTGGCGATGCCGACAGTGGCATTTCGCTGATGCAGATGGATCCGGGCCTGGACACCGGTCCGGTGCTGATGACCCGGGCGACTGCCATCGATCCGGAAGAAACGGCCGGCGGCCTGCACGATCGGCTCGCCGCCATCGCCGCGCCCTTGCTGATCGAGGCGCTGGGCCAGCTGCAGGCGAACACGCTGCCGTCGGCTCAGCCGCAGGATGAGGCGCTGGCCACCCATGCGCCGCTGATCGCCAAGGACGACGCTCGGCTTGACTGGTCCGAGGATGCCGCGATCCTGGCCCGCAAGGTGCGCGCTTACCATCCCTGGCCGATCGCGTTCGCCGACATCGCCGGCCTGAGCTGCCGCATCCACAGGGCCCGCGCGGCCGCTGGCGAGGGTCGCCCGGGTCAGCTGCTGCCCTCGCCCGGCCGCGATGCGGTGCGAGTGGCCTGCGGCCGCGGCGTGCTGGAGATTCTCGAGCTGCAGGCGCCAGGGCGCCGCTGCCTGCCGGCTCGCGACTGGCTCAACGCCCACCCGGACTGGGCTTGAACGCATCCGGGTCGGGACGGGCACCGCAAGGCGCCGCGCCGCGCCTGGCCGCGGCGCGCGCCGCCGCCGCGGTGCTGGAGCGCGGCCAGGCTCTGGACCAGGCACTGATCGCTGAACTGGCCGGGCTGGAGGCGGCCCGCGACCGCGCTCTGGCGCGACGGCTGGCGCACGGTCTGCTGCGCGATTGGCCGGCCGTGGCCCGGTTGCTGGAGCAGCTGCTGAGCCGCCCACCGGCCCGTCGCGACCGCCTGATCCGCTCCCTGCTGGCGATCGCGCTGGCCGAGCTGCGCGACGCTCGGGAGCCGGCCCGCGCGGTGGTTCATTCCGCCGTCGAGGCGGCGCGCCTGGCGGGTCTGGCCCGCCAGGGCGGGCTGGTCAACGCCGTGCTGCGCGGCTACCAGCGTCGCCGCGCCGAGCTCGAGGCCGGCTTTATCGATGACCCGGTGCTGGCCTATGGCTATCCGCGCTGGCTGATCGAGGCGATCCGGCGCGACTGGCCGGAAGACTGGCCGGCCGTGCTGCGCGCCGGCAACGACGCGCCGCCGCTATGGCTTCGGGTCAATCGTCGCCGCCAGACGCGCGCGGATGCGCTGGCCGCGCTGGCCGCGGCCGGCTTCGAGGCGGAAGCCGGGCCTGCGCCGCTGTGCGATGCGCTGCTGCTGCGCCAGCGCGCCGCCATCGGCGAACTACCGGGTTTTGATGAAGGCCTGCTGTCGGTCCAGGACGCCGCGGCGCAGCTGACGGTGGCGTACCTCGAACTGGCCGGGGGCCTGCGCCTGCTCGATGCCTGCGCCGCACCCGGCGGCAAGGCCGCGCATGCGCTGGAGCGCGCCGAGATCGATGTCACCGCCCTGGATATCGATGGCGAGCGTCTGGGCCGGGTTGAGGAAACGCTGCGGCGCCTCGGCCTGGCGGCGCGGCTGGCGGCGGTCGATGCCGCTCAGCCGGAGCGCTGGTGGGACGGCCGGCCCTTTGATCGCATCCTGATCGACGCACCCTGCTCGGCGACCGGGGTGATCCGGCGCCACCCGGATGTTCGCTGGCTGCGCCA
This sequence comes from Gammaproteobacteria bacterium, assembly GCA_050485825.1. Taxonomy (GTDB): domain Bacteria; phylum Pseudomonadota; class Gammaproteobacteria; order Xanthomonadales; family Wenzhouxiangellaceae; genus Wenzhouxiangella. The sequence continues at coordinate 66,791 of JBJHCC010000007.1, forward strand.
GGCCAGTGACCTGCCGGCGCTGGTCGCCGGCCAGCAGGCCCTGCTCGACGCGCTGTGGCCCCTGCTCGCCCCTGGCGGTATCCTTGTCTATGCGACCTGCTCCGTGCTGGCCGCAGAGAACGAGCAGCAGATGATGTCCTTCGCGGAGCGCCATGGGCCAGTCGAATTCATCGATCATCCCGGCTTCCCCGGCCGGCGCCAGGTCGCGGGCCGGCAGATCCTGCCTGGCGAAGGCGGCATGGACGGCTTTTATCATTGCGCTGTGCGCAGGCTGCGCGCCTGAGCAGAGCGCCGATTCGGCGCTGAGTCTGGTCCAGCCGTCGCCGGCCTGGATCGACGGCGAGCTGGCGATCGTCACCGGCCTGGCCTGGACGCCATCGGCCGCCGTGGTCGAGGCGCTGGAGCATGGGGTGACCATTCCGCTCACCGTCAGTACCCGGGTCAGCCGCCATTACGGCCGCGTCGCCCGCCTCGAACGCGACCACGACCATCAGCTCGAAATCCGGTATCTGCCGATGCTCAGGGCGTACCAGCTCAGCGATCTGTCGCGCGACCGTCAGGACAACTATCCGCGTCTGGCGATGCTGATCGATGATCTCAGCCGGCCGCGGTCCTGGTCGACCAGCCTGACGCCGCCGGAGGCCCGCGAGCGCGACTGGCAGGTGGAGATTCGGGCTGAGCTGGATCGCGATCGTCTGCCCTCGCCGATGCGGCTGCCGGCTCAGTTCGACAGCGACTGGCGTGCCCGCACGCCCTGGCAGACCTGGCGCGTCGATGCCGGAGGCCGCGGTGCCGATTAGTCGCGGCATTCGAAGGGTGCTGCGCGCCCTGCCGCTGGCGGCGGTGCTGCTGGTGCTGCTGGTGGCCCTGCTGCTGGTGTCCGGGGTCGAGCAGGAGGCCACCCAGCTCGGTCGCCTGGGCCTGTGGGTCCTGATCCTGACCGCATTGGCGCTGCTTGCGCTGCTGGTCGTGATCGTCGGCCGCCTGGTGCGGCTGCTCAAGCGGGTTCGCGAACAGGCCCCCGGCGCCCGCCTGACCGCGCGCCTGGTCGCCCTGTTCATTGGCCTGGCCGTACCGCCGGTGATGATTCTGTATTTGTTCGCGATCCAGTTTCTGGGCCAGACCATCGAAGGCTGGCTGGACGTTCAGACCGAGCGCGCCCTGGCCGACTCGATCGAACTTGGCCAGATGTTCATTGACCTGCGTTCGCGCGAGGCCAGCGCGCAGCTGACCCGGCTCGCCGGCCAGCTCGAGCTCGACGATGAGGATCTGCTGTTCCGCCAGCTGCTGCGCCAGGTCAGCGCCGCGGGTCCCACCGAGCTGGCCGTACTCAGCGCCAGCGGCCAGGCCCGGGTCGTGGTCAATATCGATCCGGCCGTGATCCTGCCGGCGCTGCCGGGCAGCTTCGCGCTCGCCCAGGCCCGCCAGCAGCAGGAGTACGCGGCGGCCGAGCCGCATGAGGACGGCATTCGGATTCGCGTCCTCCGCAGCCTCGGCCCGCAGCGGCTGGGCGCCGCGCCCCAGTTCCTGCAGGCGATCTACCCACTGCCGCCGGAGTTCAGCCGCCTGGCCGAGAACATCGAGCGGAGCTACCATCGCTATCGCAACGTCGCCTTTCTGCGCGACCGCCTCAACCAGAGCCTGATCCTGATCCTGAGCCTGGTGCTGCTGCTGACCGTGCTGCTGGCGATGCTGATCGCCTTCAACGCCGCGCGCCGCCTGACCCAGCCGATCCGCGAGCTGGCCGAAGCCACCGAGGAAATCACCGCCGGTCGTTTCCCCGCCGCGCTGTCGGTGGCCAGCCGCGACGAGCTCGGATTTCTGGTCCAGTCCTTCAATGTCATGACCCGCGAGCTCGCCAGCAGCCGGCAGGCCCTGGAGAACCAGCGCCGCTACCTGGAAATCGTCCTCGGCCGGCTCTCGGCCGGGGTGCTGGCGGTCGACGGCACGGGCGCCTTGAGCGCTTTCAACGATTCGGCCGGTCGCATCCTGGGGCTCGATCCGGGCCGCGATGCCGGCGTCACCCTGCCGGCACTGGCCGAGCGGCGTCCGGATCTCAAGCCCTTGCTCGCCCTGCTCGAACAGCGCCGCTCGGCCGGCGACTGGCGGCGCGAGATCCAGCTCGACGGGCCGGACAGCCCGCTGGTGCTGGTTTGCCGCGGGTCGGTGTTGCCGGCCGACATCGGCGGCCAGGTGGTGGTGTTTGACGATGTCACGGTGCTCGATCAGGCCCAGCGCGACGCGGCCTGGGCCGAGGTAGCGCGACGCCTGGCCCATGAGATCAAGAATCCGCTGACCCCCATCCAGCTGGCCGCCGAGCGCCTGCAGTACAAGCTCGAACCGGATCTGGGCGAGGACCAGCGCCAGCTGCTGAGCAAGGCGACCGGCACCATCCGCACCCAGGTCGACGCTCTGAAGCGGCTGGTCGACGCCTTCGGCGACTACGCTCGGCCGGTCGCCCTGCGCCTGGAAGACCTGGCCCTGGAGCGTCTGATCGGCGAGATTCAGGACCTGTACGCCAGCGCCGAGGTGCCGATCGACTTCGTCGTCGAGCGCGCCGCCGACACGCCGCCGGTGCGGGTCGATGTCGGCCGGGTGCGACAAGTGCTGCTGAACCTGGTCAGCAATGCCCAGGAGGCCCATCCGCAGGGGCGTCCGCGCCTGCGTTTCAGTCTGTCGCCCGCTCAGCGCGATGGCCTGGCCGGGGTCAGCATGGTTGTTACCGACGATGGCCCCGGCTTCGCGACCGAAGTGCTGGCGCGCATTTTCGAGCCCTATGTCACGACCAAGGCGCGCGGCACCGGCCTGGGGCTGGCGATCAGCCGGCGCCTGATCGAGGAACATGGCGGCCAGATCGAAGTCGGCAATGCCGCGACCGGCGGCGCCGAAGTGCGGATCTGGCTGCCGGCGGCGGAGACCAGCGAATCACGGTCCGCGCTTTCGTCGCTACAATAGGTCCATGAACAACGCCCGTGCCAGCGCCCGCATCCTGATCGTCGATGACGAGCCGGATATCCGCGAGCTGATCTCGGACATCCTCGGCGATGAAGGCCATGCGGTGCTGACCGCGGCCAACGCCGGCGAGGCGCGCGAGGCGCGTAGCCAGCAGCAGCCGGATCTGATCCTGCTCGATGTCTGGATGCCCGGTACTGACGGCATCAGTCTGCTGCGCGAGTGGCGGGATGCCGGGGCGCTCGATTGCCCGGTGGTGATGATCTCCGGCCATGGCTCGGTGGAGACTGCGGTTGAAGCGACCCGCCTCGGCGCTTTCGACTTCATCGAAAAGCCGGTCTCCATGGCGCGCCTGCTGGTCACCGTCAACAACGCCTTGAGCGCCGCCAGCGCGGCACCCGAGCCGCAGCCGCGGCCGCGCGCGCCAGCGGTGTTCGATCCGATCGGCCGCTCGCTGGCCGTGCAGCAGCTCAAGCGCCGCCTGGAGCGGATTGCCGCTCACGATGCGCCGGTGCTGATCAGCGGTGAAACGGGCGTTGGCAAGGACATGGCCGCGCGCTGGATCCATGCCCATTCGCGTCGTGCCCAGGGCCCCTACATCGCCGCGCCGGCCAGCGCCGGCGATACCGATTGGGTCGCGCTGCTCGGCGGTGCTGACGGTCAGACCGGTCTGCTCGCCCAGGCGGACGGCGGCCTGCTGTTCATCGACGACATCCTGCGGCTGGAGCTGGCGGCCCAACGCTTGCTGCTGGCCGTGCTCGAGTCCGGTCAGCTGAAGTCTGGTGGCCAGAGCTCGGCGGTGGATGTGCGCCTGGTCGCTGCCGCGCGGCCCGGGCTGGAGCAGCGGGTGCGCGCCGGTCAATTCGAGGAAGCGCTGTTCTACCGTCTGAACGTGCTGGTGCTGGACGTGCCGCCGCTGCGTGAGCGCCTGGAGGACGTGCCTGATCTGGTCCGCTTCTACGCCGAGCATTTCCCCAGCAGCGACGGTCTGCCGTACCGCCATTTTCCGGTCGCGGTGCAGAATCGCCTGCGCCAGCACCAGTGGCCCGGCAATCTGCGCGAGCTGAAGAACCTGATCCAGCGCCTGCTGGTGCTGGGCGGCGAGGACGAAGTCAGTGTCGCTGAGGTCGAGGAGGCCCTGGCCAGCAGCGAGCCACTGGTCGATGGCCCGGCGGAAGGCGTCTCGGCGCTGTTTCGTCTGCCGCTGCGCGAGGCGCGCGAGGAGTTCGAGCGCCAGTATCTGACCTTCCAGCTCAAGGCCGTGGACGGCAGCGTCGGCCGGCTGGCCGATGTGGTCGAGATGGAGCGCACCCACCTCTACCGCAAGCTCCGCCAGCTGGGCATCGACCCGAAGCAGGTCTGAGCCGGTGACCAGGCATTTGCGGGCGCCATCAGCACTCGGATAAGGGGGCGGCTCATGCGCATCATCATTCTCGGCGCCGGTCAGGTCGGCAGCGGCATGGCGCGCAGCCTGTCGCGCGAGGAAAACGACATTACCGTGGTCGATGTCGACGCCGAGCGCCTGCGCGTTCTGCAGGAAAAGCTGGATATCCGCACCGTGCTGGGCCATGCCTCGCATCCGCAGACCCTGATCCGGGCCGGCATCGAAGACGCCGACCTGTTGATCGCGCTGACCAACGCCGACGAGACCAACATGGTCGCCTGCCAGGTGGCCTACTCGCTGTTCAACACGCCGACCAAGGTCGCGCGGGTTCGCGCCGCCGATTACCTGGCCCATCCGGAAATGTTCGATCGCGAGCACACGCCGATCGATGTGCTGATCAGCCCTGAGCAGCTGGTCACCGATCATATCCAGCGCCTGATCGAGTATCCCGGCGCCCTGCAGGTGCTGGATTTCGCCGACGGACGCGCCCAGCTTGTCGCCACCCGTGCCTTTCACGACGGCCCGCTGGTCGGGCATGAGATCAAGGCCCTGCGCGACAAGCTGCCGACCGGCGTCGACGCCCGGATCGCGGCGATCTTCCGCAACGATGAAGCGATCATGCCCGACGGCGACACGATCATCGAAGTCGACGACATCGTCTTCTTCCTGGCCGCGACCCGCGACATCCCGCTGGTGATGCGCGAATTGCGCCGCATGAGCGGCCCGGCCAACCGCATCATGCTGGCCGGTGGCGGCAACATCGGCGCCAGCCTGGCCCGGCGCCTGGAGCGTAACCACCACGTCAAGATCATCGAGCGCGACCCGGCTCGGGCGGCCCGCATCGCCGACGATCTGGATACCACCATCGTACTGGTCGGCGACTGTGCCGATGAGGATCTGCTGCATGAGGAAGGCATCGACGAGGTCGATGTCTACTGCGCCCTGACCAACGACGACGAGGCCAACATCCTCTCCTCCATGCTGGCCAAACGCATGGGCGCCGACAAGGTCATCACCCTGATCAACCGGCCGGCCTACGTCGACCTGGTCGAGTCCGACCGCATTGACGTGGCGGTGAGCCCGCAGCAGGTCACCGTCGGCGGCCTGCTGACCCATATCCGCAAGGGACACATGGTGCGCGTGCATTCGCTGCGGCGCGGCGCGGCCGAGGCGATCGAGGCCGTGGCCCACGGGCTGCCGGGGCAGTCGCGCGTGGTCGGCAAGCGGATCGAGGAAATCGAGCTGCCGCCGGGCACCACCATCGGCGGCATCGTGCGCGGTGAGGAAGTGATCATCGCTCATCACGACGTCATGATCCAGAACGACGACCACGTCATCCTGTTCGTGGCCGACCAGAAGCAGATCGGCCGGGTAGAACGCCTGTTCTCGGTTGACGCGGTCTTCATCTGATGACGGGCGCCTATGCACCCGTGCAGCGCGTCGTTGGCGTTCTGCTGATCTTCCTCAGCCTGGGATTTGTGCCGCCGCTGATTTTTGCCCTGGTCAACGACGATGGCGCTACCACCGCATTCGTCATCAGCCTGGTGGTCGTTGCGACCACGGGCCTGACGCTGTATCTGCCGGTCCGCAAGGCGACCCGGGATTTGCGCATCAGCGACGGCTTTCTGGTGGTTGTGGCCTGCTGGCTCGCGGTTTGCCTGGCTGGGGCGATTCCGTTTGTGCTGGCGCTGGACGCCAGCTTCGCTGATGCCGTGTTCGAATCCACCTCCGGCATCACCACCACCGGCGCGACGGTGTTCTCCGGCCTCGGCGAGATGCCGATCTCGATCCGCTGGTACCGCCAGCAGCTGCAGTGGATGGGCGGCCTGGGCATCATCGTCCTGGCGGTGGCCATTCTGCCGATGCTGCGGGTCGGCGGCATGCAGATTTACAAGGCCGAGGCGACCGGTCCGATCAAGGAGTCGCGCCTGACCCCGCGCATCGCCGAGACCGCCAAGGCGCTATGGCTGATCTACATCGGCCTGACCCTGATCTGCGCGGCGGCCTATTGGGCTGCCGGCATGAGCCTGTTCGATGCCTTCGGCCACAGCTTCTCGACCGTGGCCACGGCCGGATTCTCCACCTATGACAATTCGATCGGCCACTTCGACAGTGCCCTGATTGACTGGCTGGTGGTCGTGTTCATGTTCGTCGCCAGCCTCAATTTCGCCCTGCATTATCTGGCCCTGCGCCGGGCCAGCGCCCAGGTCTATTTGAAGGACCCGGAGCTGAAGCTGTTTGCCATCCTGCTGCTGATCATCTCGCTGCTGATCACCCTGTTGCTGTGGCGCCAGCAGGTCTACGACAGCGTCTGGGAGTCGATTCGCTACGCGGTCTTCCAGGCTGTCTCCTACACCACCACCACCGGCTTCGCCACCGCCGAGGTCTATCTCTGGCCCGGCACCCTGCCGCTGCTGCTGATCCTGATCTCGGGCCTGGGCGGCTGCGCCGGCGCGACCACCGGCGGCTTCAAGATCGTCCGCGTCTACCTGCTGACCAAGCAGGGCCTGCGCGAACTCAACCGCCTGATTCACCCGCGCGCCGTGGTCCCGCTGAAACTCGGCGGCCGCACCCTGGACCAGGAAGTGGCCAACGCGGTCTGGGGATACGTGTCGCTTTACATCGTCTGCGTGGTCGTGCTGACCCTGATCGTCTCCGGCATCGAACACGATCTGGTCACCGCCGTCTCGGTGGTGTTCTCGGCCATGAACAACCTCGGCCCGGCCCTGGGCGAAGCCGGCGCCCACTGGGGGCCCCTCACCGACACCACCAAATGGCTGATGAGCTTCGCCATGCTGCTGGGACGGCTGGAAATCTTCACCATTCTGGTGTTGTTGACGCCGGCCTATTGGAAGCATTGATTTTTTGGGGAAGAGGGGGAGAGGGGAGAAGGGAGAGGGAAAAGCGCGGGGCCAAGCCCTCACTCCGTGCCAGCGACCCGAAAATCCCTTACCCTCTTCCCTCTCCCCTCTCCCCTCTACCCCTCTCACCCCCAACATGACCCCCGAATCCCTGGAACGCCTCATCGCCGCCGGTCGTGACGGTTACGAGGCGCGGCTGGCGGCGGGGCAGGCCTGGTTGAAGCTTGCTGAGTTCGAGCGGGCGGTGGCGCATTTGCGTGAGGCGACGCGGTTTCGACCGGAGCTGAGCATGGCCTGGCAGGCGCTGGGCACGGCCCTGAACGAGCTGGGTCGGCCGGAAGCCGCGCGGCGGGCCTGGACACGCGGCCTGGCGGCGGCGCGGGACAAGGGCGATCAGCAGGCCGAAAAGGCCATGCTCGTTTTTCTGCGCCGGCTGGACAGGCCGGCGCATCCCCTGCCGCCGGAGCGGCTGCCGCTCGATCCGGCGGCGGTATTCGCCGCCGGCCGGCTGATCGCCCTGCCGACCGAGACGGTGTACGGGCTGGCCGCGCCGATCGATCGACCGGACCTGATCCAGCGCGTGTTCGAGCTCAAGGGCCGGCCGCCCAGCCACCCGCTGATCGTGCATGTCGGCGGCATCGAGCAGGCGCGCGCCTGCGTCCGCCGCTGGCCGGCCGTGGCCCAGCACCTGGCCGAGCGCTTCTGGCCGGGGCCGCTGACCCTGGTGCTGCCGCGTTCGCAGCGGATCAGCGATCGGATCACGGCCGGCCAGGACACGGTCGCGCTGAGGATGCCCGATCATCCGCTCGCCCTGGCCGTTCTGGCCGCCAGCCCGGCGCCGCTGGTCGCGCCCAGCGCCAATCTGTTCACGCGGCTGTCGCCAACCCGCGCCGAGGACGTGCGGGCGACGTTTCCGGCCGATCAGGTCGAGGTGGTTGACGGCGGGCCCTGCCGGGTCGGGATCGAGTCCACGATCGTCGCCGTCGACGAACCGGGCCAGCGCCTGGTTCTGCTGCGTCCCGGGATGATTTCGGCCCCGCGCCTGGCGGCTGAACTGCCGCCAGGTTGGCGGCTGGCCGACGCGGCCGGCGAGTCCACGGTGGCGGCGCCCGGCCGGATGCGCGAGCACTATCGTCCTGGCAAGCCGCTGACCGTGGAAGTGGTGGAGGAATCTGCACCAACGACGGACGATCGGCCCGGTTTCCAGCTGATCGAGCTCGACGCGGTGCCTGAGCGGGCGGCGCAGCAGCTCTACCAGCGGCTGCGCGAGGCGGACCAGGGCGAAGCGCTGCGGCTGCTGATCCGGCTGCCCGCCGCGCGGCTAGAGGATCCAGCCTGGGCGGCAATTGTCAATCGGCTGCGCAAAGCGGCCAGCACCTGGCAGGACCAGGGGGCGGACCGAGGTGAGGATGGGGGACTTCCAATTTCATCGGCCTGAGTTACTCTGAGCGCTGTATTCCAGCTCCGGGGGAGCAGACATGCTGCCAGTTCTGCATCCTGACTTCCCGGCCATCAGCGCGGAGCTGCACAGCCGGCCGCCGCCCGAGCTGGAAGCGCCGGCCGCCGTTGTCCACCTGGCCCTGCTCTCGGCCCGCGATTCCGACGGTCTGGAACCGGCCCTGCGCCTGCTCGACCCCGAACAGCGGCAGGCGTCTCGCATTGGCCCGCGCCACGCTGTTCTTGACCTCGGTGCCGTGCAGCTGCGCTGGGAGCGGCACACCGAGTTTGACTCGCTGCTGATCTCGCGCCACGGGGACTCCAGCGACTGCCCGCTGGAGGCCTTGCCAGAGGGCTGGCTGGCCCAGCTGCCGGCTGAGCTGGTCTCAGCGGCCAGCGTCGATGTGGTTCAGGCCGGGTCAGCGGGCGCGGTGGACGAGGACAGCCTGACGCCGGTCGCGAGCCGGGTATCGGGTGGTCGGGCGGAACTGCGAACCAATTTCCTCGGCGACGAGCGCGGCTTCGTGCGCTTCCGTGTGATCGATCAGGGCCTGGATGCCGCGGCCCTGGGCCGCCTGGTTCAGCGCGTGGTGGAGATCGAGACCTACCGCATGATGGCGCTGCTGGGGCTGCCGCAGGCCAAGCAGGTCAACCCAGAGCTCGACCGCCTGGAAGCCCGCCTGGCCGATCTGGTCAGCGCGGTGGGTCGGGTCGCCGATCTCAGCGCCGACCAGGCCCTGCTCGACGAGCTGTTTGCGCTGGCCCGACAGTCCGAGCAGTTGCTGGCGGCCAGCGCCTTCCGTTTTTCGGCCACCCGAGCCTATGGACGCATCGTCGTCGACCGCCTGGCCGATCTCGGTGAACAGCCGCTTTCCGGCGCTCAGCCCCTGGCCGAGTTTCTGGAGCGCCGTTTCGAGCCGGCCGTGCGAACCTGCGCCGCCACGGTCGAGCGCCAGGAGAACTTGAGCCGCCGCATCGCCCGCACCGCTGACCTGGTCCGAACCCGGGTCGACGTCGCCCTGCAGGACCAACATAGGCGGCTGCTGGCCGACATGGACCGGCGCGCCCGCCAGCAGCTGCGTCTGCAGGAAACGGTCGAGGGCCTGTCGGTGATGGCGATCAGCTACTACTCGCTGGGCATCCTGGCCTATCTGCTTGGCGGCTGGTTCGATCTGGACGAGCTCAAGCGGCTGATGTCGCTGCTCACGCCGCTGGCGCTGGGCGCGATCTGGTTTGCCCTGCGGCGCTGGCGCCGCCGGCTGCGCAAGATCTGATTCCGGTGGAGAACGGCCTGCAGACGCGACGCCGCGCGGTTCTGCACTGCCGCCGCTGCGCCAGCCTCGATAAACTCCCCGGGCAAGCGTTCTTTCAGGCCTTGCGATAGGGCTTGCTGCCGTCGGGCTGGCGGCTGAAGCGCTTGTACAGCCACAGGTACTGGGCCGGCGCCTGCCGCACCGCCGCTTCCAGCCAGGCGTTCATCGGCGCCAGAGCGGCGGCCGGATCCTCGCCGGCGATGATCTCGGGCGCCTGCTGGAAGCGCAGCTGCCAGCCGCGCCCGTACGGCAGCCGCTCGGCCCAGCAGAACACGACCGCAGCACCGGTCTTGCGTGCCAGGCGATTGACCAGAGTCATGGTCAGCGCCGGCTGGCCGAAGTAGGGCACGAACACGCCGTCGCCGGATTTTGGCTGGATGTCCGCCGCGATGCCGACGCCGTCACCCTGGCGCAGGGCGGTCAGCAGTTCGCGCAGGGCCGGCGAGCCGCTGGCGATCATGCGCCCGCCGAAACGTACCCGCGGCTCGGTGATGAAGCGATCCAGGGCCGTATCCTCGGGCGCCCGGTACAGGGTGGCCATCGGCAGATGGCGGGAAACGATCAGATTGAGCAGCTCCCAGTTGCCGACATGGCCGCTGACGAACAGCAGTCCGCGACCGTCCGCGCGCAGCGCCGCAACCTGATCGAAGCCCTCGATGCGCAGGTGGCGATCGAGGCGGGCGGGCGACCAGTGCCACATCACCCCGGCTTCCAGCACCAGCTTGAACAGCTCGACCAGGTAGCGGCGGTGCAGGGCGCGTCGCTGGGCCGGGTTCCAGTCGGGGAAGCACAGCCTCAGGTTGACGGCGATCACCCGATGCTTGCGCCAGGGCAGCCCATACAGAGCCAGGCCCAGCGGCCAGGCCAGCGCCTGCAGCAGCCACAGCGGGCAGACGGCGAGGAGGCGAATCAGGGCGCGGGCCAGGGTCAGCATTCAGCGTGAGGCCTCGTAAGGCGAGGGCTGACCGCCCGGCTGCAGCGCCCAGCGCTTGTAGCTCCACAGGTACTGGGCCGGGGCGCGCCGGATCTGAGCTTCCAGCCAGGCATTGAGGGCGGTCAGGGCGACGATCGGATCCGGGTCGGCCAGCGCAGCCGGCGCGGCTTCGATGTCGATCGCCCAGCCGCGCCCGCGCGGCAGGCGCCGGTTGCCGACCAGCAGCAGCTCGCAGCCGGTGCGCTGGGCCAGGCGATGGGTCAGGGTCATCGTCAGCGCCGGTCGGCCGAAGAACGGCACGAATTCGCCTTCGCCGGCCTTGGGCTGCTGGTCGAACAGGATCGCGGCCGCCTCGCCGGCCTTGAGCCGTTTCAGCAGCTCACGCAGAGCCGGGCTGCCGGCGGCAATCAGGCGGGCGCCAAAGCGCTGCCGCGAGGCGCGCACCAGCGCGTCAAGCCGGCGCTGGGCCGGTGCCTTGTACAGCACGGTCAGCGCCGCGCGCGGTGAGCCAAACAGATTGACGATCTCCCAGTTGCCGAGGTGCGCGGTCAGCACCAGCACGCCACGGCCGCTGGCCAGTGCCGCCTCAACATTGGCCCAGCCGTTGACTTCGGGGATATGACGCTCGATCCGCTCGCGCGGCCAGTGCCAGACCGCGCCGCTCTCCAGGGCCAGGCTGGCCAGCTCGACCAGGTGCTGGCGGTGCAGGCGGCGCCGGGCGGGCTCGTCGAGTTCAGGGAAGGCGATCCGCAGATTGGTATCGATCACGGTGTGCTTGCGCCAGGGCAGAAGCCAGAGCAGGGCACCCAGCAGCCTGGCCAGAACGCGCAGCAGCGGCAGCGGCAGCAGGGCGAGCAGCCGGATCAAGCCCAGACCAAGGCGGATCTTCATCGACGGACAAAGTGGGGGAGCGCTGGCATTCGGCAAGGATAGCGGTCAGCGCAGCGCTGTGGGGCAGTGCCGCGGCCGGTATCTCCCGGGCACATCGGCTGCGGTATATTTCCGGACTTTGTTTCACGGAGATTGCAATGAACGCGATGCCTGATATGACCGCAAGCTTCGGCACCGGCGGCGGCTGGATTCGGCTCGGACTGCTCGGCCTTGCGATGGCCATGCTGACCGCCTGCGGTGCCGATCGAGACGGTGCTGCCGTGGCAGCGCCCGCGTCCGGCGATCGCGAAGTCGAGGCGATCGCGGCAGTTGCCGCGCCGGCTTTGCCTGGTCGGGCGGGCGTTGCCGCCGCCCACCCGATGGCGGTGGAGGCCGGTCTGGCGGTGCTGGCGCGCGGCGGCAGCGCGGCCGATGCGGCAGTGGCCGTGCAGGCCATGCTCAGCCTGGTCGAACCGCAGAGCTCCGGCATCGGCGGCGGCGCTTTCCTGCTGCACTACGCGGCCGCGAGCGGCGAGATCACCGCCTTCGACGGCCGTGAGACCGCCCCCGCGGGCGCTGATCCCGGCATGTTCCTGGACGCCGACGGTGAGCCCTTGGGCTGGTTCGATGCCATCATCGGCGGCCGCTCGACCGGGGTGCCGGGAGTGATGCCGATGCTGGGCGCAGCGCAGGAACGCTACGGCAAGCTGCCCTGGTCGGCGCTGTTCGAAGAGACCATCGCCGCGGCCGAAGAAGGCTTCGCCGTGCCGCAGCGGCTGGCCCGCTTTGCCGCCGGCGGGCGCTGGCCGCAGTCGAACCAGCCCGATTTGCTCGCCCTGCTCAGCAATACCGAGGGCGAGCGGATCAGCGCTGGCGAAACCTGGCGCAATCCTGATTTCGGCGCGACCCTGCGGGCGATGGCCGAGGGCGGCCCCCGCACCTTGCTCTCGCCGCCGATCTCCAGCGCCATCATCGAGCGCACTGCCGCTTTCCCGCTGCCCGGCACCCTGCGCCAGTCTGATTTCGACGCTTACCGGCCCGGGGTGACCGAGCCGATCTGTGCCCCCTTCCGTGGCCATCGGGTCTGCGTGCCGCCGCCGCCGTCCAGCGGTGTCGCCATCCTGCAGATGCTCGCGATCCTCGAACACACCGACATCGCCGAGCGTGGGCCCCAGGATCCCGTGGCCTGGCTGCAGTTCGCCGAAGCGAGCCGGCTGATGTACGCTGATCGCGATCGATTCATTGCCGACCCGGCCTTCGTCGACATTCCGCTGGCTGGTCTGCTCGACCCGGACTACATCGCCGAGCGCGCCGCCCTGATCGGCGAGCGCGCCGGGCCGCTGCCGCAGGCCGGCACGCCGCCGGGCGCCGAATTCGCCGAAGATGACGCCTTTCGCCAGACCGGCACCAGCCACTTCGTGGTCGTTGATGCCGACGGCAACGTGGTCACCATGACCACCTCGGTGGAATCGATTTTCGGCTCCGGACGGGTGGTTGGCGGCTTCTTCCTCAACAACCAGCTGACCGACTTCTCGTTCCGGCCGGACGTCGATGGCGTGCCGGTGGCCAACGCCGTGGCGCCGGGCAAGCGGCCGCGTTCGTCGATGAGCCCGGTGCTGGTGTTCGACGCCGATGACCGCCTGGTCGCCGCCCTGGGCTCGCCGGGCGGCTCGGCCATCCTGGTCTACAACGCCAAGACCCTGGTCGGCCTGCTGGCCTGGGGCCTGTCGCTGCAGGAGGCCATCGATCTGCCGAACCTGGTCGCGCTGGGCGAGCATTTCTTTGGCGAGGCCAGCCGTTTTCCCGAGCCGGTGCTGGCCGGCCTGGCGGAGCTGGGCGTGGAAGTACGCCCGGGCCGCGGCGAGGAGTCGGGGCTGCATGGCGTGGTCTTCCACGCCGACGGCCGGGCCGAAGGCGCGGCCGACCCGCGCCGCGAGGGAACCTGGCGCACGCTGGGCGACCAGGAAGCGGTCGAATAGCCGCGCTGGCAGCGCCTATCCTTCATGAAAAGCCGCGGAGCCGAGGGCTCCGCGGCATCAAGGCGCGAACCGTCGTGCCCTGCGCCGGGGACAGGCTGGTGTGGTTGCCGCCTACTCGGCGCTCCGGCTCCCACCGGGTTCGCGCACGAAGATTCGACCCTGCATGTAGGGATGCGGCGTACAGATGTAGTTGTATTCGCCGGGCTCGGTAAAGCTCACGCTGTCGCTTTCGGCATGGCCGAGCATGCGGGTGGCGAACATCCGCGGGCCGCGGGTGCCGACCGCATTGTGGATACCCGAGAACTCCCCGGCCATGTAAGTGAACACATCCTCGTTGACCCAGGTGACCTTGGTGCCGGGCTCGATCTCGATCACTTTCGGGTGGTAGGAGTTGCCGATGATCTCGACGACCACCTCGTCCACCTCGGGCCCGAAGCGTACGACCCGGTCGGCCGCGGCCGGCGCCCCGTTCAGGGTTTCGGCCGGGGCAAAGGGCGAGATCGCGCGCACTGCGGTTTCGCGGATCGTTGCCAGCTCGTCCTCGCTGAACGCCGGGCCGTCGGCCAGGATCGTCTTTGGCGTGTCGGCGTCGGCGGTGGCGACCAGGGCGCCGATGGCGCCGCGGCTGGTCGAGCCGACCGCGTGCGACAGCATCAGGTAGACGCCTTCATCCGGCGGCACTCGGAACTCGATCACCCAGGAGTCGGAGGGGCCCGCGGTCACGGTCTGGCCGCCCGGCATCCACGCTTCCGGATGACCCTGCCAGTACACATAGTCCCAGACGATGCCGACCAGATGGAAGGTCGAGAGCAGATTCGGGCCGATGTTGAGGAAGTAGACCCGCACATAGTCGCCCGGCTTGGCGGTGATCGGCTCTTCGATATAGCGGAACACGCGGCCGTTGAAGGCGGTGTAGAGCGGGCGACTTTCGACGGCGTCCTTGCCGCTGGCGTAGAACTCGTGCTGGATCAGGTACAGGGTCAGGTCCGGACCATGGCCCAGCTTCTCTTCGAGTTTGTACTTCGTGTCCCTGGGCTCGACCACGATCATGCCGTACTGGCCGAACAGCACGTGCATCGGGATCGCATGGCCGCCCGGCGCGCAGTGCCACATGAACACGCCCGGCATGTTGGCCCGGAAGGTCACGCTCTTGCTCTCGCCCGGGCCGATCTGGCCGACGTACTTCGAAGTCTGGGTATCGGCGGCGTGGATCGAGGCGCCGTGCGGCACGGTGCCGGTGTTGACGATGGTCATTCTGACGATATCGCCCTGGGTCACCCGCAGGGTCGGTCCCGGCACCTTGCCGTCGGAGACGAAGCCGTCGTAGATCACGCCCTGGCCGATATAGGTCTGGCCTTCGTCCAGGCTGATGGTGAACGCCACATCGGGGGTGACCGTCTGCGGTATGAAGCTGGTCGGCGGGATGCTCAAGCCTTCGTCGCGCTGAATGATCTCGATGAAGTCGGCGCCGTCGAAGATCGGATTGAGCTCGCGCTCGCTGCGCGCGGCCGCGACCCGCGCGGCGGTGATCGAATCGGCCGCGCCCAGTGGCAGGCCGGCCTGGTTGGACAGCGCCGCCAGAATGTCCTGCCCGGTCACGGTGTGACCGCGCTCATGCATGATCTCGTGCATGAAGGCGTCGTTGCAGGCCGGGCAGGCCAGGCCGCTGCTTGACATCAGCAGGGCCACGGCGCCGCTGGTGAGCGCCAACCAGGCCCCGCGCCCGCTGCGCTTCGGGTTGAAGCATGTGCTTGCCATGAGTTCTCTTCCTTGCCGGACAAGGCCGGCTGTCGGGTGTTGCGAAATCAGTCGTCGCGAAGCGACAACAGAAAGGCGACGATGTCATGCAGCTGCTGCTCGTTGAACGAGCGGTTGAACGGCGGCATGGTCGGCGCCAGGCCGTGTGGCAGGCCGCCGTCACGGGTGACCAGGAACAAATGCTCAGCGCTCAGCTCCTCCCGCAGCAGGCTGGCCGGCGGCGGATTGAAGGCGCGCGCGGCCGGGCCGTCGCCTTTGCCGCCGGGTCCGTGGCAGGAGGCGCACTGCTGCTGGTACAAGGGCTTGCCCGCATCCGGGTCGCCGCGCAGTTCGAAGTCGTCGGCCAGGGCCAGCGACGCGGCCAGGCTCAAGCCGGCCAGCAGCGAGGCCAAACGGATTCGCGGAGAGAAATGGATCATTCGCATGGGATGCTCCTTGCTATAGAGTCCGGACCGTCGGCGTGCGGATCCGGCGCGCCCTGGAGCGCCGCGCCGGGGAGATCGCCGGACTGCATACGATCTCGTCACGATTGATTCTATTCTTATGCATCTATACGGGATTTGATGCGGGTCAAATGCATTATTTCTGATATGTCCGAGCGGCAGCCGCCGCCGCGCGCCGGACAGTGCGCCGATGGGCAGCTTGGTATTCGGCTAGCGCGGTTGCCGTCGGGGTCCGGGCCGGTTGATCCTGGGCCGTGATCAGCCCGTCGCGCCGAGCCTGGAATCGGCTCAGGGTCTCAGCTCAGGGCCCCGGCCCAGGGCAATGATTCAAGGCAGGCTGTCGATGGCAGCGCGCAGATCGGCCTCGGTCTGCAGGCCAATCAGGGTCTGATGGAGGGAACCGTTGCGGTCGAAGATCAGGGTGGTGGGGTAGATCCGCGCGTCGAACAGCGCTCGTGCCAGTTCGGCGCTGCCCAGCCAAAGCGGATAGTTGGGCTCGATCTCCAGCCGCCGCCGCCAGAAGCGGAGGATTGCCGACGAGCTGCCAGAGTCGATCGCCAGCCCGATCACGGTCGCCTGATCCGCCTCCAGACCATCCTGCAGGGCGACCAGATGCGGAATCTCGATCAGGCAGGGCGAACACCATACCGCCCACAGGTTCAGCACCACGATCCGGCCGCGATACTCGGCCAGCGTGGCGCTGCCGCCGTCCAGGGTCTGGAAAATGTGATGTTCAGGCGCCGATCGGGCCGGCACCGGGCTGATCGAGCCCAGCGCCAGGCAGGCCGCGAAGGCGACCGCGACTGATCGAAAGCTGAATCGAAGCATGGCGGACCGGGCTTGGTGGATGCTCGGTGCCCAGCATGGTCCGCCAGTCCGGCCGAACCCTTGATCTGCATCAATTAATGCATATGATATGCAGGATTTGTAGGACAAATTTTCCGGCCCGTCCGCATCAGCCCGCAGCCCGCTTGGTCGCGTCCTTGAGCAGAAGAAGCAGCTGTTGCTCGCGCAGCGGTGAGACGATGAAGCCGAACCGGGTGTAGAAGCGAGCGGCCTGGTCGTCGATGGGGTGGGTCAAAATGGCGCGCACGCCGGCCTGCTCCGCGATCAGCAGGGTGCGTCGGATGGCGTCCTGCAGCATGCCAACACCGATTCCGCGCCCCTGATGGAAGCGCGAGACAGCGAGTCGCGCCAGAATGACGACGGGTATGGGGTACTGCCCCATGCCCTTGCGGATGCGCTCGGGCGCGTGCAGCGAATCGACCTGGCCAATAGTCAGGCTAAAGTAGCCGATGACACGTTCATCGTTGTCGGCCACCACGAAGGTCTTGGCTGATCCGCTGCCCTGCGCCTGGCGGGCATGGCGCAGCAGCCAGTCGTCCAGCACAGGCTTGCCGCAGTCGAAGCCATCCAATCGGTGCCCTGCGGCCAGCGGCGCCGGCGCCCGCACATTCAACTTCCGTCCCAGGGTGCCTTGCGAGCGAACAGGTCCCGCAGGCCTGCATTACCCTGCTCGGGGCGCTCCAATAAGTCCATCAGTTCCTGATACTGAGCCCCTGAGACCATGAACAAGCGTTGATCCAGCAGGGTCTGTTCGGCCGCCAGGCAGGCGCTGTCCAGAATGAAGTCGGTAAGTGACTTTTGCGACGCCTCGGCGGCTCGACGCAGCACGGTTTCCTGTTCCGGCGTGGCGCGCAGACCGAGTCGGGCCGAACGGCTGGCGGAACGAGATGCGGTGGCGGTCATGGTGGCGCTCTTTGAACAAACTGTAGATGCGATGTTAGCACAAGTGATGTACGCCGTTCCCGGCCTGGGGCTGTGGTCAACGAGCTTCACGATCGGCCGTCGGACGTCGCTCGAAGCATGCCAGTGCCCAGCCGCAGCGCCGGCTGCAAGCGCTCACAGCCAACCCTGCTGCCGGGCCAGGCGCCAGGCTTCGATGCGGTTGGCGACGTGGAGTTCGTTGATGGCTTCGGACAGGTAATTGCGGACCGTGCCTTCGGCCAGGTGCAGCTGCCGGCCGATAATTCCTTTCGCTCCTGTCCATTGGCTTGCCAGGCAACATCGCCGGCAATACCATTTCGGCCATGACCAGCTTCCGAATCGCCTTGGCCAATCTTCCCGAACCGGCAGCCCCCGAGGAGGCGCTGGCTTTGGCTGTGGCAGCGATTGCCGAAGCAGGCCAGCGCGATGCCGGCCTCATTGGCTTTCCGGAGTGTTTCGTTCCTGGATATCGCTGGCCGGGCCGCGCGATGGCGCCGCCGGATCACGCCTTTCTGGATCGCGCGATGGCCGAGCTGGCGGCCGCCGCGCGGTTGGCCGCCATTCATGTGGTGGTCGGCACCGAGCGCTTGACCGAACGCGGCCTGCAGATCACCGCCGCTGTGATCAACGCCGACGGGCAGCTGGTCGGCTGGCAGGACAAGGTCCAGCTCGATCCATCAGAAGAGTCGATCTATCCAGCGGTCGGGGACGGTCGCCGAGTTTTCGAGGCCGGTTCCTTGCGCTTTGGCATTGTTATCTGCCACGAAGGCTGGCGCTATCCGGAAACCGTTCGCTGGGCAGTGCGTCAGGGCGCGCAGCTGGTTTTGCATCCGCATGCCCATATCGCTGAGCCGGGCAGCTACCGCCCGGTCACTTTCGCCGATCCGGCCAACAGTTTTCATGAAAAGGCCGTGCTGTGCCGGGCCGCCGAAAACAGCTGCTACTTCGCCTCGGTCAACTGCGCCAGCGAAGGCTCGGGCACAACATCTGCGGTGGCCCGTCCGGACGGCAGCCTGCTGTGTTTCCAGCCCTATGGCCAGGCCGGCCTGCTATTGGCCGATCTGGATCTGAGCACCGCCACCGGCCTGCTGGCCCGGCGACTGCGAGGAGATTGAGATCGACTGGGCCCGGATAGTTCATGAACCTGCGCGATCATCGCGCGAGTTCACGACTGATCCGGGCCTGGAGCCTGCGCAGCAGAAACCTTCGAGGCGAAACGGATGCCCTCGGCATTGAGTGTGTCTACCGGAGCGCGCGCATAGTGCACCTGTGTGAGCTCGACGATAGGCGCATTCAATCGCGAGGGCGCCGTTGCAGCCCTGACGGCTCCTGCCGCGCAAGCTCTCAGGCCGCGCTACAGTCGGATCAATCCGGTACCAAGGGGTTTCGCAGAAAGCCATCGATCTGATCAAGTACCGCGCGATGGTGGCCGACCCCAACATGGCCGCCGTCGGGGAATCCGACGAAACGCGCGCCCGGAATATGCTCGGCGGTGTAGCGGGCGGCCTCGAAGGTGCCGAACAGATCGTCCTCGAAGCTGATCGCCAGCGCCGGGGCAGCAATCGACTCCAGCGGATAGCGCGGCAGGCTGCCGATCACGGCGGCGTCGTTGAGCAGACCGGCGCGCCGGGCGCTGACCGGCAGAATATCGTCCAGCATGCGCCGGACCCTCGCCTGCTCGTCGGGTTTGGCCGCCTGCACCAGCTCCGGCGCTGTGGCGAACATGGTCCTGAGCAGGGTGGGGCGCAGCGTCCGAGTTGCGGCCCAGAGCAGAAAGTCCGAGCGCAGCGCGGTCTCGAATATCCAGGGTAGCCCCGCCGGCACCAGCACCGCTTCGGCCTGATCCGGCCGCGGGACGAAGATCGCCGGCACCAGCAGCACCAGCGCGCTGACCCGCTCCGGATGCCGGATCGCCAGCTGCAGCGAAGACGAGGCGCCGGCCGAGGCGCCGATCACCGCGGCCCGTTCGATGCCCAGCGCGTCGAGCAGGCAGGCGTGGGCGTCAGCCTGAGCTTCCGCCGAGGCATCGTCTGGCAAAGGCGTGCGCAGATAGCCGAAGCGCGACACCGAAACGACCCGATAGCCGCGCGCCGCCAGTTCGGCCCCAAAGGCCAGGCCCTGGTCGTAACCGCCCCCAGCGCCGTGCACCACCAGCACCGGCGGGCCTTCGCCGACCAGCGCGTACTCGATCCTTCCGCAGGTGGTTGTGGCCAGCAGGCTGCCCGATTCTACGCGTTCCCGCGCGGCACGAATATCGCGGCTGTAGCTCGCCGCCACCACGGCGGCCAGCAGCAGCATGCCCATGAAAGCCGTGATCAACGACCAGCGCAGCATGTATGCCCGTCCGTTCGACACCAGCCTGAATCATCGCAGCGGCCTCGCCTTGCCCGCTTGACCGGCATCAAGTCGGCATGACCGGGCTCAACCGAAGCCACACATCGTCCGTCGCCCGCATGGGGGCGACCTACTCGGTGCGGATTGCTGCCCCGAAGATCCGATTCGGCCCGGATGCCGTAGGTCGGCCCCACGCGGCCGACGGTCCATGTTCGCCGAAGCCCCGACATCGTCCGTCGCCCACGTGGGGACGACCTACTCGGTGCGGATTGCTGCCCCGAAGATCCGATTCGGCCCGGATGCCGTAGGTCGGCCCCACGCGGCCGACGGCCCATGTTCGCCGAAGCCCCGACATCGTCCGTCGCCCACGTGGGGACGACCTACTCGGTGCGGATTGCTGCCCCGAAGATCCGATTCGGCCCGAATGCCGTAGGTCGGCCCCACGCGGCCGACGGTCCATGTTCGCCGAAGCCCCGACATCGTCCGTCGCCCGCGTGGGGACGACCTACCGGTGCGGGTTGCTGCCTCGGAGAAACATTTGGCCGCCGCCGCTGAGGCCGTCGCCCACTCCCAACCGAACGGCACTTTGCGCGGCCGCGACGCCGCGCCACGGATTCCGCCTGAACAGCGAGCAGGCGCGAGTTCCGGGTGTAGACTGATGTGAACGCTTGCGTCTCCCTCCGCACTCATTCAGGCCCGCCGCTGCCCAAGACCATGAATACTCACTCCCTGACTGAAGCCCGGCGACTGGCCGGCATGTACTGGCTGGCGCTGCTGGCCGCGGTCGCCATGGTGCTCTGGATCGGCGACGCGTCCGCCCAGGTCGACAAGCCTGAACAGGGCGGCTGGAACCGCGAGCGCATCGACGCCATCTCCGCGGCGGTCGTTCAGATACACGCCCCCGACGGCACCGGCTCCGGCAGCCTGGTCGAAGGCAGCGCGCTGGTCTACACCAATCGTCATGTGGTCGAGGGCTTCTATCAGTTCGACATCCACGTCCTGCTCGATCCCACCGAGCCGGCCACGCCGCTGTTCAAGGCCGAATTGGTCGGCTACTCCGAGGACTATGACTTTGCCGTGCTGCGCATCACCAGCGATCTCGACGGCAATCCGGTAAGCGATCCGCACGCCCTGATTCGCCAGCGCGGCGGCGTCCAGCCGGCGCTGCGGATCGCCGCGGGCGATCCGCCGGGCCGCGGCGACGCCATTGCCATCTTCGGGTATCCCGGCCTGGGCGAAAACGAGCTGATCAAGACCACCGGCATCATCGCCTCGGTGCAATACGGCGAACTGGACGGGGTGCGGATGCCGATCTGGTATCGGACCAATGCTGAAATGTCGCCGGGTAACAGCGGCGGCGTGGCGACCAACGATGCCGGCGAGATGATCGGCATCCCGACCTGGGTCAGTGCCGAAAACCGCACGCTGGGTCGGCTCGGCAACCTGCTGTCCATGGACGTGGTGCGCTCGGTCATGGCCCGCAATGCCCTGGCCACGACCTGGGGCTCGCAGCGCTTCAGCGACTACGCCGGGCTGGCCGGCCAGCTCGACTTCAGCCTCAGCACCAACTTCGGCGAGGCACGCTTGAGCCGCGGTTTCACCCCCGATCCGCGCCGCGAGCGGGTGATCTCCGGCGGTGCGGTCAACCTGAATTACCTGGGCAGCGATTTCGCCGGCTACGCCGCTGAAAGCCCGGACTATCGCCTGCACTGGAGCGGCACCGGCTCGACCCTGCGCATCTTTTTCGAGGCCGACCAGTCCGGTTCCGACACCGTGCTGGTCATCAACCAGCCCGACGGCAGCTGGCTGTTCAACGACGACGCCCCGGGCGGCGGCCTGAATCCGTTGATCAGCATCACTAACGCCCAGGCGGGCCAGTACGACATCTGGGTGGGCAGCTTCAATGAAGGCGAGTACCACAGCGGCGAGCTGGTGATCACCGAGCTTGATCTGTCTCCTGGAACGGGCTCGGCCCGCGGCGATGCTGGCCTGGACTTCAGTCTGGATCCCAACTTCGGCCGCGTCGCGCTGCGCGCCGGATTTCGGCCCGATCCGCACCGGGTTGCGGTCACCGCCGGGGGCAGCGTCGATGTCTCCGACAGCTATCTCGGTATCGGCTGTACCGGCCATGCCTCGCGCGCCCCGGATTTTCGCCTCGACTGGAGCGGCAGCAGCCGCGAGCTGCGGATCCTGTTCGAGGCCGCCGAAGCCGGCGACGACACCGTGCTGCTGGTCAACCGGCCCGACGGCAGCTGGACCTGCAACGACGACGCCCATTCCGGCACCGTCGATCCGATGGTGGTCATCCCCTCGCCTCAGGACGGGCAGTACGACATCTGGGTCGCCAGCTATTCGGCCGGTGAATTCATTTCCGGCGAGCTCCTGATCACCGAGACGACCCTGAGCCCGGCCTCGCGCGCCCAGGCCAGCAACGACCCGCCCCGGCGCCGCCTTGATGTGTCCGCCAGCCCGCATGCCGGTACCGTGGCCCTGGAAGCCGGCTTCCTGCGCGACCCGCACGAGATTCGGGTGACCGCCGGCGGCCGCGTGGATGTGTCGGCCCTGAATCTCGGCGCGGACTGTCGCGGCCATGCCTCCGGCGCCCCTGACGTGCGCCTGAACTGGACCGGTAACACCAACCGCCTGCGCGTCTTCTTCGAGGCCGATTCGCCCAGCGACGACACCGTGCTGATCATCAATACCCCCGACGGCCGCTGGCTCTGCAACGACGACGCTGGCGGCGGCACCCTCAACCCGCTGCTGCGGCTGAATGGCCAGCGCGAGGGCCAGTTCGATATCTGGGTCGCCACCTACAGCAGCGGCGGCTTCGCCTCCGGCACCCTGCGCATCACCGAGCGCGACCTCCGCCCCTGACCCGCCGCGCCTCCAAGGCATCAACCCGCACCGGGTAGGTCGCCCCCACGCGGGCGACGGTCCATCTGAGGCATCGGCCCCATCCCCATCCGGCCACGTGGGGTTGGCCAACGCTCGTTCATGGACGATGTCCGCTTTTCGGTCCTCTTTTCGTAATAAGCCCTGCTTCCCCAATCCGAGCGAGGAACCCATCGAATGATCCGCAGAGCAGGGCCGGCGCTGCTGCGCGCCATCGCCATTCTTTCTCTCGCATTGCTTGCCAATGCCCAGGCGCAGACCGTCAATTTCATGATCAACTCCGTGGGCGATGCGCCGAAGTCGGCCTCGGCCGGCACCGGCCAGTGCAACACCGGCGCTAGCGTCGGCGGGGTGCCCGAGTGCACCCTACGGGCCGCCATCCAGGCCGCCAATGAGCGCAGCGGCCAGATCAATTTCCTGTTCGACGACATTCCGGTCGGATCAAACCAGTTCTCCTTCATTACGGTGGGCAGCGCGCTTCCGGTAATTACCAGCCGCGTCGAGATTCGGGGGCAGACCCATCCCGGCTGGCTAACGGGGCGCGCGAATGTCGTGCTCCGTGCTTCAGCCTCCGGCGCCATCCAGGCATACGACGGTCTGCGCTTCGGATCGGGCAGCGACGGCTCGCGCGTGGAGAATATCGGTGTGGCCTTGTTCAATGATGGTCTGGTCGTCAATGGGGCGAACAACATCAGCATCATCGCCAGCTATCTCGGTGGCGGACGCACTGGGGCATTGCTGATGAGCCGGAATGGCCGTGACGGTATTCGCCTGATCAACGCCAGCCAGACGCTGATCAGCAATTCCGTCATTCGCGGCAATGGTCGTCATGGCATCCACATCGCTTCCGGATCCAGCGGCAATGTAATCACCGGCAATCGAATCGGTGTCCACATCGATGGGACAAACCTTGTGCCGGCACCCCTGTCGGCCAACGATGGCGCGGGGATCCATGTCGCGTCGACGGCAGGGACAGGCAACCAGCTCGGCTTTCTCAGCGGCAACTACATTGCCAACAACGGTGAAGGCGCGATACGGGTGCTGGCGCCCGGCCAGCTCATCACCGGCAATCGGATCGGCGTGCCGCCGGACAACGGGCCGGCTCCGGGCTACACCGATGCGGACTACGCCAATGGCGGGCCGGCCGCCATTGCCATCCTGTCCAACGACAATCAGATCGGCACCTCGGGCGCCACGGGAAACATCATCGGCAACGCCAACCAGGCCGGTATTCGCATCGGCCAGACCAGCCCCTCCAACGTTACCGCCAGCAACAACCAGATCATCGGCAATCGCATTGGGCTGGACGACAACGACGCACCATACGGCATGAACCAGGGTGTTCTGGTCGCCAGGGGCAGCGGGACCATCATTCGCAACAACATCATCGCCAACAACATCACCGGCATCGACACACTGAGTGGTAGCAGCGGCACCGAGATCCGCAGCAATCAGCTCCTCGACAATGAAATCGAAGGCATCCGCCTGGTCGGCGGCGCCACGGTCGGCGGCGACAGTTTCGCGTCGGCCAACGTCATCGGCGGCAGCTTCGTCGGCATCAACGTTTTTGGCTCGACCAGTTTCATCGTCATCAACAGCAACTACGTCGGCACCAACGCATCAGCCGAGCTGCTCGGCAACAGCACCGGAATCTCGATCGTGAACAACAGCGGCCCGATCGACATCGGCCAGGCCGGACGGGGCAACGTGATCGCCAACAGCGCGGGCAACGGCATCTTGCTGGCCTCGGGTGCGCTGGATGTCTGGGTCCAGTCGAACTACATCGGCATTCATCCCGACGGTACGCCGATGGGCAATCTGAACGGCATCCAGATTTCAGGCGCCGATGATGCCTTCGAGAATCGGATCGGGTACCGGATCACGGATACCATCGACGCGCTAGATTTCTTTCTGTCTCCAGTGGCCGGCAGTCGCGGCAATCTGATCGCTCACAATGCCCAGCGCGGCGTCTGGGTGAATGGCGGCGACGGCGCCGTGCTGAATTCGATTCGAGGCAATCGATTCTTCGGCAACGGCGGGCGCGACATCGACCTGGGCATGGACAGCCTGGATATCGGCGGATCGGCCACCGGCCCCAACACCCAGCTGAACTGGCCCGAAATATCCTCCGACAGCAGCTTCGATCCGGCCACCGGCGCAGCGACGATCGTCACCCGCGTCCAGACCGCGGCGAGCAACGCCAGCTACCCCTTGCGCCTGGACCTGTACTGGGTCAATCCGCTGGACACCTCCCAGTCCAGCTTCATCACGACCATCGAGTATCCGGTATCCGCAGCCGGGCAGCCGCACTCGCAAGCCTTCTTTTGGCCAGCGGGTCTGCCGTTTTCCGGCCGCCTGGTGGCCACCGCCAGCGACAACGCCACCGGGCCCTTCGCCAACACCAGCCAGTTCTCCTTCAACCACCCCTTTACCCAGGGCCTCGGCGCCCTGGCGACGACCGTCAGCAACAACGGTGCCACCGGGATATATCTGGACCTCGAGGCGATCTCCGGGCCGGTGCGGATCACCGGCTTCGATCTCGCCTTCAGCGGCGATGCGGGCACCGAGGTCGAAGTGGATGTCTATGTCCGCAACGGCAGCTACGAAGGGGAGGAAAGCAATGCATCGGCCTGGCAGCTGCATGAAACCCTGACCTACACGCGTGCCGGCAACAGGGGCATGACCGGCGCGGTGCTTCAGGTGCCCCTGCAGCTGCAGCCCGGCCAGATTCGGGGCATCTATCTGCACGCATCGAGTACGCAGGGTATTCGCTACACCGGGTCCAATACGCAACCGCCCCGCCCCGAATGGGCGGACTTGAACCTGCGACTGTTCAGCAACGTGGGCGCCGCCGGCAGTTCGCCATTCGAAGGGACATTGTTCCCGGACAGGAACTTTGCCGGCATTGTTCGCTACGACATCGACCAGTCTGATGCGCTGTTTCAGGATCGCTTCGAGTAGGCCGGGTTGACGCCATTGGGCCGGGCCGTTGAGATAGGCCCGGCCAGCGAGACATTCATCGGGTCAATCCCCGGGCAGCGCGCCGATCGTCCGCAGCACCGCCCGGCCGATTTGCTGGCGCTTGTCGAGATCGGCCAGGCGATTCGGTGTATCGATATTGAGGGCAAAGAATACCGGGCCTTCCGGCCACTCCACCCAGCCGACCCACCAGCCGATCTGGCCATCCCAGCCTGTCTTCGCCCGCAGGATCCAGTGGTAGCCCGCCTCGACGATGATCAGATCCTTGACCAGGCGCTGATGCTCTACCGCAAACGGCAGGGCGTTCCGGTACAAGCGCTCCAGGAACTCGACCTGCTCCCGCGCGGAAATGGCAAGCCGGCCGTAGACCCAGTAGTCGCCGCCCTCGGTGGCGGCATCTCGGTTGCCATAGGCCGCCCGGCCAAGATACGCCTGCGCGCCCGCCTCGCCGATCGCCGCGGCAAAACCCTGGTAAACCCAGATTGCCGAGCTGCGCATCGCCGAGCGCAGATCCTGGTCGCGGTTATGACCGGCAAAACTCCGCGCCACCCCGTCCCAGGCAAACACCTGAAACTCATCGGCCACCAGGCCGGCGTCCAGCGCAAACAGGGTATGCGGAATCTTGAAGGTGGAGGCCGGCGAGAACCGCTGCGCCGCACGGGCCGGATCATGCACCCACTCGCGCAGCGCACCGTCGCGCCGATCAACAACCAGCACCGTACCGCTTGCCTCGAAACGCCCGAACACCTCCTCCCAATCCGAACGCTCCTCGGCTGCCTGGGCCGCCAGAACGCCGGCCAAGCTCAGCGGCAGCCACGCCAGCAGGATTGTCAAGACAAGCATCCGTAGCCGGCAGGCTGGTGCCGGGCTAGCCGCCTGCATGGCTGTCGGCATCCGTCCGCTGGGTCGCGATGGCCCAGGTGTTGCCGCAGGGATCCTTCAGGCTACCGCGCCTGTCCGGATCGCCATCCCGGCTTCGCGGCGCCTCCTGCGGCGTGCCGCCTGCAGCGATGGCGCGGGCATAGACCGCATCGACGTTCTCCACGTAGACATGAATCAGGGAGGGGAACGGCGGGAAGGACTCACCACCATCGCCCAGCATGATCACGGAATCGTCGATCCTGAGCTCGGCATGCTTGATCGAGCCATCGGCCAGATCGTAACGCCGGGGTTCGGTGGCACCGAAAGCCGCCTTCAGAAATTCGATCATCCGCCGGGCGTCGTCGAGGACCAGATAGGGCGACACCGACGGATACCCGCCAGGTTTCCAGTTCGCATGACTGTCCATCAGGCTTCTCCAGCTGGCTCAGCACTTGATTCGCTGCCACGACTCCACGCGCCGCGGCCCATGCGAGGACTCAACCAGGCAGGCCATAACCGCCGAGCGGTTCGGTTTCGTGGCGTTCACCGAAGCCGGCGATCAAGGGCCTGCCCTCGGCGATCGCCTGCTGCACCGACGGCAGCGACAGCGAGGCCCGATGCGCCTCCTGGCTTTCCCAGACCTCGGTGATCCAGATCGAATCCGCGCTTGCCGGGTCCCGAGCCACGATATAGCTCAGACAGCCCGGCATGCCCGACACGCCCCTGATGAGTATCGAGGCCAGCGCGTCGCGCTGGCCCGGCACCGCGTTGATCTTGCCGATGATGCCATACATGCTCGGTCTCCCAGTACTTGGTGAAATGTTCTTGCCCAGCGCCGCCATGGCGCCGAGCGACAAAAAGGCCATGAACGCGCGCCTTGAATGCGCCATCTCAAAGGCTGACGAAAACGCCGGGCTTCATGACAGGGCCGAACCCCCGCCAGCCCGTTCCGGGCCAATCGGAGCGCTTGAGCGCAAGACAGCTCGCATGCGCATGGAAAACGCGAATAAAGGCCGAAGCATCAAAAATTGCGGCTTCAGGAATGACTCCCAAGGGCTGATTTGTGCTCATGGATATACACGTTGCCCTCCGCTTCAAAGCCAATGCCCCGGCTCAGCCAGCTGTAAACCGGATAGCCGATCAAACCGGTCAGGAGTCCCTCAATAACGCCAACGATAGGGCTGGAAATGAGCGCCAGGGGGATGATCACGAACCCCACTTGACCAAAGCCGGCCAGGACAATCAGCGGTACCAGGGCCACACCAAAGCAAAAACCGATCAGCGTGGCCATCTTGATGAAGGACAGAAAGTCATGGTGAATCGTGAAGCGCTGCATTTGGATATCCTCGTCAGCTTTTGCTGCCGTCCCTGAGGTGAGTCGAACTGACCATGTCAAGTGCGAGGTTGCTTGTCTTGAAGCTCATGAGAAAAACCTCGTATCGTCTAGGCCAAACAGAACGTCGTTAGCTGCGTCCGATGGCGCGCGAAGCTGGGAACGATCTTGAGCGAATGCAGGATGAGTTGCCCGGCTTCCTCTCATTTCCTGACCTATCTCGGTTATGAAAAAAACTCCTGGAATAGCTTCTCCGCAAGCTGCTCGCCTTCTTCAGTAAGCAAAACTGATTTGGCCCTGGTCTTCGGATCCGAGATCCAACCCCGTTCAAAAAGCAGGTCTGCAAGATCCCAGTCGATTTGTTTCCACACTCTTGTCACTCCCCTGTCACCATGCGCCCCTAGCCAAAGGATCGCCAAGGACGTTTGCGCGAGTTTCTCTTTATCGGCATCACTGGGAATGGGCATTGCTACTCTTCCGATATTTCAGTTTGTGCAAGCAAATAGCGTTTAGCGCAATCGGCCCCGCCACCGGGCGCGCTCGGCTTCGCCGCCGCGGAGCTTGCCGGGGCCCGGTTGAACGCTTTGTCAGGCGATTGCGGCATGGGACGGCGCGGAGGAGCTCGGCAACAGGGGCACGACAACTCGCGTATTCAATCCACAGAGAAGATCTGACTGAACATCCATGAGATAGCCAGCCTCACCCTCATTCTTGAAGATGTCAAAACGGGCCATCAGGACTGGCGGTGGCGAGCCAGGGGCAAGCCGTTGACATCAACGTAGGAGTTGGAGCTTGCCAGAGCACTGGCATTTTCGTTAAGCCACTTCTCCTGCTTGTGCAGTTTCACGGCTTCCGCGATGCCGGCTTCCGCGGACCGTGATACGTTGATTCCGAGGGCTTTTGCCTCTTCAAGAAGCGCACGATCTAGCGATAGGTTTGTTGGCTTACGGGTGGATTTTTGTGTTTCAGTAGCCGGCATGGCTCCGTCCTTGTGCGAGATTATGCGCCTTTGACATGCCCATATATTTTGGGCATCAAGAATGCGTTCATAGGATCATGTCGATGACGCGAGGGAATACTCAACCACTACATTCGGAGCGCTTGTGCAGGCCGCTGTGCCGCGGCGCGCCTCGCACATTCGCTGCGGGTGTTTAGTCGGGTGTGCAGGTTCAGCGCCTTCATGACCGCAGTTTTTCAGACTGCGGGGGCTAGGTCAAGCGCTGGACACGGCAAAACTTTGGCGCGCGCAGCGCCGTGGACGCGGTTGGGGCGGGGGAAGGATGGTGGCTACGGGTGGACTCGAACCACCGACCTCAGCATTATGAGTGCCGCGCTCTAACCGACTGAGCTACGTAGCCACGGGCAAGCCGCATATTGTCGCCAGCCGGTGGCTGGCTTGTCAACCGCTCGCGGCGGCTCAGTTCAGCCACCAGAAGCCGAAATTGAGGACCCAGGCGAAGCTGGTCCAGGCCAGGTAGGGGACCATCAGCCAGAACGCGGCTTTGGAGATCGGGCGGAAGTGGAGCATGCAGATCAGGATGGCGGCCCACATGAAGCTCATTTCGAACAGCGCCAGGCCGGGGCTGCGCAGGCCGAAGAACAGCGGTGTCCAGAGGGCATTCAGTACGAGCTGGACGAACCACCAGGCCATGGCGGCACTGCGCAGGCCGACCCGGCGCCAGACCAGCAGGGCAGCGACGGACATGCAGATGTAGAGCAGGGTCCAGGCCGGGCCGAACAGCCAGTTGGGCGGGGTGAAGAAGGGCCGCTCCAGGCTGGCGTACCACTCGTCCGGGCCGAAGGCGATGTTGACCGCCGAGGTGGCGAAGCTGAGGACGAGAAACCCCAGCAAGGCCAGGGTGCTGATCAGGGCGCCGGGCTGGCGTGACATGGGCGGGCTCCTAAGGACTGTGCCGTCGAGTATGGGTCAGGGCTGTGTAGAGCGCATGCTGGCGCCGCTGCCCGGATTCAGGCCGGCATGTCGCGGCCGAAGTGCTCGGCGAAGCGCCGGGCGATGTCGCCGCGGCTGAAGTCGTGGTGCTGGGGGCCGTGCTGTTCGATTTTGATCGAGCCGAGCAGGGAGCCGAGGCAGCAGGCGTCGACCGGGTCCCAGCCGCGGTCCAGGCCGAACAGCAGGCCGGCGCGGAAGGCGTCGCCGCAGCCGGTCGGGTCGGCCAGGCGGGCCGGCTTGACCGCAGGAATGTGCTGATGCTGGCCATCGTGGTGGAGTTCGGAGCCCTCGCCGCCGTGGGTGATGATCAGCCCGCCGTTGAGACGCTGGGCGATCTGATCATGGTTGAGCCCGGTTTTGTTCTTCAGCATCTCCCATTCGTAGGAGTTGACGGTGAGCCAGTGGGCGTGGTCGATCATGCTGACAAGCTCTTCGCCACTGAACATCGGCAGGCCCTGGCCGGGATCGAAGATGTGCGGGATGCCGGCGGCGGCGAACTGGGCGGAATGGTCGAGCATGGCCTGCCTGCCGTCGGGCGCGACGATGCCGAAGCTGATTCCCAGGTCGGCGCTGATGGTCTGGCGGTGGTTCTCGTTCATCGCCCCGGGATGGAAGGCGGTGATCTGGTTGTCGTCGATGTCGGTGGTGATGTAGGCCTGGGCGGTCCACAGCTGGTCAAAGACGCGGACATGGTCCTGGCGGATGTCGAGACGGTCGAGATGGCGCGCATAATCGTCGAAATCGGCGCCGACCGAGGCCATCGGCAGCGGTTCGCCGCCCAGTTTCTTCAGGCTGTAGGCGATGTTACCGGCGCAGCCGCCGAAGTTGCGGCGCAGTTCCGGCACCAGGAAGGCGACGTTGAGCATGTGGGTCTTGTCCGGCAGGATGTGATCCCGGAACCGGTCGGGGAAGACCATGATGGTGTCGTAGGCCAGCGAGCCGCAGATCAGGATGGACATGGTGGGGCGTTCGGGCAAAAGCGGCATTCTAGCCCGCATCCGCGCCGCCGACAGCACGGCGCTGTCATTTAACCCTCACTTGACTTGCCCGGACTGTACAATAGCCGACTGCTTTTTTCGCGTTGCACCAACGCCGGATCGACCATGTTCAAGCGCCTGCGAGGCCTGTTTTCCAACGACCTGTCCATTGATCTGGGCACGGCCAACACTCTGATTTTCGTCCGCGGCCAGGGCATTGTCCTGAATGAGCCGTCGGTGGTGGCGGTGCGCATGCAGCGCGGCCCCGGTGGCCCGCAAGCGGTCGCGGCGGTTGGCGCCGAGGCCAAGCAGATGCTCGGCCGCACGCCCGGCAATATCCGTACCACCCGGCCGCTGAAGGATGGCGTGATCGCCGACTTCAACATGACCGAGCAGATGTTGCAGCACTTCATCAAGAAAGTGCACTCCTCGCGCTTCCTGCGCCCCAGTCCGCGCGTGCTGGTCTGCGTGCCCTGCTCGTCGACCCAGGTCGAGCGGCGCGCGATCAAGGAATCAGCCGAGGGCGCCGGCGCCCGCGAGGTGTTTCTGATCGAGGAGCCGATGGCCGCCGCGATCGGTGCCGGCATCCCGATTCACGAGGCGCGCGGCTCGATGGTGCTGGATATCGGAGGCGGCACCACGGAAGTGGCGGTGATCTCCCTGAACGGGATCGTCTACGCCAATTCGGTGCGGATCGGCGGCGACCATTTCGACGAGGCGGTGATCAACTATGTGCGCCGGTCCTACGGCACCCTGATTGGCGAATCCACCGCCGAGCGGATCAAGATGGAGATTGGCTGCGCCTTCCCGCAGGAGCAGCTCAGCGAGATTCAGGTTTCCGGCCGGAACCTCGCCGAAGGCGTGCCGAAGATGATCACGCTGAACAATAACGAGGTGCTTGAGGCCCTGTCCGAGGCCTTGAGCAGCATCGTCGGCGCGGTCAAGACCGCGCTGGAGCAGACTCCGCCGGAGCTGTGTGCGGACGTGGCCGAAACCGGCATCGTGCTGACCGGCGGCGGCGCCTTGCTGCGCGGCCTGGACAAGCTGTTAATGGAAGAAACCGGCCTGCCGGTGATCATTGCCGACGATCCGCTGACCTGCGTCGCCCGTGGCGGCGGTCGGGCGCTGGAAATGATGGACGAGAATCGCGGCGACTTCTTCTCCGCCAGCTGACCCGCGGATCGTGTAGGCAGCGGTCCGCCGTGCGGTGAATACCAGCGAAGGCTCCAGCGCGTCGCCGATCCTGGGGGATCCCGGCAGCCGCATGGCGCGGCTGATGTTCTACATTCTGCTTGCCGCCGTGCTGATGACCCTGGACTACCGAGGGCGCTATGTCGACCAGTTCCGGGCCACCGCGGCGCTGGCGATCGAGCCGCTGCAGCTGATCATCGAGGCCCCCTTTCGCCTGGGCCGGCAGCTGCGCGACGATTTCCAGGATCGACGGGCGCTGACGGCCCAGCGCGACGAGTTGCAGGGCCTGCTGCAGGAAAGTCACGCCCGCCTGCTGCTGCAGGCCGAGCTGGTGCGCGAGAATGCCGAGCTGCGCGATCTGCTCGAAGCTTCCGAACGCCAGGACGTGGATTTCCGCACCGTCACCCTGCGCGAAATCGATCTGAATCCCTACCGCCACCGGGTGATGGTCGATCGCGGACGGCGCGACGGCCTGAGCAGCGGCCAGCCGGTGATCGATGCCAACGGCCTGGTCGGCCAGATCGACCAGGTGATGCTGCACTCGGCCACGGTGGTGCTGCTGTCGGACCCGGACCACGCCCTGCCGGTGAAAGTCTTGCGTACCGGCCTTCGCACCATCGCTTACGGCAGCGGTCGAATTGACGAACTGCGTCTGTCCGATTTGCCAATGAATGTCGATCTCGAAGCGGGTGATCTGCTGCTGACCTCCGGGCTGGGTGGCCGTTTCCCGGCTGGTTTGCCAGTCGCCCGGGTCGCCGAGGTCGAGCGCCCGCCTGGCGATGCCTTTGCCCTGGCGGTGGCGCGCCCGCTGTCGCGTCTCGATGGCGCCCGACACTGGCTGGTGCTGTTCACCCCGGATGTGGCGGCGTCGCCGGCCGAGGACGACGGGCTCGACGCCGCGCCCGCGGACCCGGTTGAAGCCGACGCCGACCAGGAATCTCCCCAGGAGCCGGATGAGGCGGCTGCCGAACTGCCCGGGATTGACCCCGAGCCTGCCCCGGAGGAGGCGCCGTGAGCGCGCGCGACGAAGGCCTGGGCCTGCTCTGGTTCAGCCTGCTGCTGGGGCTGCTGCTGACGCTGTTGCCGCTGCCGGTGGTGGCGGAACCGCTCAGACCGTTCTGGATTGCCCTGATCATCCTGTACTGGAACCTGGAGGCCGGCCGGCTGCGCCATATGGGCCAGGCGTTCCTGCTGGGCCTGGTGCTGGACCTGGCAACCGGGACCTTTCTCGGCCAGCATGCGCTCAGCCTGGTGGTGCTGGTGTTTCTGCTGGAGCGCTTTCGCGCCCGGATCCGGTTTTTCCCGCCCTGGCAGCAGGCGGCCGCGATTCTCGCCCTGCTGATCAACGATCGCGTCATTCAGCTGTGGGTGTTCGTGCTGCTGGGCGAGACCTGGCCGCACTGGAGCTGGTGGCTGTCGCCGCTGGTCGGCGTGGCCTGCTGGCCCTGGTTGTTCCTGATCTTCGATGCGCTGCGCCAGCGCCAGCGCCTGCAGCGATCATGATCGCGCCGGGTGCTGCCGCTGAGCTTCGCGACGAGCAGTCCGAGCTCGCCCTGATCAGCCGCCGCTTTCGGGTGCTGGTGCTGGTGGTGCTGGCGGGCCTGCTGCTGCTGGGCTGGCGCTATGCCGATCTGCAGCTGGGTGACCACGAGACCTTCGCTGCCCGTGCCGACGACAATCGCATCCGTTTGCGGGCGATCGCGCCCAATCGCGGCTTGATTCTCGATCGTCACGGCCGCGTGCTGGCGGAGAATCGGCCCGCCTATCGGCTGGTGATCGTGCCGGAGCGCACCCCGGGGCTGGCCGAGACGGTCGAGCGGCTTGGCGAGTTGGTGCCGATCTCGGCCGATGAGCTGCGCCGCTTTGAGCAGCAGCGCCAGCGTTCGCGCCGCTTTCAGGCGGTGACCCTCAAGACCAATCTCTCCGATGAGGAAGTCGCCCGCCTGGCGGTGCAGCGCCATCGGCTGCCGGGCATCGAGATCGAGCCCTATCTGACCCGCTACTATCCGCATGGGCCGCTGCTGGCCCATGTGGTCGGCTACATCGGTCGGATTGATGCCGAAGACCTGACCCGAATCGACCGCGACCAGTACCGAGCGACCACGCATATCGGTCGGACCGGCGTCGAGCGTCGATTCGAGCCGCTGTTGCACGGCCGCTCCGGCCACGAGCGGGTCGAGACCAATGCCCAGGGGCGGGTGCTGCGCGTGCTGGAGCGCCAGCCGCCGACAGCCGGTGAGGATCTGGTCCTGAATCTCGATCTCGACCTGCAGCGGGCAGCGGTCGAGGTTCTTGGCGAGCGCGCTGGCGCGGTGGTGCTGATGCTGGTCGAAACCGGCGAGGTGCTGGCGCTGGTCAGTCATCCCGGCTTCGATCCCAATCTGTTTGTCAACGGCATCAGCCAGGCCGACTACAGCGAATTGCTGACCAACCGCCATCGGCCGCTGTTCAATCGTTTTCTGGCCGGCGGCTATGAGCCGGGCTCGACGATCAAGCCCTTTATCGCCCTGGCCGGCCTAGACAGCGGCCGGATCACGCCGTCGACCCGCGTGTTCTCGCGCGGCTGGTTCGAACTGCCAGGCCATAGCCGCCGCTACCGCGACTGGCGCCGCGGCGGCCACGGCTGGGTCGACCTCGAGCTGGCGCTGGCCGAATCGGTGAACGTGTATTTCTACCAGCTGGCGGTTGAGCTGGGCATCGACCGGATGTCGCGCGAGCTGGCGCTGTTCGGATTCGGCCGCAGTTCCGGGCTCGGGCTGAACGGCGAGATCAACGGCGTCCTGCCCAGCCGGGCCTGGAAGCGCGCCACCTTCGGCGAACCCTGGTTCCCCGGCGAAACCGTCATTACCGGAATTGGCCAGGGCTTTACTGTGGTCACCCCGATGCAGCTGGCCGTGGCCACCGCGGCGCTGGCCGGGCGCGGTCAGACCGCCACACCTTCGCTGATCGGGCCGGGCGAACCGATGACCATGGTGGTGCATCAGGAGCGCCACTGGGACGCGGTCTTTCGCGGCATGGCCGCCGTGCTGCACGGAACCACCGGGACAGCGCGCCAGGCGTCGGTCGGCCTGCCGGAACGGATCGCCGGCAAGACCGGCACCGCGCAAGTGTTCGGGCTGCCTGACGATGCCGACAGCGGTCGCCGCGATCAGGACGCGCTGCCGGAACATCTGCGCAACCATGCGCTGTTCATTGGCTTTGCGCCGCTGGATTCGCCGCGCCTGGCGATCAGCGTGGTGGTCGAGCATGGCGGCAGCGGCGCCCGAATCGCCGCGCCGGCCGCTACCGGGGTCCTCAAGCGGGCCCTGGAGCTGGGCTATTGAACGCGCTGAGCGGGACTGCCCGGCGCAGCCTGGTCTGGCCGCGGCTGCGTCTGGACCCGCTGCTGATGGGCGCGCTACTGCTGCTGATGGGCCTTGGGCTGATGGTCCTTTACAGCGCCGGCGAGCAGGACATCGGCCTCGTTTGGCGGCAGTGCGCCCGGCTCGGCCTGGGGCTGGCGGTATTGCTGGTGATGGCCCATCTGCCGCCGCGTCTGCTGCAGACCTGGTCGCCCTGGCTGTATCTGGCGGCCCTGCTGATGCTGATCGCGGTCTGGCAGTTTGGCGTCGGCCGCGGCGCCCAGCGCTGGCTGGATCTGGGCGTGATCCGCTTCCAGCCGTCGGAGGCGATGAAGCTGGCGCTGCCGCTGATTCTGGCCGCACTGATGGCGCGCCGACCGCTGCCACCGGGCTGGCTGGATCTGGCCGTGGCGGTCGTTCTGATCGCCTTGCCTTGTGCCCTGATTGCGATCCAGCCCGATCTGGGCACCGCGGTGCTGGTCGGTGCCAGCGGCCTGTGCCTGTTGTTTCTGGCTGGCCTGCGCTGGCGTCTGATTCTGGCGATGATGGCGGCGGCGACGGCGGCCCTGCCGCTGCTCTGGCTGAATCTGCACGAGTACCAGAAGAACCGGGTGCTGACCTTCATCGACCCCGAGCGCGACCCGCTGGGCCAGGGCTGGAACATCATCCAGTCGAAGATCGCAGTGGGCTCCGGCGGCCTGAGCGGCAAGGGCTGGACCGCCGGCACCCAGTCGCATCTGGAGTTCCTGCCCGAGCCGCATACCGATTTCATCTTCGCCGTGCTGGCCGAGGAGTTCGGCTTCGTCGGCGTGGTGCTGGTGCTGCTGCTCTATGCCGTGATCATCCTGCGCGCCCTGTATCTGGCGGCCTGTTGTCGCGACAGCTTCGGGCGCCTGCTGTGTGGAAGCCTGGTGATGATGTTTTTCCTTTATTTGCTGGTCAACGTGGCCATGGTCAGCGGCCTGTTGCCGGTGGTTGGCGTGCCGTTGCCGTTGCTCAGCTACGGTGGCACCTCGGCGGTGACCCTGCTGGCGGGCTTTGGTTTGGTGATGGGTTTGTATAGTCGGCGGAGGTTCATGGGGTGAAAGGTGAAAGGTGAAAGGTGAAAGGTGAAAGGTGAAAGGTGAAAGGTGAAAGGTGAAAGGTGAAAGGTGAAACGGGCGGGAGTAGGTCGGCCCCACGCGGCCGACGGACGATGGTTGCCGAGGTGACCACAGTGAGAGGGGCAGCGGGAAGAGGGGAAAGGGAAGAAGAGGTGAGACGGGGTCGGGTTGTTAGAATGGTGGCGGGCGAAACCTTTTGCGCCCGGGAATTTCTATACTGAATCACTGCTGCCTGATCGGGATTGATGGAATGATGCGTGTTGCTCTGGTTTTGCTGTGCTTGACCGGCTGGGCCCTGGCCCTGGCCGAAGAACCTCATCCGGGCTCGGAAGCCTTTGTCGAGCGCATGACCGAGCTGCACGGGTTGGATGCGGACGAGATCCGCGCGGTTCTGGCCGAGGCGCGCTTCGAGCAGAGCATCATCGACGCGATCACCCGCCCGGCCGAGGCCCGGCCCTGGTATCAGTACCGGCCAATCTTCCTGACCGAGACGCGGATCGCCGGCGGCGCGGAATTCTGGCGGGCCAACCAGGAGCTGCTGGAGTCGGTGTCCGAGCATTTCGGCGTGCCGATCGAGATCATCGTTGCCATTGTTGGGGTGGAGACCAATTTCGGCAGCAACACGGGCCGCTTTCGAGTGATCGATGCGCTGGCTACGCTGGGTTTCTACTTCCCGCGCCGGGCCGATTTCTTCTCCAGCGAGCTCGGTCATTTCATCGCCCTGGCCCGGGAGGAAAACCTGCCGCTGTTCGAAGTTCGCGGCTCCTATGCCGGCGCCATGGGGCTGGGGCAGTTCATTCCGTCCAGCTATCGCGCCTACGCAGTCGATTTCGACGGCAGCGGTTCGCGCGACCTGTGGCGCTCGCTGCCTGACGCGCTCGGTTCGGTTGCCAACTACCTGGCCCGCCACCGCTGGCAGACCGGGGCGCCGATCGTGCTGCCGGTCACGGCCATGCCGGAGTCCCTGGATGCCTCTTTTGGCATGAACCTGAGCCACAGCCTGGCCGAGCTGGCCGAGCTGGGCATCGAGTTCGACGCCGACGGACTCGCCGATGACACCCGCGCAACCCTGGTCGAGCTGGAAACCGGCAACGGTCCGGAGTTCTGGATCGGGCTCAACAATTTCTATGTCATCACCCGCTACAACCGCTCGCCGCTCTACGCCATGGCAGTCACCCAGCTGGCCGAGGCAATCCGGGAGCAGGCGCCTTGATCCGAGGCCTGATCTCCCTGGCCCTGGTGCTGGCGCTGGCCGCCTGCGCCACGCCGCAGTCGCGTCAGGACCGGCCGCGGACGGCGGACGGCCCGCCGGCGACCGCTTTCGATCCCAGCCGCATCATCACACCCAACCCGCGGCCCGAGCCGAGAAGCGCCTATGGCAATCGCAGCCCCTACGTGGTGCTGGGCCGCACTTACCATGTGATGAACAGCGCCAGCGGCTACAGCGAGGAGGGCATCGCCTCCTGGTACGGAACCAAGTTTCATGGCCGCGCCACCTCCTCGGGCGAACCCTACGACATGTACCAGCTCACCGCCGCCCATCGCAGCCTGCCGCTGCCGACCTGGGCCCGGGTCACCCACCTGGAGAACGGCCGCAGCATCGTCGTTCGGATCAATGACCGCGGGCCCTTTCATCCGGACCGGATCATTGACCTGTCCTGGGCCGCTGCCGTCAAGCTCGGCATCGACCGCCAGGGGACCGGCCCGGTCAAGGTCGAAGCGATCAATTTCGACGATCCGATCATGTATGCTGTCGCTCCGTCCAGAGTGCCGGTGCTGCTTCAGGTCGGGGCCTTTTCCGAGCGTGCCCGCGCCGAGTCCCTGAAATCACGGCTGAGCGAGGCCGGCCTGGCGCCGCTACGCTCGGAACAGGCGGCCACCGCCAACGGCCGCGTCTGGCGCGTTCAGATCGGCCCGCTGCTCGATATCGAGCGCGTGATCGAGCTGACCAGCACCCTTGAGACCCTGGGCTTCGGTCGCCCGGCTTTCGTCTATCCCTGATTCCAACCCCAGACTTTTGTGATGATCACGCCTTTCGCCCTGTATCGCCCTGGACTTGCCGCGTTGCTTGCCCTGCTTGTGGTCAGCGGGGCCGTAGCCCAGACACCCGTGCCGGCCCCGCCAGCGGTCGGTGCCACCAGTTTCATTCTGGTCGATTTCCACTCCAATACGGCGATCGCCGAGCGGGCGCCGGACGACCGCGTCGAGCCGGCTAGCATTACCAAGCTGATGACCTCCTTCGTCGCCTTTCAGGAGATGGCTGCCGGCAATCTCGCCCTCGACGACCAGGTCCTGATTTCCGAAAATGCCTGGCGTACGCCCGGCTCGCGGATGTTTGTCGAGGTCGGCCGTCGGGTCAGCGTCGAGGATTTGCTCAAGGGCATCATCATCCAGTCCGGCAACGACGCCAGTGTGGCCATCGCCGAGCACATCGCCGGGTCCGAGGAGGTGTTCGCCGGGTTGATGAACAAGCAGGCCGAGCGCCTGGGCATGGTCAACACCTACTATGTCAATTCCACCGGCTTGCCGCATGAGGACCAGCTGACCACGGCGCGCGATGTCGCGATTCTGGCCCGCGCCATCATCAGCGAGTTTCCGCAGTTCTACGCCTGGTACTCGGAGCGCGAGTTCACCTACAACGACATCCGCCAGCACAACCGCAACCGGCTGCTGTGGCGGGACCCGTCGGTGGATGGGCTGAAGACCGGACACACCAGCACCGCTGGGTACTGCCTGGTCACCTCGGCCAGCCGCGACGGCATGCGTCTGGTCAGCGTGGTCATGGGCACGGCCAGTGAAGAGGCCCGAGCCACGGCCAGCCAGGCGCTGCTCAACTACGGTTTTCGCTTCTTCGAAACCTATCAGCTCTACGACGCCGGCGAGGTGCTCAGCGAAGAGCGGGTCTGGAAGGGCCGCGCCGGTCAGGTGGCGCTGGGTATCGAGGAGGATCTGTTCGTCACCATTCCGCGTGGCCGCTACGATGCCCTCCAGGCCCGGCTGGAGATCAGCCAGAGCCTGACCGCGCCGCTGGCTGCCGGCGAGGTGGTCGGTCGCCTGGTGGTGGAGCTGGATGGGCAGACCGTGGCCGACCGCGCCCTGATCACGCGGCGAGCGGTCGAACAGGCCGGCTTCTTCAGCCGCACCGCCGACGGCATCCGTCTCTGGTTTGGCGGTCTGTTCGGCGGCTGATCGCGGGAGTATCATCGGGCCCATGCCCGAACAGCCCGACAGTCCGCTGGAGTTCCCTTGCCGCTACCCGGTCAAGGCGATGGTCCGGACCAGTGCGGCGGCGCGGACCGCCGTGCTCGGCGCGGTCGCCCGCCACAGCCCCTTCTCGCATGCCCGTGATGTCCGCATCCGGCCCAGTCGCAACGGCCAGTTCGAAAGCATCACCGTCACCATCACCGCTGTGTCTCGCGAGCATCTGGAGCGTATCTACGCCGAGGTGCGGGCGCTGGACGCGGTCTTGATGATGCTGTGATGGCCGGGCCGATGTCAGGGCGCAGGCTGGCCGATGCAGCGGACAGCTGCCCGATCGGCCGGGCGGCATCGGGGCGGGCCCTGATCGTGCGCGCCCTCGGCCGCCGCGCTTATGAGCCGGTCTGGCGCGAGATGCGGGACTTCACCGATGCCCGCCAGCCCGATACCACCGACGAGTTGTGGCTGGTCGAGCATGACCCGGTCTTCACTCAGGGCCTGGCCGGCAAGCCCGAGCATGTGCTCGCTCCGGGCGATATTCCGGTCGTCCAGACCGATCGCGGCGGCCAGGTCACCTATCACGGGCCGGGCCAGCTGGTGCTGTACCCGTTGCTCGATCTGAAGCGCGCCGGGATCGGCGTGCGCTGCCTGGTCGATCGGCTGGAAGCGGCGGTGATCCAGCTGCTGGCCGAGCTGGGCATCGCCGGCGAGCGGCGCGAGGGCGCGCCCGGGGTGTATGTCAACGGTGCCAAAATTGCCTCCATCGGCCTGAAAGTGCGTCGCGAGTGCAGCTATCACGGTCTGGCCATCAATGTCGCCATGGATCTGGCGCCGTTTGGCCGGATCAATCCCTGCGGCTATGCCGGCCTGACGATGACTCAGATCAGCGATCATTGCCCCGGAATTCGCCCATTTGCGGTCGCTTCATCGGTGACGACAGCGCTTTGCGAACTGTTGGGGTACCATGCCATTCCGGACAGTGTCAATTCGGCGCCGGGCACGGCGCAGCACCACTCGGATTAGACGCAGACCGGACAGCTGGCAAAACTATTGGCGTGTCCATCGGTCTTAGGCTTCCATGAACAAGCATCTGCCCAGAATTCTGCTCCCGGTCCTGCTGATGTCGGCGCTGGTGCCGCTGGCGGCTTTCCTCGCCCCCGGCCAGGCCACGGTGATCGATCCCACCGGCTCGCTGCTGGCGCCAAAGACCGAGCATCGGTTTGCGAGCCGGCTGGCGACCCGCTTCATCAGCGGTTATCACTACCATCGCCGCGACATGGCCGAAGACCTGTCGGAGCGCATCTTCGAGCAGTATTTGCGGCTGCTGGACGGGAATCGCCTGTACTTCCATGCCGGCGACGTGGCCGACCTGGAGCGTTACCGGCCGCATCTGCATGAAGCCCTGCGCTCGGCCAATCTCGAGCCGGCCTTCGATATCTTCAACCGCTACGTGCGTCGGGTGGCCGAGCGAACCGAGCATGCCTTGAGCCTGCTCGAGGAGGGCTTCGACTTTGACGTCGATGAGGAGTACCGCTTTGATCGCAGCGAGCTGCCGTGGGCGGCCGACCGCGCCGAACTCGACGAAATCTGGCGCAAGCGGGTCAAGAACGACTGGTTGCTGCTGAAGCTCGCCGATCAGGAGGAAGAGCAGATCCGGGAAACCCTGACCCAGCGCTACACCAATCTCAATCGCCGGATCAGCGAGTTCAACAGCGAAGACGTGTTCCAGTTCTTCATGAACGCGTTCACCCGTTCGATCGAGCCGCACTCGGCCTACATGTCGCCGCGCAGCGTCGACAACTTCGAGATCTCCATGCGCCTGTCGCTGGACGGCATCGGCGCCATGCTCCAGCGCGAGACCGAATACACCACGATCATGGAAATCGTGCCCGGCGGGCCGGCTGACCTGGACGGGCGCCTGAAGCCGGGCGATCGCGTGGTCGGCGTGGCCCAGGGCGATGAGGACATGGTCGAGGTGATCGGCTGGCGCCTGGATGATGTGGTGTCGCTGATTCGCGGCGAACGAGACACCGTGGTCCGGCTGGAAGTTCTGCCGGCCGAGACCGGTCTGAGCGGCCCCAGCCAGGTGATTGACATCGTCCGCGACCGCGTTCGCCTGGAGGAGCAGGCGGCCAAGAGCGAGATCATCGAGATTCCCGACGGTGACAACACCCGTCGCATTGGCGTCATCAACGTGCCGGTGTTCTATGTTGATTTTCAGGGCCGGGCGCGCAATGAGCCCAACTACCGCTCCAGCACCCGCGATACGCGGCGGCTGATCAATGAACTGAAGAGCGAGGGTATCGAAGGCCTGATCATCGACCTGCGCGGCAACGGCGGCGGGGCGCTGATCGAGGCGACCACGATGACCGGACTGTTCATCGATGAAGGCCCGGTGGTCCAGGTGCGCGACTCGCAGGGTCGGGTCAGCCTGGAGCGTGACCGCGAGCCGGGCATGGCCTGGGACGGCCCGCTGGCGGTGCTGGTTGATCGGCGTAGCGCCTCGGCCTCGGAAATCTTCGCCGCGGCCATTCAGGACTACGGCCGCGGGGTGGTGATTGGTGAAACCACCTTCGGCAAAGGCACGGTGCAGAATCTGATTGATCTGGACGAGTTCTCGCGCAGCGATAATGCCCGGCTGGGTCAGATCAAGCTGACCATGGCCCAGTTCTACCGTATTGCCGGGCCGTCGACCCAGGCCCGCGGCGTGGTTCCGGACATCGCGCTGCCGACGCCGGGTGACCCGGAGGACTTCGGCGAAAGCGCGCTGGAATTCGCCCTGCCCTGGGGTGAGATCGCGCCGACCGAGTTCCGTCCGGTGGCCGACCTGTCCGGCCTGATCGCCCAGGCCCGCGAACGCCATGAGCGTCGCCTTGTCGAGGACGAAGAGCTGCAGCAGCTGGTCGAGGAAGTCAACGAGTGGGAAGCCGAGTCTGACCGGGTCAGCGTGTCGCTGTTGCTCGCCACCCGGCGCGAGGAGATGGCGGCCGCCGAAGCCCGGCGCGCCGCTCGCTTCGGCCGGCCGCACCCGAATGCCCCGGAAGCGCTGGTTGACCTTCCCGAAGCCAGCCCGGACGACGACGAGGATGCCGATGCCGACGCCGAGCCGGAGCGCGATCTGTACCTGTTCGAGTCGGCCCGCATCCTGGCCGACCT
Source organism: Gammaproteobacteria bacterium (assembly GCA_050485825.1). GTDB lineage: Bacteria > Pseudomonadota > Gammaproteobacteria > Xanthomonadales > Wenzhouxiangellaceae > Wenzhouxiangella. The sequence goes on from JBJHCC010000007.1 coordinate 109,805, forward strand.
GATCGAGTTCGATCGCGGCCAGCAGCGGATGGCACACCGTGACGCCCGGCCGGTTGCCGTCGAGCTGCCCTGAGTCTGCCGCCGCTGACCAGCGATGACGCTGGCTGCGAACGCAGCCGTCAGGGTGGCGGTGCCGGTACCGCTGCCGCGCCTGTTCGACTACCTGCCGCCCGCTGACGGCCCGCCGCCGCCCGGCAGCCGGGTGCTGGTGCCCTTCGGCCGCCGACATCTGGTCGGCCTGGTCATGGCGCACGGCCAGGCTGACACTGAGCTCGAGCTCAAGCCGATTGAGCGGGTGCTCGATCGGGCCCTGATTCCACTCGACCTGCTGGCCCTGCTTGACTGGTGCCAGCGCTACTATGCCTTTGCTCCCGGCGAGAGCGTGCAGCTGCTGCTGCCCGGCGCCCTTCGGCGCAGCCGCAGCTTCCGCCGCGCGCCGCCGCAAGCGCTGATGCTGACGGCGCGTGGTCGCGCCGCCGAGCTGGGTCGCGCTGCCCGTCAACAGACGCTGCGCGAGCGTCTCGGTCGCGATCCGGTGGCGCGCGAGCAGCTGCTCGGCGAGGGCTTCAGCAGCGCCCTGATCAAGCGCATGCTCGACGACGGCCTGCTTGCAGCGACCAGCGCCGAGCCCGCCCGCAGCGCCGAGCCTGGCCCGGCGCTCAACCCCGACCAGCGCCGCGCCGCGGCTGCCGTACTTCGTGCCCGCCATCGCTTCGAGGCGCTGCTGCTGGCCGGGGTGACCGGCAGCGGCAAAACCGAAGTCTATCTGCGCGCCGCCCAAGGCCTGCTCGCGCGCGGCCGCCAGGTACTGATGCTGGTGCCGGAGATCGGGCTCAGCCCGCAGCTGGTCCGCCGGATCGAGCGTCGGCTCGGTCGGCGCGCCTGGGTTTATCACTCCGGCTTGAGCGAGGGCGAACGCCTGCAATGCTGGGAAGCCGCCGGCTCGGGCCGCGCCGCGATCATCGTTGGCACCCGCTCGGCGGTGTTTCTGCCGCTGCTGCGACCGGGCCTGATCGTGGTCGATGAGGAACATGACGCCTCCTTCAAGCAGCAGGACGGCGCCCGTTACCACGGCCGCGATGTGGCCGTGCTCCGCGCTCGCCAGCTGGGTATTCCCGTCCTGCTGGGCTCGGCCACGCCGGCGCTGGAGAGCTTGCAAAACGCTGCGGCCGGCCGCTATCGACGCCTCGAGCTGCCGCGTCGTGCCGGCGGCGCCGAGCCGCCGCGCTGGCGGGTGCTGGACCAGCGTCATCAAAAAGGCCTGCTCGACCCCCGTCTGCTGGCTGCGATTGGCCGCCATCTCGAAGCCGATGGCCAGGTGCTGGTCTATCGCAATCGGCGCGGCTTTGCCCCTGTTCAAATGTGCAACGCCTGCGGCTGGCAAGCCGATTGCCAGCGCTGCAGCGCGCACATGACCGTGCACCAGCGCCAGGCCCGCCTGCAGTGTCACCATTGCGGCGCCACCCGCCCGCAGCCGCCGCGCTGTCCCGAGTGCGGCTCGCCCGATCTGGTCGCCCTGGGCAGCGGCACCGAACGCCTCGAAGGCCTGCTGACCGAGCACTTCCCCGATGTGCCGGTCCACCGCGTCGACCGCGACAGCATGAGCGGTCGCGATGATTTCGAGCAGCTACTGAACCAGGTCCGCGCTGGCGGCCGCTGCATTCTGGTTGGTACCCAGATGCTGGCCAAGGGCCACCATCTGCCGGCGCTGACCATGGCCGCGGTTCTGGATGTCGATCAGGCGCTTTATAGCGCCGATTTTCGAGCGCCCGAGCGCCTCGGGCAGATCATCTGCCAGGTCGCCGGTCGCGCCGGTCGCGTCGAGCGCGGCGGCGAGTTCTATCTCCAGACCCGCCACCCCGATCACCCCTTGCTGGCCGATCTGCTGGCCGATGACTATCTGAGCTTTGCCGGCAAACTGCTGGCCGAACGACATGCCGCAGCGCTGCCGCCGGCCAGCGCATTGGCCCTGCTGCGCGCCGAAAGTCACCGGGCCGACCAGGCCAAAGCCTTCCTGCAGGCGGCAGCGGACCGCCTGCGCCGGCCGGGCCTCAAGATCGCTGGCCCAATCCCCGCGGTCATGGAGCGCCGCAGCGGTTACTGGCGCTTCCAGCTCTGGCTGCAGGCCGCCGACCGCGCCGGTCTGCTGCGCCTGCTTGATGGCAGCCTCGAGGCCCTGCACGCCTTGCCCCAGTCCCGTCGCACACGCTGGCATCTGGACGTAGACCCGGTAGAGCTTTAGGCCTGCAGCCGTCGCTCCGGGCTCAGGTCCCAGACGGCCGGATCGGGGCGTGAGCGCACATGGTCCGTCGGCCACGTGGGGCCGACCGACGCCGTCCGAGCCCCATCATTTCTCCGCGGCATCGACCACCACCGAGTAGGTCGGGGCCACGCCCCCGACGGACCATGCCGGGCACCAGCAACGATTCGGGGTTTCACCAGACATGGCCCGACGGCCACGTGGGGCCGACCGACGCCCTCCGAGGCCCGTCAT